>JAYVTG010000018.1:0-13232 GCA_043774625.1 Polaromonas sp. | reverse complement strand
AAAAACGATTTATATCGAGGACAAACAAAATTGACAATTTCTTCAAACAATTCATTAACTTACACGCGTTCCGTTCGGTAACGTTGGGACGCTAGTGATTTTTCTTATAAAAATTATTCTATGATCACTGACTGGCATTTCTATCTTGTCTCCATTCCCGCTGTGTTGCTGCTGGGTTTAAGCAAGAGCGGTTTTGGTTCTGGCTTTGGTTCTCTCGCCGTACCCATGATGGCCCTGGTTATCAGCGTGCCGCAGTCTGCTGCCATTTTTATGCCCCTGCTCTTGGTAATGGACGTGATGGGTATTCGGGTTTTTCGCAACGACTTTGACAAAAAGCTGCTCATGTTTTTGCTGCCCTGCGGCCTGGTGGGCATTGTGATAGGTGCCTTGCTGTTCAAACTGTTACAGCCGCAGGTGGTGGCAGGCATTGTGGGTGCTTTTACACTGCTGTTTCTGGCGCAACGCTTGCTGTTTCCACCCAAGGCAGATGCCGCGTCGCCGCCGCGCTGGGTGGGTGCGGTGCTGATTGTTACCTCGGGCTTTACCAGTTTTATTGCGCACGCGGGTGGCCCGTCGTTTAACGCTTACATGATTCCGCTCAAGCTCAGGCCCTTGATGTTTACCGCTACAGCGGCATATTTTTTCTTCATCATCAACCTGGCCAAGTGGATTCCCTACGCCTGGCTGGGGCTGCTGGACATGCGCAACTTGTATACGTCCCTGGCCCTGATGCCGTTTGCGCCACTGGGTGTGTGGGCCGGTGTGCGAATTGCCAGGCGCATTGAGCCTACGCTGTTTTACAAGCTGGTGTATACGGGAATGTTTTTGACTGGATGCAAGCTGCTGTGGGACGCGTTTAGATAAACCTGGGCACTAGCGGTGCAAAGCTACAAACTTGTCCCAACCTTTAGCGCGTAGCTCACAAGCGGGACACGTACCGCAACCATAGCCCCAGGCGTGGCGGTGCTCGCGGTCGCCCAGGTAGCAGGTGTGGGTGTGTTCCACCACCAAGTCCAGCAAGGCTTGCCCGCCATGGGCCACGCCAGACGCCGCGCCCAGGTCATGTGTCATCTTCCAGGTGGCCGCCTTGTCTATCCACATCAACGGTGTATCGATCAAAAAGCGTTTGTCCATGCCCAGCGACAAAGCCAGTTGCATGGCTTTCATGGTGTCGTCGCGGCAATCGGGGTAGCCAGAAAAGTCCGTCTCACACACGCCGGTAACGATGACTTGCAGATCGCGCCGATACGCCAGTGCCGCCGCCAATGTAAGAAAGAGCAGATTGCGTCCCGGTACAAAAGTATTGGGCAAACCCGATTGCTCCATTTTGAAAGCCGTGTCGCGCGTGAGCGATGTTTCGCTGACCTTGCCCAGCACGGCCAAATCGAGCATATGGTCTTCACCCAGTTTGGCTGCCCACGCAGGAAACGCCTTCGTTAGCTCGGTCAGCACGATGACGCGTTGCGTCAACTCCACATGGTGGCGCTGCCCATAATCAAAACCCACAGTTTCTACGCGCTCATATTTGGATAGCGCCTGGACAAGGCAGGCAGTGGAGTCTTGACCGCCAGAAAAAAGAACGAGGGCGCTGGTGTGCATCACTGAATTTTATCGCTTCAAGCGGTAAGGCTCATCAAAATCCACGAAGTCTTTTTCTGCCAGTGCATCTGCAATCCAGTCAGCTACGCCGGGGGCTTTGCGAATGGTTTCTACATAAGCGTTGATATTGGCGCTCTGGCTCAGGTGGTAGGTTGTAAAGCGCATGCACACGGGTGCGAAAAAAGCGTCGGCGATGCTGAACTGCTTGCCAAACAGATAGGGGCCGCCGTGCTGGGCGAGTAGTTCGCTAAAAATGGTTTCAATACGTGCCACGTCGTCGCGCACGGCGGGTTTGTCACGCAGTACCAGAGCACCTATTTCGGGCAAGTCGGCTTCAATATTCATGGGGCAGGCACCGCGTAGCCCCGTAAAGCTGCTGTGCATTTCGGCGCAGATGCTGCGCGCGCGGGCGCGTTGGGCTACGTCTTGCGGCCATAGCTTTTTGTCGGAGAATTTTTCTGCTACGTATTCGACAATGGCCAGCGTGTCCCACACGGTCAGGCCGTTGTCTACCAAACACGGCACGCGGCCTGCAGGTGACACCTGGTTGATCGACTTTTTGAATTGCGAGCCCGCAGCAAGGCTGTCAAAACGCACCATCACTTCATCAAACGCAATGCCCGCATTGCGCAGCAGCACCCAGGGGCGCATGGACCAGGAAGAGTAGTTTTTATTGCCGATATAAAGTTGCATAGGGCCTCGCTGTAGTCGATGCATGTGGTGAGTGGGTAGCAAGCTCTATCGTAGTCTAGGCATAGTCCAAAGAGACAAGCGCTTTCATGCGCAATCTGGCCTTGATTGATTCGCGTTACGAATGGATCGCTCTGCCCTTGCCCTAGCTGCGGGTGGCATGTCTGCGGTATTCGTCCAGCTTGTCTTTGTGCATCAGGTACGTGGGCGCTATAGACTCCAAAGAACCCGGTGTAATACCCAAGTCGCGCAGGCCGGGTAGTGTGCCGCTGGCAATATTGGGCACCTGCATGGAATCCACATTGTCGCGGCTCATCAGCGGTTCGCCGGGTAAAAACTCCATCACTGCCGCTTGCATTCTTGCCAAGCTGCGCGGCAGCGCGATGATGGGTCGCTGGTTGCCACTACAAGCACCAGCCAAGCGCACCAAGTCTGCCAGACTATGTATTTTATCGCCACAGGCCTCGTAGATATTGCGTGAGTAGCTATGATTTTCATAGTAGACAAGTTCAACCACGGCCTGCGCCACGTCTTCTACCCACACGGGTTGAAACTGCGTATCGGCTCCACCCAGTGGCATGACTGGAAACAGCGCCTGTAGCTTAGCGAACAGGTTCAAAAATTTGTCTTCAGCGCCAAACACCACGCTGGGCCGCAAAATGGCGTAGTCCAGAGCGCTGCCTTGTAGCACCTGTTCGCCACGCGCCTTGCTGCGCTGGTACATGGACGGTGCGTCCAGCGCGGCGCCCAGTGCACTGACATGCACGATGCGCTTGACAGACGCTGTTGCCTTGCAAGCCGCCACGATTTTCTCTACCAGCGCCACATGCACATGGGTAAACCGTGCTTCGTCGCCATGCAGCACGGCTATCAGGTTTATCACCACATCATGCCCCGCAACTGTGTGGGCAAGCTGCGCGGCGTCATGCGCATCGCATTCCAGCAAGTCTAGGCGCGGCAGCATTTGTATATGCTTGGCTGTAGCCACCCGGCGTGTAGGCACGGTAATGCGGTGGCCTGCAGCGGCCAGTTTTTCACACACATGGCGGCCAATAAAACCCGTGCCGCCCAACACTAGCACTTTCATGGCAGCTCCTTGCTGATTTCGCTCACGGGGCCTTCACGCGGGCCTATGTTGCCCAGGCGCGTTTTTAAACTTTGTGGCTGGCCAGAAATAATGGTGGCGTACATGGTGGTGTTGTACAGCACCTTCTTCACATAGTCACGCGTCTCGGCAAAGGGCACGTTTTCTGCCCAGGCTGCAGCCTCCAGCGTCACGCCATTGCGCCAGGCGCGCGGGCGGCTGGGGCCTGCGTTGTACGCAGCAGCGGCCAACGGCATGGAGCCGCCAAAGTCGTCCAGCACATACTTGAGGTAGGCCGTGCCAATAGCGATATTGGTGTCGCGGTTGTTCAACTGGTCGGTGGTAAAACCGCTCATGCCCATCTTGTTGGCCGTCCAGCGTGCAGTAGCAGGCATTACCTGCATCAGGCCCGACGCGCCCACGCCCGATCGTGCGTCCATGATGAAGCGGCTTTCCTGGCGAATCAGGCCATACACATAGGCCGGGTCTAGCCCAATCTCGCGGCTGCGGCGTTGCACCGCGTCGCGAAACGGCATGGGAAAGCGTTGCTCGTGTTCAAACGATTCCTTCGTCCGCTCACTGGTGTTGATGCAACGGTCCCACACCTCGCGCTGGCAGGCCAGGTCGGCAGCGGCCAGCAGGTCGCGCTCGCCCAGGCCGCCGCGTGTGTGCAGGTTGGTGCTGTAGTTCCATTCGCGTACGCCCTCGGCGCGCAGGCCAATGCCGATGGCGTACAGCGCGCGGTTCAGGCCGCTATTGCTGCGGGCGGTTTCTTTTTCTTCTGCCGTTAAAGGGGCAGGGCGTTCAGGCACCAGGGCTTTGCGGCCTAGCTCTTCTTGTGCCAGCATTTCGTAGAAGCCGCGTGACGAAGCAATGCTTTCCAGCAAGTCGGCAGCCTCGGCCAGCTCGGGCCGAATGATGGCTGTGGGGGTGCCGTCGGGTGACGCACGCATGACGGTGGTGTTTTTGCCAGCCACGGTAGCCTTCAATGCGCGGGCTTTCCAATACGCCCAGACCGGTTCTTTTTTCGCGTCTTCGCTCATCGCATTGACTGTGGCCAGCACCACGGGCCAGCCGCGTTGCACGTCGGTGCTGCGCAGGGCGGCGCGCACCTTCCAGCCCAGCATATCGTCGGTCAAATATTCGTTGCGCGCCTTGGAATAATAGTTGCCCGCCTGGTCAGACAGTTTGAGCGCAGCTTGTTTGCCCACCACGCCCCAGGCCCAGCTACGTTCTTCGGCATTAAGAAATGGCGACCACTTGTTCTCCAGCAGGGTGGCCGCAGCATCGGGGTCATTGCTAGCCATTTTTATCAAGGCCAGCAGCACCAGTTCTTTACGCGCATTGCCCGTTGCCACAGCGCGCGAGGTGAGGTAACGCGCCGGGTTGGCATTAATCTCGCTGACCTGGGCAGCCACATCGGGTGCCACCATTTGCACGGCATTGGTTGCGGCCTTGGCGCGGTTGGCATCCATGCTCAGGCGTGCTTCTTTCCACACATCCAGTGCAGTCAGTTTTTTCTCGCTAAACAAACGGTCTGCCGCCAGTGTGCAGCCGTCGTCTGCATCGCGCAGTGCGTACCAGTTGCGGCGCACTTCGTCTGTCACGTCTTGGTTGCCCGCAATATGGTCAATAAGTAGCGCATAGCAGCGCACCTCTTTGTCGTCATTCATACGGAACTTGGGGTATTCCAGCGCAAAATTGCTAAAGTCGCGTCGCTTGCCCAGCTCCAGTAGCCAGTCGTTGCGCATGCGGTCTTCATGGTAAGTGCCCGCGTAACGCTGCATCATGTCCAGCACCTCTTGGGGGCTGGCTTCTTCTAGCCGGGCTCTCATCTCCCAATACGCCGCCTGCGCTTCCAGCGCATGGCCGCGCGTCAGGGGCAGCATGGCTGTCAGGCGTTTCTTGTCGCTGTTTTTAAACGCCTTTTGCATCTCGATGATGGCATCATCCCCCGGTTGCGCCATGGCCAAACCAGGCAGCACAGCGGTGCATAAACATGCCAGAATGATTAAAAGAGCTTTTCGGCAGAAGAACGAGTTAATTTGCAAGGTCATACCCCTGATTATGGACAAAACACAAATCCGCAAACGATTAGTAGAAGAACGCCTTAATTTGCCCGACCGCCTACAGCGCGCCGAGCTGTTACAACGTGCCATGCGCATCTGGCTGGTCGAGCGCCCCGACATCGTTATTGGTGCCTACTGGCCCATTAAAGGCGAATTTGACCCCCTGCCTGCACTGTACCGCTGGCAAGAAGACGGTTTGATGAACAGCGGCTTTGGCCCTTTGGACAGCGACGACGAGCCGCAACTGCCTCCATTGCCAAATTTACCCAAAAAACCATCTAATGCCAGCGTCAATACTGCGCAAGCAGCTATCGATTTTGTAGCAAGTTTTACCCATCCCCACGCTTCTTTACAAGGCGGCCCCAGCAGCTCGCCGCGCAAAATTGGCCTGCCGGTGGTAGACAAAGTGCACAAAACCCTGACTTTTTACGCCTGGTACCCCGGTTGCCCCATGGAACACGACGCCTACGACATCCCCAAACCCAAAGACACCGAAATCGTCGTTCCCACCCTGCTATTCGTCCCCTGCGTAGGCTACGGCCCCGGCGGCTTTCGCCTGGGCTACGGCGGCGGTTTTTATGACCGCACCCTGGCGGCCCTGCAACCCCAGCCCGTCACGGTAGGGCTGGCCTATTCCAACGCCCTGGTAACCGAATTTGAGCCCGAACCGCACGATGTGCCGCTGGCGGCGATATTGACGGATATGGGGCAGGTGTATCCGTGAGGGGAAATTGTCTTGAGCAAATCGAGGTGAAGCTATCTCAAGGCTTAACGGTCGTGTTCTAAGCGGGTCAATAGATACATCAAGTCAAAAGTTAGTACGCGCGCGGCAACGCGGTGCATAGGCATGGGCTGAATAACTACAGATCCTTGTACGCCGTATTTGGTGCCATTTTTATGTGGCAAAGCATCAGCGTCTTGGTCTTCATCGTCTTCCTCAGCCTGGCGATGGGTGAAGCCTTTGTGGTGACCAAAAACTTCTGTCAGCATGGCTACCACTGCGTTACGGGCACCACTTTTGTTATTCAATTCCAGTGCCGGAATCAACACTTCAAATTGGCGGTTGAGTCGCTCAATTACATCGGGTTGCGCAACTGCCAGCTTTGGCCAAAAACTAATCTCGGTACGCAGGCGTCGCGCCAGTTCAGCGGCGTTGTACGGCACAGGAATAATGATGGCGGGTGCCAAAACTGGTACTTTGACTTCATCGACCGCAACGATTTGATCCCACGCGTCTGCAAGCGGGCCGGTCTGCGGCAAGTCACCAGCGGCACCACGTTCGAGCGTGTTGCCTTGCATGCCAGCAATGCCAATACCCGGCAACTCTGGGCGCAGAACTTTCCCAGTCGGTAATGTTTGACCCGGACGCAAGTCTGGTGCTGCTGCTATTGCGGACGCAAACCAACCAAACTGGCGACCTATATTTTGCTTGTCTACGGCAATTTCACCTGGCCAGTCTTTAATATCGGTGATGAACTGCTTCAGATATTTTTCTCGATTATTTCGATCTTCTTCAACGTAGGTAATCCAATTGCTTGGCCTAGGATAAATCGTTTTCCGATACTGCGGTACGTCGGGTAACGCCATGCGGGCTTCTTTTATCCAAAGAAATGCAATCTCTTGTTTTGACTTATTGCTGTTGTGCAAACGGTAGCTGTATTCAAATGCAGAACCATTCCAGCGGACCGCATTGCGGATGCGTGGTGAAAACTGATTGCGTGGCACATAACGCCAAACCTTTTGTTCGTTGGTTTCTGTATTGGTAACGGTAAACACCCAGTCACCCGTTTGCAGATCTTGTGTCACGCTATCTGGTGCGGCCATGGCTGGAAAATTAGCCGCCATAGCAATCAGTGCTATTAGGGTATAGACATATTTATTCATGGTCATCCTTTACTTGGAGAAATGCTGTTCAGTTTTTACTTTACGCCATCAAGCACACAGGGTGCAGGGCGGCCAATGCCGCTTTTTACGGTGGTGTATGTTCCGCTCAGGCGAACATGAAAATGAGGATCGTATGCACTGGCTGAACCATGCCACAAAATCGTGCTGGGTATATCAATCCCCTCTTTTTTGCAAACCTTGTCGTAAGATTTTCGAATTTTCGCTGCATCTGTACCCACTTTAAAGCTCAAGTCCACTTCTTCACCCAAGCGGTGCTCCGCGTGTCTTCTGCCCACCACCCAGGCACCATCAATATCGAAGCTGCCACCCCACGTCAAACTGGCATCATTGACACCGACGGGCTGCCATCCGAGTGACTTGAAAAATGTGATTAATCTGTCTAGCGAGTCAATCGCAGATTGGGTAAACCAATGATTACTGCTATGCCTGGCATCTGCTCCGCGCAAGGTGTAGCTCGGTGGACTGCTGCCGTCAGCAGTAAGTTCTACGAGGTCCGGGATCTTTACATCAATTTGTTTTTGCGCAGGCGTTGTGCATCCATCGCATGTGCCTACTACGATGTGGGTACCAGCAAAGAAGGGTGCCTCAAACTGTATCTTCAACTCGCCATTTGCATCTGTCACACCATTGATGGCAGTGCCTGGGGTTATGCCAGCGATTGTCAAAGTGCCTTTGGGTCTGGCAGGGCTGTCATGGTCGTGGCCACCAGTGTTGGCTGCAACAGCTACGGCAATTCCTACATTAACTCCAGCTTTTGGTTGACTCCCGTCAGTAAGTTTGGCGGTGATTTCGACGGTGGATGTGCCGCCAGTGCCTGCGGGGCGGGTTTCTGTGAGCCCGCTGAGAGTCAGCTGAGATTGAGAGGTGCAAGCGAGGATGTGTCCGAAGGAGAAGACCTGTCTTACGCTACCAATAACAATACCATTTTCGCAGCGATTCATCACCGTATCAAATTGCAATATCGACACTCCTGGATAGTTGGACAAGGGGTACGTACCACTCTCCCAAAAATTCATTTCGCCCGCGCCTCCACCAGGAACCAATGAAATACTTACCGAAGTGTAACTGCCTCTGCAGCTATACGGTGTGAAATAAAACCCAGTGGGGCCGAAGAAGTAGAGTTTTGCAGCGCTCAGTGCCGCTGCTTCATTGGCGTAGCTGTTGCTGTCATAGCCACTGGGGAGGTTTGGAAAAAGATCTGGTTCAAAATTCAGAGGAAAATTAAAGCTGCACTGCGCTAACGCGCTGCTGCTGAACCATAAACTCACAAAAAAGGCTGTGCAAAGAAGCTTGGTTATACGCAACAAAGTTTGAACCCTGAGAGCGCAAGGCCTTACTCGCGACAAGAGACGAGAGACGAGAGACGAGAGACGAGAGACGACATAGATTTACCTCCGGTAAAAGTCACTTTAACAGAAGTTACTAAATGTAGATTTAAACCGTTGCTGGATCGCATGACTTATTTCACGCTTGTCTATTCAAAAGTGTAAGTGCATGTGGGCAGTAAAGGGGTGGCTTGTAAATCAGCAGTAATTGCGGAAGGGCTACGCAGCCATTGCACCCTGTTCCATTCCATTGTGCGCCCTCCAACAACCGCGTTGCTACTTCTCCAGGAAGGCTACACGCTCATCAGCTAGCTAAATCTGCAGGCCCAACGCCGCCGCACTGGCCAAGGCAGTCAAAGTCAAGCTGGCGCGCCTTCATCTCTTGCTCAATCTGCCAGGTGATCAAGCGTTTGACAGCGGTGGCTGTGGCGGCTTGCAGCATGCCCTCTTGGGCCAAAAAACCATCAAAACTGCTGCAAAGATGGGGGTTCTTTGCAGTGGAAATGGTTTTGCCAGTCATCGGTACTCCTCAATAGCTTCAATCACTCGGTCGCATCACACTTTGTGGTTGAAACCGCCGTAGATAGTGCGCGAGCAGCTACAAAAAGTAGAGCAAAAGGTATTGCACCTTCGACCACCAACCCACGTCGCCGCGCGGATGGTTGTATGGCGCAGAAGCGATTTATGGTACTCCATCATGAGCGCCTGCGGCATGCAGCCATCCGCGCTGATGTGACGACATGAGAGCCGCGAAGCCAACCCGCAGCGACTTGCAGGGGCGGCATCAATCATCCAGCGACCCCGTCTCCACATCGCTCCCCGGCACCTCGCCAATCACCGTGCGCGTCTCGCTGGCTTGCTGTTTGATCCAGTTGCAAAAGGCCACCACCTCGGGCCGCGCGGTAGACGTTGACCGCGCACGTGGCCCCAGCACCAGCCAAAAGGCCATGGGCGAGTCGATGCGCAGTTGGGGCAAGGGTTCGACCAGGTCGCCGCTGGCCAGGCTTTCGGCCACCAGTGGGGTGCGCGCCAGCACCACGCCCTGGCCGGTGAGGGCTGCCTGCACCATTTGGTACGCGTAGTTGAAGTACAGCCAGCGCTTGGCCTCCAGCTTGGGCAGGCCCTGCTTGTCCAGCCAGCGTCGCCAGGTCAGCCATTCCAGGTGGGTGCTGTGGCTGTCGCCCGCCTCGATCAGGGTGAAGTTGGCCATGTCCGATGCTGCCCTGATCTTGGGCTGGCTTTTCAGCAACCACGGGCTGACCACAGGCGTGAGCTGTTCGCCAAACAGGCGAATGGCGTGTGCGGGCATTTTGTTGGCAGGGCCGTAGCGCAACGCCATGTCGATGTCGGCGGTTTCCATGTCCACTGACACGTCTGACGCATCAATGCGAATGTCGATACCTGCATTATCCTGTTGAAACTTTTCCAGCCGTGGGATCAGCCACATTGATGCGAGAGACGCAAAAGTGGTAACTGCCACCGACTTGCGCCCCGTGCTGGCCCGAATCTGCCGCACCGCGCTGTCGATACGCTCTAGCGACGGTGCAGACGCGCCCAGCAGCGCCATGCCAGCGCCGGTGAGTTCTACCGAACGGGTGTGCCGATTGAACAGGCTGGCGCCCACTTCTTCTTCTAGCGACTGGATTTGGCGCGACACCGCAGACTGGGTGAGTGCCAGTTCTTGCGCTGCTGCGCGAAAGTTCAGGTGCCTGGCCACTGCTTCAAAAGCCCGCAGGTTGCCAGCGCCAATGGGGCGGGTGCGAAGATGGGTTAAGGAATGCAACATGCTGATGACCTATTCATGCTAATTACGAATGAATAGTGTAATGAGAATTCATTGGACTTGCAAGCGTGGCAGGATGATCATTCAGTCCTAAACCGCAATAGTTGTGACTCCTGATTCACCAAGCTTTGCAGCCCATCACGCGGTTTTAACCAAGTTTGAAGGAGCTTGCCATGTACCGTCCATTTGACACCCCATCGTCTGCACCGTCGGCCTGCACCCAGCCTGCTGCCAGCCAAAAGCCAGCAGGCGCGTTTGCACTGTGCGCAGGCCGCGCCTTGTCTTTGACTCCACAAGAAGACAGCGTGCTGCGCATCAGCCAAGGCGGCGCGTGGGTGACCCTGCCCAGCCTGCCGGGCGACCATTTTTTGCAAGCGGGTGACTGTCTGCGCGTGCCAGCGGGCGACGCCGTGGTGCTGGAGGGCTGGAAAATGCCCGCTACACAGACCTTGTATTTCGACTGGAACCCGGTGCCCATGCAACTGGCGGCACAAGCTGGTGTGGCTGTGCGCGGGAGCTGGTTTCGGCTGGCCAACCCGGCGGGTGCAGGCCCCGCTGCAGGTGCCTGCAACAGCGCTGCCGCGTGGGCTCAGCCCTTGGCAGACTTGCGCGCCGCCCTGGTCATGGCGGGTCGCGCAACGGCTTTGGCAGGCGTAGCTTTGCCGCGTTTGGCGGGCGCTTTGCTGGCCGTGCTTGTGCGCGGTGTCTTGGCGGGTGTGGCAGGTTTTGCTACTACTTTAATAGCTGGTTGCGCATATCCAGCGCGGGAAACATACGATTTCTTCTTTGCAGACGAAGCAGAGCGAGCCTTTAACGCACAGTCCAGAGCCAGCAAAGCCCAGGTGCATGGCATCTTGCGAGTCCATGGCTTCGTCTTGTGTGCTTGGCTTGTTGGGGGGCGTATAAGTGAGTCATCTCTTGTACGCAGGGTGAGCGTATGCTGCAGCCCCTCATGTAGGAGTACCTAAAATCGGGTCAACAGCATACGCTCACCCTGCTGCGATGACTGTGAATATTCGAAGGGTCACGACCTCAGCGTCTGCGGTATTCAACGGTTGCGCGCCAACCATTTCAAGGCTTGGCTAGGTGTTTGCGGGCTCCGCGATTTATGCGTATGCCGCATCATGAGCGGAACCGCAAACACCTAGCCAAGCCCGTACAACTATCAACGCGCAACAGCAAGCCAACCCACCCTCGTCCACGCTCGTACAAAAGGGCAAGCATCAAAAAACCCCTTGCCCGAAGAAAACAAAAACGACCCTACACTACTCCCATGGAAATCTACTTAGTCGGCGGCGCAGTCAGAGACGCCTTGTTAGGCCAAAGCGTGCGCGACCGCGACTACGTGGTGGTGGGCAGCACACCCGAAGAAATGCTGAAACAAGGCTACCAACCCGTTGGCAAAGACTTCCCCGTCTTCCTGCATCCACAGTCGCGCGAAGAGTACGCCCTGGCCCGCACCGAACGCAAAACCGCCAAGGGCTACCACGGCTTTAGCTTCTATGCCGACCCAGACGTCACGCTAGAACTGGATTTGGTGCGCCGCGACCTTACTATTAATTCTATAGCTGCTCGCGCACTATCTACGCTGGCATCAGGCAGTTTTAGCTCCCAAACCCTGTCCCAGTTTGAACTGGTAGACCCGTACCACGGCCAGCGTGATTTGAAAGACAAGGTGCTGCGCCACGTCAGTCTGGCTTTTGCTGAAGACCCGGTACGCATTCTGCGCGTGGCGCGCTTTGCCGCCCGGTTTGCAGACTTTGCCGTAGCGCCTGAAACCATGACCCTCATGCGCCGCATGGTTGCCAGCGGCGAGGCAGACGCCCTGGTAGCCGAGCGCGTGTGGCAAGAACTGTCGCGCGGGTTGATGGAAGCCAAACCCTCGCAAATGTTCGGCGTGCTGCGTGACTGCGGCGCGCTGCAGGTACTGCTGCCCGAAGTCAACCGCCTGTGGGGCGTGCCCCAGCCCGAGGCGCACCACCCCGAAGTAGACACCGGCGTGCACCTGATGATGGTGCTGGACATGGCCGCGCAACTCAGCGCCAGCCTACCCGTGCGCCTGGCTTGCCTGCTGCACGATCTGGGCAAAGGCACCACGCGCGCTGAAGACTTGCCGCGCCACCTTGGCCACGAAGAACGCAGCGTCAAACTGCTGCACCCCGTGTGCGACCGCTTTCGCGTGCCGCTGGACTGTCGCGAGCTGGCCGAGGTCGTGGCGCGCGAGCATGGCAACATCCACCGCAGTGGCGATTTGAACGCTGCATCCATCGTGCGCCTGCTGCAACGCTGCGACGCCTTTCGCAAACCCGCCCGCTTTGCCGATGCCCTGCTGGCCTGCGAGTGCGACGCACGAGGGCGGCTAGGCAAGCAGAATGAGTCGTACCCGCAACGCATTCGCCTGCAAAAAGCACTCGACGCTGCACTGGCAGTTGCTACAGAACCGATAGCTGCTCGCGCAATATCTGCGGGGGCTACAGGGCCAAAAATAGGTCAAGCTATTGAAAAGACGAGAGTGCAGGCGGTGCAGGTGGCGTTGGCTGAGTGAGAGTTGTTCACGGTTTTTGACTTGCTCTGTGGGTGGGTTGACTTTGGGCTTTGGACTGACTTGTTGGGTAGGCGTTGGACTTGCTCAGTTGGTAGGCATGCTTTGGACTCGGGGTGTGCGCTGCAAAAAGTTTTTAGAAAACACGCGCGAACTGCGTTTTGTAGCGTTCGACCTTCAACAACGCGCGCCTTCCTAAAAATTTTTCATCGCACACCCCTCCCCCAAAGCCTTC
>JAYVTG010000017.1:0-83213 GCA_043774625.1 Polaromonas sp. | reverse complement strand
CTTCTTGTCAGCTTTTGTACCTGGCTCCCCCTTTTACCTACGGTATCCGCGCACCCAGCCTGCCAGACAGCGCAAGCGGTTGGCCAATCCCCTCAAGTTCATCATCAACCTGGGCAATAATCAAGCCACTATGACCACCCGCACCGTATTCTTCATCTCCGATGGCACCGGCATTACTGCCGAGACCTTTGGCAATGCCATTCTTGCGCAGTTTGAAATGGAACCGCGCCATGTGCGTCTGCCATTTATCGACACGGTAGACAAAGCCCATCAGGCAGTGCGCCAGGTGCAGCACACTGCGCAGGTAGAGGGCAAAAAACCCATTGTTTTTCTCACCCTAGTCAACATGGACGTGCTGCGCGTCATCAATACCGGCTGCCACGAGCAGGCGATGATGCACGACATGTTTGGCACCTTTGTACACCCGCTGGAGGAGGAGCTGGGCATCAAAAGTAACCACCGTATTGGCCGCTTTAGCGATGTGAGCAAGAGCAAGGCCTACCATGACCGGATTGAAGCGATCAACTTCAGTCTGGCGCATGACGATGGGCAGAGCCATAAAGACCTAGAACAGTCGGATGTGATTTTGGTCGGCGTAAGCCGTAGCGGTAAAACACCTACGTCACTGTACCTGGCCATGCAATATGGCCTCAAAGCCAGCAATTACCCGCTCATTCCCGAAGACTTTGAGCGCCAGCACCTGCCGCCTGCATTGGTGCCGCACAAAAAGAAAATATTTGGCCTGACCATCAACCCCGAACGCTTGCACGAAGTGCGTCAAGAACGCCGCCCTGATAGCCAATACGCCAGCCTGCAAAACTGCCGCATGGAAGTCAGCGAAGCCGAAACCATGATGCGCCGAGCGGGCATTCGCTGGTTGAGCACAACGACCAAATCCATCGAAGAAATTGCCACGACCATCTTGCAAGAGATTCGGCCTGAGCGTTTGACTTATTGACAGTTGCTACACTATTAATAGCTGCTCGCGCATATTCCGCCCTGGCAAACCCTATATTTTGGTCTAAAAGGCAATCTGCATGTTCTCTATCCAGCGTGTACTAATTATTGTCATGGCCTTGGTATCCATGGGGTTTATGGCGTTTAACGCGGTGCTGGGACCTATTGCGCGCCAGGTGGGCATTGCCGAATGGCAGGTGGGCGTTATCGTGACTGCGTCGGGCCTGCTGTGGATGTTGTCTAGCCGCCCCTGGGGCCGCTTGGGTGACCGCATGGGCCCGCATGGCGTGATGCTGCGGGGCTTATTGGGTTATGCCGCTACGTTTACGCTGCTGATCGGTGTGGTGCTGGGTAGCATTGCGCACTGGTGGAGTGCGCTACTTGCCTTTGTGTTGTTGCTGGTGGTGCGCAGCACGGTGTCGCTGTTTTATTCTGCCCTGCCCACCATGGCGCAAGCCTATGTGGCGCAAAGCACCACGCGCGAAACACGTGCATCGGGCATGGCGTCGCTGGGCATGGGGTCTGCATTGGGGCTGATTATTGGCCCAGCCAGCGCCGCCATGCTGTCGCGCTGGCATTTGGCTGCACCCGTGGCATTTAGCGCCTGCGTAGGCCTGCTGGCGCTGTGGCTGGTAGCCAAACGTTTGCCAGCGTTGCCCCTCAACCCTGCTGCGGGTGACATACCCGCACTGCGGTTCACAGACACACGCATTCGCATTGGCAGCATCAGCGCCTTTTTGGCCATGTTTTGCATTGTCACAGCGCAAGTCAACACCGGGTTTTTGGTGCAAGACTTGTTCAAGCTGGACACCCGTAATGCCGCGTCCATGGCCGGCATGATGCTGTTTTGCGTGGGTGTAGCGCTTATAGTCGCTCAGCTACTGGTACGCAGGTTCAAGCCCAAGCCCATACAGCTCATCATGATCGGTAGCCTGGTAGCAGGCAGCGGCTTTGCAGCCACACCCTTTGCCTCAGCCCCCTGGATGCTGGGCATGATGTATTTTTGTGCTGGTTTTGGTTTTGGTTTTGTGTTTCCGGGCTTTCAGTCGCTGACCTCGCTGAGCGTGAGTGAGTCTGAGCAAGGCAGCGCAGCAGGCGCTTTATCTGCCACGCAGGCTCTGGGCATGGTGGTGGCACCGCTTGTATCGACCTGGCTGTACCACGCCAACCTGGCGCTGCCGTATATGTTTGCCGGTTTGATGATGATAGTCTGGGCGTGCTGGCTGCGCTTTGTTTGGCGCTAAACTCCTTTACGAATATTGTGATTGCACGCCTTCAAACCTCTGCGCTGCCGACAGGTAAACATCTTGGGCTTATGGTCCTGGGCGTCATGCTGCTGCACGCAACCTTGCTGTGGATCATCAAAACCCATTTGCTTGAGCGCGCGACCAGTAGGCTGATGCCCATGGTCATGCTCGTGACCCAAAAGCTAACGCCCCCCGAGCCAAAGCCTGAGCCCGTGGTGCCACGCGTTGAGCCCATACCCGTAGCCAAGCCGGAGCCGGTAAAAACCCAGGACAAGAAGTCACCCCCGCCTGCCAAACTATTGGCTACTCCTGAGACTCTCAAGCCTGCGGAATCTCCCGTGACGCCAGCCGTTACAGCACCTGTGGCGCAAGCACCCGTAAGCTTGCCGGTAGCCAGCAACAACCCAACACCTGCGCCAAACGCGCCCATGGGCGCACCAGAGCCACAAGTCCCCGCTACTGTAGCCACAGCCAAGGCAGCCATGCCACAAGCGCCTGTGACGCCAACTGCTGCTCGCGCTAGTGAGTTTTCTGGTGTCGGTAAAGCAGCCGAAGCGATGACTGAAGTCATACCCAAACTCAGCAATATTTCAAAGACGCTCGGAGAAACAGGCAGTGCAATACTGCGGGTTTTAGTATCAAAAACTGGAGCTGTTCTCAAAGTTGAAGTAGCCAAATCTTCAGGGTTCCCACGGCTGGACAAAGCATTTGTTGACGCAGAACGCCAGAACAAATATCTACCCAGCATATGTGACGGCAAACCTGTAACGAGCTGGTATAGCAAGCCGTACCGTGTTTCTGACAGCGAAGATCAGACCCCTTCTGCCAAAGGAGCTACAGAAATCGACTGCGCCAAGTTGCCCGCGCAAGACTGATCAGGCTACAAGCCCAGCTACAAACTTTGGCGCTCAAACATCGCCATGCTTTCCACATGCGCTGTGTGCGGAAACATGTTGATCACACCCGCCGCCGTGCAGCGGTAGCCTGCGCTGTGCACCAGAATGCCTGCATCGCGCGCCAATGTTGCCGGGTTACAGCTCACGTAGACGATGCGTTGCGGTGGTTGCCAACCATTGAACACAACAGGTATGGGGGCTGCTTTACCCTCTTCTACGTCAGCCAGTTGACCCATGCTTTGCTGGTGCAAATCGGCCAAAGCTTTCACCAGTGCAAAAGCGCCTTCGCGTGGCGGATCTACCAGCCATTTGTCTGCCGTACCATCGTCGATGAGCATTTGGCCTGTCATTTCAAACAAGTCACGCGCTACAAATTTAGTAGCTGCTTGCGCATTATCCACGGTGGCATTGGGCATATTTACACGTAAATTCTCGGTTGCACGCTGTACTAACGTGTCGCTGCCCTCAATACCCAACACCTCGCGCGCCTGGGTGGCCAGTGGCAAGGTGAAGTTGCCCAAGCCGCAAAACCAGTCAATCACACGTTCGTATTTTTGTACGTCTAAAAGACGCAGCGCACGGCTGACCAGTACGCGGTTGATATGCGGGTTGACTTGGGTAAAGTCGGTCGGTTTGAAGGGCATGGTCACGCCAAATTCGGGCAACTGGTAGCTCAAAACTTCGCCACCTTCGTCCAGCAGCTTCACCGTATCAGGCCCTTTGGACTGCAACCACCATTGCACCTTGTGCGCAGCAGCAAAGTCGCGCAGCTTGTGCAAGTCATCATGGCTCAGCGGCTCCAGATGCCGCAGCACCAGGGCAGTCACCGTGTCACCCGCGGCCAATTCAATTTGCGGCACCGTGTTTTTGGCATCCATGCTGGCGATCAGTGCGCGCAGTGGCATCAGCATGGCGCTCACATGCGGCACCAGAATCGGGCAGCTATTGATGTCGGCCACATAACGACTTTTTCGCTCATGGAAACCGATCAGTACTTCGCCTTTTTTCAGTACGTTTTTCACTGACAACCGCGCACGGTATCGGTAGCCCCAGGCAGGCCCAGCAATGGGGCGCAGCAAGGTTTCTGCTTTTACCTTGGACAGGTGCCACAGCTGGTCTTCCAGCACACGCTGCTTGACGGCCACTTGGGCATCTGCATGCAGGTGCTGCATCTTGCAGCCACCGCAGGCACCTGCGTGCAAGCCAAAATGCTCGCACCCTGGCTTCACGCGCTGCGATGACTCACGGTGAATAGTATTGACCGTGCCCGCTTCCCAGTTGTTCTTTTTGCGATGAATCTGCGCGCTGACAATTTCAAGCGGCAAAGCGCCTTCTATAAAAACCACTTTGCCATCAGCTTCTTGCGCCTCCTGCGTATCGGCATCTATCTCCGACGCATCAGCCAGCGGCAATGCGCGCCGCGCAATCCCTTGGGCTTCAATGTCCAAAGATTCAATCAAGTAGCGTGGCGCTGGTGGGTAGACCTTGGGACTGCCATCGTCGTTGAGCACTACGGGCGGCACATAGTTTGGGTCTTTCTTGGCCCGTCTTTTAGCGCGGCCCATGTTTATGCCTTGCCCGTAGAGCCGTAACCGCCTTCGCCGCGCTCGGTAGCGACAAACTCGTTGACGATATTGAACTGCGCCTGCACCACCGGCACGATCACCAGTTGCGCAATGCGCTCCATCGGCTCAATCGTAAAGGCCGTTGGCGAACGGTTCCAGGCGCTCACCATCAGTTGCCCCTGGTAATCGCTGTCAATCAACCCCACCAAATTACCGAGTACGATGCCATGTTTATGCCCCATGCCCGAGCGCGGCAAAATCATCGCTGCGTAGCCAGGGTCTTGCAGGTAGATGGCCATGCCGGTAGGCACTAGTTGCCAGGCGTTGGGCTGCAGAGTGAGCGGTTCTTGCAGACAAGCGCGCAGGTCTAGCCCCGCGCTGCCGGGTGTGGCGTAAGCAGGCAGGTTATTTGTGAGGCGGGGGTCTAATATTTTGACGTCTAGTTTCATGGGGTCTTGTTTTTTACTATTAATTTGATAGCTGCTTGCGCATGTATCCAGTGCTTGGATTTAAGTCTAATAAGATTCAGATTGTAGTTTTTAAGGCCAACTCTGCGCACAGTGTTTCCAGTGGCACAGCCTGCACATCATGCCCTAGTGGAAAAGCCTCGTTGCCCGGGTACACCACCAGCTTGCGAGATGGCTTGAGGTCATCGCACGCTGCATGAAAGCCGCGCTCTAGCTTGGGGCTTAAGCTGCGCTTGATTTCAATTGCCCACAGCTCTCCGCTGGGCCAGGCCAGTAGCAAATCAATTTCTGCGCCGCCGTTGCTGCGGTAAAAAAAGCTCTGCACGCTGGTGGGCGCGCAGCTCAGCAGGTTTTCAATCACAAAGCCTTCCCAACTCGCCCCCACCACGGGGTGACCCAGCAATACTTCGCGGGTCTCAATATCTAGCAGGGCATGTACCAGGCCGCTGTCGCGCACATACACCTTGGGGGACTTGACAAGTCGTTTGCCCAAGTTGGCATGCCAGGGCATCAAGCGACGCACCAGCAGCAAGGCGCACAGCAGGTCGATGTAGCCGCGCGCTGTTTTAACATCCACCCCGATATTACGGGCCAGTTGCGCCACATTGAGCAGGCCGCCCTGATGGTGTGCCAGCATGGACCACAAGCGGCGCAAAGTTTCAGCCGGGATGCGCGGGCCGAACTGGGGTATGTCGCGCTCCAAGTAGGCACGAACAAAGTTTTGCCGCCAGCGCAGGCTACGCGCGTCACTGGGCGCAGTCATACTTTCTGGAAAACCACCACGCAGCCAGAGTGCATCGGCTTGTTTAGCCCCCGCCTCCAGTATGTTCAATGTTCCCAGCTCCAGGTAGGCGATGCGGCCAGCCAGCGTTTCGCCAGATTGTTGCAGCAGGTCAAGCGAAGCAGAACCCAACAGCAGATATTGGCCTGCACGCTTGCCATCGCGCCTTGCCTGGTCAATCAGCCCGCGCAGCAACGCAAACAGGCCGGGCAGGCGATGGACTTCATCTAGAATAACCAGCTTGTCCAGGTGGCCCGCAAGGTAAAGCTCGGGTTGCGCCAGTTTGCCCAGGTCGCGCTCAGACTCAAGGTCGAGGTAAATGCTGGGAATGGTTTTGGCGGCCTCTAGGGCCAGGGTGGTTTTGCCGACTTGGCGCGGCCCTAACAATGCTACGGCAGGCGAGTGCTGTAGCTCGTCGGTAAGTTGTGCTAACAGGGTGCGATGGATGGGAGCAGTCATTATCCTTGCAATTATGGAGTTTAATTCCACTATTTGCAAGGATAAATTTCAGCACCGCTCATGAAAAACCGGCTCAACGCATGCAATGCACATCATGCGTTGATGCGCAAACTAATCTCCGCTATCAGCTGCCTGGCCAACATCAGCTTGGAAGCATGCGGCAACTCGCGGCTGCCCTCGGCATCAACGAGCAGCAGCGCATTGTCGTCTTGCCCAAAAGTCGCCGGGCCCATATTACCCACCAGCAAAGGCACGCCTTTACGCACGCGCTTGGCAGTGGCATTGGCCAGCAGGTTTTCGCTCTCAGCCGCAAAGCCCACGCAATACAGCTGGCCTTGCGCAGCGCGTTCGCTTTTGGCAATGGTTGCCAAAATGTCGGCGTTCTCTACAAACTCCATCACAGGTGTTTTGCCGCTGCCGTCTTTCTTTATTTTTTGATCTGCCGTGTTGGCAGGCCGCCAGTCTGCCACCGCAGCGGTTGCTATAAATACAGTAGCTGCTCGCGCATATTCTACGCTGGCATGGAGCATATTTTGTGCAGATTTCACGTCTACACGCGTCACACCGCGCGGCGTGGGTAAACTGACCGGCCCAGCCACTAAAGTGACCTGCGCACCGGCTTCATGCGCTGCGCGCGCAATGGCAAAACCCATTTTTCCGCTGGACAAATTGGTAATGCCGCGCACCGGGTCAATGGCCTCAAACGTGGGGCCCGCGGTGACCAATACATGCTGCCCAACCAACACTTTGGGTTGAAAAAATGCAATGACATCTTGCAGCAACTCGGCAGGTTCCAGCATGCGACCATCGCCCGTCTCGCCACAGGCTTGAAAGCCGCTGCCCACGCCCAGAAAGTGGGCACCATCAGCAGCCAGTTGCTGCATATTGCGCTGCGTTGCGGGGTGCGACCACATTTCGCGGTTCATGGCGGGCGCAATCAGCAAGGGGACTTCTTTGGCACCGCCACCCTTACCCGTTATTTCGCTATTGGCCCGAGGCCTTGCCAGGCACATCAAACTCAGCAAATCATCCGCCCGCCCGTGCAACAGCTTGGCCATAAAGTCTGCCGAGGCCGGTGCAATCACAATCGCATCCGCCTCGCGCGACAGGTTGATATGCGGCATATTGTTCGCCTCGCGTGCATCCCATTGGCTGGTGTACACCGTGCGCCCACTAAGCGCCTGCATGGTCACCGCCGTCATAAACTGCTCCGCGCCCTCGGTCATCACCACCTGCACGGTCGCGCCCTCTTTAATCAAGGCGCGGCACAACTCGGCCCCCTTATAAGCCGCAATGCCGCCCGTAAGGCCCAAAACGATATGTTTACCTGCTAAATCATTCATAGGCCAGAATGTAGCAGGATTGGTTAGCGCCTTGCTTTTCTTGTTTTTGTACGGGTTGAGCTTGGTGTTTGCGGTTTTTACTCTTGTGTTGGTCACTGGCTGGCAGAGGTTTTCACGATCCCGCTCATGATGCGGCATACGCATAAATCGCGGGAGTCGTGAAAGCCTCTGCCAGCCGCAAACATGGCAGTTCGCAATGTTTGAATACCGAATACCCGCAACCCCTGAGGCTGTGACTACGGGAACGCCCACCACCATCGCAGCAGGGTGAGCGTATGCTGTTGACCCGATTTTAGGTACTCCTACATGAGGGGCAATAGCATACGCTCACCCAGCGTACACAAGCGCGCCGTTGGTCTGCGCCCTACAAACAGTACAGATCCACAAACAAAGATACGCATTAATTTCCATCATCGACAAGCGAGCCAAGACTTTTCCTGCCTTTATAATCACAATTTCCACCGACCAAGAGCTAAAAACTCTTGTACGCGTATGACCAAATTCGTCTTTGTCACTGGCGGTGTTGTGAGTTCCCTGGGTAAGGGAATCGCTTCCGCCTCGCTTGCCGCCATTCTCGAATCGCGCGGCCTTAAAGTCACCCTTATCAAACTGGACCCGTACATCAACGTGGATCCAGGCACAATGTCGCCTTTTCAGCACGGCGAAGTGTTTGTCACCGACGATGGTGCCGAGACCGATCTGGACCTGGGCCATTACGAACGCTTTATCAACACCCGCATGAAGCGCGCCAACAACTTTACCGCTGGGCAAATTTACATGTCCGTGCTGGAAAAAGAGCGGCGCGGTGACTATTTGGGTAAAACCGTGCAGGTGATTCCGCACATTACCAACGAGATTCAAGAGTTTATCAAGCGCGGCGCCGAAGGTGTCGATGTGGCGATTGTGGAAATTGGTGGCACGGTGGGCGACATCGAATCGCTGCCATTCATGGAAGCTGCACGCCAGATGAGCCTGCGTTCGGGCGTGGGCAACACGGCTTTTGTGCATTTGACCTATGTGCCTTTCATCAAAGCAGCGGGTGAACTCAAAACCAAACCCACACAGCACACCGTGCAAAAAATGCGCGAAATTGGTATTCAGCCAGACGCCCTGCTGTGCCGTGCTGACCGCGCCATTCCGGCAGAAGAAGCCGAAAAAATTTCGCTGTTCACCAATGTGCAGCCCTGGGGCGTGATCAGCATGTGGGACGTGGACACCATCTACAAAGTACCCCGCATGCTGCACGAGCAAGGCCTGGACGGTTTGATTTGCGACAAGCTGCGCCTGTCTACTCCGCCTGCGAACTTGAAGCGATGGGATTCTCTAGTACACGAGGTAGAAAACCCGCAGCACGAGGTGAGTATTGCCATGGTAGGCAAGTATGTCGATTTGAGCGACAGCTACAAATCGCTGAACGAAGCTTTGAAGCACGCTGGCTTAAAGAACCATACCAAGGTCAACATTGAGTATTTGGATAGTGAAACCATTGACGCGGCCAGCGCGGCGCAGTTGGCCAAATACGACGCGATTTTGGTGCCCGGTGGTTTTGGCGCGCGCGGTGTGGAAGGTAAAATCCAGACCGCCCGCTTTGCACGTGAAAACAAAATACCTTACCTGGGCATTTGCCTGGGAATGCAAGTGGCCACCATCGAGTACGCCCGCAACATGGCCGGCTTGAAAGACGCCAACAGTACCGAATTTGCACCCGACACACCGCACCCGGTTATCGCCCTGATTACCGAATGGAAAGACGCTGACGGCAGCATCAAAACACGCGACGAAAAGTCCAATATGGGCGGCACCATGCGCCTGGGTGCGCAGTCGTCAGACGTCGCAAAAGATTCATTGGCGCATAGCATTTATGGCGACGTGGTGACCGAGCGCCACCGCCACCGTTACGAGGCGAACGTGAATTATTTGGATTCGCTGCGCAAGGCAGGTCTGGTTATTTCTGCGCTAACGCAACGTGAGCAATTGACCGAGATTGTCGAGTTGCCAAAAGAAGTGCACCCCTGGTTCATCGGCGTGCAGTTTCACCCAGAATTCAAAAGCACACCCTGGGACGGTCACGTATTGTTCAACGCCTATATCAAGGCAGCGCTGGACTATAAAGCCACAGGCAAAACGCTCAAGTCCATCAGCACCGATGCAACTACTCTCAAGGCGGTCGCATGAAGCTCTGTGGTTTTGACATTGGGTTGAACAAACCGTTTTTTTTGATTGCGGGCACCTGTTCCATTGAGGGGTTGGAAATGTCTCTGGATGTTGCCGGGCAACTTAAAGAGATCACCACCAAGCTGGGCATACCGCTGATCTACAAAGGCTCTTTTGACAAAGCCAACCGCTCATCGGGCAATACCAAGCGCGGTGTGGGCATGGATGCCGGTTTAAAAATTCTGGCTGAAGTACGCAGGCAATTGAACCTGCCCGTGCTGACCGATGTGCATGAAATTTCGCATGTGAAAGACGTAGCCAGCGTGGTTGACGTGTTGCAAACTCCCGCCTTCTTGTGCCGCCAGACGGACTTTATCCGCGCTGTGGCGCAGTCGGGCAAACCGGTCAATATCAAAAAGGGGCAGTTTCTGGCGCCTTGGGACATGAAGAACGTGATCGACAAGGCGCGCGCAGCAGCCAGCGAAGTGGGCATGCAAACCGACAACTTTTTAGCCTGCGAGCGCGGCGTGAGTTTTGGCTACAACAACTTGGTAGCCGACATGACTAGCCTGGCCGTGATGCGTGACACGGGCGCACCCGTGGTTTTTGACGTAACACATTCTGTGCAAAAACCGGGCGGCAATGGCACGTCCAGCGGCGGCGCTCGCGATATGGTGCCCGTGCTGGCCCGCGCTGGCGTGGCGGTCGGTGTGGCAGGTTTGTTTATGGAAACCCACCCCAACCCCGCACAGGCCTGGTCGGACGGCCCCAACGCCGTGCCACTCCAACACATGCAAGCCTTGCTGGAAAGCTTGGTCGCGCTGGACGCTGTGACTAAAAAGCATGGCTATTTAGAGAACAACTTTAACGCTTGAAAATCACCATGCCATCTGCTTACATCATCGCCCACATCACGGTTACCAACCCGCAGCAATACGAAGAATACAAAAAACTATCGACCATCGCTATGCAGACCTATGGCGCACAGGTGTGCGTGCGCGGTGGCAAGGTAGAAGTGCTGGAAGGCGATTGGGCACCTACGCGCGTCGTAGTGCTGAAATTCCCAAGCCTGGATGCTGCCCAAAAATACAATGCTTCGGTGGAATACACTGCCGCCCGCAATGCACGCCAGGGCGCTGCCGTCATGAACATGATCGCCGTAGAAGGCGTTTAACTAATGGCATTTAAATATCTATTTCAACTTAATTTTGGGGAAAACCAATGAGTGCAATCGTCGATATCGTAGGCCGTGAAATTCTGGATAGCCGTGGCAACCCCACAGTGGAATGCGATGTGTTGCTGGAGTCTGGTGTGATGGGCCGCGCCGCTGTGCCTTCTGGCGCATCGACTGGCAGCCGCGAAGCCATTGAGCTGCGCGATGGTGATAAAAGCCGTTACCTAGGCAAGGGCGTGCTCAAGGCCGTGGACTATATCAACACCGAAATTTCTGAAGCCGTGCTGGGCCTGGACGCGTCTGAGCAAGCCTTTTTGGACAAGACTCTGATCGATCTGGACGGCACAGAGAACAAGTCACGCCTGGGCGCAAACGCCATGCTGGCCGTGTCGATGGCCGTAGCCCGCGCGGCTGCGGAAGAAGCGGGCCTGCCCCTATACCGCTACTTTGGCGGCATGGCGGCCACCACCATGCCTGTGCCGATGATGAACGTCATCAACGGCGGTGCGCATGCCAACAACAACCTGGACTTGCAAGAGCTGATGATCATTCCTGTGGGCGCGCCGAGTTTTCGCGAAGCCGTGCGCTGGGGTGCAGAAGTCTTCCATGCCCTAAAGAAAATCATCCACGACAAAGGCATGAGCATTGCCGTGGGTGACGAAGGTGGCTTTGCACCCAGCGTGCCCAACCATGAAGCAGCCATTCAGATGATTTTGGACGCGATCAGCAATGCGGGTTACACGGCAGGCACACAAATTGCCATTGGCCTGGACTGCGCTGCCTCTGAGTTTTACAAAGATGGCAAATACCATCTGGAAGCCGAAGGCCTGCAACTGACCAGCCTTGAGTGGACGAATATGCTGGCTGCGTGGGTAGACAAGTACCCCATCATCAGCATTGAAGACGGCATGGCCGAGGGCGACTGGGACGGCTGGAAGATTTTGACCGACAAACTCAATAGCAAAGTACAAATCGTGGGTGACGACCTGTTTGTCACCAACACCAAGATTTTGAAAGAAGGCATTGACAAGAAAATTGCCAACTCCATCCTCATCAAAATCAATCAGATCGGCACTTTGACCGAGACTTTTGCGGCCATCGAAATGGCCAAACGCGCGGGCTACACAGCCGTCATCAGCCATCGCAGTGGTGAGACGGAAGACAGTACGATTGCCGACATCGCTGTAGGTACCAACGCAGGCCAGATCAAGACCGGCTCTTTAAGCCGCAGCGATCGCATGGCCAAATACAACCAGTTGTTGCGCATTGAAGAAGACCTAGGCGAAGTAGCCACCTACCCTGGCCGCGCTGCGTTTTACAGCATTCGTTAAATTTACCTCTGGGCAGGCAAGCTGCAGCCAAGGTAGAATCTGCGTGAGCCGCTGCTAAATTGCTAGCAGCTCTCATAATTTCTACTTATGGCCAAACGCACCATCCCCGCTATCTTGATCGCCCTGCTGGCTCTCTTGCACCAGCAACTGTGGTTTGGCAGGGGCAGCTTGAGCCATGTAGGGCAGATGCAAACCCGACTGGACACGCTCAAGCTTAAAAATGCACAGGCCCAATTGGTCAACGAGCAACTGGGTGCAGAATTGCGCGACCTGAAAGAGGGCCTGGAAATGGTCGAAGAAAAAGCACGTTTTGAATTGGGCATGGTCAAACCCAATGAAATTTACGTGCAATACACCAAGTAAGCTAAAGCAAGGCGTGCAGTGAAAATCGCCCTACTAGGCGCAGAAAGCACCGGCAAAACCACATTGGCGCATGCCTTGGCTGCACACCTGCAAACGCAGCGTGGTCGCGCTGTTGCCGTTGATGAATACCTGCGTGAATGGTGCGACGCACACCAGCGCGTACCGCAGGCGCATGAGCAATGGCACATTGCCCAAGAGCAGCGCAAGCGCATCGACATGGCCCAATCCGCCGCAAAGGATGTGGTTGCTGACAGCACGCCGCTGAGTATTGCGATCTACAGCGAATATTTTTTTGACGACTTGACGTTGTACCCCACTGCGCTGGACTATCAGCGCAGCTTTGACGTCACTTTGGTCACTGGCCTGGACGTAGCCTGGCAAGCAGACGGCTACCAGCGAGATGGGCCGCAGGTACGCGACGACCTGGATGGACTGCTGCGAAAGGTGCTTGGTACACACCAGATTGCGTACTGCGTTGTGTACGGGCAAGGCAATTTAAGGCTTGAAAACGCGCTGCTTGCAATCCAGTCCAGCACACAAAGCGCTATTGATTCAGTAGCTGCTCGCGCAGTATCGACGCTGGCTACAGACCAAAAACCCTCTAAAAACTGGGTGTGGGCATGCGACAAGTGCTCTGACCCAGACTGTGAACACAAGCTGTTCTCGTCGTTGCAAAAAAACGTAAATTATTGAACCGTGCGCGGTCCAGGCGGGTGGTCGAGTGGCTCGGTAAAAATGGCAGCAGCGTCAACCGCGTCAAACCGGTACTGCGCACCGCAAAAGTCGCAGCCCACTTCAACCAGCTCACGTTCGGTCAGTATCGACTCGACCTCTTGCACGCCCAGGTTGCGCAACATGCTGGCCACACGGTCTTTGCTGCAGGTGCAGGCAAATTGGGGGGTGAGCGGTTCAAAACGCAGCACCTTTTCTTCCCAAAACAAACGGTGCAAGATGGTGTCTACATCCAAGCCCAAAAGCTCTTCACGCTTTAAACTGGCAGCAAAGGTAGCAATGCGGTTGTAGGCCTCGTTGTTGCCAATTTCGTCTTCGTTGGCCTGCCTGCTGGCCTGCAGATTTTTATCACCCTGCACCGGCAAGCGTTGAATCAGCAAGCCCGCTGCCACGGTGTTGTCCGCTGCCAGTACCAGGGTGGTGTCCAACTGCTCGGACTGCAGCATGTAGTGCTCCAGCACGCTGCCAAGTGATTCGAGTTTTTCGTTATGGTCCCCATGCAAGGGCACCACGCCCTGGTAAGACTGCTGGCCAGGGAACTTGTCTTGGGGGTCCAGCGTAATCGCGCAGCGGCCCAGGTTCATCACGTTCACCATGTGGCTAAGCGTGGCGTCTGCCGCCAGATCGCCCTGCACTGTGGCCGTGGCGCGCAGCGACAGGTCTGACTGCACCTCGACCACCGCCACTTTCACGGGGCCGTCACCCATGATCTGCAGCACCAGTGCACTGTTGAATTTGATATTGCTTTGCATGAGCGCGCCAGCGGCCAGCATTTCGCCCAGCAACTGCTGCACGCAGTCTGGGTAGGCACCCGTATGGCTGTTGGCGGCGCGGCGCTTGAGCACTTCTTGCCATGCATCGGTCAAGCGCACGATCATGCCGCGCACGGGCAAACCGTCAAAGAGAAATTTATGGAGTTCAGACATGGTTAACGGTAATCAGCGCATTCAGCCAATCTTTTTCAAACCCTTGGCATAACGGTGTGCATTCTGCACGTAATGCTTCGCGCTTTGGAGCAATTTGGCGGTGGTGGCATCGTCCAGCATGCGCACCAACTTGGCAGGCGAGCCAACGATGAGCGAATTGTCGGGAAACTCTTTGCCCTCCGTCACCACACTACCCGCACCTACGATGGAGTTTTTACCAATTTTGGCATTGTTCAAGACGACCGCCTGAATACCAATCAACGAATTGTCACCAATCGTGCAGCCATGCAGCATGACCTGGTGGCCTACCGTCACGTTCTCGCCAATGGTCAAGGGGCAAGCAATGTCGGTATGCAACACGCTGCAGTCTTGAATATTGCTGTTTTTGCCAATCCGAATCGGCTCCGTGTCGCCACGCACCACGGCGCCAAACCATATGCTGGCGTTGTCGGCCAGTTCTACCGTGCCGATCACATCGGCGGTGTCGGCCACCCATGCACCCGCGCCGATGGTGGGTTGTTTTCCATCAAGTTCGTAGATTGCCATTTTGTTGATTCAAGTTGTTGGTTGGGCTGTTGACTGGGTTGTTGCGAATACCAGACGCAATCCAGTCGCGTCTTCGACCAAAGTCACTTCTTTCCCATCAGACAGTTGGTATTTTTCGATCAAATCAGGCGGGAAAGCGATCGCCAAACCATCTTCAATCTCCAGAATTTCAAGCTTGTGCACAGGCAATCTCCAGTTACGTTACCCCTTGATGATAACTTGGTCACATTGCTGACTGCGTCTTAAAATTCTTACAATACCCCCATGCCATTACGCCAGTTAGCCCTGCAAGCCCTTTGCGAGCCCAATCCACAGCAAAAAGTGGCGTTGGCCAGCGCCCTATATTCGCAGGCAGCTACTCTTTTTATAGCAAACGGTGTTTTGCAAGAACCCGCCAACCTGCCCGGCTGCCCTGCCAAACCCGAGCTGCGCCGCCATCTGGACGTGCCCAAACGCTCGCCTTACACCACGCAGGGCCTGGCGGCGCTGGTGCATTCGGTTTGCCATATCGAATTTAACGCCATCAATCTGGCGCTGGACGCCGTGTGGCGCTTCTCCAATATGCCGCAGCAGTATTACCTGGACTGGGTGCGCGTGGCCAACGAAGAGGCGTACCACTTCAGCCTGCTGTCAAACCAACTGCAAAGCATCGGCTACCAGTATGGCGACTTTGTCGCGCACACCGGCTTGTGGGACATGACCGATAAAACCAAGGGCGACATTACCGCCCGCATGGCCCTGGTGCCACGCACGCTGGAGGCACGCGGGCTGGACGCTACGCCGCCCATGCAGGCCAAGCTGCGCAAGGTCGGTTCGCCCGATGCGCTCAAGGTTGTGGATATTCTAGACATCATCTTGCATGACGAAGTGGGCCATGTCGCTATTGGCAACCACTGGTACCGCTGGCTGTGCGAACGTGATGGATTAGACCCTATTGCGCATTTCAAACACTTGATCGTGCAATACGAAGCGCCGCGTCTACGCCCCCCGTTTAACGAAGCTGCGCGACGCAAGGCTGGATTTACCCGCGATGAGATGCTGGCTTTGCAATTAAGTTGACGCTATATTTTTAATAGCTGCTCGCGCATATTCCACGCTGGCAACTGGCTGTTTTTATGGTGTAAATAACCTTGCAAGACTGCACAAAACCTTGCGCGCTGTAACACTTCACGCAGTTCTTTACCCAAAATGATGCCCATGGGTGCTACCAGGTTTCCAGCATCGTTCTATGCTGATGCTTTGCACTGAACGCAAACAAGGAGCAGCACCATGGCAACACCAAAACCTGAAGACGACAGCGCATGCATTGAACGTATCAAACGCTATATTCGCACGAATGGCGGTACGCTCATGGCCATGCCCAATGTGACGAGTGTGGGCATTGGCCACAAGCAACGCGCCGGGCAAAGCAAGAAAGAAATTGCCCTGCAATTTACCGTCACGCGCAAACTCACGCTGCAAGATTTGCGCAAAGAGTCTATTGCGGCTATTCCAAGCGCTATGGAATTTGAAGGCGAGCAGATTGTGACCGACGTCATCGAGCGCCAGTACGCCGCCACCTATGTGCGCGTGCAGTTGCAAGCCAAGTCTGCGCGCAAAACGCGGCAAGACCCGATTTGCGGTGGCATTAGCGTGGCGAACGTTGCCGTCACAGCAGGCACACTGGGCGCGATTGTGAAAGACAGCGCCAGTGGCGCGCCGCTGATTTTGAGCAACTGGCATGTGCTGCACGGTGGCACGGGCCGTGTGGGCGACGACATTGTGCAGCCTGGCCCGTTTGACGACAACAACATTGCGCGCAACAAGGTAGGCCAGTTGCTGCGCAGCCACCTGGGGCTGGCGGGCGACTGCGCCGTGTCAACCATTGAGGGCCGCAAAGTGGCGCTCGACCTGCTGGAACTGGGCGTGACCATCGACTCCATAGGCAAACCCGCACTGGGTGATGTGATCGTTAAAAGCGGCCGCACCACGGGCGTTACCTATGGCCAGGTGTCGCGCATCGAAGGGCTTTTCAAACTCAACTACGACGGCCTGGGCGAACGCACGATTGGCGGATTTGAAATAGAACCAACCCCCGACTACCCGGCCCCTGGCAACGAAATATCCAAAGGCGGTGACTCGGGCTCGGCATGGCTGGGCGTAGACCTCAAGAGCGGCAAGATCGGCACTACCATGCTGGGCCTGCACTTTGCAGGCAGTGTAAACGCTTCTGGAGCCAGCGAGTTTGGCATTGCCTGCTATGCACACAGCGTGTTTCAGAAGCTGGCAATTGAGCCTTATGTGGGGGTGGTTTCGGGTAAAGCTGCGGCTCGCAAGAAGGTAAAGCCGAGGGCTTCGAAAAATAAGTAGCTTGCTGTTGCTGTTACGTGCAAGCTTGGTAGGTTAGAGAATTTGCGAGCTTGGTAGAGCTGAGGACTGGTCAGCTTGGTTGGCGGGCTTTGGACTCGGGGTAGGCGCTGCAAAAAGTTTTTGGAAAACACGCGCGAACTGTGTTTTGTAGCGCTCGACCTTGAACAACGCGCGCCTTCCCAAAAATTTTTCATCACATACCCGCTCCCCCAAAGCTTGCAAGAATGGTTGGCGTGCCTTTGAACACCAAATACCGAGTTTAGATGCCTAGCGTGAAGTGGCTCGGTTGATCTGACCCTTATTACTTATCTCTCAGAAAGTACTGCTCAGCTCAACCGAGCCACTTCATTGTTATAAATTTCTGATCAGCTTCTTAAAACATTTAGCCGTTGTTTTTTGTTGAATACCGCAATTCGATATGTTATTTCTTAAGATTTATTTTTCACGCTTATTAAAACCAACTTGCGGTACACTAATTTTCTGTTAACTGTTAATTGAAAGGCAAAAATGACTTTTTCAAGAAAAATGAGTGTTTTGATCTGTGCAAACTGCAAAACAACCCCTTCAAAAATAGGTACCAGCGGCTGGAGAGCGTGTGATGAATGTGAGCAAACCCATTGCCCTACATGCTACGTTAAAGTTCTAAAGCAATCATCCCATTGCACTAACCATTCTCCTTGGGGAAAATGGCTTAAATCAAATGCTCCCATGAGTGGAATTATTAATTTTTCATAACTGAAACTTCATGAGTAAAACACTTTTGATAGGTAAAGCTAAAGAGTTGTATGTAGCAACTGTATTAGTAGCTGAGAACCTGCATGTTTACTTTCCACTTGTTGACAATGGGTTCGATCTGCTTGTCACTAGCCAAGATGGTGTCAGATTCTTACCTGTGCAAGTAAAGTACAAAAGCAAACGCACCGGATTCGGTCTAAAGCGGGCAGATGTAGATAAATTTGTAAAGGCGAATGCAGTAATCGCCTTTGGAAGCGAAGAAGCGGAAGTTGAGAATTTCTATTTTTTCCCGGCCCGCGACTATGCAGAAAAAGCTGAAGATAGAGATAGGGGGGACGATAAGCTAGTCGTGTATCAGACTAATTCTCAAGACTGGACAATGCAATACAAAGGGAAAGCTGGTATCGCTAGATCATTCAGTTATGTTGCCTCTTAATTTTTTTTGAAGATCAAGTAATTTCGGACTGGTAGAAAGATTTTTTTGGTGGAATTACAACTGCCAGTGGTTTACCGATGCCGCTTTGGCCCAATTGCTCTGCCTCAAACTGGCCTGCAAGCCCCTGACCGCAGTTTCACCCAGTTTCATATCTTTGCAGACTTGGGCGATGATTAAGCCTTGGGCTTTGACCATTTGAACGACTTGCAGCTTGAAGTCTGTATCGAATACTCATCTTGATTTCGATTTGCTCACGGTTTGTGCCATTTCGGTTTTAACAACCTATCGGGCTGTCTGTTTTTTATTAGACCACTACAACCGAGAGCAGAGAGCAGAATGCCGAGAACACAAATCCGCAATGAAGCGTAGATACCGTACCAGAGCTGCTTAGGCAGTTTTTAGTGCTGAAAAATGCCAATAGTCATTGTGAAATATGCGCGAGCAGCTATGAAATGCATAGTGAGCATATCGTGCACGCAGAGTGTATGCAAGACTGCACAGCCACCCACCACCCACCACCCACCACCCACCACCCACCACCCACCACCCGCCACCCGCCACCAGCCAACCCGGCAGCAAAGCTACATAACCCAGCCCGCGGCTTTGCGGTATTGGGTATTCAAAAGCAAACCATCCACCCATGCAGGCGACGGGTGAGCGGGTATGCGTTGAAAAATTTTTAGGAAGGCGCGCGTTGTTGAAGATCGAATATTACAAAACGCAGTTCGCGCGTGTTTTGTAAAAACTTTTTGCAGCGCATACCCCGAGCGCGGCGCTCGCCCACCAGCTTGGCGCGTTCCCCAAAGAAAGACGCAAACCCAGCGCTGTCATTACCCCCGCGGATGATGCACCGCATGCAATTGCTTCAAACGCTCTCGCGCCACATGCGTATAGATCGTTGTAGTCGAAATATCCGCATGCCCCAGCAGCATTTGCACCGCACGCAAATCTGCACCATGGTTCAGCAAATGGGTAGCAAAAGCATGGCGCAGCGTGTGGGGGGACAAAGGGGCGGTGATGCCCGCCCCCAACGCATGTTTTTTGACGATCATCCAAAAGGCCACGCGGCTCATGCCTTGGCCACGCGTAGTGACAAAGAGATCATCGGTTTGCTGGTTTTTAAGTATCTGCGGGCGCGCTTCGCTCAAATAGCGTTGCAGCCAGTAGCTGGCGTGTTCACCAAAGGGCACCAGGCGCTCTTTGCTGCCTTTGCCAAAAGTGCGCAGCACGTGTTCGCCCATGCTGACGTTAAGCACCTTCAGGCCTACCAGCTCGCTCACGCGAAGGCCGCTGGCGTAGATAAGCTCCAGCATGGTGCGGTCGCGCAGGCCCAGGGCAGTTGCATCGTCTGGTGCTTTCAGCAAGGCCTCTACCTGCGCCTCGGTCAGGGTTTTGGGTACGCGCAGGGCTTGTTTGGCGGCCAGCAGCTTGAGCGTGGGGTCTGCGTCGATGTACCGCTCGCGCAGTGCCCAGCGAAAGTAGCGTTTGAGGACAGTGAGGCGGCGGTTGGATGATGTGGCTTTACCTAGGTCTTTTTTGCCTTTGGCCGCCGCGCCTTCTTTGGCCGTAGCAACGCCCTGGGCTATGCGGGCTGCAAAGTAGGCTTGTAGGTCGGGTTCGGTGCTGCTGTCGATAGCCCTGCCCTGCTCGGTTTGCAGCCACTGGGCATACATCGTCAAGTCGCGCCGGTACGCAGCCAGCGTGTTTTTTGACAAGCCCTCTTCCAGCCAAATGGCGTCGATAAAGGTGTCTATCGAGTCCGAGCCGTGATTGGAAGCAGTCATGCGCCAACGATAACAAAAAAGCCGCGTAACTCTCGTCACGCGGCTTGCTGGAACGCAGAAAAAAATCAATCCAGCCTCAGCTTTTGTTCTGTCACCACTTTTTTGTACACCGCCAGTTCGGCAGCCATTTGCTCGGCAAACTGCTCGGGCGAGTTGCCGATGATGATCGAGCCCGTGTCTTCAATGCGTTTGCGCACGGCAGGGTCTTCCAGCGCCTTACGTACACCCGCATTCACTTTGTCCACCACCTCTTTGGGCAAACCCTTGGGGCCATAAATGCCGTAGTAGGCCATGCGGTTCACAGGCTCCAGGCCCACTTCTTTAAACGTGGGCACATTGGGCAACTGCGCAAGGCGCTGCGGCGCTGCCACCACGATGGGCACCAGGCGACCTGTGTTGATAAACGGCAGCGCGGAAGGCATATTGTCAAAAGTCATGTTCACCTGACCTGCTACGGTGTCATTCAGCGCAGGGCCAGCGCCTCGGTAGGGAATGTGGGTGATAAACACGCCCGCCAGGCCCTTGAACAGCTCGGTCTGCAAGTGGCCAATGCCGCCGGTGCCCGATGTGGAATAGCTGTATTTGCCGGGGTTTTTCTTCAGCTCGGCCATAAAGCTTTTGTAGTCTTTGGCCGGAAAGCTCGGGTGCACGGCGATCACGTTAGGTGTGGCTGCAATGTTGACGATGGGCGAAAAGTCCGTCGCTGCGTTGTAGGGCATCTTGGGGTTGATGGCCGGGTTGGCCGCCGTGGTAGACACGGTGGCCATGCCCAGGCTATAGCCATCGGGCGCAGATTTGGAGGTTTCGTTAGCGCCCACCACGCCACCGCCGCCCGCCTTGTTGACGACAACGACTTGCTGGCCCAGCGCCTTGCCCAAAGGCTCGGCAATCACCCGCGCCACAATGTCGGTAGTACCACCCGGTGCAAAGGGCACAACGAGTTGAATAGGCTTGTTAGGATAGTTTTGAGCATATAAACTGCCAGTTACCAGCGTAGATAGTGCGCAAGCAGCTATTAATTTTATAGCGTTATGTTTTTCGAAACCAGAATTGAATGGCATAAAAATACTCCGTAAGAATTTAAACCGTAGCCAAATCCTAACGCGTTTGCAGCACAATAAGCATACGGTAAACACATAATCATAAACCCTCTGTTGTGCTGCGCAGTGCAGCCGCCAACTTGCCCATGAACTACGCTCAGCTTCTATTTCCAGATTTTTCGCTGATTATTTGCGGCTACCTGGTCTGCCGCTACACCGGGCTGAACCGTACGGTGTGGCAGCAGGTAGAAAGCCTGGTCTATTACTTTTTATTCCCCGTCTTACTGTTCCATTCCGTGGTACGGGCGCCGCTGGATCTGGGCGCTGCGTCCAGCCTGATTGGCGCAGCGGTGTGCCTGGTGGGTATGGGCGTGGCCAGCAGCTATAGCGTGGCTTACTGGCCAGGGGTAAAGAGAGAAGACTTTGCAAGTACGGCTCAAATTGCGTTTCGCTTTAACTCTTTTATTGCCTTGGCTGTCGCTGAACGCCTACTGGGCAAAGATGGCTTGCTGCTGATGGCCGTGGTAATTGGCGTGTGCGTGCCGTTGTGCAATATCGGAGCGGTGTGGCCCATGGCGCACAACTCTGGGGCAGGTTTTGGCAGGCAATTGGTGCGCAATCCGCTCATCATTGCCACCGCAGGCGGGTTGCTGGCCAACGTGCTGGGCTTTTCCATCCCCACCTGGGCAGAACCAGGCGTGGTACGCATCGGCCAGGCATCGCTGGCATTGGGTTTGCTGGCCGCCGGCGCAGGCATGCAGTTAGGCGGGGTTTTTAACAGCACCAGTCGCCGCGTGGCGGGCGTGGGTATGCTGAGCATTCGCCACCTGGCCATACCGCTGTTTGCATGGGCGCTCGTTCGCTTGTTCAACCTGAACAGCACACAGGCCACGGTACTGCTGGCCTACAGCGCACTACCCACGGCATCCAGCAGCTATGTGCTTGCGGTGAATATGGGCTTTGATGGGAAATTTGCGGCGGGTTTGGTTACCCTGTCTACCGCACTGGGCGTGCTGAGCCTGCCTTTTGCCTTGCAGTTTTTAAGGTAAGTGCATGGCCTGGAACGCAAAGCTTGACTTGACTTACAGCAACACCGGCACGCCAGACGCGCCGCGCACGGGCCTGCACTTTCTGCACAGCGGCCCGTTGCGTGTGCTGCAAAGTTTGTACCCTGAAGGCGATGCCATTTGTCATAACGTCATCGTGCATCCACCCAGCGGCATTGTGGGGGGCGATGTACTGGATATTTCGTTGCGTCTGGCTGCTGGCACCCACGCCCTGGTGACCACGCCGGGAGCTACGCGTTTTTATAAAAGCATGGATGCACCCGGCACACAGCAAGTACTGGCGCACGTAGCAACGGGTGCGCGGCTGGAATGGCTACCGCTGGAAGCTATTGCGTATAACGGTAGCAACGCAGTAAACCGTGCAGTGTTTGACTTGGAACCGGGCGCAGAGATGATGGGCTGGGATATTACGGCGCTGGGTTTACCAAATGCAGGTGAGCAGTTTGAACGCGGCGTGTTCAACCAGCATATGGAAATACCAGGCTTGTGGCTGGAGCGTGCACGTATTGACTCTGTTGACAAGCGTCTGCTGGACAGCCCGCTGGGTATGGCGGGCATGCGCTGTATGGGCACGCTTTTTTTTGCATCAGGCAGTGCCATCACACGCCAGCGGCGTGAAGCTTTGCTGGATGCTGTGCGCTGCGTCATTGGGCAAAGCGAACTGGCAGCAACTGCTGGTGCTACCGCGCCTAATCCGCGTATGGTGGTGGTGCGTACGCTCAGCCCGGTGGTTGAGCCTGCGATGAAGACTTTGCGGGCTTGCTGGGCGTCTTTGCGGTCAGTTGCCTGGAGCATGGCGGACAAGCCGCCGCGTATTTGGTCTATGTGATTCGATTGCGCACCCAAATCTGTAAGCGCGATCAAATCGCCACTAGCTGCCGAACCCCCTTCGCCTTCATATCCTTACCCAGCCCCCGTGCCAACACCTCGCCGCGCTCCATCACAATGTAATCGTCAGCCAGCGCTTCGGCAAAGTCGTAATACTGCTCAACCAACACAATAGCCATATCGCCTCGGTCAGCCAACATGCGAATGACTCTGCCAATGTCTTTGATGATGCTAGGCTGGATACCCTCGGTCGGTTCGTCCAGAATCAAGAGCTTAGGTTTGGCAGCCAACGCACGTGCAATCGCAAGTTGCTGTTGCTGCCCGCCAGACAAATCACCTCCACGGCGTTTCAACATTTGCTTGAGTACGGGGAAGAGCTCATACAACTCAGCAGGCACACGCGTACCTGCTTTTTGTGTGGCCAAACCCATTTCCAGGTTTTCTTGCACAGTCAGCCTCGCAAAAATTTCGCGACCCTGCGGCACAAAACCTATGCCCGCTCCGGCTCGTTGGTAAGGTGTGGCACGGGTAATGTCTTGGCCATCCAGAGACATGCCGCCGGTTTTGATCGGGATCAAACCCATCATGCTTTTGAGCAGCGTGGTTTTGCCAACACCGTTACGGCCTAACACCACGGTGACTTTACCCAAGTGTGCCTGCATGCTCACGTCGCGCAAAATATGCGAGCCGCCGTAGTACTGGTTGACGTTCTGGATACTCAGCATTTTTTAGTCCTTTAACGTCCCAGATAAACTTCAATCACGCGCTCGTCGTTTTGCACTTGATCCAGCGTGCCTTGTGCCAACACACTGCCATCGCAAAGCACCGTCACTATCTCGCTGATAGTCTTGATAAAACTCATGTCGTGCTCCACCACCATCAGACTATGCTTACCTTTTAGTGTCAAGAAAAGTTCTGCCGTACGTGCAGTTTCTTCATCCGTCATACCCGCCACTGGCTCGTCAAGCAGCAGCAATTTTGGGTCTTGCATCAGCAGCATTCCAATTTCCAGCCACTGCTTTTGACCATGGCTCAAGTTACCTGCCTGGCGCCTCATACTGCCAGCCAAATGAATGGTATGCAGTGTTTCTGCCAGCACATCGCTGTGCGTGCTGTCCAGCTTGTGCAGGATCGAAGCTTTAACACCCTTGTCGGTTTTCAGCGCGAGTTCCAGGTTTTCAAACACGGTCAAGTGTTCAAATACGGTAGGCTTTTGAAACTTGCGGCCAATGCCCATTTGCGCAATTTGTGATTCGTTGTAGCGCAGCAGGTCAATGGTAGAACCAAAGAACACGGTGCCGCTGTCGGGCCGTGTTTTGCCAGTGATGATGTCCATCATCGTCGTCTTGCCAGCACCATTGGGGCCAATGATGCAGCGTAGTTCGCCGGGTGCAATATCCAGCGACAAGTTATTGATGGCTTTGAAACCGTCAAAGCTCACATTTACGTCTTCAAGATACAAAATACGGCCGTGGGTAATGTCTACCTCGCCCGTGGCTTGCGCGATGCGCGCGAAGCCTGCATCGCGTCCTCCTGATTCTGTTTTGCCTGTCGCAGTTTTCTGCAGCGCTTCGATGCGCCTGGCCCCTTGTTCCATCAAATCGGGAGTCATACCCTACCCTCCTCACTCGACGATTTTTTAATGGTCAATTTGCGCATCAGACCTGCAATGCCTTGCGGCAAATACAGCGTAACAGCTATGAAGATGGCACCCAAAAAATACAGCCAATATTCTGGAAAAGCCACCGTAAACCAGCTCTTGGCACCGTTGACTAAAAACGCACCCACAATTGGGCCAATTAAAGTTGCACGACCACCGACGGCCGCCCAAATGGCAATTTCAATCGAATTGGCAGGCGACATTTCGCTCGGGTTGATGATGCCTACTTGCGGCACATACAACGCGCCGGCCACACCACACATTACAGCGGAAATAACCCAGATAGTGAGCTTGTAAACGACCGGGTTGTAGCCCGAAAACATGACGCGGCTTTCTGCATCACGAATGGCCTGCAACACACGGCCAAACTTGCTTTGCACCAGCCAGCGGGCAAATAAATAGAAGCCCAGGAGCGTCAAACCCGTCAACACAAACAGCACCATGCGCGTATTGGGCGTGGCAATAGCAGTGTCCAGAATGCGTTTGAAGTCGGTAAAACCGTTGTTACCGCCAAAGCCGGTTTCATTGCGAAAGAACAACAACATGGCGGCATACGTCAACGCCTGGGTGATGATAGAGAAATATACCCCTTTGATGCGTGAGCGGAAGGCGAAAAAGCCAAATACCAGTGCCAACAAACCGGGTGCAAGAACGACGAAAAGCATTTGTACGACGAAACTGTCCGAGAAAACCCACGACCAAGGCAACGTCTTCCAATCGAGGAAGACCATGAAGTCGGGCAGCAGGCTTTTGTAGTTACCCTCCAGGCCGATCTGACGCATTAAATACATGCCCATGGCGTAGCCGCCCAATGCAAAAAATAAACCGTGACCCAGTGACAAGATACCGGTGTAACCCCAAATCAAATCCATCGCCAGCGCGCAGATGGCGTAACACATGATCTTGCCTATCAGATTGATGGCGAAGTCGCTTATGTGGAACGCGCTTTCCGCCGGAACCCACAGATTCAGCACTGGCGCCAGCACGGATACTGCGCAAAGTGCTATCAAAAGCAGAATCCATGCCTTGCGAGTGAGTAGAGGTGCAGGTGCTGGTAAGCTAAATGCCACAACAGGTGCAGAAGTGGTGGGCGCTGAATTTTTCATGCTTCCGCACTCCTGCCCTTCATCGCAAAAATACCTTGTGGGCGTTTTTGGATAAATATAATAATGAAGACGAGGACGGCGATTTTAGCCAGCACGGCACCCGCCCAGCCTTCAAGAACTTTGTTTAAAACACCCAAGCCTAGGGCGGCATATACCGTGCCCGCCAATTGGCCTACTCCGCCCAATACGACCACCATGAATGAATCGACGATATAGTTTTGCCCCAGGTCTGGCCCGACATTGCCCACTTGGCTCAATGCGCATCCAGCTAACCCCGCAATGCCCGAACCCAAAGCAAAGGCATAAGTGTCGATGCGGGCAGTGTTCACCCCCATACACGACGCAATAGCACGGTTTTGCGTGACGCCGCGTACAAAAAGCCCCAGACGGGTTTTGCTTATGAGTGCAGCCACCCCAGCCAGCACCAGCACAGCAAATACGATAATGCCCAAGCGGTTATAGGGCAACGTAAGGTTTGGCAGCAAGGCATAACCACCGCTCATCCACGCTGGGTTTTCTACACCCACGTTTTGTGCACCAAAAATACTGCGCACCAGTTGCATCAGCATTAAGCTAATACCCCAGGTAGCGAGCAAGGTTTCCAGTGGACGACCATACAAGAAGCGAATCACGCTACGCTCAAGTGCCGCGCCTACCAGCGATGCAGCCGTAAAAGCCACAGGAATGGCCGCTACCAAATACCAATCAAACGCACTTGGCAAGTACACCTTGAACAGGTTTTGCACAACATAGGTAGCGTATGCACCGACCATGATCAACTCGCCATGCGCCATATTGATTACACCCATCAGCCCATAGGTGATGGCCAGGCCCAATGCGGCCAATAACAGAATGGAGCCCAAGCTTAAGCCTGTAAACATCACACCGAGCTTTTCGCCCAAACCCAGTGTGGATTGAATCTGACTGAGCGATGCTTGTAACTGCGCTTTCACGTCAGCTTCGGTTTCGCTTTTCAGACGGTCGTTCAGAAGCATTTGTGTAGCTGGGTTTTTGCTGCTGGCTAACGCCTTGGCTGCCTCCAGGCGATTGGCTTTGTCCGCAGAGCCGAGCATGGAACCCGCGCGAGCCAGTACAAGTTGTTCTTTCAAACCAGAATTGGTTTCAGCTGCCAGTGCTTTGTCCAGAAGTGGCAAACGCGATTCGTCAGGATCTTTCAACAAGGACGCAATGGCCTCGCTGCGCACGCCCACGTCTTTATTGAATAACTTTAACGCAGCCTGTGCCGTCTCCAGCTCACTGCGCATACGGTTGTTGCTGATCACGTCTTCCGCATAAAGTGGAAGCTTTACTTCAGCGCCCGTGACAGGGTCGGTGGCTTTGCCGTCTTTGACGATGAAGATTTTGTCGCCCGCCACCTTTACCGCATCATCTGCGAGGGCCTGGATGAAGGCCGCGGTTTTATCATCCGCATTTACCAACGCTTTGTTGAGCGCCTCAATACGGGCATCACTTTCGCCTATGGCGATAGCTTTTGCCTCATCAGGCGTTATGGAATATGCGCGACCAGCTATTAAAAGCAGAGCAATTAGTAGTATTTTTGAAATATGCATCTGGATCACTAAGAGTCTGCAGGCAAGAAAAGGGCGTGGTGCACACAAGCGCACCACGCCCAGGTTGGGTTAGCGCTGTGCCAGTTACTTCTTGGCAGGCTCGTCGGGCTTCTTGTCGTTACCTTCGATGTACGGTGACCATGGCTTGGCTTTCACAGGGCCGGACGTCTTCCACACCACGTTGAACTGGCCATCGGCTTTCACCTCGCCGATGAACACGCTCTTGTGCAAGTGATGGTTCTTCTCGTCCATCTTGCTGGTAATGCCGCTAGGTGCCGTGAAGGTTTGGCCAGCCATGGCTACGATCACTTTATCAGTGTCGGTGGACTTGGCTTTTTCAACTGCCTGCTTCCACATGTTGATACCGATGTAGGTCGCTTCCATGGGGTCATTGGTCAAAGCCTTGTCCATATGACCAGCGATTTTCTTGTCTTTAGCGTATGTAGCCCACTTCTTGATAAAAGCGTCGTTGGTGGGGTTCTTGATCGATTGGAAATAGTTCCAGGCAGCCAGGTGGCCCACCAAAGGCTTGGTGTCCACACCGCGTAGCTCTTCTTCGCCTACGCTAAAAGCCACCACGGGAACATCCTTGGCTTTCAAACCTGCGTTACCCAGTTCTTTGTAGAAAGGTACGTTGGAGTCGCCGTTGATGGTAGACACCACTGCCGTTTTGCCACCAGCAGAGAATTTTTTCACATCAGCCACAATGGTTTGGTAGTCAGAGTGGCCAAACGGCGTGTATTTTTCGTCGATGTCTGTGTCTTTTACACCCTTGCTCTTGAGGTAGGCGCGCAAGATTTTGTTGGTGGTGCGTGGGTACACATAGTCTGTGCCCAAGAGCACCCAGCGCTTGGCACCACCGCCTTCTTTGCTCATCAAATAGTCTACCGCGGGAATGGCTTGCTGGTTGGGAGCGGCACCTGTGTAAAACACGTTTTTGGACAGCTCTTCACCTTCATATTGCACTGGGTAGAACAGCAGACCGTTCATTTCTTCCACCACTGGCAACACCGACTTGCGCGACACAGAAGTCCAGCAGCCGAAGATGACGGAAACCTTGTCTTGACCGAGCAATTGCTTGGTTTTTTCGGCAAACAAAGGCCAGTTAGACGCTGGGTCCACGATGACAGGTTCGAGCTTTTTACCCAGTACGCCGCCCTTGGCATTGATCTCATCGATCGCCATCAGCACGGTGTCTTTCAGTACGGTTTCAGAAATGGCCATAGTGCCAGACAGGCTGTGCAAGATGCCTACTTTGATAGTGCCACCGGCTTGCGCGTAAGCAGCAGTGCTCATGACCAGACCTACAGCCATAGAGGCGGTCAGAGTTTTGAGTGTTCCGCGACGGTTCATTAGAATTGCTCCGATAGTGTGTGTTGAGATAAAGATCGGGATTGATCTACAGGTTGTCTGCAACTCCTGTGCCAACTTGTTCATGGTGGTTACACAGCTTGCGTGCTAGCGTATTCCCTCATCGATACTTCAAATCAGTGCATAAACGTCTTGAGGCCTACATAAGATTGCAGTACTCGCACCAAAGCAATGCACAAAAATCTGAATGCACAACTTTGCACAGGCACGAGAGTTGCATCACAATGGCGCATCAACGGCAAGCAATAAAAACACCATGGAACTTACCCCCCGCGAAAAAGACAAATTGCTGATCTTCACCGCCAGTCTGTTAGCCGAGAGGCGCAAGGCGCGTGGCCTCAAGCTCAATTACCCGGAAGCGATTGCACTCATCAGTGCCTACGTGATGGAAGGTGCGCGTGACGGAAAAACCGTAGCGCAACTGATGAGCGAAGGCCGCAACGTGCTGACCCGTTTGGATGTCATGGATGGCATTGCCGAAATGATTCCGGATATTCAGGTGGAAGCCACTTTTCCCGATGGCACCAAACTGGTGACCGTACACCAACCGATCCAATAGATTCTGAAAATTGATACATCCAGCTTGTCCTGAAATGGAGCGTTTGATGAAATACCTGTCTACTACAAAATTAATAGCTGCTTGCGCAATATCTACGCTGGCAAATGGCGCTTTTGCTCACCAAGGGCATGGTGTGAGCGGGTTACACGGACATGCGACCGATGCCTGGGGTTTTGTGGTTCTGGGCGCCATGGTGGCGCTTGCGATCTGGCTGAGCCGGGGTGGTAAATGATTCCGGGTGAGCTACTGGTGGATGATGGCGAGCACACATTGAATGTGGGACGACGCACCGTGATTGTGCTGGTAAAGAATGCCAGCAATCGCCCCATCCAGGTTGGTTCGCACTACCATTTTGCAGAAACCAATGGCGCACTGGACTTTGACCGTGTGGCTGCGCGCGGCATGCGCCTGAACATCGCCAGCGGCTTGGCTATCCGCTTTGAACCAGGCCAGCAGCGCACGGTGGAACTGGTGGACTTTGCGGGTGATCGCATCGTCTATGGATTTAACGGTTTAGTCCAAGGAAAACTCTGATGGCCACGATCGGAAGACGTGCTTACGCCGAAATCTTTGGCCCCACGGTGGGCGACCGCGTTCGCTTGGCAGACACGGACTTGATTATTGAAGTGGAAAAGGACTACACACTGGCCGCTGGCAGTCACGGCGAAGAAGTTAAGTTTGGCGGCGGAAAGACTATCCGCGACGGTATGGCTCAGTCGCAACGTACGCGACATGAAGGTGCGGCATTGCAAGACGGCACTGGTGGTGCTGTGGACACCGTAATGACCAATGCCCTCATCATCGACCATTGGGGTATTGTCAAGGCGGATATCGGCTTGAAAAACGGTCGGATTGTAGCTGTTGGCAAAGCGGGCAACCCCGACACGCAAAGCGGCGTCGACATCATCATTGGCCCCGGCACAGAAGTCATTAGCTGCGAAGGCAACATCGTCACGGCGGGCGGTATCGACTCACACATCCACTTCATCTGCCCACAGCAGATTGAAGCGGCACTGGCTAGCGGCATTACCACCATGTTTGGTGGCGGCACGGGGCCTGCTACGGGCACCTTTGCCACCACCTGCACGCCCGGTGCCTGGCATATGGAACGCATGCTGCAAGCCGCAGATGCTTTCCCGATGAATCTGGGTTTTATGGGCAAAGGCAATGCCGCCCTGCCCGCTGCCCTGCACGAACAGGTGAACGCAGGTGCGATAGGCCTGAAACTGCACGAGGACTGGGGCACCACGCCTGCGGCCATCAGCAACTGCCTGGATGTGGCTGAGTTGACCGACATTCAAGTCGCCATACATTCCGATACGCTGAACGAATCGGGTTTTGTTGAAAACACCATTGCAGCAACCAAAGGACGCAGCATCTGCGCCTTTCATACCGAAGGCGCTGGCGGCGGCCATGCGCCAGACATCTTGCGAGTGGTCGGCGAAAAAAACTTTTTGCCAAGCAGCACCAACCCCACCATGCCCTACACGGTGAACACGCTGGACGAGCATGTAGACATGCTGATGGTGTGCCACCACCTGGACGCGGGCATTGCCGAAGACCTGGCGTTTGCCGAGAGCCGTATTCGCAAAGAAACGATTGCCGCCGAAGACATCTTGCACGACCTGGGCGCTATCAGCATGATGAGTAGCGACAGCCAAGCCATGGGCCGCGTGGGCGAGGTGGTGATACGCACGTGGCAGACCGCCAGCAAGATGAAACTCCAGCGCGGCAAACTACCAGGCGACACCGATCGTAACGACAACTTTCGCGTCAAACGCTACATTGCCAAATTGACGATCAACCCGGCTATTGCGCACGGCATATCGCATGAAGTGGGCAGCATAGAAGCGGGTAAATGGGCAGACCTGGTGGTGTGGAAGCCCGCGTTCTTCGGCGTTAAACCTGCAATTATCTTGAAAGGCGGCACCATCGCTATGGCCGCCATGGGCGACCCGAGTGCCAGTATCCCAACACCCCAACCCGTGCACTACCGCCCCATGTTTGGCAGCTATGGCTGCTCGCTGCATAAATCGTCGATCACCTTCCTGTCGCAAGCAGGCATGGCTGCTGGCGTAGGTGAACGTTTTGGTCTGCAAAAACACCTAAGCGCCGTCAAAAACATTCGGAGCGTCAATAAAACCCATATGGTACACAACCACTATCTGCCCATGATGGAAATCGACGCCCAAAGCTACGCTGTGCGCGCTGACGGAGTGTTGCTGACTTGTGAGCCTGCGGTAACTTTGCCGATGACGCAGCGCTACTTCTTGTTCTAAACTGCCGACATGATTCAAACCTCCAAACTGGTGTCCCAAGGCGCAGGGCTTGCACCCGTGTTAGTCAAACGCGCCACCATAGTAGAGCTGGACTGGGATGTGCGGCAAAAAAGCCGTTTTGACTGTACCGACTCCGCTGGACGGCAGCTTGGCGTTTTTTTGCCGCGTGGCACAACAGTGCGTGGGGGCGATGTGCTGGTGGCTGAAGATGGTTCGTTGGTAAAGGTCGTAGCTGCACCGCAACGGGTATTGCACATTACCTATTGCCGTGACCACGGCACGCCATACGATTTGATTCGTGCTGCTTACCACTTGGGTAACCGACATGTGCAGATTGAATTGAAACCCGATCATTTAAAAATTGAATCTGACCATGTGCTGGCCGATATGTTGCGTGCCATGCATTTGATTGTGAAAGACGTGACCGAAGCATTTGAACCCGAAGCAGGGGCGTACAGCAGCAATGGACATGACCACAGCCGCGCGCATGCAGGCGTACATGCAACGCACCAGCATGGCGATGGTCACCGGCATGCCCACTCACCATGACGCGTAGGTTCATCGTACGCAAGCCACGTGCCAGCACTTCAAAATTTGGCCATGCACCTTTGCCTGCAACGGCGTTGTTGCAGCTCATCTGGCTCGCATCTCCAGCGTTGCCCGTAGGTGGGTTTTCTTACTCAGAAGGGCTTGAAGCCAGCGTGGAAAGTACGCGAGTAGCTACTGAATCTGTAGCGTCTGACTGGCTCGTGGATCAACTGTACTTGAGTCTTTCGCGAGGTGACTTGGCTGTGATGGCCAAAGCCATACCTGCTTGGCAACGCGGCGACATGCCACGCCTGCGAGAATTGAACGACTGGATTTTGCAGACCCGCGAAAGCGCAGAATTTCGTTTGCAAACTTTGCAGATGGGTAGCTCGTTCATGGCCTGGCGCAAGAGTATCAGCCATGCAGTATCGGATCAAGTAAACGACATCACCTACCCCATCGCCTTCTCTAGCGCGGCGGCAGACACCTTGGCCCCTGTACGCGAATGTTTGCTGGCTTTTGCCTTCGGTTGGGCAGAAAACATGATGCAAGCCGCTATCAAAGCGGTACCTTTAGGCCAAGGCGCTGGGCAACGCATTTTGCAACGATTGCATCATGAAATTCCTGCCGCAGTGAGCCATGCCATGCGCTTGGCTGAGAGCGAACGCCAAGCTTTTAGCCCCATGCTGGCTATTTTGTCGGCGCAACACGAAACCCAATACTCCAGGATATTCAGATCATGAGCCCACACGCATCCACATTGCACCACATCAAAAACCGCAGCAAAAAACTCCCGCCCCTGCGCGTGGGTATCGGTGGGCCAGTGGGTTCCGGTAAAACCACCTTGCTGGAAATGCTGTGCAAAGCCATGCGAGACAGGTACGACCTGGTCGCCATCACCAATGACATTTACACCAAGGAAGACCAGCGCCTGTTGACCGTTAGTGGCGCGCTGGAAGCCGAACGCATTATGGGCGTAGAGACGGGCGGCTGCCCGCACACCGCCATTCGTGAAGACTGCTCCATCAACCTGGAAGCTATAGACCGCATGCTGGTGGAATTTCCCAACGCCGACATCGTGTTTGTAGAAAGCGGTGGCGACAACCTGGCTGCAACCTTTAGCCCCGAACTGAGTGACCTCACCATCTACGTAATTGACGTAGCAGCAGGTGAAAAAATCCCCCGCAAAGGTGGCCCTGGCATCACCAAAAGCGACTTGTTTGTCATCAATAAAACCGACCTAGCCCCGCATGTAGGCGCCGATTTGGCAGTGATGGAGTCAGACACCAAACGCATGCGTCAAGCCAAACCTTATGTGATGACCAACTTGAAAACTTTGAGCGGTGTAGAGCAAATCATTGCGTTCATTGAAACCAAGGGTATGTTGCGCGCTCACTGACAACATGCGACCGCAACACCTGTGCCCGCTAGCGCAAAGTATGCAGCGGTATATCTTTTTCCAGCGCGAGTTGGTCAAGCTGTTGGCAGGTGCGGCTGGCCATATACGCCGCTATTGCTTGGCGGGTTGCAGGTAAAAACATGGCGCGCGCGTCTGGCAGGGCAATACCCGCAGCTGTGCACAAGGTTGCTGCAAAATGCGGCTCCAGCGCGGCAATGGCCACTCGCCCGTCCTTGCAGGCGTATATGCAATACCCCGCATGTGCACCACCCACCGCGCCGCCAGGTTGCGTCAGCCCCCAGGTGCGCGGCAGGGCGAGCCAATCGGCAGCAGCAGACAGCGCCACTTCCTGAAAAACACCTTTGCCCGCAGCGTGCTGGTGCAGTACGGCCTTGAGCACCGCCTCGCTCGCCATGAGCGAGCCGCCCATGTCTGCAAATAGGCTGGCCGGCAAGTCGGTGCCCGTCACCAAGCCTGCTTGTGCCAAATAGGTCAAGTCATGCCCAGGTTCTTCGGCAAGCAGACCCGGCGCGCCCACAATAGCCACGACTGACAAGGCCGGATAGAGACGATGGAGTTTTTTCCAGCCCAGGCCCAGCTTGTGCAATGCAGAAGGGCGAAACGAGGTGAGTAGCACATCTGCTTGCGCCAGTGTTTGGTGCAGGCGGCTTTGGCCCTTGTCTGTTTTCAGGTCAACCGATACGACCTTGATTCCCGCATGCAGCGCAGCATAGGCTGCCGGGTTGTACTGCCCCATGGGGTCACCAAAAGCGCTTGTCTTGGGGGCAGGTGGTTCGATTTTGGTGCAAGTTGCGCCCATGTCGCGCAAACGCCGCAAGGCGGCTGGGCCGGGCAAATTCAGTGCAAGACTGACGACGCGCACGCCGCGCAGAGGTTGAATAGCGGCTGGCATGGTAGTGCTTTTGTTTGGCGGAAGCGGTGAGATTCGAACTCACGGAGGTCGTAAAACCTCGGCAGTTTTCAAGACTGCTGCATTCAACCGCTCTGCCACGCTTCCTTTGGTTGAAGCTAATATTTTAACCCAGAGAGTTCAGGTTTCTGCGAGGAACAAGCTTTGCAGGTCGCTTAAAAAGTCCATTCCACGTGTGGTGGGCTTCACGTGCACAAAATCGCGCTCTATCAAGCCTTTGCGTTCTGCATCGTCCAGGCCCTTTTGAATCGCCGTCAAGGCCAGACCCGTGCGGTCTGAAAAGTCTTGCAATGTAAAACCGTCGGTCAGACGAAGAGCGTTGAGCATGTATTCAAACGGCAAGTCCAGACGCGGTACTTCGACATCTTGCACAATAGCCTCGCCACCACCCGCTTTTGATAGCGCCTTTTCCATATACAGCGCGGGTTCGCGCGCGCGCACCTGGCGCACCACGCGGTGCGCAAAGCTGATTTTGCTGTGCGCCCCTGCGCCTATGCCCAAATAGTCACCAAACTGCCAGTAGTTGACGTTGTGCCAGCAGCGAAAGCCGGGCTTGGCGAAAGCGCTCACCTCATAGCGCTGCATGCCGTGCGCCGCCGTCAACTCGCCAATGCGGTCCAGCATGTCATACGCGCTGTCTTCGTCTGGAATCTTGGGCGGGTGCTTGGCGAAGAAAGTATTGGGCTCAATCGTCAGGTGATAAATGCTGATGTGCGGCGGGTTAAAGCTGAGCGCAGTTTGCACGTCCTGGGCGCATTGTTCAATCGTTTGGCCGGGCAGCGCATACATGATGTCCAGGTTAAATGCTTCAAAATGCATAGCTGCTTCCGCAATAGCGGAGCTGGCTTGCTGGCTATTATGTACTCTACCCAAGGCTTTCAGATGTTCGTCGTTAAAGCTTTGCACGCCGATGGACAAGCGGTTGACACCGGCTGCACGAAAGGCTTTGAAACGGTCTTTTTCAAAGGTGCCGGGGTTGGCTTCCATGGTGATTTCGCAGTCGGCTTCCAGCCGTAACCGGGCGCGCACATCGGCCAGCAAACGGTCGATGGATGCAGGTGCAAACAGGCTGGGCGTGCCGCCGCCAATAAAAATACTGCGCACCGTGCGGCCCCAGATTAATGGCAAGGCGGCTTCCAGGTCAGCAATGACGGCGTTGATATAGCGGTGCTCGGTATCTGTCGCCAACAGCCCGCCGCCGCCCAAATTGCCACGCGGTTCGTGCGAATTGAAGTCGCAGTACGGGCATTTTTTAATGCACCATGGCAAATGGATGTACAGCGACAGAGGCGGCAAGCTGGGCAGTTGCAGCGTGCCGGGACGCATATAGTGTTGAATGTCTTTCACAGCACGATTTTGCTTGAAGGCCGAAGCATTAAATGTGTTCTGACCCTATTTAATTCTTTTAAATGTGTTCTGACCCTATTTAATTCTTCAGGCATGCAACCAGTGCTCGCGGATCAACTCGACCATTTGTCTGGCCGACTGTCCACGGTGGCTGATCTGGTTTTTATGCATTGGGTCAAGCTGGGCCATGGTTTTGCCCAATGAAGGGATAAACATCACGGGGTCAAAACCAAATCCGTTGCCTCCCACGACTTCGCGGGTTATTTCGCCGTGCACACGGCCCACAGCGATCAGTGGTTCGGGGTCGTCCACGCTGCGCACGGCGACGATGGTGCTCACCATTTTGGCGCGACGATCTACGTGGTTTGCCATTTGCTCCAGCACGGCGCGGCGGTTGTTGTCGTCACTCTTGGGGTAGCCAAATTGCACACAGTAATATGCGGTGTCTACGCCGGGCAAACCGCCAAACGCATCTATGCACAGGCCCGCGTCGTCCGCTATGGCGGGCAGACCAGTGTGCTGCGCTGCGTTACGGGCTTTGGTTAACGCGTTCTCTACAAAAGTGCGAAAAGGTTCGGGCGCTTCGGGTACACCCAGCGTGCTTTGTGCAACCAGTTCTACCCCCAAAGGTGCAAACAAAGGCACCAGCTCGGCCAATTTGCCGAGGTTGTTGGATGCCAACACGATTTTCATGCCCCGTAGTGCCATTTAGTGATAAAAACAGCCCGATGCCAGCGTGAAATATGCGCGAGCAGCTATTATTTTGATAGTGACTGCTGCTGCAATTTAATCAACTCGCCAATGCCTTTTTCGGCCAATGCCAGCAGTGCATCCATCTCTTTGCGTGAAAAAGCCGCGCCCTCTGCCGTGCCCTGCACTTCTACAAAGTGGCCCGCCCCGGTCATCACCACGTTCATATCGGTGTCGCAGGCAGAGTCTTCGGTGTATTCCAAATCCAGCAGCGGAGTGCCCTGCACAATGCCTACCGAGATTGCAGCCACGGGCTGGATGATTGGCGATTCAACGAGTTTGCCTTGTGCTATCAATTTATTCACCGCGTCTTGCGCGGCAACAAATGCGCCGGTAATGCTGGCGGTGCGGGTACCACCGTCTGCCTGAATCACGTCGCAGTCCAGAGAAATAGTGCGCTCACCCAGTTTCTTCAAGTCAAACACAGCACGCAGGCTGCGGCCAATCAGGCGCTGGATTTCTTGTGTGCGGCCACTTTGCTTGCCTTTGGCTGCCTCGCGGCTGCTGCGCGTGTGGGTGGCGCGGGGCAGCATGCCGTATTCGGCTGTTACCCAGCCTTCGCCACTGCCTTTTTTGTGCGGCGGCACCTTCTCTTCCACACTGGCGGTGCACAGCACCTTGGTGTTGCCAAACTCGATCAGCACCGACCCTTCTGCATGGATGGTGTAGTGGCGGGTCATGCGCACGGCGCGCATGGCATCAGCGGCGCGGCTGTCACTGCGTTGGAATGTAGACATACAAGGTAGGAGTTAAAACGTAAAACAATCTGGCTCATCAGAGTCAGGCACAGAAAAATCAAGCCTTTTTGGCAGCGCTGCGGCGAATGGCTTCGTTGATCTCGGCAATTGAGCGCTCAATGGCGGCATCGTCCATATCTTCAATGATGCCATCCACCCCCCAAGCCTGGATGGTAGACGCAAATACACCATCGTTGATGCTATCGGTCGATATGCCCCGGGTAGACTCAAACGCATCAGGGGTTTCCCATTCCAAAGCGATCACCGTCACGTTATCGCTGTGCTCACCACCATTGCGCAAAGCCAGCTCTACCAGGTCGGGCACGGCAGTCGCCACCGCCCCCCTGGCCAGATGGTGCACGATATCGTTGTCGCTCACAGTGCCCCATAGACCGTCAGAGCACAGCAAAATGCGGTCAGCCTCTATCAACGGCGTGGGGCCTGCCACGTCAAACACCGGTTTGGTGGGCGAGCCCAGGCAAGTGAACAAGATATTGCGGTTGAATTTGTCCATGCGGATAATGCCCGCAGCATGCTGTTCCATGTAGGAATGGTCGCGGGTGCGGGTGAGCATCTCGCCGTCGCGCACTAGATACAAACGCGAATCACCACAGTGAATCCAGGTGGCTGCGCCGCCTTGCACAATGCAAGCCACAAAGGTGGTGCGTGGCGTGTCCAGCATGCCTTTTTCGCTGGCATAGCGAATGATCTGATGGTGCGCAGCCATCAAGGCGCCTGACAGGAAACCAGTGACGTCTTTGATAAAGGGGCGCGCTTCTTTTTGGTACAAAGCAGATACGGTTTGCAAGGCTATCTGGGCCGCAACTTCACCCTCAGGGTGACCACCCATGCCGTCGGCCAGCACGAATAGACCCGACTCGCGGGTATAGCAATACCCCATGCGGTCTTCGTTTTGTGCGCGGCCACCTTTGCGGCTCACCTGAAATACTGAGAACTTCATTCTTGCTTACACTGCCTTCCCAAAACCAGTAGCTTTCGCTACGGCTTTTTTACCATCTGTCATCATATTGTCAAACTGCATGCGCATTTTTTCGGCTACGCTGAGTTTGGTGTAACGGCGTTCGTTTTCTTGACTTAATTCTTTTTGCAGTGCAAACACAGACTGCGGACGCGACAATGGGTCCAGCGACATGCACCATTCCACCACTTCGATCAAATTGTCTGAATACACGCCACGCAAACGCGACAGCGCTAACGACAAACGGTCTTTTTCTAGCCGCTGGGGCGCGTCGTTCGGTGGATAGCCTTGCATGGTCGCGTAAATACACGCGCCAATGGCGTAAATGTCTGTCCACGGCCCCATGGAAGAATCGCGGCGGTACATCTCGGGCGCAGCAAAACCGGGGGTGTACATGGGGCGAATAAAGTTGCCCTCTTTGCTCAATACTTCGCGTGCGGCGCCAAAGTCAATCAGCACGGCCTTGTTGTCTTCGGTGATAAAAATGTTGGCTGGTTTGATGTCCAGGTGCAGCATTTTGTGCTGGTGCACGATACGCAGTCCGCGCAAAATTTCGTCAAACAAACTGCGAATGGTCGATTCACGAAAGACTTTTTGCTTTTTGAGTTCGCGCGCGGTGATGATGAAGTCTTGCAGGGTTGCACCCTCCAAATAATTCATCACCATGTAAACGGTTTCATTCTCGCGAAAAAAATTCAGCACGCTGACGACAGAAGCATGCGAGATTTGCGCTAGGGAACGGCCTTCTTCAAAAAAGCTTTTCAGGCCTAGGCGATACAGCGACAATTTGTCGGGTTGCACCTGGGGTAGCAATTCGCCGGGCGCACGGTGCGCCAGCGATGATGGTAAATATTCTTTAATGGCAACCTGCTGGCCTTCGTTGTCTACAGCCAGATAAACCAGACCAAACCCGCCCGCAGAAACCTTGCGTACAACACGATAACCACCAATGACCGTGTCTGGAGGAAGGGATGCAGGTTTGACCTTTGACATAATAGATACATGCGCTGGGCATTCTTATGCCCCTAAAACGCTATCTTGGCTCTGTTAATTTACTTTTTTAATACAGGTTACAACTAATTTATGCCAGTTTACAGCATGACAGGCTATGCCAGCGTCCAATCGCCACAAAGCAACGCAAACTCAGAGCAAACTTCGCCGCGTGAACGTCTGGGTTTGGAGATTCGCTCGGTCAATAGCCGTTTTTTAGACCTGGGGTTTCGCCTGAGTGACGAACTGCGCCACAGCGAAGCCGCCTTGCGTGAACTGCTGACCGCCCGCCTCAAACGGGGCAAAGTCGAACTGCGCGCCTTTGTGGGTAGCAGCGCGCAAGCGGCCTTTCAATTACCTAGCACCGCCCTGCTGCAGCGGCTGGGCAATGCGCAAGACACCGTATTGTCCTGGCTGCCACAAGCCCAACCGCTGACTGTTGCTGAAGTCTTGCGCATGGCCAGTACCGATGCTGGCCCTGCGGGCACAGGCACCAGCGCCAGCACCGACTGGACGGCACAGTTGATGCCATTGGCACTGCAAGCGCTGGACGAGCTGCAAGCCTCGCGCGAGCGTGAAGGCCAACGCCTGGCCGACATGCTGCTGGACCGCACTGCCCAGCTGCGCACCTTGACGGCGCAAGCCATCCCCCTGGTTCCTCAAATGGTAGAGCAACAGCGCCAACGCTTTGTAGACAAATTTCAAGAGGCTCTGGCAGCCGCACAAGCGGGTAGCGCGGGCCACCCCGTCAGTTCGCAGGCCGCCCAAGAACGGGCGTTGACCGAAGCTACGGTGTACGCCATCCGCATTGACGTGGCCGAAGAAGTTACACGACTGGCCGCGCATCTGGACGAGATTGACCGCTTGCTCAAGCCAGACAGCGCGCCACCTGTGCCACGCCCTGTTGGCAAAACTACTGCAAAATCGGGCAAAAATGACAATACGACCGAAATCGGTAAACGCCTGGACTTTGTCATTCAAGAACTACACCGCGAGGCCAACACACTGGGCTCCAAATCATCCACACTGGAGCTGACGCGTATCAGCGTGGACATGAAGGTGTTGATTGAGCAAATGCGCGAGCAGGTGCAAAATATTGAGTGAAGCTACAGAGTGAAGCTGCTGTCTGCAAACGCTATATAATTAATAGCTGCTCGCGCATATTCGGCGCTGGCATTAAGAGGTTTTAACTAATAAAAGGCAAAGTAAGTGGACTATCCGGGTAACCTGTTTGTAGTAGCCGCACCCAGCGGCGCGGGTAAGTCCAGTCTGGTCAACGCCTTGCGCGAGCTGGACGCGCAGGTGTTTCCGTCCATCTCGCACACCACCCGTGCACCGCGTGGGCAAGAAAAGCATGGCCGCGAATACTATTTTGTGAGCGATACTGAATTTGACGCCATGGTGGCTGCAGGCCAGTTTTTTGAGTGGGCTGTTGTGCACAGCAACCGCTATGGCACCTCGCGCGGTGCCATAGAGTCGCGCATTGCCCAAGGCGTAGACGTGATCCTGGAGATCGACTACCAGGGAGCCTTTCAGATCAAAAAAGTTTTTACCAATGCGGTGCTGATTTTCATTTTGCCGCCCAGCCTGGAAGAGCTGCGCTCGCGCATCGAGCGGCGCGGCGAAGATTCCACCGACAAAATCGAAGTCCGCATGAAAAATGCGCAAACCGAGGTGCAGCAAGCCCGACATTTCGACTTCGTTATAATCAACGAATTGTTCGATCGCGCTTTGTTTGATTTAAAGGCTATCGTTCACGCCCAAAGGCTTAAATTTCTGGCACTACAGCGCGCCAGACCCGACACCTTCAAAGCCCTGTCTCTTTAGTTTATTTGGCATCTTTGAGATTTCTCTGATTTGTAAAGGATTTCGCACCATGGCACGTATTACCGTTGAAGACTGTTTGAAACAGATTCCTAACCGCTTTCAGCTCGTTTTGGCCGCCAGCTACCGCGCCCGCATGCTCAGCCAGGGTCATACCCCCAAAATTGACAGCAAAAACAAGCCTGGCGTTACCGCTTTGCGCGAAATTGCCCAAGGCAAAGTCGGCCTAGAAATGCTGAAAAAAGTGCCGCTCTGAGTTACTTTGGTCGATTTAATCCAGCAAAAGCACTGCAGCGCAGTGCTTTTTTTATGCCTGTGCAGACACAGCGCCGCATTTTGGTTAGAGTAAAGCTATGAACGACGTGTTTGCCCTCCCTGAAACCAAGCCTTCCAAGCCAGTCAGAGCTTCCAGGGCGCGGTCTGCCGCTGGCAGTGCGGTGGAGTTGGGTGCGGGCAGTTCAGTCACAAAACCCCCCAGTAGTGCAGCCGTCAAAGCGGCAGCCAGGGCTGCCAACAACGCTGCATCGGCCAGTTTTGCCGCCTTGACCGCCAAGCTGGACTACCTGGACACTGCCGAGATCGACCGCGTCCGCCAGGCCTACCGTTTTGCCGATGAAGCCCATTTGGGCCAATTGCGTGGCAATGGCGAACCATACATCACCCACCCCATCGCCGTAGCGGCCCAGTGCGCCGAGTGGAAGCTGGACGCCCAGGCTCTGATGGCTGCCCTGCTGCATGACGCGATGGAAGACTGCGGTATCAGCAAACCTGACTTGATTGAAAAGTTTGGCGCACCTGTGGCCGAGCTGGTGGATGGCCTGACCAAACTGGAAAAACTCGAATTCACCACCCGCGAAGAAAACCAAGCTGAGTCTTTTCGCAAAATGCTGCTGGCCATGGCGCGCGACGTGCGGGTGATTTTGATCAAAATTGCCGACCGTAGCCACAACATGCGGACCATGGGCGACATGCCGCGCAGCAAATGGGCCCGCATTTCGCGTGAAACGCTGGACATTTACGCCCCCATTGCCCACCGCCTGGGTCTGAACCAAAGCTACCGGGAACTACAAGACCTGAGCTTTCACTATCTGCGGCCATGGCGCTACGCGACGCTGCAAAAAGCAGTGAACAAGGCACGCAGCCGCAGGCGAGATTTGATCCAGAAAGTAGAGCGTGACGTAGAGGCTGCTTTTGCACAAATCGCTATGCCGATTCGCGTGGCAGGACGCGAAAAAACCCTGTATTCGATCTACCGCAAGATGGACGAAAAACACCTGAGCTTCGCGCAGGTGACCGACATGTACGGCTTTCGCATCATCGTGCCCAACATCACCGACTGCTACACGGCTTTGGGCATCCTGCACCAGATGTACAAGCCGGTGCCTGGCAAGTTCAAAGACCACATCGCCATTGGCAAGCTCAACGGTTACCAGTCTTTGCACACCACCGTTGTGGGGCCATCGGGTATCAACGTCGAATTTCAAATGCGTACCGATGCCATGCACATCGTGGCAGAGTCTGGTGTGGCCGCGCATTGGCTGTACAAAGCCAGCCAGCCCGGCAGCCAGGAGGCAGAACGTCTGGGTGCTGCGTGGTTGCAGTCCTTGCTGGACATTCAAAACGAAACCCGTGACGCAGCCGAATTTTGGGATCATGTGAAGGTGGACTTGTTCCCCGATGCGGTGTATGTGTTTACGCCAAAAAGCGAAATCATGGCCCTGCCACGCGGTGCTACGGTTGTGGACTTTGCCTACGCAGTGCACACCGACGTGGGCGACCGTACCGTGGCTGCCAAAATAAACGGCCAGCAAGTGCCGCTGCGCACCGAGATTCAAAATGGTGACGTCATTGAAGTGATGACTGCCCCTGTCTCCAGCCCCAACCCGGCATGGCTGGGTTTTGTGCGTACCGGCAGAGCACGCAGCAAGATTCGTCACCACCTCAAAACTTTGGCCAGCCACGAGTCTCAACAACTCGGGGAAAAGCTGCTCAGCCAAGCTTTGCGCGCCGAGGGCATCTCGCAATTGCCGCCCAACGAACCTGCGTACCAAAACTTGTGGGAGCGCCTGCTGCGCTTTAGCGGCAGCAAGACGGTAGAAGACTTGCTGATGGACATCGGTCTGGGCAAACGCATAGCCACCATTGTGGCCAAACGTCTGGTGATCTTGCTGGGCGAACAGGGTGTAAAACCCAACGGCCTGCTGATCAGCGCCGAGCGCTTTACCTCGGATGAAAGTATCTCGCAAGGCGCCATCGTATTGGACGGTAGCGAAAGCGCCACTGTGCAATATGCGACCTGCTGCCGCCCGCTGCCAGGCGAAGCCATTTTGGGCTATCTGGGTCGTGGTGAAGGTTTACAGGTGCATACCGCCAGCTGTGCTGTGGCGCGTAAACTGCGGCAAAAAGACAGCGAGCGCTTCATCACCGTGGAATGGGCCGATGACTTGGTGCGCAGTTTTGATGCCGCTGTTGTGGTTACCGTGCAAAGCGGCAAAGGGGTATTGGCACGCGTTGCATCAGCCATGGCCAGCGCAGAAGCAGATATTTTGCAAGTCGATCTGGGGCGCGACAGTGAGGTGGGCGCACCCACAGCCGACTTGCGTTTTGTCATCAGTCTGCGCGACGTTTCGCATCTGGAAACCGTGTTGCGCAATCTGGCACGCACACCCACCGTGCTTCGAGCCAGACGGGTGTTGGCTGGTAGTTGACATTGCTATTTATTTAATAGCTGCTCGCGCACATTCCACGCTGGCTACCGGCATTTTATGTCAATCTACTGCCCACTGGGGTAAATCACACGCACAACTTCAATCAACTGGGTGCCTTGCGGCGTCACCAGTTTAGCTTCGTCGCCCTCTCGGCTTTTTAGCAATGCACGTGCAATGGGAGAAATCCAGCTCACTTCGTTGTGCGCGCTGTTGGCTTCGTCGATACCCAGGATCGTCACTGTTCGCTGCGTACCAGCTTCATCGGCGTAAGTCACCATGGCACCAAAAAATACTTGATCTTGCCCAGCGTGTAGGGATGGGTCGGTGACCTCTGCAATCTCCAGTCGTTTGGTTAAAAAGCGGATGCGCCGGTCAATCTCGCGCAGGCGTTTTTTGCCGTAGAGGTAATCGCCGTTCTCACTGCGGTCGCCGTTTTTGGCCGCCCAATGCACCGTTTCCACCAGTTTGGGCCGCTCGTTGTCGATCAAGTCCAGCAGTTCAGCCTTCAAACGAGCGTAACCTGTTGGTGTAATGTAGTTTTTGCCTCCCACCGGCAGCGGTGGCAAACCCACGCCATCATCATCATCGGAGTCGGCCTCTTTGGTAAATGCTTTGCTCATTGTGCAACGGTTCCGTAGAACTGAAATCATACTTTATGGAGGGTTTGCGCAGGACGACTTCAACTTCCGGCCTTGATTCAGCGTGCGCCGAGGCTGCGCTCAGCCCAGATTACCGCAGACGGCCAGACTCAGCCGAACACTGGCAACGGCTCGAAGCTTCCGCGTAGCAGCCCTGGCATCGACGGCAGGCCAAGCCAGTTCTGGGCGAGCGTCGCGTAGACGCGGCGGAAATCGGTGGTGAAGGCGAGGTTGTCGTCGGAACTCAGCGCCGAGAGCGAGGGCGGCTCGCCGTACTGGCCACCGCGCACCGGCTTGCCGGCAATGAACATCGGCCCGGCGGTGCCGTGGTCGGTGCCGCGGTTGGCGTTCTCGGGTACGCGCCGGCCAAACTCGGAAAAGGCCATCAGCACCACGTCATCAGCGCGGCCTATGCGTTCCATGTCGCGCAGGAAGCCACTCACCGCGTCAGACACATAGGTGAGCAGCCGCTGGTGCGTGTCGGCCTGGTGCACATGGGTGTCGAAGGCGTTGTTGCGGTAGGCAACGTAGTACAGCCGTGTTGGCATGCCGGCATCGATCAGCGCGGCGACCTTGGGCAAGTCGAGCGAAATCAGCCCATAGTCCACTGGCGTACGGTACTGCGCACAGGCGCGTTGCACCTGCTCGGCGGCGGCGCGCGCACCGTCGGCCACCTCGCGCACGAAGCGGCGGCTCGGGTTGCCCTCAGACGTGGCGATGCCCGAGGAGGCAGACGGCGCAGACTGGTCGCGCCAGCCGGTGCGCGTGAAGCGCTCGGGGTCGTCGAACACCACCGGTAGGTGGCGCTGCGCGCGAACTGCAAGCGACTGCACGTCGGCCACGTTGATAATAAAGTTCGGCAGGGGTGTGGGCTGCAGCGCGTCGGCGACCCGTCCTATCCAGCCAGTGCTCTCACCACTGTTCGGCGCGGCAGTGTGCCAGTAGGCCATGGACGCGAAGTGCGAGAAGCTCGGCTGTGCATAACCGCAGCCGTGCACGATGGCAAGCCGACCATCTTTATAGAGCCGCTCCATACCCCCCATCGCGGGGTTCAGGCCAAAGCGCTCGTCAAGGCGACGCACGCGCGTGGGCTTGATCGCTAGCGTCGGGCGCAGTCGGTAATAGATGTCGTCGGCATAGGGCACGACGGTGTTCAGGCCGTCGTTGCCTCCCGAGAGTTCAAGAACGACGAGGATACGCCCGGGCGGCGGCGCCGCGTGAGCTGGCTGGCCGAGCAGCGCCACTGCTGGGGCGAGCAGGCTGGTGCCCAGCAGGGCACGGCGCAGCGCGTTGCAGCCGTGTGAATGGTCTTGGGTAAACGTGGGCTTGTGCATCGAAGGGTCTCCGCTTAGCCTAGCTGGTAATCGGGGCTAGACAGCATGCGGTGCAGCAGCGCGCGCAGGCCGTCCTCCATGTAGCTGCGCGCACGCTCAATGCGCTCGGTGCCGAGCTCGCGCGTCAAGAAAGCCGTCCACGCGGCGCGGTCCTCGGCGGACATCGGCACGCTGAAAAAGTGGTGCGCAAGCAGATCAACCACGTCGCCGGTAGTCGCCGCGCCAGATGCCAGCACCATCGCAGACAGGTTGGGCCGCGCCACGGTGCGTGGTATCGGTGTGACCGCCTCGACCGCGCGCTGCCAGCCGCGGTAGCTGCCGTAGCGGGTGTTGAAGTCCTCTTCGCGCTCCAGCGCGCTGCGCGTCTGCGCCATCATGCCGGCCTCGCCCGCCGGCGCTTCGGGCATCGTCGCTGCGCTAATGTCCAGGCCACGGCGAATGCGCTCGTGCACCGCGCGCACCTCGTTGCCAACGGTAATGACCGGATAACGGTCATTGGCAACAGCGAGAAAGTCGGGGAACAGCACGTTGTAGATAAAGTTGCCGCGCTCCATCAGCAGCCCGGGCGTGATCCAGGCGCGACCCTGCGCCCAACCGGCTACAGTCGGCGGGTGCAGCAGATGCTGGCCGAGGGCACGCGTGCTGTCATTGAAGTCGGGCAGGCCCGGCATCGCCGTAACACCGAGCTTGCGATAGGTGCCCACCACCAGCTCCACCGGGCCCTTGATGCGCGTACCGACCGACTCGGCGGCGTAGAAGTCGCGCGAGAGGAAAATTGCCTCCAGCAGTGACGCAGTGTCCCAGCGCTTCTCGACCAGTAACGCACCTAGGCGCTGTGCGAGCGCAGGCGAGAGTTCCTCGCGCACGAAAAAGCGGTACAGCCGCGAAGCGATGTACTCTGCGGCGGCTGGCTGGGCGAGCAGCAGGTCGATCACTGCGTCACCGTCGAAGCGGCCGCTCGCGCCCAGTAGCGCCTTCACGCCGTCGTCGTGCTTCGCTGCGATGAACGCGAAACGCGTGCCATCGTAGTTGTAGCCGGTAAAGGCGCGCGCCGCCTCGCGGATGTCGCGTTCACCGTATTGTCCGATGCCCAGCGTGAACATTTCCATGATCTCGCGCGCGAAGTTCTCGTTCGGTGCGCCCTTGATGTTCACGCCGGCGTCGAGAAAGGAGAGCATCGCCGGGTCGCGCGAGACAGCCTTCATCAACGTGCGAAAGTCGCCCAGACCCTGGGTTTGGAACAGCTGCACTTGCTGGTGCATCTTGCGCCAGTCGCGCACCTTGTCCTCATGGGAGGCAAAGTGGCCGTGCCAGAACAGCGCCGTCTTCTCCACCAGTGGCCGCTCAGTCACCAGCATGCGCTGCGCCCACCACTGGGTGAGGCGGTTGCACTCCAGCCAGCTCACGCGTAGCCAGAAGAAAAATTTGTCGACCACCGGCTGCAGCGGTCGGCTACCGCCTGGCTTGGCATCCAGGCCAAGGCCGCGGCCACTGGCCTTGGCGTCGTCGGTGAGCTGCGGCCGCGTCGGCGGAAAGGGGTCGATCCCGTCGTCGGGAATACCTGAAGGCTCAAAGGGTGCCACCGCCGGGTCGAGTACCGCAGCTGGGCGCACCAGCTGCGCCACCGCACCGCGCAACCCTAGCGCGTGCAAGCGTTCGACCTGCGCCGGTGTGCCGCCGAAACCGGCGCGCTCTAGCAAGTGGGCGGCGCGCTCGCGCGTCCACTCGGTAGCGTCCAGCGGGCGCAGGTCGCCGGTCCAGGCCTTCGCAGGCTGGCCCGCAGCCCAAGCGTTCGCAGCCGATGTCAACAGTGCGACGACAATCAGATGCCGTAGGTTTTGCAATTTCATTCCGTTCTATCCTTTTATGCCCTATCTATCGTACCCGCTTGGCGATGCTTCGTCATCGGCTGCGTGGCAAAGTGCTCAAAGAACAGTTCGATCGCCGCGGCGGCGGCGTCCGGTTGCTCCAGGTGCACGAAGTGACCTGCATCGGGCTGCACATCGACCTGTAGATCGCTAAAGAACTCAGCGAGCCGGTCGGTCCACTCGACCTTCAGGACAGGATCGTGCGCGCCCCAGAGCACGCGTGTCGGAGTGTCGATCGGCGCTACGAGCGGCGAGCGCCCTTCGATCATCGCCAGCCGCACCTCAAACACGCTGCCGTACCAGTTGAAGCCACCCTGTAGCCGCCCGGGTTGCATGAAGTGTTCGGCCCAGCGTTCGATTTCAGGCTCGATCCAGGCCTGTTGGTGTGACCAGTGCGAAAGGAAGTGGCGCAGGTAGAGGCGGCAGGCCTCGCGCGAGGAACCCACCAGCTCGGCAGCCCAGGGCAACTGGTGGAAGAATTGGTACCAGATCTCGTCTAGGTGGCGCGGCGCTACCCAGCGCGCCCCGATGCCGGGATAGGCGCAATTGAAGAAGAACAGGCCTGTCAGTCGCTGCGGAGCCCGCCGCGCGATAGCCTGCGCGACAAACGATCCGACGTCGTGGGCCACGACGCCGAAGCGCTGCCAGCCCAGGATGTCGGCGAGTTCGAGCAGGTCTTCGGCGTGTCGCTCGGGTCCGGCATTGCGGTTCGGCGCGAGCACTGGTGGCACGGTGTCGCCGAAGCCGCGCAGGTCTGGCGCAATGAGCTTGAATCGGTGCGCGAGCCGGCTCATGACTGGGCGCCATGCATGCGACCACTCAGGCCAGCCGTGCAGCAGCAGTAGAGGCGTCACCGTAGCTTGGCCGGCCTGCAGGCCATGAACCTGCAGGCCGGCACCTGGGAGCTCAACAGAAAACGCGTCGATACGGCTCATCAATACGCAATTTACCTCAAAGCGTCTACAGATAGACGACTTGCGTCTCCATGTACTCGTACATGGAGACGCTTGCAGTCGGTGCCGCTCTTGCAGCGACCAGCGTGAAAGCCTTGCTTCGCTTCGAAGTGTTCACGATTGAAGTACGTGCGTCGGAACATGTCCATGCTACTGCTACGTGGGTATGGCGTTACTTCTCGAGTTTGAAGACCATCACGCTGCCGCCCTGCGGCACCGACTTGACTTTACTGGTCAGGGTGTCGATGCCGTTTTGCATACGCTGGGCGTCGACGCCCCAGCCGGCCTGCACCGCGATGTACTGCTCGCCGCCCACCTCAAACGAGGTCGGCACCGCGGTCACGCCCGAGGGCATTGTGTGCTGCCACAACACCTTGCCGTTGGTGGCGTCGAAAGCGCGGAACTGGCGGTCGTTGGTACCGCCGGCAAACAGCAGGTTGCCTCCGGTGGTCAAGAGCGGCGCCCACAAATGGGTGTCGAACTTGTGCACCCAGGCCATCTTGCCGGTCTTCAGGTCCCAGGCCTGCAGCTCGCCAATAGTGGCGGGTGCCTTGCCGTCTTTGTAGCGCAAGCTGCCCAGCACGCCCTCGATCGGGTAGCCAATGTAGAGGTCACCCTTCTTGTATTTGGCGGGCTCGGCAGCTGGCAACTCAGCGCACAGGTTGTTGTTAGCCGGGATGTAGAACAGGCCCGTCTTCGGGTTCCAGGCCTCCGGAGGCCAGTCCTTACCGCCCCATAGCGACGGGCAGAAGTTCACCGCGCGACCCAGGCCAGGCGTGTGCGCGGCGTTGTAGCTCGGCCGACCGGTGGTCTTGTCGATTGAGGTGAACACATTGTTGTGGACGTAGGGCACAGCGTCGATGAAGCCGATCTTGCCGCCCGCCTGACGCTCCAGCATCCACAAGTAGCCGTTGCGGCCAGCATGAATGGCGGCCTTGACTTTCTTGCCCTTGATCTCGGTCTCGACCAACACTGGCGCGCTGACTTCGTCCCAGTCCCAGGCATCGTTGTGGTGGTACTGGTGGTGCCCCTTGATTGCGCCGGTGTCCACGTCCAGCGCGATCGCGCTGGTGGTGTACAGGTTGTCGCCTTTGCGGCCCTCGGTCGGCCACGGCGCCGGGTTGCCGGTACCCCAGTAGGCGAGGTTGGAAGCAGGATCGTAGGTGCCAGTGACCCAGATGCTGCCGCCGCCTTGTTTGTGCGTGTCGCCGGGCCAGGTGTCGCCGCCGGGCTCGCCGGGTGCCGCGGTGGTATAGGTGCGCCAGGCTTCTTTGCCCGTGGCCGCATCGTAGGCCGCCACAAAACCGCGTACGCCGGTCTCGCCACCCGAAGAGCCAACCATTATCTTACCCTTGGCCGCTAAAGGCGCCAACGTGATGTACTGTAGCGCCTTGGAATCGCCCACCGCTTGTTGCCACACCACCTTGCCGGTCTTGGCATCAAGCGCCACCAGGTGCGCATCCACCGTGGCCACATAGACTTTGTCGCCATATAGCGCGACGCCGCGGTTGGTCGGGTGCAACTGCATCAGGTCGGCGGGCAGTTCTTTCTTCCAGCGCCACAGCTCGATGCCCGTAGCCGCGTCGATCGCTATCACCTGCGCGCCCGGCGTGGTCACGTACATGTAGCCGTTGTTAACGATCGGCGGCGACTGGTGGCCCTCGCTCTGGCCGGTGGCCAGCGACCAAGCCAGCTTAAGCTTGCGCACGTTACCGGCGTTAATTTTTTCCAGCGGGCTATAGCCCCACCCAGCGTAGTTGCCACGGTACTGTAGCCAGTTGCTCGGCTCTGGGTTGGCCAGACGCGCATCGGTCACAGGCACGTACGGCGCGAGATCAATCTCGCCCTGTGCGCCGGCTGCCAGTGGCAGCATAATTGCGATGGCCGCAGCCATATGATTCAAAACGGGTTTCATTTGTCTCTCTCCTTCATGGTAGGGTTGTGGGATGGTAGCGGTGGGATGATGGTCACTTTCAAGCGCTGCCGCCGGGTTCGGCGCTGAAGGTGCCGGCGAGCACGAGCTGGTCGCCGTCAAGTTTGAGAGGTATCGAGGGCAACGCACGATTGGCAGGGCCACCGAGAACCTTGCCGTCGTCGAACAAGTTGAATTTGGACGCGTGGCAGAAGCACGCCAGCACCTTCTCCTTGGACAACCAGATCTTCACGTCACAAGCCTGATGGGTGCAGATTGCCGAGTAGGCCAGCACGCCGCCTGCGGCGCGTGCACGCGTCTGGGGCGTCATCTCGGCTTCGGGCAATAGGATCAGCAAAATCTTGCTCAGCCGCGTCTCGTCGCGCCGCTTGCCGCTTTTGGCATCGAAGGGATAAGCCAGCACCGGCTTGCCGGGCTTGAGATCGGCCACGCGCAGCGGCACCGGCGCGCCCTCGGCGTCTTCTTCGACGAGGCAGTCCCCGCTGACAACAGCAAACGCCGGCTGCGTAACCATGGCCAACGGCGCAACCAGTCCCACAGCAGCAATGCTGACTACACGGCGTCGCGTCGCGTCGGCTGCGGCGCAGCCGCAGGGGGCGATGGGGACGGGATGACGGTTCATGCACACTTCTCCAAATAACTACATTTCAATGTACTCTGAATTCAGAGTACCGCTACTGGGGTAATCCCTGAATTCTGAATTCAGAGTTCTACAAATTGATACTACTGAACCCAGAACGCAGTAGCAGCACGCCCGATGGTAAGGTGGATCAGCGCGGCAAGGCCGCTCTGTGCGCAAGCACCTGCGCAGGTGCGTCGATCCACGCCACTGCTGCGGTAAAGCTGGCGAACGCGCCAATAGTGCTGACGAGCACGACGCGCGCTACTCGGCTAGCGTCAGCCTGAAAACGCTCGGCAAGGATGGGCACGTTGCTCGCGCTGGGCAGCGCGGCGACGAGCACCAGCACCGCCGCTGCAAAAGGATCGAGCGGCAGCCCGGCGGCCATGGCGATGCCGCCAACCATGAAAACCACCAGCGGATGCACGATCAGCTTGTGAGCGACGATGGCGAGCACCGCGCCAGCCTCGTGCTCGCGCGGTGCGACGTCTGCGCTCATCTGGCCGCGCGCCAACATGGCGCCGAGCGCGAATAATGCCACCGGCGAGGCTGCGCCAGCCATCAAATCCACCGCCTGCATCGCTGGTGCCGGCAGCTTTAGCCCTGTTGCCGAGGACAGCGTGCCGAGTGCAATCGACCACGGCAGCGGATTGCTCAGCATGCCACGTAGCGCGCGTTGGACCGCAGCGCGGGCATCGCTACCAGAGTGGCCGAGCTGGGACAGTGCGATGCACAGCGAGGTAGTGACGACCATGTCAAGCGCCAGCGACACGATTGCCGGCGCTGCTGCTGCCTGCCCGAGAAGCGCCACCAGCAGTGGCACCCCCATGAAGCCGCTGTTCGGAAAGGCGCCAACCAGCGCGGCGAAAGCGGTGTCGTTCCATTGCAGCGTTTGCTTTCGCGCAACGAATACCGCCAGCACCACCATCACCGCAGCGCTGGTGAGGTAGACGCCGACCACGGCGCCATCGAGAAGCTGCGCAATCGGCGTAATTGCGCTGAAGCGAAACAACATGCACGGTAATGCGAAGAACAGCACAAAGCCGTTGAAGCCGGGAATGCTGTCTGGCGGCAGCCAGCACAGCCGCACCGCCAACCAGCCGAGCAACACCAACGCGAAGAACGGCGAGGTGACCGCAAGGATGTGCTGCACTGCCCCGCCTCGACTCAGACCTGACGCTGCGCCAGCCACCAGCTGGCCTTGGCCAAGTAGCGTGCAAGAACACCCATGGCACTGGTGTCGGTAGCCGCGGCTTTGTACTGCAACACGTACACGAGAATGCCCTACAGTACGGGAGCCGCGCGGGGCAAGCTGAAGGCCATCAGGTGCGAGAACGCCAGGCACGTTCAGCCTCGTCCCAGGCAGCCAGCGGCTGCAGGTCAGGCACCCACGCAAGGCCTGACTTGGCGTCCGACGATGCCGCCTCGGGCGTGACCAGCACGTCCAACAGCGCCGGCCGGCCCTCGGCGAGCGCCGCCTTGGCGCGCGCAATCGCTGCGGGCAGATCCTCGGCGCGCTCAACCCGTTCGCCGTGGGCGCCGAAGGCACGTGCCATTGCCGCGTGGTCGGCGAACTGCAGCCGTGTACCCACGACCCTGCCGTGGGTTTCCTGCTGGTCGCGCACCTCGATCGCCCAGCTGCCATTGTTGGCCACCACCACCAGCACCGGCGCGCGGTGGCGTACTGCGGTGTCGATTTCCATCGCGTTGAACCCAAAAGCACCGTCGCCGGTGGCCACCAGCACCAGTCGCCCCGGACAGGCAAGCGCGGCTGCTACGCCAAACGGCGTGCCCACGCCAATGCAGCCCAGCGAGCCGGGATCCAGATAGGTCGTAGCGGGCAGGCCGACGCGCGCGAAGCTCAGGAAGTCGCCACCGTCGGCGATCAGCACCGCGTCGGGCGGCATCGCCTCGCGCAGCGCGGCAACGAGGCGATTCGGATGCATCAAACCGTCGCTGCCGGGGGCTGCGGTCGCCATCGAGGCGACCAGCTTGTCGGCGCGGGCCAGGTGCTGGCGCCGCGTCTCGGCGGCCCAGACGCGGTCGGTGGTGGGGGCGCGGTTACCGGCGACTGCGAGCATGGCCTGCAGTGCCTCGGCGGGCGAAGCGAAAATCTCTGCGGCGCCGCGCCGGTTGTCGCGCAGTTCGGCGGCGGTGTCGGCAATGCGGACGAACTTCGCCTCGCCGAACACCGCCGGCGAGCCGTAGGCGAGCTGGAAATCGAGCTTGCGCCCGAGTGTGACGATCACGTCGGCCTGCTGCATCACTGCGCCGCGCATCGCCGCCACCACCGAGGGATGGTCGTCGCTCACCAGACCACGGCTCTCGCCGGTATCCAGGTAGACCGCGCCGGTACGCTCCAGGAGTTGCCGCAGCACCGCGCCGGCACCACGCGCGCCGCGGCCCGAGATCACCAGCGGCCGCTTCGCGTTCCACAGCAGGTCCACTGCAGCGCGCACGGCATCTGGGTCGGGCAGCAGGCGTGGCCGCGCAGGCGGTGCGAAGCGCTCGGGCAACTGCACAGCGCCCGACACCTCGGCGCGCAGTGTATCGACGGGAAAATCAAGGTACACCGGCCCGGGCTCGCCACCTTGGCCGAGCGAGCGCGCCACGGCCTCATCGAGTTCCTGCAGCACAAGGTCGGGCTCACGTACCGTGCGTGCGTAGCGCGTCAGTGGTCGCACGAAATCGATGTGGGCCATGTCCTGTAGCGCACCGCGGTTTTCCTGCGCGCGCGGCGGCGTGCCAGAAAGCACCAGCACCGACGCGCGCGATACGTGAGCGTTGGCAATGCCGGTCATGGCGTTGGTAACGCCGGGGCCAGCCGTCACCAGAGCCACGCCGAGGCCACCGGTCAGCTCGGCATGGGCATGCGCCATATAGACAGCAGCGCGCTCGTCACGCACGTCGATGATGCGGATGCCTTCGGCGTCTAGTCGCATCCAGATGGGCATGATGTGACCGCCACACAGCGCGAACACACGGTCGACACTGCGGGCCTTAAGGAAGCGGGCGATCAGCGCGGCGGCGCTTTTCTCGGTGATGGCGGATGAGCTCATGTCATATATCTCCTTACAGATCAGAATTTTAGCATTCTGAATTCAGAGTACAAAATACGGGATTCCACGGATGTATTTTGAATTCAGAGTTCTATACTAGCGGTATCGACAGAGTCCAGCCATGAACCACCTACTTACCCTCGCCGATGCCGTGGCCACGCACGCACGCCTCACACCACACAAACTAGCGGTGCGCGATTCGAGCCGCAGCCTCAGCTACGCGCAGTGGCAAGCACGCTCCAATCGCCTTGCCAACGCCCTGCTGGGCCTCGGCCTAGTCAAGGGTGACCGCGTCGCCCTGCTGGCCTACAACTGTGCAGAATGGATGGAAATCTATGCTGCGCTCTCGGCGGCCGGGCTGGTGGCCGTGCCGATCAATTTTCGTCTCACGCCACCCGAGATCGCCTACATCGTGCAGCACAGCGAGGCGCGCGCAGTGATAGCGCAGGACGAGCTGGCAGATCACATCGACACGGTGCGTAGCGAGTTGGCAGTGCTGCACGACAGGTGCATCGCCTTCGGCCGCGAGCTGCCCGTCGGCTGGCATGGCTACGAGGCGATCATCGCGGCAGTGAGCGACGACCTGCCTGCGGTCATAGTGCAACCCGGCGACATGAGCGCGCTGATGTACACCTCAGGTACGACCGGCAAGCCCAAGGGAGCGATCCGTAGCCACGAGGGCAGCGCACTGATCGCGCTGGCCACCGCGCTGGAGATGCGCTTCACGCGCGAGGACACCGCCTTGCTGGTAATGCCCATGTGCCACGCCAACTCGCTGTACTTCAGCCAGACCTTTGTGCACCTGGGCGCCACCTGCGTGATTGATGACCGCCGCAGCTTCGACCCAGAGGCCCTGCTGGCAACGCTAGCCGGCGAGAAGGTTACCTTCACCTCGTTGGTGCCGACGCACTTCATCATGATGCTGGGTCTGCCGGCCGCAGTGAAGGCGAAGTACGACGTTAGCCGGGTCGAGAAGCTGATGATCTCCTCCGCGCCGGCGCGGCGCGAGACCAAGCTCGCCATCCTTGAACATTTCCGCAATGGCGAACTCTACGAGTTGTACGGTTCCACGGAAGCTGGCTGGGTGACCTTGCTACGGCCTAACGAGCAGATCGACAAGCTTGGCTCGGTGGGTCGCGAATGGGCCGGGTCGGGGCCAATCCGCCTGCTCGACCCTGATGGCCAGGAGGTAGGCGATGGCGAGGTGGGCGAGCTGTTCTCGCGCACGCCCTACGTCTTTGACGGCTACTGGAAGAACCCCGAGAAGACGACCGAGGCCTTCCACGGCCCCTGGTGTTCGGTAGGCGATATGGCGCGGCGCGACAACGAGGGCTACATTCACCTGGTGGACCGCAAGAGCAACATGATCATCACCGGCGGCGAGAACGTCTATCCATCAGAGGTGGAAGGCGTGCTGGGCGCGCACCCCAAGGTGAAGGACGTGGCTGTGGTCGGCGTGCAGCACGACAAGTGGGGCGAGGCGGTGCACGCTGTAGTGGTGCTGCACCAAGGTGCCGACGCGACAGAGGCGGAACTGCTCGATTGGTGTCGTGGCCGCATTGCGGGCTATAAGCGTCCGCAATCGGTTCAATTCATCGCCGACACCGAGATGCCACGCACTGCGACGGGCAAAATCCTGCATCGAACCTTACGCGATCGCATGGCCACCACCTGAACTGCGGCTAGACCACACGGTAGACTGAATTACACACGTATGAAGACTCTTACCACCCAGCCCAATCTTGTCGAACAGGTGCGCGATGCCATTTTGGAAGAGATCGCGTCCGGCACCTTTGCGCCAGGCGATCGCATCATTCAGGAGCAGCTCGCTCAGGCGCTTGGCGTGTCACGCCAGCCAGTGCAGCTGGCGCTTGTACTGCTTCGCAACCAGGGCGTGCTGCATGACGCACCTGGACGCGGCCTGCTCGTCGCTCCCCTGGACCCTGTGCATGTGCAGCACATGTACGACATCCGTGCAGCGATTGAGGGGCTCGCCGCGCTGCGCGCCGCCGAACACGGCGCAGAGCGTGCCGCCAAGGCCGGGCCGGCGCTGATCGAGGCCGGGCGCAAGGCAGTGGCCGCCGGTTCTGTGGCCCGAATGATCGCCGCCGACATGAAGTTCCACGAGTTCATCTACGGTCTATCAGACAACCCGTTGATCTCTCCGGCACTCGAGACCCACGTCACCTACACGCAACGCGTGATGGGCGAGGTGCTGATCCGCGACGAGAAACCGCGCGACATATGGGACCAGCACGAGGCGATCCTCAAGGCCATCGCCGCTGGCGACGGCGAACGTGCAGAGGCGCTGGTACGCGCGCACCTGATACATGCCGCAGGATTTATGGTCGCGCGTCTGCGCGGAAAGAACCCCGAACCCCTGAACGACAAACGGGTTAGCCCTTTATGAGAGCTAACCCGTTTATTTTGATGGTGCGGCTGGCAGGAATTGAACCCACGACCCCTTGGTTCGTAGCCAAGTACTCTATCCAACTGAGCTACAGCCGCGTAGTCTTGAATTGTAGCACGATGTTTTGCAGATTCAGGGCTTGTGATGACTAAGCGCATTACTCACCAGCTTGGATGTGATGTCCACAATCTGAATCATCCGGTCATAAGCCATACGCGTCGGGCCAATCACGCCCAGCGTTCCTACCACCAGGCCATCGACCTCGTACGGAGCGGTGACCACTGACAGTTCTTCAAAGGGCACCACCCTGCTTTCGCCACCGATAAAAATGCGCACACCTTCGGCCTGACTGGATACATCAAGTAGTCGTATCAACTGCGCTTTTTGCTCAAACAAGTCAAAGGCACGACGCAGTTGGCCCATGTCACTGGAAAAATCGCTCACTGCCAGCAGGTTACGCTCGCCAGAAATAATCACTTCGTCCTGCGCCTGGGTCAACGCTTCGCTACTGACTTGCACCGCAGCCTGCATAAGCTTGGCGATTTCGCCACGCAGTTGTTCAACTTCGTTTTTCAGGCGCTCACGCACCTGTTCAATCGCCATGCCTGCGTAATGGGCGTTGATAAAGTTGGCGGCTTCGACAAGCTGGCCTTGTGTAAAGTCGCTCTCGGTAAAGATGACCCGGTTTTGCACATCGCCATCGGGGGCAACAATGATGACCAAAATGCGCTTTTCCGACAAACGCAAAAATTCTATGTGCCGAAACACTGAACTGCGCTTGGGCGCTACCACTACACCAACAAATTGGGACAGGTTGGATAGAAGTTGTGCCGCATTGGTAATGACTTTTTGCGGCTGCTCTGCTATCAGGGTGGGCAAGCCAAACTCCTGCCGGTTGGCTGTTAACATGGTGTCAACAAACAGGCGGTAGCCACGGGCCGTAGGTATGCGCCCTGCAGAGGTATGGGGGGAAGCGATCAAACCCAGCTCTTCCAGATCACTCATCACGTTGCGAATGGTGGCGGGCGACAGATCAATGCCATCGGCGCGAGACAACGTGCGCGAGCCGATGGGCTGCCCATCGGCTATATAGCGCTCTACCAGCGCTTTTAACAGCAACTTGGCACGGTCATCAAGCATGAAAATAAAATTGCGTATGTTCTGTAGACATTGTAATGAGGTAGTATTTAACCATGCCAGCACAATTTCGCCACGTTGCACTCATAGGTAAATACCATGCTACTGCCCTCGCTGGAGCAACTGTAGTTTTGCGTGACATTGCCCAGTATCTGGAAGCTGTAGGACTGGACGTGTCGCTGGAAGCCGATACTGCCACCAACACCGGTATCAACGAGTACCCCAGCTTGAATGTGGACGGCATAGGCGAGCATTGCGACGTGGGCTTGGTCGTGGGAGGCGATGGCACCATGCTGGGCATTGGACGCCAGCTGGCGCGTTTTGGCGTGCCACTTATCGGCATCAACCAGGGCCGCCTGGGTTTTGTGACTGACATTCCGTTAGATAACTACCGCGAAACGCTTGGCCCCATGTTGCGTGGCGATTTTCAGGAGGACAGACGCAGCCTGATGCACGCCAAGGTAATGCGAGATGGGCGTTGCGTGTTTGACGCATTAGCCATGAACGACGTGGTTGTAAACCGTGGTGCCATAGCAGGCATGGTGGAGTTGCGGGTAGAGGTCGATGGACGTTTTGTGGCCAACCAGCGGGCTGACGGTTTGATCATCGCATCACCGACAGGGTCTACGGCCTACGCCATGTCCGCCGGTGGCCCCGTGCTGCACCCGTCGATTGCTGGCTGGTTGATGGTACCGATTGCGCCACATACCCTATCAAATAGGCCTATAGTCCTTGCGGACACTGCGGAAGTAGCTATTGAAATAGTAGCAGGTAGAGACGCCAGTGCCAATTTTGATATGCAGTCCCTTGCGTCTTTGCTACATGGTGACAGGATTGTGGTGCGCAAGTCAGAACATAGCGTGCGCTTTTTGCACCCCCGTGGTTGGAGTTACTTTGACACCTTGCGCAAGAAATTGCATTGGAACGAGGGAGGAGCCTGAAAAAGGTGAATCGGTATGGGACTTAAACGAATCAGCCTGCGCGACTTTGTGATCGTGCGCGAAATGGAACTGGATTTATCAGGTGGCTTTAGTGTGCTGACAGGCGAGACTGGTGCTGGTAAATCCATTTTAGTAGACGCTGTACAAATAGCTCTGGGCGCGCGTGCAGATGCCAGCATGGTGCGCGAGGGTGCTGCAAGAGCCGACATTTGTATTGAAATGGATTGCCCCGATTGGATCAACCCCTGGTTGGAAGAAGCAGGCTTTAACACTGATGCTGACGGCTTGCTGGTTCGTCGCAGCATCGACACCCAAGGTAAAAGCCGCGCCTGGATTAACGGTAGCCCTGCGACTGCGGCGCAATTGCGCGAGGCATCGGAACAATTGGTAGACATCCACGGTCAACACGCCTGGGCAGCCTTGACACGTGCGGACGCAGTGCGCGGCCTGCTGGATGCGTTTGGAAGCATCAACACACAGCCCGTTGCCACCAGTTGGCAAGTTTGGCGCACGGCTTTCAATAGCTTGCAAGAAGCCCGCAACCAGCAGTCCAGCTTGCAAAACGAACGTGAGCGTTTACAGTGGCAGTTGGGCGAGATGGAAAAACTGGCACCTGGTAAAGACGAGTGGGACGACTTGAATGCTGAACACGGAATTTTATCGAATGCCAACACCTTGCTGGAAGCTGCGCAGCAAGCGCTGGAGCAACTCGAAGGCGATTCAGCCAACACGCTGGGTGCCATTGCTCAGGTAAACAAAGCGCACCAACTGCTACAAAATCAGGAGCTGCTCGCGCATGATTTTAAGGCACTAGGCGAGATATTGGCACAAAGTAGGGCGCAAATGGAAGACGTTGCGCACAGCTTGCATGGCTACCTGCGCAAGACCGAACCTGATCCGAAACGCTTGGCACAGTTGGACGAACGCATGGGGCTGTGGATGTCGCTGGCACGCCGCCATAAACGTCCGCCTGCCGAGCTGTTTGCTTTACAAACCGGGTGGAAAGATGATTTAACCCGGCTTGATGCTGCCAGCGATCTGGACGGGCTGGAAAAAGCCGAGCGTGCCGCACATGCAGAATTTACCTCTGCCTGCGCTGCGCTCAGCAAGGCGCGCAAAAAAACGGCTCCCAAACTCAGCTCGGCCATCACCCAGGCCATGCAAGGCTTGGGCATGCAGGGTGGGCATTTTGAAGTGAACCTGGCAACTCTGGATGAACCTGCAGCCTATGGCGCTGAACGCGTAGAGTTTTTGGTAGCTGGCCATCCTGGCAGTACGGCACGCCCTATTGGCAAAGTGGCCTCTGGCGGCGAATTGTCACGTATTGCACTGGCCATCGCCGTGTGCACCAGCCAATTGGGCCGCGCAGGTACGCTGATTTTTGACGAAGTGGACTCAGGCGTTGGCGGCGCGGTGGCAGAAACTGTTGGCCGCCTGATGAAGCAACTGGGCAAAGACCGCCAGGTGCTGGCCGTAACCCACTTGCCCCAGGTGGCTGCGTGTGCTGACAATCATTTGCAAGTGTCCAAAAAATTGGATGGCAAGCAAACGGTGAGTCAGGTACAGGCAATTCATGGTGAAATGCGCGTAGCCGAAATAGCACGCATGTTGGGCGGTGAAAAGTTGTCGAGTACCACCATGGCGCATGCCAAAGAAATGCTGGGGCAGTAAGCACACCATGACAGACTTTGTACCCATCGACATTGTGCTTATCACTGGCATGTCAGGCTCTGGCAAGTCTGTGGCATTGCACGCTTTGGAAGACGCGCAATATTACTGCGTAGATAATTTGCCGCCCGAATTATTGGCGTCATTTATAGAACTGGAAAAAAATTACAAAGTGCAAAAGATAGGTATTGCAGTGGACGTGCGCAGCGCCACTTCATTACATTTGCTGCCCAAGCAACTTGCCCTCTTGCGTGAACAAGGCCACCACGTCAAGTCCATTTTTCTCGACTCCAATACCGAAACACTGGTCAACCGTTTTTCAGAGACGCGTCGCAAGCATCCGCTATCCAAAAACGACGAGAACGACATGCAGCGCGCTTTGACCGACGCAATTGAACTGGAGCGTGAGCTGCTGGTTGATTTGCGCGAACAGTCGCATGTGATGGACACCAGCTTGATTCGCGCTACACAACTGCAAAGCTATATCAAAGATCTGCTGTCTGCCCCGCCCAAACAGCTCACCCTGGTCTTCGAATCGTTTGGCTTTAAGCGCGGCATACCCAACGACGCAGACTATGTGTTTGATGTGCGCATGCTCCCCAACCCGCACTACGAGATCGACCTGCGACCGTTGACTGGCAAAGACAAGGCAGTTGCTGATTTTCTGAACCAGCAAAACGATGTGGCTTTGATGCTCAAGAATATCCATGATTTTGTCGGGCACTGGTTACCCAGCCTTGCCAAGGACCACCGCAGCTACGTGACCGTGGCCATTGGTTGTACGGGCGGGCAACACCGCTCGGTTTTTTTGGTAGAAGAACTGGCCAAACTGTTTGCCAAAGACTGGAGCACCTTAAAGCGCCACCGCGAGATGGACGGTAAGTTATTTGCTACAAAGGTGTATTGACTGCATGTTTAGCGTCAAGCAACTTGCGTATCGGCGCTGGCAAACCGGTGTTGGCCAGTTCTGCAGGTGCTACCCATTGACCGCTTGCCAAGGGATCAGATCTACCATGCCAAGGTAACTGCATCACATGCAAATACAAATCTTTGTGCGTGAGGACATGTTTCAAAACGGGCATTTCGTTTGCAGTTTGAAGCTGCTTGGCACCCATTTCATTTTGCAGCTCTTGCAAGCTAGCAAACATGGGAAGGCAATACAAACCAGCCCACACGCCCGAATCTGGGCGTAACACCAACCACGTAGCTCCGTCTTTACGCTGCGCCCACAGCAGCCACCATGCCTGTGCAGTCCGTTTAAGTTTGCGCGTTTTCACTGGATATGCGGCCGGTTGACCTTGTGCATGCGCTACACAGGATTCGGCCAACGGACAAATAATGCACGCTGGTTTGCTCGTAGTACACACCGTTGCACCCAGATCCATCATGGCCTGTGTGTGGCGGGGCATGCTTGATTTGAGCTGCCTGGTGGGCAGTAAATCTGTTGCCATGTCCCACAGAGCTTTTTCATGACGTTGCTGTGCCAAATCGTCACCAAAGCCCAGCACGCGCGTCAAGACGCGTTTAACATTGGCATCCAAAATGGCCACGCGTTCTCCATAGCAAAAGGCCGCAATTGCAGCCGCTGTAGACCGGCCAATGCCAGGCAAGCTTTGCAATAACTCAGCAGTAGGAGGAAACTGGCCACCGAAGTCTTGCATTACTGCCTGAGCGCATTTATGTAGATTGCGTGCGCGGCTGTAATAGCCCAGGCCGCTCCACAGCGCCAGTACATCGTCTTGCGTGGCTGCGGCTAGGGTAGCAACGTCTGGAAAGCGCTTTAAAAAGCGTGGGTAGTACTCCAGCACCGTCGTCACCTGGGTTTGCTGCAGCATGATTTCAGACAACCACACACGGTAGGGGTCTTGCGTGCCCTGCCATGGCAGGCCGGTACGGCCATGCTGGGCTTGCCAAGCCAGAATGCGCGGCACCAGCGGCGAACTCATTAACACGCGTGCAAAATCAGTCGGACACCAGCACCTTGGGTGCAGCAGCAACCACTTTTTTAGGTGCGGGGCTTTGCAACTGACTCGCATCAGGTATGTGCAAGCCAATAGGCGCAGGTGAAGGCAATTGCGCACTCAGCGGTGCAGGCCTTGAGCTGTCTGGTGATGGCAGCGGCGCATGCGCATTCCACAGGGGCTTGTCAGGCTCAACCTCAGGCTCGGACGGAATATCAATCAAATGGTTGGTCAATTCGGTTAGCTTTGTGTCCAGCGCGATCAAACTGGCATCTTGGGCTGCAATCTCCGCAATGCGTTCGTCCAGTGTGCCAGCAGCGTTTTGAATACGTTCAATCGCTTCTATGCGGCGTGCAAAATTGCGTCTGCGTTCACGCAGTTGGGCGTCTAGCTGGGCGGCTGCAGATTTGTTCCACAACTCTACTTCGCCCAAGGCAGACTCGTACACCACCCGCAGGCGGGTAGCCAACGCACGCACCAGACGGTCCGCAAAATCTGGCTGGGCCAGCTTCAATATATTGCCAACGCCCAAGTATTGGATATGACTGCGCTCAACCAAAGCCAGGTCGCGTTCATATCGTGCCAGCTCGGGTTCGCGCGGAGTTTGCAGAGAGAAACCAAATTCTGTGTTGAGCTGGCGAAAGCTGCTGGAGAGCATGGTTTGAATCTCTCCGTTCAAACCACGCGCTTGGGCCAAACCTTCACGCAGGCGGGCAAAGGTGTCGTTGTAGGCCTTTTTCACTCCCAGCTTGATTCCGGGCTGGCGCAATGCATCATTCAACTGGCGCAGCTCTGCTTTGAGGGTAGCGCTGCCTAGCGCGGCAAACACTTCCCGCAACAGCTTCAAATGGATCGACCGCACGGCCTGGATTCGAGCACCGCTGTTATCAAACTCATCCTGCTCACCATCAATGCGGTTACGCATTTGCTTGATGACAGTTGTATTTTTACCACGCAAACCGCGTAACTCCATCATTTGCTCAGCCACGTCGCGGCGGCGTATATTGATGACACGGGTAGTTTCAGTGCGCAAATCCATCACGCCAGACGACACGGCGTTGAGCAAAATGCTGCGGCGTTTCCCCATCATGCCTTCGCTTAATGCTTGTTCGAGCAAGGGCAGTTGGCTGGCCTGGAGCAAGGCTTTATCGCCCGTCACCTTGGCAACCAGGCCTTTTTGCGCTGAAACGGGAATCACCTGGATTTGTGGCAAACCCAAAATTTCGGCTGAGGTGGCGCGCTGGCGCTGTACGTTGGCCTCTACTTGCTCGGGTGTGGACAACGCATCCCACATCGTGTCGATCTTGTTCAACACGACCAGGCGAGAGCTGTTGTCCATGCCTTCAGTGATCAAATGTTCTCGCCAAATCGACAAGTCCGACTTGGTGACGCCCGTGTCTGCCCCCAGGATAAACACCACCGCATGGGCTTGCGGTATCAGGCTAACGGTCAACTCAGGCTCGGCGCCAATAGCATTCAAACCCGGGGTATCCAGAATCACCAACCCCTGCTTGAGCAGTGGGTGGGCGATGTTGATGAGCGCATGGCGCCATTTGGGCACCTCCACCATGCCGTCAGCTGTCAGCAAGGGGTTGTCTTCGGGGATATCGTCATGCCAAAACCCCAGAGCGCGCGCCTCGTCCTTGGTGACTTTGCGAATTTCGGCGACCTTTTCAAAGGCCTGCGCCAGTTGAGATGCATCGTTCACGTCCAGGTCAACGCGCGTCCATTTTTCGGGTGCTGCGCGCCATTCCATCAGCGCCTGGGGTTTGAGGCGCGTTTCAATGGGCAGCAAGCGCAAGCAAGGCGGAAACTCGGCATCCCAGCCCAATTCGGTCGGGCACATGGTGGTGCGACCCGCACTGGCAGGCATGATGCGCCTGCCATAAGACGCAAAAAAGATCGCGTTGATCAATTCAGACTTACCGCGCGAGAATTCAGCTACAAAAGCCACCATCACTTTGTCTGAGCGCATGCGCGCTTCCAGTCGCTGCAAGCGTTCTTCCACCGCAGCGTCTTGCAGTTCGTGGTCCCGCATCCAGTCCGACAGCAGCTTTAAGCGCAACGCAAACTGGCGCCGCCACACACTGTGCGCCTCAAAATGGTCATTGAAAGATGTAGTCAAAGTGGCTCTCGCTTTAGGCTTTTATCATGTCGTATTCAGGCTGTTACATGCTGGCGTTATGACTGACAACCAGTAAGTATCTCAGTATTTTTGGCAATTGGGGCAAAAAAACGTGCTGCGCTGTCCCTGCTTGATCAGCCGAATGGGTGCCCCACACTGCCTGCAAGGTTCACCCGCGCGCCCGTACACCATGGCTTGCAGTTGAAAGTAACCGTTTTTCCCATCGGCACTTTGAAAGTCGCGCAATGTGCTGCCGCCCTTGGCCAAAGCGGCTGTTAGTACTTGCACTATTGCTGCGTGCAGGCGCGCAGCGCGGGGGGCGCTGATGCTGCAAGCGCGTACGATGGGCCGAATACCCGCCATAAACAAAGCCTCTGACGCATAAATATTACCTACACCCACCACCATATCACCCGCCAGCAGCACTTGCTTGATGGCTGTTTTGCGCAACTTGAGCGCAGCATGAAAAAGTGTGGGATCAAAGTCTTTTGTCAATGGTTCTACCCCCAGGCCAGCGAGTAGCTTGCGCGAGCAGCTATCATTTTCAGAGCTTGCATACACCACAGCACCAAATCGGCGTGGGTCGTGCAAGCGCAGCACCCCGCGCGACGTAGTCATGGTGAAATGGTCATGCTTGCCTGGTGCTGTCATGTTGTGCGCAAAATTTAACGACCCCGACATGCCCAGATGCAATAACAACAACCCGTGCGGCGATTGGTCATCTTTGCTTAAGTCCAGCAACAGATATTTACCGCGGCGGCGCACTGCTACAACGGTTCGCCCCGTCAATTCGTCAGGGTCAATACCCAGTGGCCAGCGCAGGGGTTTTCCCATTTCCAGCGAAAGAATATGCGCGCCCGCAATGCGGTCAGCAAAACTTAATCGTGTGACTTCTACTTCAGGCAATTCAGGCATGCTTGGATTATCATGGGCAAATGAAACTTCAAGATATTTGCAAGCTCTCCGTACTTAGTCTGGCTCTGCTGGGCGCATGGCATAGCGCGACCGCGCAAACACCTGCGCAAGTGGCCACACTTGCCGAAGTTGCGGGCACACCGCAAGCGTCCAAAATGGATGCCGAACTGTTTTACCAACTGCTGCTTGGTGAGCTGAATGCCCGCAACACAGACCCCAGCGTTGGCTTTTCGCTCATGCTGGACGCAGCCCGCAAAACCAATGACCCTAGCCTGTATGCCCGTGCAGTAGACATCGCCATCCAGGGCCGATCCGGCGAGGCCGCCTTGCAAGCTGCCCGCGCCTGGAAGACAGCCCAGCCCCAGTCGCGCGAGGCTAACCGCCAGGTGTTACAGGTCTTGCTGGCCTTGAACCGCGTGGCCGACAGTGCTGAACCTTTGCGCACCGACATTGCCCTGGCACCTGTGGCTGACCGTAGCGGCGTGCTGGCCGTCATCCCGCGCAGCTATGCCCGAGTAAGCGACAAAAAACTCGCTGCAAGCGTAGTAGAAAAAGCGATTACCGAATACTTGGCAGCACCCGCTACGGCTGCGCCCGCCTGGACATCGGTGGGCAGGCTGCGCCTGGCAGCAGCCGACGCACCCGGCGCGCTGGACGCCGTCAACCGTGCACATACCGCTGACGCCACTGCACCCGGCCCTGCCCTGCTGGCGCTGGAAATCATGGAACCCAAACAACCAGCGGCGGAGGTGATTGTTAAAAAATATCTGCAAAGCGACAAAGCCATGCCCGAAATCCGCATGGCCTATGCAAGGGCTCTGCTTGACGCACAGCGCTACGCCGAAGCAGGCCAACAAATCCAGACCGTCACGCGTGAAAAACCTGATTTTGCCGAACCCTGGCTGGTGCAAGGCACCCTGCAAGTGCAGGACAACCAGCTAGTTGCAGCCGATGAATCACTGAAAAAGTACGTTGACCTGGTGAAGGAAAAAGAACCCAGTGATGAACGCCAGCGCGGCTTGACGCAAGCGTATCTGTCCTTGTCTCAAATAGCAGAAAAGCGCAAAGACTTTGCTCTGGCCGAGGGCTGGTTGTCCAAAATTGACAGCTCCGAAGCCCTGGCCAGCACGCAAAACCGCCGTGCGTCCATTTTGGCCAAGCAGGGCAAGATGGACGAGGCTCGCAAACTCATTCGCAACCTGCCCGAGCGTAATGACGCTGACAAACGCAGCAAGCTGGTGTCTGAAGTGCAGTTGTTGCGCGACGAAAAGCAATACCAGCCCGCCTATGATCTGCTGGCCCAAGGCTACGCGCGCGACCCAGCCGACACCGAGCTGCTGTACGACCAAGCCATGATGGCCGAAAAACTAGACCAGCTGCCGGAAATGGAACGCCTGCTGCGCAAGTTGATCGCAGCCAAGCCCGACTATCACCAAGCTTACAACGCGTTGGGTTACTCGTTTGCCGAGCGCAATATACGTTTGCCCGAGGCCAAGCAACTTATCCTCAAAGCGCTGGAATTCGCTCCAGGCGACCCGTTTATCACCGACAGTCTGGGATGGGTCGAATTTCGCATGGGCAACAAGGCAGCGGCCATCAAAATTCTGGAAGGTGCCTATAAAGACAAGCCTGACACCGAAATCGGCACGCATCTGGGCGAGGTCTATTGGGCTAACGGCCAGCGCGACAAGGCCCTGACCATCTGGCGCGAGGCCAGCTTGCTGAACCCCGACAACGACACCCTGCGCGATACGCTCAAACGCCTGCGCGTTAAACTGTAATGGTGGCGTGTGCGCTGGATACGCGCCAAACCAGTCGGTCGGCAGCCCTCGCTTGGCTGCGTTTGCTGTTGCTTGCCAGCTTGCTGTTTACTACTATTTTTATAGCTGCCTGCGCACAATCTACGCTGGCTACAGGCCAAAATAGCTCCCAAACAGCCAAAAAGACCAACGAGTTCAATGGCCGCATCAGCCTGCTGATTCAAAGCGAACCTACCCAGTCGTTTTCTGGCGGGTTTGCGCTGCTGGGTAACGCCCAGTCCGGAGAAATGACGCTGACCACCCCACTGGGTAATATCGCCGCCGTCCTGCGTTGGCAGCCCGGCTTGGCCCAGTTAGACAACGGCAGCCAAAAACGCCAATACCCCTCTGCAGAAGCCATGATCGAGGCGACCACAGGCGCGGCCATTCCCCTAGGCGCCCTGTTCGCCTGGCTGCAAGGCGAGCAGGCCACAGCCCCCGGCTGGCTGGCTGACACCTCGCGCAGTGCAGACGGCCGCATCAGCGCGCAGCGCACAGCACCGCTGCCGCAGGCCCAATTGCGCATCGTGTTAGACCAATAGACCTTTTTTTGCACCATGAAAGCCCTGTACGACCTGGCCGCGCCCGCCAAGCTGAATCTTTTTTTGCACATCACCGGTAAGCGTGCAGACGGCTACCACCTGCTACAGTCTGCCTTTATGCTGGTTGACTGGTGCGACACCCTGCACCTGGAACTTCGCATGGACGGCCACATTAGCCGAGAAGATGTAACCGACGAGACGGCGCAGACAACCACATCCACAAGCGCCCCGCATGAGCCATTACCCAGCGACGACCTGTGCGTGCGCGCAGCCCGCGCGCTACAACTTGCAACAGGCACCACGCTGGGCGTGCACATCCGCTTGGTCAAGCGCATTCCCAGCCAGGCAGGTATGGGAGGCGGATCGTCAGACGCGGCTACCTGCCTTTTAGGCCTGAACCGCTTATGGAATGTGCGCAGGCAGCTATTAAATTTAGAGCAAATCGGCTTGCAACTGGGTGCAGACGTGCCCTTCTTCTTGCGTGGTCGCAACGCCTGGGTAGAAGGTGTGGGCGAGCAAATTACGCCAATCCAGCTACCTAGTGCGCAATTTGTGGTGCTCAAACCTGCAAGTGGCGTATCTACACCTGCTATTTTTGCAGCGCCCGATTTGAAACGCGACACCCACAGTGCTATAATTTCTGGCTTTGTTGCTCATCCATATGATTACGGTCACAATGATTTGCAGCCTGTAGCTCAAAGGCTCAACCCCGACGTTAGTACCGCACTCAACATGCTGCGCGAACAGGGTTTAAGCCCCCGAATGACAGGCTCTGGCAGTGCGGTATTTGCCAAAATTTCTGGCGACGAAATTTTGAATGCAAATTTAAAAACCGCACCACCCGGTTGGCAGCAAAGAATTTGCCAGTCTTTAGACGCGCATCCACTGGTTGGTTGGGCAGATTAAGTCGGCAGAGAGTTATCGGTTGCGGTGGTTTGATGCAAATTGCACCACCTTAACCCGTGTAGGGGAGTCGCCAAGTTGGTTAAGGCACTGGATTTTGATTCCAGCATGCGAAGGTTCGAGTCCTTCTTCCCCTGCCAAATTTTCTCGCTGTCTGGTTCATGACCCGGCAGCTTTCCATTCATCTTCATTCCACGAATGAGTCCATCATCATGAGCGCATTGCATCCTGATTTCATGGTTTTCACCGGCAATGCCAACCCCACCATGGCGGTTGAAATTGCCGAGCATTTGGGAATCACCGTCGGCGCTGCCAATGTGGGCCGTTTTTCTGACGGTGAGGTGACTGTAGAAATCAACCAAAACGTCCGCGCCCGCGACGTGTTTGTCGTGCAGTCTACCTGCGCCCCCACCAACGAGAATTTGATGGAACTGCTGATGATGGTAGACGCTTTAAAGCGCGCGTCTGCTGAACGCATCAGCGCCGTTATCCCTTATTTTGGCTACGCCCGCCAAGACCGCCGCCCGCGTTCCAGCCGCGTTCCCATCAGCGCAAAAGTGGTGGCCAACCTGTTGCAAACCGTGGGGGTATCCAATGTGCTCACCATGGACTTGCATGCCGACCAGATTCAGGGCTTTTTTGATATTCCGGTAGACAACATTTACGCGTCCCCCGTGCTGCTAGGTGACTTGCGCAAGCAAAAATACGACGATTTGATCGTTGTGTCGCCAGACGTGGGCGGCGTGGTGCGCGCGCGCGCCTTGGCCAAGCAATTGGGTTGTGACCTGGCCATCATCGACAAACGCCGCCCCAAAGCCAATGTTTCTGAAGTCATGCACGTGATTGGCGACATTGATGGCCGCAACTGCGTCATCATGGACGACATGATTGACACGGCAGGCACTCTGGTCAAAGCGGCAGAGGTTTTGAAAGAGCGCGGTGCCAAGAAGGTGTATGCGTATTGCACCCACCCCGTATTCTCTGGCCCCGCTATCGAGCGTATTGCCAAAGGCAATGCACTGGATGAAGTTGTTATCACCAACACCATTCCCTTGTCAGAGGTCGCACGTGCTTGCGGCAAGATTCGCCAGCTCTCTGTGGCGCCGCTGTTTGCAGAAACCATCCAGCGTATTGCCAAGGGTGAGTCGGTCATGAGTTTGTTCTCGGAACAAGAAAACCTGTTCTGAGCAAGAAGAAAAAATGGGCTTGCTGAGCCTGTTGCATGGGGTTGATTCTGTTTGAAGAACCCCATTCGCAAATCAGCAAAAGTGTTGACTCTAAAAATTCTTTTAAAGTCAATTTTGTTCATCGAAGCCAACTGGTCGCGGTAGGCTTCTAGCAGGAGTTATTATGAAATTTGTCGCTTTTGAGCGCGCTAAGCAGGGTACGGGTGCGAGCCGCCGTCTCCGCATTACAGGCCGCACGCCTGGTATCGTCTACGGTGGCACCACCGACGCACTGTTGATCGAACTCGATCACAACGCACTGTGGTTTGCACTGAAAAAAGAAGCCTTCCACGCATCTGTGCTCGACATGGAAGTGGGCGGTAAAGACACCAAAGTCTTGCTGCGCGACGTGCAGTACCACCCCTACAAGCCGATGGTGCAACACATCGACTTTCAACGCGTTGACGCCAACACCAAGCTAACCATGAAAGTGCCTTTGCACTACAGTGGTGAGGCCGAGTCTCCAGCGGTCAAGACAGACAACTGCCTGATCAACCACGTGTCTAACGAAGTGTCCGTCAACTGCTTGCCAGTAGACCTGCCCGAATTCATCGCGGTAGACCTGTCCAAGCTGAAAAAGGGCACGTCCCTGCACGTGAATGATTTGAAGCTACCCAAGGGCGTCAAAGTCGTCACCAAAGGCAACGTTAACCCCGTGCTGGTGTCCGTAGTGCCCTTGTTGGTTGAAGCTGCTCCGGCAGCCGATGCAGCACCGGCTGCAGACGCCAAAGGCAAAGGCGGCAAGCCAGCGCCTAAAGCTGACGCGAAGGCTGCCGACGCCAAAGCGCCTGCAGCCAAAGCACCCGCCGCCAAACCACCAGCCAAGAAGTAAGCTACTTCGGCTCATTGCACCTCATAAAGGGCCCACTTCGGTGGGCCTTTTTGTTTTTGGCAACTATTTCACAATTGCAGCGCAACTATTACCCACCTGCAAAGCCAGGTTTTTCTTACGCTTGGGGCATGAATAACACAACACAGCATCCCAGCAACCATGCCATGCCAAGCGCCCAACGCGGCTATATCGGTGAACTGCCGGCATCCCATTCGCCCACATCAGGCCATGACATGATGGCAGGCGCATTAGACGAGCTGGCTTGCGGCGTCATCATCGTAGACCGCAGCGCCCAAGTGCTGCATTCCAATACTGCGGCACAAGCTGTTATAGCCCGTGGCGACTGCGTTGGTGTGCAAGACCACAAACTGGTCACATCACATCCAACAGACACGCAAAGCCTGCAAGAAGCGCTGACCAAAGCCGCACAGGGCAAACGCAGCATGATCGCTCTTGGCCCCTTGGCGCGCACAACGGTAGCCGTTGTGCCGCTCAAAACAGCGCCCAATGCCGCGCCCCGTTTCGCCTTGATGTTCAGCCGTGCTGGTGTATGCGAAAGCCTTATGCTGAGCTTTTTCTCACGCGCACACAAACTCACTGCAACTGAAGAGCAGGTGCTAGGCCTGATGTGCATTGGCCTGACGGCACCAGAGATGGCGCAACGCCTGATGGTAGGAGAAGCCACCATCCGCACCCATGTGCGCAACATCTGCGCTAAAACCAACAGCAGCGGTATTCGCGAGGTCATCAAACGCCTGGCAGTGCTGCCACCACTGATGGCTGCCGTCATGCCCAGCGGCTTGATTTCTGCGTAAACGCATCCCCCGGTTTACGCCAAACTTGCCACGACATAAGCCAGCACGCGCCATAATGCGCGCATGCCTTCCACCAATCCTGCGGTTGTAGCCACCACTAAAACACTCAGCCCTGCCATTCAAAGCCTGGCAGATGCAGGGGTGCGCCGCACTTACAAAAAGTCCGCCATCATCTTGAACGAAGCCGACGAGGGCGACACCATCGTCATACTGTTGGAAGGCAGTGTGCGCGTTTATGGTACAGACGGCCAAGGCCGAGAAGTCACCTACGGCAATATCGACGCGCCTGATTATTTTGGAGAAATGTCTTTGGACGGAGGGCCGCGTTCGGCCAGCATAGAAGCCGCCACAGCTTGCACTTGCGCCGTAGTCACGCGAGAGCGTGTGCGCGGACTGCTGGCCACATCACCCGAACTGGCCCACGAGCTCATCACCAAAATTATTAGTCGGGCACGTGCTGCTACCAACACTGTGCGCAGCATGGCATTGTTAGATGCCTACGGCAGACTGCGTGAAGTGCTGGGTGAACTCAGCGCCGGTGGCAATACCCCCTACCCCCACCGCGTAAAAGCTGGCACCACCCACTCCAGTTTGGCGCAACGCATAGGCACCAGCCGTGAGATGGTTAGCAAAATATTGCGCGACCTGGAAAAAGGCAAGTACCTGCGCAGCGAAGGGCGTGCCATTTATCTGTGCAAAAACTTGCCAGAACATTGGTAAAAAATGCTGTTAAATTATAGCGGGCTATAAAAAAAGCGCGTTTTTTTTATAGCCCGCTATAATTTAGTCATGACTAATTTTGCAAATCTATCACCCTTTTACCCTGGTAACCACCGCTACCTGCGCGCAGCTATAGAAAGCGATCTTTTGCAAAAAATGGTCATACTCGGCGGGCCGCGCCAGGTAGGCAAAACATCACTCGGTCGCAGCCTGATTGCCAGCCCTCAGGCAGAAATGAACTACGACATAGCAGCGCAGCGCCAGGCCATATTGCGGCGCGAACTACCGGTCACCCCTTTATGGTTTTTTGATGAAATTCACAAATACAAAGGCTGGAGAAATTTTCTCAAAGGACTGGTGGACGAAACAGCCCAACAACCTAACCCTGGCGCCCAAGAAAAGCAACGCATTCTGGTTACAGGGTCTGCCCGGCTCGATTTATATCGCCACGGCGGCGATTCACTGCAAGGGCGCTATTTTTATCTGCGGCTGCACCCCTTAAGCGTTGCTGAGCTGGGTGGCCACGCCGACACACTGGCGCAATTGCTGGCACTAGGCGGCTTTCCGGAGCCGTTTTATAAAGGCCAGGACAGCTTTGCCCGCCGCTGGCGCCTGGCCTACCGCGACCGGCTGGTGCGCGAAGAAGTCACCTCGCTAGAAACCGTATCGGACCTTGGCAAGCTAGAACTACTCAGCATGGCGCTAACGCACCGCGTAGGCAGCCCCCTGTCCATCAACAGCCTGCGCGAAGACCTGCAAGTGCAACACGCCACCGTAGCCCGCTGGATAGACATTCTGGAGCGTTTGTATGGCATTTTTCGCATTGCACCTTTCACAGGCGGCGCAGGCAATGCGTCGCGGCTGCGTGCAGTCAAAAAAGAGCAAAAACATTACCACTGCGACTGGCGCGTGGTAGACGACAGCGCTGCCCGCTTTGAAAACCTGGTAGCCAGCCACCTCATTAAATGGGTGGAATACCAAATAGACACTGCAGGCGAAGACCTGGAGCTGCGCTACTTTCGCGACACCGATGGCCGCGAAGTAGACTTCGTCATCTTGCACAAACAGCAACCAATCGCCCTGATTGAATGCAAGCAGAGCGATGCAGACGTATCAGGCAGCCTGCGCTACATGAAGCTGCGCTACCCCCACGCACAGGCATGGCAGGTAAGCGCAACAGGCAACAAAGACTATGTGAACCGTGACGGGATTCGGGTGGCGAATGCGGTTATTTTGCTCAGCCAGTTAGTCTGAGCAAAATTGAACAAGTTTTCGTACCGAGGTGTTCAAACGTTATCTATCTACGCTTCAGTCTTCCCGCACCAATTCGGTTTACGAATTGAGGCTTCGACAGGCTTCCATCTGGTGTCTCGCTTAGCTCTTGTTCATCTTGTTTCGCCTGTGCGGTCAGCGCCGATTTAATCACATTATTCTCGATCAATTTTAGTTGAGCGGTTTGATTTTGCGAAAACTTTTTAGCCGCGTATATGTATAGTTTTTTCCATAAATTCATATTGCCATTAGAGCCAATATTCTCGTGCATGTAATTTGCAATCCATGCCGTCACTTGTGGTGCGGCTACGCTGGTGCCACTTAGCCTAAAACTACTACCTCCCCAACTTTCCGGCACACTTATTCCATAGTCATATCTTGAATCACCCTCATCACCTGGAGCGCAAAGCGTGGGAGCAAGACTATTGACATCCGGCAAGTTTTCTTCTGCACCGCTGTAATCACAAGGTAACCCATCACTTATTCGGTAAGCACCGACCACAATTGTATTTGCACCATTACCTAGGCTATTCAGACTAGTGGCCACACCCACGCCAGAATTGGGTATATTCGAAAAGTAGCTTTGTTGACCACCACTATCTCTTCCAAATACTTTGCCATCTCGCTCAATCCATGCCTGAATTTTTGAATTTTTAAGTGCACTATTTTTAATGTCTATCTTCCAAGCCCCGCTTGGAGCCTCATTTCGACTTTGGCCGCTCGTCGGTGCAATAGCCAACAGACACATTTGCTTCGAGTTTGAATGCGAAGTCTTTCCCAGAAAAATGACCCCAGCCAAAGGACACCCTGAGTCTGGTTGCCAAAATTTGCAATCACCTTTTTTAAGATAACCCGAAGAAAGTCCATCTGGCCAGGTGAGTTGCACTTCAATGCCCTGCGCATCATCAACCCATATTTCCACAAAACTATCGGTCTTATCGTTATAACTTATATTCCAGATTAGCTGATGTTCACCACCCGGTGCAAGTTCGAATGCTGCGTTGGTGTTCGTTCCCCTTGCGTTACCTGCAGGTATGACAATTGCCGTATTGTGCTTTCGCTTTTCAAGAACTTGGTCTATTGCGCATTCCAGCATGCTCGTGCCATCGTGCGAACCAGCTATGGCGCCAAAGCTGATATTTATCACTACAGGATAAGGCTTTATTTTCGAACTAATCGTTGCTGCCAAATCACATATGTATCGAATACCATCCAAAATATGAACGGACAACGAACCACCTGAAGCGTCTTGTACGGTTCTGACAGGGAGTTGAACGCCAGCTAGCAGGCACGATATGTCTTTGTTATTGACATCAACACTCGCCAGATACATGACTGCTGTGCCATGAGACTGCAACGGCACTAAAGCAGTGCTTTGGTCATAAATGTCTTGAGCTCTTGTGCGATTCGTCGCAAGCCGAGACTGAATGTCGTTTTGAAACAAAGTACAACTGTTTTCCTGGTTGTAAAACGCAATGGTGCGAGCCACAAACTTGGGATGCGCAAATGCAAGTCCATCATCAATAACACCGACTAAGGGGCTAATCTTTTTGCCAAATTCAAATCCGATCTCAGTAAAATTTTCAGTTGGTAGCTGGCAGTTCGCTAATCTAGCAGCTCCAAGGGTTAAGCGTTTGACCCACACTGGCGGAAATTTTAGAAATGACGGACTGACCTCAGCAGAACAATACGTACAGGATGCCAATGTAGAGTCATTGACTTGCAGGTAGCTTTTCGCAATCCTCGCCCCAGCATTTTGAAATTTCTCATCGCCAACTTCATGTGCGGGCTTGGTTAATTCCAGCAACACAGGGACAAGCGGCCCATATGTAACCCCTCCCACGGGTGCGAATGCGCTCACGTCTGCCCAACAAAGATACGGGTCTGTGCATTGTGGTGGTGGTGTAGCCCAATTGATATCAATTAAAGATGAATAACGTGTGTCCCAAGCCATCTAAGTTACTTCCACTCTTCCACTGCCCAATCCCACATTTGCTGTAGCAATGCTGACGATTGAAGTGCCGGATTCAGACCAACTTGTGTGCCGCCAAGTGGATCACGAAGATCAAACCTTTTCGCACCAGTAGTCGTGCTGAATGTCAAACCATCAAAGGTTCGGGAATTCCAGCCACCACCCGTGCAGCGATGCACAAAGTATTCAGCCATGGATGTGCCCAGCACGCGACCTGCAGCACTATCTACTGGAAAATGTACGCCTGCATAAGTTCTATTCTCAGCAACATCAAATGCTATTTGTTGCAGTTCAGCAAAAATTTTTGTTCCATGCCCACTGCCACCTGGTACGCCCGGGTTTGCTGCATCCAATAGCGCTTTTAAGGTATTGGCAATTGCAAAAGCCTCGGTTGAATGGCCGCTAGGCAAGGTACTGTGTTCAGGTGTTGGAATCAAGGGTTGCAATTGCGGCGAGTAAGTGACCGGGCGTGGCAAGTCGAACCCTTGCTTAAATCGCATGGCTGCAATAGAGGAAAACCCAATAGCCAGCTCCAATATTTCCGCAGTCCAGCGGTGACGCCCCGGCTGCAACCCAGTTGCAGCTGCAAAGTACTGCATAGGAGGGTTCAGTTGCGAGACTATTTCATCAATACGTTTTTGTCGTTCTGAATTATCGTAGCTCACCATTAATGCAAACTGCTCCTTGAATATCTTCTCATCAGGTGCAATCAGGCTGACTACTGGCAATTTGGTCGCAGTAACACTCCCCGCCGCTGATACAAGTTCAATATGCTGAATACTGGCTTCGGTACCACTTGACTCAAAACGAATACCTGATTGCAACTCCAGCATGCACACATTGAATCGCAACAGTGCTTCCGATTTTTTCAATGTCTTGGCATCTTCATCCACCTTTGTAGGGAATGGTGGAAATAGAGTTTGCGTAATGCCTGCTCTCCCGTAGTTTCTGGTTTTTACCGTATGCAGTGCCTGAGCCAGCGCTGGATTAGTAGCGCCAGACTGTACGCCTGCGCTACCCCAACCACCCCAACCACCCCAACCACCCCATCCGCCCCATCCGCCCCATCCAGCCATGATATGTCTCCATCTATAAAAATTAAGCAGGAACGCCTGCTTGACGTAAGGCATCGGCAAAAGTTCTGCCAATTCAAAATTGAACCCCCGGTGAGCGTGCCAGATATTTGGACACAGTCAAACCAGGATCTAATTTCAACAGTTTTTGTGCACTAAGCTGGGCACTATTTATCTGCCCCGCCATCACTTGCGCGATAGTTAATGCACGGTGCGTAGAAACATGCGTCGCATTAGCTTTTAAAGACTGCTTTGAAAAAGCAATGGATTTTTCATAATTACCTGCCGACAGATGTACCGAAGCAGCAAGAGATTGGTAAAAATATCGCGTTGGATCCAGCGGCGACAAATCAAGTGCGTTGGTAATTGCTTGAACCGCAGGCGCAGCTTCACCCTTAAAAGCGTGCAACATTGCCATGAATAGCCAAGCGACCGACTCACTGGGGTTAATTTGCAGTGCCATTTGGTAGCTATTCAACGCACCATCGAAGTCTTTGTGCAAATTGCATTTGACAAAACCATCAATCGCCAACGCCATGGAAGAGTCTGGATTGATGTCTAATGCACGCTTTGAATAATCAAGTGCCAAATTAGACACGAGGGTTTTATCTGCGGCCCAGCCTTGCTCTACCTGAAGCACACACCATTTAGCCAGCCAACTGGGCGGTGCAGAATGACCACTGTGCCTTTCGCGTAAATGCAGCAATAAATCGTATGCCCGGAAAAATTCATTTTTCGACATTCGGTGCATCATGGTGATTGCACCTAAATACATGCTGTAGCTAGAAAGCGTTGGTAGTGGCTGTGATTTAGCGCGATGAATTTCAGATTCGACCACGGCATTGTTCACCCGGGCGACCATCTGCTCAATTAATTGCGAATCTCTGGAAAATAAATCGGTAAAGCTATCATTCAAACGCTCACTAAAAACAATACCTCCACTTTTGCAATCGCTCAACTCCACAGTCAATACAATATTTTGCGAATTAATGTAATAGCTGCCCGACACAACGTAATTTGCGCGTAACGCATCATGAATTTCTTCAAGGCTGCTATTTCTATTTTTAAATGCCGCGCTGGATAGTCGTGAAATTAACCGCATGGCATTAGATCTACTCAGCCGTGAAATTAAACTATCTGCAATCAAGTCACCTACGGAGCCGTGCTCTATATTGAATGATCGGTTGTCGAACGGAATAATAGCGATCGCAGGCTGCAAAACCGCTGCGGAATCACCTCGAATAGTCAGTACAGGTTTCGCACCCATCGCCCCCACCCGATAAACCCGCTGCGGCTCACTCACATGCTTTAAATAGCAATCCCCCATGTCTTCAATGTCGCCGTCCAGGCCGTCGGTCAGGTGGTCGCGCACGGGGGCGCTGATGATGACTTCGCCGGGGCCGGCCAAGGTGGTGATGCGGGCAGCCAGGTTGACACCATGGCCATAGATGTCGTGTGCGTCGCGGCGTATGGCGGCTTCGTGTATGCCAGTGCGCAGGTGCATTTGCTGCTCAGGTGGCATGCCATCGTTGCCTGCGCTGGCATGCTGGTGCATGGCGCTGGCGGCCTGCACGGCATCTCTAGCGTTGGCAAATTCCATCACCAGGCCATCCCCCGTGCTTTTAACCACGCTGCCGCCTTGCGCAGGCGCAATGTGCTGGCGCACATGGGCGGCAAACTGGCTCCAGCGGGTAATGGCGTTGTCTTCATCATGCTCCATCCAGCGCACCGACTCGACCACATCGCACACCAACACCACGCGCAGCTCGCTGGCGCTCAAGGTGCTGATGTCGCTGGTCACACTGCTGTCAGTGCTTTCGTCTGTGCTGTTGGATGGCATGTTAGCTGGCGCAAAAAATTCTGTCGTACCCAGTTTTTAGTAGGATTTGCTTGCTATGCCTAGCATTTTGCTACATCGCGATATATTTTGTTGCGTTTAAGTGCCCACGTCTCAGTTTTCTCATCAGTTCTGTGGAGGTAATTGGATTAGGCAACAAAAAACCCGCCCGACTTTCGTCGGACGGGCTCAAGACTAAAGCTGCTGGCAAATGCTTAAGCTTACAGCCCTAGCACACCTTTCATGGCAGTCCAGGCCGTGCCGTTCAGGCGTTGCGTATGGGAAATGTTGAAGTCACCTTCTGGCTTGTGTTTTCGGTACACAGCTACCTTGGTGACGGTGCCATCGTTATATTCCACCAAACCGCGCGTGTGGTTCATGAAAGTTACTGGGAAACCAGTGAAGGTCATGGTGTTAACACCGTTTACAGGGCCAATGGCAAACGCGCCTGTTGTGGGTATGGTTGTGCAGGCCCCAGTGATTGTGTTGCTCGCAAGATCGTACGGGCATGTGTAGTACTGCACTGCACTTACCGAGTCGATGAAGGCTGCCCGCAACGCATGGGTGCTGTCGATGACTCCAAGTCCTACCGTCGTCCCCGTACTTGTCGCAGCAGAGGTCAGGTTCACATTAGCTACCAGTCGTGTGGCAATTACTTGCGCCAAATTGCTCACTGCAACACCACCGACCCCTACGTCTGTATTGGTATGATTGATGAAAATATTCTGCGCCAAGTCAGCGGTCAATCGCTTGTTCAACCTGGAACCAGCAGGAAAAGTGTTGGCACCCAGCAATGCTGGCGGCATAGTGATGGAGTTACTGCCATCGGTCGCAGCTTGCATGCTGGTCACCACACTGGCCATGCTCTGCCCCGAAATGTCCGTTGCGACTGTGTAGCCAGCACTAGGCACCGTGCCAGAGCAAAAGTTGGTGCGATTGGGCGTGCCCAAGCTAGACGTGAACACCATGGTTTCGTCGCACCGCTGCCATCCGCCAGATGTCAAATAAACCTGTGCATACAGCGCATTGTGTGCAGTGGCCACGCCGGCAGTCTTGCCGACGCGAGTGTCTGTTGTGGCCAATCGCCCATTTTCTGGACCACTGGTGGCGGCTACGCCAGTGGTGGGAAAAGTACGAATGAAATAATTGTTGGCATCGGTGTAGTTCAAGGTGGCAAGTTGGTCAGATGGATTAGCTGTAGTGGCACTGGCTGGGTCGATTACTGTGAGTAAGGCACCGTCTTTTAAAGCAGTCGCAGTCAACTTTGCCATCGTGCGCGCGTTATCCAACAAAGTGGGGGTGGAAGCAGCATTGGCCTGGTAGTCGTAAATATCGGCTGCTGGAATGGCAAACTTCAGCGCCACAGCAGCTTCCGACTTAGCCATAGACAAACCAGATGCCAGACCAGCTTGCACCAAGGTGGTAAGCGGGCTGATTTGCGTTTTGTTTGCTGGAGCAGACAGGGCATAAGCTGTTAACGAGACGGTACGGATCGGATCGGCAGCATCTACAGACGCATCCAGAATATTGGTGCCGGGAATAATGCGCGCAACCAATTGAGCAGCACTGACTTGCGCTGCCGTAATTTTGGTGGGGTCATAGCTCACGCTGTATGCACCTGTGGCATCTGTCAAAAACGCAGCGGTGGGTTCATCTGCCTCACACACATTGTTGGCGTTCAGGTCTAGGCAAACCCATGCATTTTTAACGCCTTGGTCAATAACCACTTTGCCAGACAGCGTGACGCTACCAGCGGGGGGAGGAGGTGGGGGAGGCGAACCGGGTGGCGGTGCGACTGGCGGAACTGGACCGGGGACAGGTGCAGGTGCCGGTGCCGGTGCCGGACTAGGCCCTGCTGCTGGGGGCGCTGCTGCAATGGGGCTGTCTGTACCGCCGCCACCGCCGCCGCCACAGGCGCTCAGGCTAACAGCGCCCGCAAATACCAGCGCAAATGCCAGCTCTAGCTTATTTAGTTTCAAATTCATGGTGACCTCCAAAAATGTAGACATCAAGTTCTGCAAAATCGCTGCAAGGTGTTTGAAGCCTTGAGACTTGACTAGGAGAATATAAGAATTTGCACGCAATTCGTCGCCCACAGAACTGATGAACTGTGGTGATTTTTTCTCATTAGTTGTGTGGATTTTTAGGCCTCTTTTCGGGCAAACGATAATCACCGCATGATCAAACTGTTTGTAGGCTTGGGCAATCCGGGCGCGGAATATGAGGCGACGCGGCATAACGCGGGGTTTTGGTTTGTGGATGCTTTGGCGCGCGAGCTAAAAACGTCTCTGACCTTTGAAAAAAGCTATTACGGGCTGGTGGCGCGGGTGAACCTGACGGCGCAGCATGGCGCGGGCCTGGCGGGGCAACCCATCTGGCTGCTGCAACCGCAGACTTTTATGAACCTGTCGGGCAAGGCGGTGGGCGCGCTGGCCAAGTTTTTTAAAATTACACCTGACGAGATTTTGGTAGCCCATGACGAGCTGGACATTGTGCCCGGCCAAGCCAAGATCAAGCTGGGCGGCAGCCACGCGGGGCACAACGGGCTGCGCGACATTCATGCGCAACTGGGCACCGACCAGTATTGGCGGCTGCGTATCGGCATTGGGCACCCCGGCGTTAAATCAGAGGTGATTCACTGGGTGCTTAAGAAGCCGTCGCCCGAGCAGCGCGATGGTATAGAACAGACCATTGAGCGCAGCGTGCGAGCGCTGCCGCATTATTTGAGCGGCAATATGGTCAAGGCGATGGAGGTGGTGCACACGTCTAAACCGCCACGGCCCAAGTTGCCCAGGCCTGACGCTAAGCCAGACAGCAAGCTTGACGCAGCAACATCCGCTGTTCAGCCCGCATCTGCCCAAGGTGTTTCGCCTGTCCAATCTATTCAAGCCATTCAAGCCATTCAAAACAAGCTTGGTTCGAGTTAAGCAGATATTATTTTGCTACAGAATTAGTAGCTTCCTGCGCATATTCTACGCTGGCTATCAGGGTTTTTTATCTACCAAAAGAGCAGTAGCCATCTGCAGCAGGTGGTATTTTTGCAGCAGCGCTTCTTTGGTCTCTATAAACTGCGGATTGACCGGAATGCAGGCCACCGGGCAGACCTGCACGCACTGGGGTTCGTCAAAATGGCCTACGCATTCGGTGCATTTATGGGGGTCGATCTCGTAGATTTCTTTGCCCAGGTAAATCGCCTGGTTTGGGCATTCGGGTTCGCACACATCGCAGTTGATGCATTCGTCGGTAATCAGCAAGGCCATGGTGCGTTCCCCCGTCCTTTCAGGCCTGCAGCTTGGGGCGATGCGCGGCCTCTAAAGCCACCGCCACGCCGCCGCTGACCATGGTGGACACGTCGCCCCCCAGTTTGCTGATTTCGCGCACCAGGGTGCTGCTGATGCATTGCACATCGGCCAGAGGCAGCAAAAACACGGTTTCTACCGTGGGGCGCAGCTTGCGGTTCATCGCGGCCATTTGCGCTTCGTAGTCAAAGTCGCTCACATTGCGAATGCCGCGCACCACGGCGCTGGCGCCTTGCGCAGCGCAAAAATCCATAATCAAACCGTCAAACGGTAGCACCCGTACGTTTGCTATATTTTTAAGAGCTGCTTGCGCATGTTCTATGCGGGCTTCAAGCGTAAATAGTGTCTTTTTATGGTGCGCCACAGCCACTGCGACCAACAGGGTGTCAAACATCCCCGCCGCACGGCGAATCACGTCTTCGTGCCCCCGCGTGATGGGGTCAAAAGTGCCGGAATAGACGGCGATGCGTTTGGAAGCAGCGTGCGGGGTAGTCATGGTTTTTTAGTCGTCTGCGTACAATTTGCGAATAACTTGGCGAACTTCGGTTGCGGTAACAGTGTCTATTTTGCCGATTTTTTTACCCAAGCGTGCTTTGCTGATGGTACGGATCTGGTCTACGGCAATTTCTGAAGACTGGTTGGCGCACATGCAGGCAACGCGGCTTGCCCACAAGGGGTGCAGTTGGCTGGTTAAAGGGCACACCACCACGGTGTCAATACGCTGGTGCATGGCGTCGGGGCTAACAATAAGAACAGGACGCGTTTTGGCAATCTCGCTACCTTGCACCGGGTCCAGGTTAGCCCAATAGAGCTCATAACGCAGCAATTTAGCTCTGTGCGTGCGCCCCGCAGCGCTTACCATGGCAAACTGGTCAAGCCATCCGCACTGGCACCGTCCAGGTCGCTCCAGTCTTCTTTTGTCTGGGCCATTTCTGCAAATGTTTGATCCAGCGACAGCTTGGCCTTTAAGTTGCCCCGCAGCAATATGCCATCGGGTAATTCTTGCACCACCAGCCTGTCGGCAATGCCGTATTTGCGCAGCAGGGCCACGGGCAGACGAACTCCCCTGGAGTTGCCAATAGGCACCAGTTTGAGGTCATGTTCTGAGGGGGTAGAGACCATATTTTGTAATTACCGTAATTACGTTATTGTAGCTGCTCACGCATATTCTGCGCTGGTATTGGGCAGTTTTTACTGGGGAAATATCTTCCGCTGGTGTTTTAGAGAGCTGACGAGTTTGGTGGGCTGGCTTTGGCTGACTTGGTTGGCTTGCTTTGGACTCAGTTGGTGTGAAGGCTTTGGACTCAGTTGGTTGGCTTGCTTTGGACTCAGTTGGTGGGCATGCTTTGGACTCGGGGTATGCGCTGCAAAAAGTTTTTAGAAAACACGCGCGAACTGCGTTTTGTAGCGTTCGACCTTCAACAACGCGCGCCTTCCTAAAAA
>JAYVTG010000016.1:0-6317 GCA_043774625.1 Polaromonas sp. | reverse complement strand
GCTGGTGCGTGGCGGCGGGTCGATACAAGACCTGTGGGCCTTTAACGACGAGCGCCTGGCCCGCACCATCGTGCAAAGCCCGGTGCCCATCATCAGCGGCGTGGGGCATGAGACTGACTTCACCATTGCCGACTTTTGCGCCGACCTGCGCGCGCCCACGCCCACCGCCGCTGCCGAGTTGTGCGCTACCGAGCGCAGCGTGTGGCTGGGTGCCACACACATCATGCAAGACCGCCTGCTGGGCGCCGTGCAAACCGCGCTGGACAAACTGGCGCAGCGCATTGACGTGAACGCCCAGCGCCTGGGCCGCCCCAGCGACGCTTTGGGCCAGCAGCGCCTGCAACTGCAAGGTCTGGAACACGACCTGCAACGCAAAACGCTATCAAAATATGAGCTGCTTGCGCAATATCTACGCTGGCTAGAGCATGATTTACCCCTAAAAACCACCAACCAGGTGCGCCAGCATACCGACCGCCTGCAACGCGCCCAGCACAGCCTGCAACTGCTAGACCCCCAGCGTGTGCTGGAACGCGGCTACGCCGTGTTGCAAGATGCGCAGGGTGCGGTGCTCAAATCTGCCAAGGCCGTAAAACCTGGGCAGGTGCTGTCTGCCACCCTGCATGATGGCAAAATCGGGCTGATTGTTGATGTACCAGCTGTGGGCAAGCACTGAAAAGTTGCACAAATAGCCACACGTGCGTGGGGTAGATGCATAAACTTCCTACAATCAAACATTCTGTTTTACAACAACCTAGGCACCTTCAAAGGAACCCACCATGGAACACACCCTCCCAGCTCTCCCTTACGCTATCGACGCACTGGCCCCGCATTACAGTAAAGAAGCGTTTGAATACCACCACGGCAAGCACCACAACGCCTATGTGGTCAACCTGAACAACCTGCAAAAAGGCACCGAATTTGAAGCCATGGCGCTGGAAGACATCATCAAAAAGTCCAGCGGCGGCGTGTACAACAACAGCGCCCAGATCTGGAACCACAGCTTCTTTTGGAACTGCATGAAACCCAGCGGCGGCGGCGAACCCAGCGGCGCGCTGGCAACGGCCATCAACGCCAAGTTTGGTTCGTATGCAGCCTTTAAAGAAGCTTTTGTGAAAAGCGCCGTGGGCAACTTTGGCTCTGGCTGGACATGGCTGGTGAAAAAGGCAGACGGTAGCGTAGACATTGTCAACACCGGCGCAGCAGGCACGCCGCTGACCACGGCTGACAAAGCCTTGCTGACCGTAGACGTGTGGGAACACGCGTACTACATCGACTACCGCAACGCGCGGCCAAAGTTTGTGGAAACTTATCTGAACAGTCTGGTGAACTGGCAGTTTGCAGAAAAGAATTTCGCCTAGGTCGCCTAGGTCGCCTTAGTTCTTGCTACACAAAGCCGACCATGAGGTCGGCTTTTTTCATTGTCCTCACTCGACAATATCAAGGATATTGGTATGCAGCAAATGTCGGCAACATCTGAATTAGCCCCAGAGTTAGAAGTCTCAGAATGGATAAACGCGGCTAAGCCCATGCGTCTGGCCGATTTGCGTGGGCGGGTGGTCGTCATTCACGCGTTTCAAATGCTGTGCCCAGGCTGTGTGTCGCACGGCATACCGCAGGCCATTTCCATACACAACGCGTTTTCACGCGACGATGTGGTGGTGCTAGGTTTGCACAGTGTGTTTGAACACCACGCTGTCATGGGGCCAGAGGCTCTGAAAGTGTTTATGCATGAGTACCGCATACCTTTCCCAGTGGCAATCGATCAGGCAGAGCCGGGCAGCCACATTCCATGCACTATGAAAACTTATGCGCTGCGTGGCACGCCCAGCTTGATCGTGATTGATCGCCAAGGTGTGATGCAGCTCAACCACTTTGGCAGGGCAGATGATTTGAGCGTTGGGGCGCTGCTGGGCCAACTGATAGCGCAACCCGCCGCGAATGGAAAAAGCTAAATCAACTCCCTCTTGGCCGCCGTAGCTACGTCGCCCGAATTGGGTGTGTATGACTTTTCAATCAGCATGATGTGCGCTTCGTTGTCGGCAATGGGGCGGTGCTCAACGCCTTGCGGCACCACAAACAGCTCGCCCTCAGCCAGATGCGCCGTGCTGTCGCGCAGCTCGATGCGAATGCTGCCTTTGAGCACATAGAAAAAGTCGTCTGTGTCGGCATGCGAATGCCAGTGGTATTCGCCTTTGATTTTGGCAACCATCACAGCATGACCGTTAAACAGGCCTACTGTTTTGGGTGACCAGTGAGCGCTGAAAAGAGAAAGTTTTTGGGCTAAGTTGGCTTCTTTCATGGACTCTCCTGAGGAATAAACTATGAATGTCTGCGCTGTCCGTTGGCGCATGGGTTCTCATTTGTTTTGCGGATATATCGTTTCTCTGCGACTGAGCATGGCCACGAAGTTGTCAATTTTCTTTTTTCGTCCTGCTTCAGTCTTCATGTTGTGCGTTCGAAAAGCCAGTGCAAACCTGTTTTGCTCACTAAGCTTTGCCAGTATGTCCCTGGCATTAGGGTTGGCGTTGATAGCCTCTTGCAAATCGCCAGGAATTTTCATGTTTTGGCCGCTGCCGTAGGCGCGCTGCCAACGCCCATCAGCCTTGGCAGCTTCAACATGTGTCAGGCCATGCTCCGTCATGCGGCCTTCACCGATCAGACGCGCCACGTTGGCAACATTGATTTGGCTCCACAGGCTTTTTTTACCGCGCCGGGTGTAACGCTGCAAAAAGCTTTTGTCGTCCAGCCCCTTACGAATCGCGTCGATCCAGCCCCAGCACAGCACGACATCAATCGCTTCTTTGGGGGTGATGGACATGAGGCCCGAGCCAATCTTGTGGATCTTGATCCAGACTTCGTCCTCAGTCGCGTGTTGCTGTGCAAGCCAGTCGTTAAAGCTACTCGCATCGGCAAATTCGCGCACTTTGTCGGGCTTGACTATGACGGGTGCCAACGGTGCGCCCTTTATTCAACACGCTTTAACACATTGAAAAATGTAAAACGCTTACTTGTAAAACGCTTCTACCTTGCCGCGCAATTTCATCAGCAGCGGCTGGCCCTTGCGGTCCAGCGTTTTGCCCGCAGGCACCTTGATCCAGCGTTCGCTGATGCAATATTCCTCCACGTCCGAGCGCTCTTTGTCGTTAAAAAGAATGCCAATTTCATGTTTGAACACCTCCGCGACGTGGTGGTGGCTGCGCGGGTCGATGCACAGGCGGTCTGGCAGAGGAGGGCGTGTGGAGGTGTCTGGAGAGGTTTCGTTCATGGTCTAATTTTAGTCAAATTTCAAACTGGATATTCAAACCTTTCAGCGTTTGTACTGGGCTTGCACTAGCGAGCCTGTTCGCAACATGACCCCACCAATCAAGGCTGCAGCCACTGCAAAAACCGCACCCAAAGCAAACGCCAGTTGGTAGCCACCGTTTAACGCAGCTACCTGAGCCAGCCCAGACGCAGCCAGAGTGCCAGTCCGCGCAGCAGCCAAACTGGCCAGCACCGCCAAGCCCAGTGCGCCGCCCATCATGAAGGCAGTGTTAACCACGCCAGATGCCAGGCCAGACTGGCTGGGCTGCACGTCGCTCATGGCAGACAGTAGCAGCGGGTTAAACGCCACGCCAGCGCCTACGCCTAGCAGCACCATGCCGGGCAAGACGTGTAGCCAAAAATCGCCACCCACGGGGGCTCGAGAAAACAGTGCCAACCCCACAGCCGCTACCAGTAGCCCACCTGCTAACGGCAACCGGTTGCCAAAGCGCACCACTATTTTTGCTGACAGCCCCAACGAGAACGCCGCCATGATGACGTTGGCAGGCAAGAAAGCCAGGCCTACCTGCATGGGGCTGTAGCCCAGCACCAGTTGCATGTACAGCGCCGAAATAAAAAACCAGGCAAACATGGCCGCTGCCCACAGCACGCCCACCACATTGGCTGTGGACACATTGCGCAGCTTGAACAAGCCCAGCGGCATCAAGGGCGTGGCAATTTTGGCTTCGATGGTGATGAACACCAGCAGCAGCGCCAGCGCCGAGCCCAGCAGGCTGAGCGTTTGGGTAGACGCCCAGCCCGCCTCGTTGCCATTCACTATGCCATACACCGCCAACATCAAGGCGGTGGTAATGGTGATAGCGCCCCCCGCGTCCAGCTTGTCACCCGTGGCGTGCCCCGGCTCGCCCGGCAGCAAGCGCATGCACAGCACGTACACCAGCACGCCAATCGGCAGATTGACCAAAAATATCCAGTGCCAGCTGAGCAGGCTGGTCAGCAACCCACCCAGCAGCACACCCACGCTGCCGCCACCCGCGCACACAAAGCCATACACACCCATGGCCTTGGCGCGGTCTGTAGGTTCGGTAAACAGGTTCATGATGAGGGACAGCGCCACCGCAGACACCACCGCGCCACCCAGCCCCTGCACGGCGCGCGCAGCAATCAACAGCACTTGTGAATTGGACAAGCCACACGCCAGCGATGCGATGGTGAACAGCACCAGGCCGCACAAAAACATCTTGCGCTGTCCATATAAGTCACCCAGCCGCCCACCCAGCAACAAAAAACCGCCAAAGGTCAGCATGTAGGCATTCACCACCCAGACCAGGGACGCTTCGGTAAAGTGCAAATCGGTACGAATAGAGGGCAGGGCGACGTTGACGATGGTGGTGTCCAGCACAATCATCAGCACGCCGCTGCACAGCACCATCAAGGCCAGCCAGCGTTGGCGGTTTTGGTTTTTCAAGATCTGTACCCAAGCGCTGATTTTTATTCGCCGCCCATTGCAGCAGGGTCCATCCAGAAAATTTCCCACACATGGCCGTCAGGGTCTTCCATCGAACGACCGAGCATGAAACCCAGGTCCTGTTTGGGATTGGGGTCAGCCCGCCCACCAGCTGCTGCCGCGCGAGTAACGGTTGCATTGACTTCGTCTTTGCTGTCAGCAGACAGAACAATCAGCACGGCGCTGGTCTTGTGCGCATTGGCAATGGGGCGTGACGTGAACGAGCTGTATTTTTCATGCGTGAGCAGCATGGCATGGATCGTTTCGGAGATGATGATACAAGTGCTTGTAGCGTCCGAGAATTGCGGATTTTTCTTGCCACCGATGGCCTCATAAAAAGCGGTTGAGCGGGCGAGGTCGGTGACGGGAAGATTAACAAAAATCATTTTGGCCATGGGTTTCTCCTAAATTTGATGCATTGAAACTGTTTCAAACTTTCATAAGTCAGTTCTTCTGTGCCAGGGCTTTGAGCTTTTCCAGACCCACCTCAAAGTCTTTGCCCACCATGTTGTCCATGCTCATAAAAATGCCTATGACCTTGCCGATAAAGATGTGCTTACCATCCATCGCCCATGTCACCTCGGTCATATCGCCCTTGGCTTGCAGGGTGAATTCCACTTTATTTTTCGCAGCAAATGGTTTGACCATGTTCAGATTAAGCGCAACTTTGCTCGGCGGCGTGGCGGCGCTGATGTCGATGTTGCCTTGGCCCACCTGGCCGTTGCCTTCCCATGCATAGCTTGCACCCACACCGCTGGCAGCGCCGCCATAGGTCTTTTTCATGGCAGGGTCTTTGTTATAGGGCGTCCATGCGTCCCATTGGTGAAAGTCGTTGATGAAGGGGAAGATTTTTTCTGCTGGCGCCTTGATGCTGACCGAGCGCTCCACCCGAAAGTCGTCGGGCCGGGTGGCGGCGTAGGCCAGTATGGCGACGATCAATAGCACGATGATGATGGCGATGATTTTGAGCATGCTGTGTCTCCTGTTTTTAATACTATACAATATATGGATGCTACTAAAAAAGTAGCTGCTCGCGCAGTATCTACGCTGAAAAACGCCTAATCCGCCGGTTAAAAATCACCCATTCTTTTCTACAAACTCGCGCAGGTACGCTACCAATGCCTGCACACCTTCCATAGGCATGGCGTTGTAGATGCTGGCGCGCATGCCGCCTACCACGCGGTGGCCTTTGAGCTGGACCATGCTGCGCTCTTGCGCGCCTTTCAAAAAGGCATCGTTGAGTTTTTCATCGCTCAAAAAGAAGGGCACATTCATCCACGATCGGCAGTCTTTGGCTACCTTGGTCACGTAAAAATCGGTCGCGTCCAGCGCGCTGTACAGCAGGTCGGCCTTGGCGCGGTTTTGGGCTTCCATCGCCTTCAAGCCGCCCTTGGCCTTGAGCCACTGAAACACCAGGCCCGCAATGTAAATGGCATAGGTGGGCGGCGTGTTGTACATGGAGTCTGCCTTGCCTTGCACCGCGTAGTTGAACACGTCGGGCGTGGTGGGCAGGGCGCCGCCCAGCAAGTCTTCGCGCACGATGACG
>JAYVTG010000015.1:0-62748 GCA_043774625.1 Polaromonas sp. | reverse complement strand
CAACGCTGGCCATCACCATGCCAGCAACTAAACCTATTGACTTGGGTGCCATACCCAGTGGCGGCCAATTCATACGTACTGCACCAGATGGCACGATTTATTTTGCTAATTGGCCAAACAACCAAGTCTTGGTTAAGCCGCCTGGTGGCACAGTCTCAGTCTTGTCCAGTGGGCAAAACATCGCAACTGTTCTTCCATTGGCAGACGGTAGCTTGCTGATGGCATCTCATATTCAAGGTGTGCTGCACCGCAAAACTGATGGGACGGTCAGTGTGATCAATTCGCAGCCTGTCTGGGATATTGCTCAATATTCTGACAATGAGTTTGTGGCTACAGCTGCAAGTGGATACAACCTCTATAAATTCAAGCTCGACGGAACGCTAACAAACTTCTTTTCATTTCTTGGTCAAGGATCTTACGCTCGCGGTCTCGCTGTTCAAGCAGACGGTACGGTTATCGTGGGCTCTTATGAAGCCAATCGTATTTTGCGAATCGCCGCTAATGGGCAGTTTGTAGATTCGCCGATACCTTTTACCGGCGGTACTGTCTTAGCCATAGAGCCTTATCGCGATGGCTACCTCATATCCAGCGGTAGCGGAGTTCATTACTACAACAAAAACTGGGTTTCAGAGCGCTTGTCCTTCACATCCGCGTTCAGTGTTGGCATCTTGCCAGGCGATCGCATCGTTGCCAGCTCATGGGCAGCAGGTGAACCGCCTTATGAGATTGAATTCCAACCCGTAGACACGGTATCCGTGAAGCATCAGCTGGACGCCTCTATTGATCGCGCCGCCACTTGGTTGGTGGCAGGCTCTGGCATCGACAGCAATAACAATATTGATGTGGCATTCCGTTTGATCGGTCTGGCACGTGCTAAAGAGCACTATAAGGGTACTGCAAGATATTCTGAATTTGACACCCTGATGCTCCAGCTCGGCGATACCTTATGGTCGCGACAGCGAGCCGATGGCGGTTGGGTCTGGCGTGAGGGCGGATACAGCACGAGCGATTCAATGGTCACAGCGATGGTAGGCATTGCGCTGGACTTGCTCAACCCCTCCAAAGACGATCCCAAATACCGCAAGATCATCGAATTGCTGCTGTCCAGGCAGCAAGCTGATGGTGGTTGGTCAAGTGAAAACAACCTCGTCTCCCCATCGCCTAATTTGTATTTGGTGTCCTCTACTTGGGTTGAAATCTTCCTGCCCACCTTGTTAGACCGTCTGGGTGGCATTGATGTTGATGTCACCGCCAACTTCGCACCCAACGTGGCCATGAGCAACCCCAGCATAAGTGCTACCACGGTCACCCTGGCTGCAGACGGCTCTACGCAAGTCATGTGGAAACTCAAAAGCGTCACAGGCGATGGGCAGGCCATTGATTTCGATTTGGCCTTGGCTAATATGCAAATCGACGAAACCAGAAAAGCCTCCTCCTCGGCCTATCTCCAGTTCGGCAACACTTTCGTCAACGAATCTGTGACGATGGCGATTGATATCCCAACAATCAAAGCTGTGGCGCAGCTAGGCGTCAGCGTCAACACCGACAAGCCGTCCTACGGCGCTGCCGAGACGGTCTTCATCAGCGCTCCGATCGTGAGCACGGCTGCCATCACGCGCGATGCGTTGGTGCGCTACACCATCAAAGATGACACGGGTCGCACGGTCGAAGTGCTGCCACAGGCTGCGCCCATTAGCGTGAATGCCGGTGCCACCACGACGCATACCCAAACCTGGTTCACATCGGGCACGCTTGCAGGTAACTACAGCGTGCTGGCCGAACTTGTCAGCCCGCAAGGTGTGGTCTACGGCAGCGCCAGTGCCAGCTTTGCCATCCAGGCCGGTGTTGCACAGCTCAACGGCGCACGCATTAGCAGTGACCGTATCAGCTACACCGCTGCCCAGCCAGTTACGCTGATCTCTCGTGTCAGCAACAACAGCGTCAATACCCCACAAGACAATGTCAGCGCTGTGACTTGGGTCACCAACGCAGCGGGGGCCAGTTTCTTCAACGCCAGTGAGCCCATCGTGCAACTGAGCGCATCAGGCCTGCGCCAATACCCCTATAGCTTGCCTGCTGGTAGCTTGCCGTCCGGCAGCTACACCGCTTACCTGCAACTCAAAAACGCGCAGGGTAGCGTGCTGGCCTCCAGCAGCACCAGCTTTGCCGTGGTTGCCAGCGACATCAGTGGCATCGGTCTGCAAGGTCAACTCAGTGCGCCTACTGCGGCCTTAATCGGCACGACAGTGGCATTTAAGCTCACCGCCACCAACAATGGCAATGCAACGCCGAGCAATGCCCCTGTCTCGATCAATTTGGTTGACCCTAGTACGGGCGCGTTGGTGGCAACCACCAGCCAAACCTTTGCTTCCTGGACTGTAGGGCAAACCCAAGTGATCGACTGGAGCTGGCTCGTGCAAGGCAGGGCAGGCCAACAGCTTGTAGCCAGCGCCAGCGCTCTGGTGGGCGGTAAAACCATCAGCTTGGGTCAAAGCGTCATCAGCTTACTCGCTCTCAGCGGCCAGGTCGGCGGCCAACCAAACCCTGCACCAGCCGGGCAACCAATTAGCCTGCTCTACAGCATCAATAACCCAGCCACATACGCCTACAGTGGCCCCTTCAAGCTTGATGTGCGTAATGCGCAAGGCACCAGCCTGACCAGCTACCAGTTCAATGCCACCATTGGTGCCAACGCCAGTTACTCAGGCAATCAAGTCATGACCGCCCCCAACGCAGCGCAGACCTTAACCCTGGTGCTCAGCCAACTGCAAAGCACAGGTGCAGCTAGCGCTAGCACGGTGCTGGCCACCTCTAGCCTACAGATCAGTAAAGCGCCAGACAGCCAGCCGCCGGGCATCAGCATGAGCTTTGCCGAAGACGCACGCATCCTCGTGCTGGTCTCGTGCCCGGTTGGCCAGGGCGCTAATGCCAACGACGATGCTGCTTGCGTCGCGCGTCGCAGCCTAGGCATTGCCCGCTATCTCGACAGTCTGGGCATGACCTACAAAATCGTCACAGACCAAGCCAGCTTCGTGCATGAAATGCGCTGCGGCATTTACAACGCCTACTGGATCAGCGGCGGTGCCCTGAAACTCAGCGCCCAGACCGTGCAAGAGGTACGTGAAGCCGTCTGGCGCGGTGATGGCCTCATCGTGGACGGCATCCACGACTCACGCAACCAGCTCTTGCACGCCACCTTGGGTGTCAAGCAAAACGGCAAGCTTCCCCAAACGGGTTACACGGCTAGCGTGCCAGCGGCAGGTACACCCACATCGTTGTTCGGCGCGGATGTGCCCACAGGCAGCTTGGCCACACTGGGCCAACCCACCAAGTTTGACCTGCTCACCGGCCAAACCCAGGCCAGCTTCCCGGCGCAAGGTAACCAAGGCCATGTGCCTGCCATCGTGTCCAACCGCTACGGCGCTGGTAACAGCATACTGTTTGCCTTTGACTTCGCCGATATGCTGGCCCAGCAGCCTGGCCAACCCGTGAGCAGCCAGCTGCAAGCCATGGTGGCGACGACAGCAGACCACATCGCCAGCGATAGCAGCGCCAACCTGAGTGCCAGCGATACCGTGCTGGTGCGCATCAGCGTTGCCAATCCCGCTGCCAATGCAACCCTTGCAGGCGCGACCCTCAGCCAAAGCGTCACCGTCGATGCGCTCTTGCCTGAGGGTGCCAGCCACGTCAATGCCCAACCTTCTGGCAACGTCCATGCCAACACAGTGTCTTGGCAGATTGATGTACCCGCAGGCAGTAGCAAAGACATTCTGTGGCGCATCAAGCTGGGCGCAGCGCAAACAGGCAGCTTCGTCATCCGAGCGCAGGCGCGCAACGCCGCCATGCAAGCCTCACAAGTATCCAGCGCCTCTAGCCTGGGCGCTGCGGTGCAGGCCGCCAGCCAATGGACTGCCGCCCCATTGCCTGCGGTGCAAGCCCTGGTCGTCTCCAACCCTGACAGCCAACGCAAAAACAAAGCCATCGCCGCCATCAACAGCGCCACTGCATTGATGGCCCAAGCCAAATATGTGGAGGCCATTGCGCAATGGGTAGAGGCGGCCAACCAGGTCACTGATATCAGCAGCGCCAATACCGAGGCCGCGCACACCGCGATTGCCAAGGCACTCGAAGTGGCCACAGATGCGCAATGCCAAGCCTTGGCCTGCATTCAAGGCAGCGTGAGCATGAGCCCACTGAAGCCCCTCTTGGGCACCACGCTCACCGTTGCACGCACGGTCACCAACAGTTGCCCCAGCCCGCTGATTGCCATGCCTGCTGCGGCCAGCTTGCGCAATCTGCACTTGAACAGTGTGGAGCTTAATTTCGTGGACAGCCTCACGCTCAACCCCGGCAGCAGCAACACCCGCCAGGCTGGCTGGCTGGTCAAAGGGCCACTGCAAGGCGGCAGTAATGCAAAAGGCGATGTGCTAGAGATGCCGCTATGGGTGGACTGGCAGGGCCACCGCATCGAGCTTGACCGCAAGCGTGTGCAGATATGTACGGGCAACACTGCCGCGCAGTGCCAATAAGAATCAGGACGACAAGAACATGAAAAACATGAATATCAACAGCTGCGACAACGGCGCTCACAACACCTTCAAAGCCTGGCACCCTGTCCTAAAGCCCATAGGCCGCATCCTCATAGCGGCGCAGTTGGCCATCGTTCTGCAGCCGTTGAGCGCCTTGGCGCAAGACAATCCAAGCAACGCGGCAGCGGCCAACCCGCTTGCCCAAAGCCAGATGCAACGCATGAACCTGTGGGCCCGGGACATCGAACAAGCCAAAGTCAACAAAGCCAAAGAGCAGCAAAGCCCGGCCGACCAAGCCAGTGACGCACAGGTGCAAGTCAACGAACTCGTGCGCAGCCTGCACCAAGATGCCAGTACAGGCAAAGCCCTGCGTTTGGATGACACCCAGCGCCAAAACCACCGCAACCAACTGGGCAGCCTGCTGGCGCAAAACGCTGCCCACACCAGTTCACAAAAACAGCAATTTGCACAAACCCGCGCAGACCTCGCCACCAATAGCGCCTTAAGCGCCTCTAGCAAAGCCAGCTTGCTAGACCGTCACGACCAAGCCGCCAGCCAATACGAGCAACGCGCCAGCCGCTGGCAAGACCTTGCAGACGCTTACCAGCAAGACCCCAGCGCAGCCCGACTGGCCGAGCTCAATACCTTCTTAGACCAAAACCAAGCTGCCCGCCGCCACACGGCTAACCTGCCGCCCAGCCTGGACCCGGCGCGTAACGCCAACCCTGCCACCAAACCCCCACTGCCCTGGAGCACCCCCAAACCAACCCAACGCGCCCCCGCCGAAACCAAAACCGCCTGGTACCAACAACTCTACCAAGCTCACTACAAAAGCCAAAGCGTCAAACTAGCCCAAGCCACAGGGTTGACCAATATCGCAGGCCTGCAATTCACCCACCCGCCCGAACCCACCGACGCCCCCACAGCCGCCGACCTGGCTGAGACACCCGACATCCAACTGAGTGCCGACATCAAAGCCAAAGCCCTGGAACTTGGCCACAACCCCGTCAACATCCACAACTGGGTCGCCAGCACCATCCAATGGCAGCCCACCTGGGGAAGCATCCAAGGCGCACAAGGCACCTTAAAAAGCCTGCGCGGCAACGCCACCGACATCGCCAGCCTGCACATTGCCTTGCTGCGCGCCAGCGCCATCCCCGCCCGCTACCAAATGGGCACCATCGAAGTGTCCACCGAACAACTGAACAACTGGATCGGCGGCACCCAATCTGCCCAAGCCGCTCAAAACCTCCTGGGCCAAGGCGGCATCGCCGCGCGGGGCATCATCGAAGGCGGGCGCATTACCAAAGTGCGCATGGAACACGTGTGGGTCAACGCCTACGTCAACTGGGCCCCCGGGCGTGGCGCCAGAGCAGGCGGCGCAGCCGTGCCCACGCCCAGCAGCCCCGGCACCACCCTGACCACCGCCCAAGGCAACCTCCAGCACCCCCACCCCAACGCCGCCCTAAACGCCTGGGTGCCCCTGGACGCCAGCTACAAGCAATACCGCTACACAGCCGGCATGAACCTGCAAACCAGCGTGCCCCTGGACGCCACCGCCTTGCTGGCAGCCGTGCAACAAGGCACCACCATCAACCAAGCCCAAGGCTACGTTCAAAACCTCAACCAGGCCGCCCTGCAAGCCCAGCTAGACAGTTACCAAACCAGGCTCAAAGACTTCATCACCACCACCCCCCTAGGCGCCAGCAGCACCGTAGGCGATGTCATCGGCTCACAAAACCTGCCCAGCATCAGCCACACCGTACTGGCTGGCACCACCCCCATGCCCATCGTCTTTGAAGGGCCTGAGCTGGCGGCACTACCGACCAGCTGGCAACACCAGTTTCGCTTTGAACTGACCGACGAGTACGCCAACCCCTTACTGAGCTTTCAGCGCAAGCTCACCGAACTGATTGGCAAACGCATCAGCCTCTCCTACATCCCCGCCACCCAGGCCGATGCCGACCTGATTGCCAGCTATCTGCCTAAACCCCATGCCGACGGCTCGCCCATCTTGCCCAGTGAACTGCCCACCAGCCTGCCAGGCTACCTGATCCGCCTCAAACCCCAAATCAGCGTGGATGGACAGATAGTGGCCACCAGCAGCACCGCCCTCACCATGGGCACCGACCTTAAAAGCACCGGCGGCTTCACCCGAGCAGGGGACGCAAGCCTTTGGGACATCACCGATGACACCAGCCACGTGGCAGGCCAGGCCACAGCAATAGGCATCAGCCCCGGCGGCATCAGTGCCTACCAGCTAGACCAGCTCAAAGCCCGATTGCAACAAACCCAGAGCCAACTGCAAGCCGCAGCCAGCACCCCCAGCAACGCCACCGCAATATTAGCCAACCTGACAGGCGAGCAAATCAGCGGCGACCTCTTGACCGCCACCCTGTGGGGCTGGTTTGCCGCCTCTGAGAGCCACAACCGCCTAAGCCAAAACCAGGCCGGCATGGTGGAAATCCCTGGCCTGAGTTACGGCCTGTTCCACGCCGTGGCCCAGCCCATCTACAGCTGGGGCGTGATCCGCCAGGTGAAGTTTCCTGGTGTGAACCTGGACATTGGCCACATCAGAAACCTGAGCGTAGCAGTAGACAACGACAGCCAGAAGTGGGCAGGTTACAACCGCCTGCGCGGCCAGTACATGAGCGCGCTGGAGCATGCCATCCCTGAGCGCTTCTTCAATGACCCGAGTAAGTGCAATCCGAATGGAACGACAACTCCAGTAGCAGGGCTACCTGACTGCCCCCAAGGCATCAGTGCCATCAAAGCGATTGGCATTGCAGCAAGCCAGGGCCAGAAGATCTACACCATCACCAAGCTGGTGTACCAGAACAACCCGAATATCGTTAACAGCAATCTGCAAAACTTAAGCCAAAGTACCAAGCAAGGCATTCAAAATGCGCTGGATGCGGGCTATGAAGTGACGGCGCATGAAAGAGCGATCACGCAAAGTGGCTGGACGGGCAGTGGCTATACCTTCATTGACCCGGACACGGGGGCGGGGGGGTATATTATTGATGGGGGGAGTAATGGGGGGTATTTAACTTGGTGGGCAACTGCGAAGGATGGTGTCACATCCAACGGTACTTACATCGGGCTCGCACTCGCAATTGTTTCGACAATTGCAGCTGTTGCATCGGTAACGGCAAGTATTGTTTTAATGCTTGCGCTACTGTCAACTTTTGTTGCTTTCATAAATATTCTTGTATTTGACCTACAAGCAACGGAGGCTGGTTGTCCTGGAATGGGTAGTCTAGGCATCGGATTGGAATTGGTAGCGTTTGTGTCGGGATTTTTTGGTGCCGCTGGTGTCGCGCTGGGAGCCTGGCTCTCGTTCTTTACTGGCGGAGCTGTAGGAAGCTCCGTGGGTACATGCGCGAAGTTCGGAGGTAAATGACGGTGGAGAATTTTGTACTTCCCCTCCTGCTGTATTCTGCGTGTGCCCTTGCTGGTTGTGTAATCGCCAAACAAATATTGGGTATCAGTTACGATTATTTTTTGATATTTTTTCTAATGACCACTTTTGGATTTTCATTGGTAGGGAGAGTTGTAGTTTTAGATTTTTTTAGTTACCCAACAAATATGCTGGTGTCTTTAATTTCTATATTCTTCCCATTGCTCTCGGCTGCGACCTGGCCGCAAGACAAGAACAAAACATCGAACGACAAGTCAACGTTGATAGGTTTGGGAGTTTTGCTTTTGATAATTGCTACATTTACCAGCCTAAACTTCAAATATATGTTGACTGATTCTGCTGTTTCAGAAAATGAAAGAAGTAGTCTTTATCTGGTACTTTTTTTAGTTTGTATGCAAATCTTTTTAGTGACGAGTGCTTTGTATTTTCTTCGGACTGCGCAGAAAAGTTAGTTTGACAATTTGACCTACCCTAGCAACCTCACCGGTGAGCAAATCAGCGGCGACCTCTTGACCGCCACCCTGTGGAGCTGGTTTATGGCTAAGCGGTATTACGCCACCTGGTTAAGTAGCCACTGCATATACTGCCCCACACCCGTTTGCACATCTGCAAACGCATGGTCACAACCTGTACTGCGTAACGCTGACAAGTCAGCCTGCGTATAACACTGGTACTTGCCACGCAAGGCATCCGGGAAGTCTATGTATTCAATGGAATGGGATGCTTTTACGCCTGCAGCCAGCGTGGATAATGCGCGAGCAGCTACTGAATTTGTAGCGTCAGCAGGCGTTTGCAAAGAGCTTATCACGGCATGCGCTACGTCATTGAACGGTTGTGCGCGCCCTGTGCCCAGGTTGTAAATGCCAGATTTTTCAGGATGGTCAAAGAACCACAGGTTGACCGCCACCACGTCGTCCACACTCACAAAGTCGCGCATTTGCGCACCTGGGGCGTAGCCACCGTATTGCCCAAACAGCTTAACCTTGCCTTCATTTCGCAATTGGTGAAACTGGTGAAACGCCACGCTGGCCATGCGTCCCTTGTGCTGTTCCCTGGGGCCATAAACGTTGAAGTAGCGAAAGCCCACCACCTGCGTCAGGGCTTTTTGCAACTGCGCGCCCAGCTCCAGACGCATCTTTTGGTCGAAGAGCAGTTTGCTGTAGCCATAGACATTGAGTGGTTTTTCACATTCGGGCGACTCTTTGAACGTGTCGCTACCGCCATAGGTGGCGGCAGACGACGCATACAAAAGTCGTGTGCCGCGTGCCTGGCAGGTCGCATACAACTGCATCGACGTGCCATAGTTGTTCGCCATCATGTACTTGCCGTTGTGCTCCATCGTGTCGCTGCACGCACCTTCGTGAAAGGCGGCTTCTACCTTGCCGTAGTGGCCCGTAGCAAAGCGCGCGTAAAAGTCGTCTGCATCTACATAGTCGGCAATCTGTAGGTCGGCCAGATTGCGAAACTTGTCGCCTTGGGTCAGGTCGTCCACAGCAATAATGGCACGTATGCCGCGCGCGTTCAACCCAGCAATGATATTGCTGCCAATAAAACCTGCTGCACCGGTTACTACTATTTTCATAGCTAACTTTCTAATAAATACGCTGGCATCAAGGTGTTTTTAGTCTTAATTGAACAGTTCGTCGTAAGAAACTGTTGCTGTGCCAAATTTGCCCACCACAATGCCGCCAGCGCGGTTGGCGACCAGCATGGCGTCGCGCAAATTGAGGCCTGCTGCCACCATAGCCGCCAGTGTGGCGATCACCGTGTCGCCAGCGCCTGTCACGTCAAAAACTTCGCGTGCATAGGCTTTCACATGCTGCTCACCCGCGTCGTCATACAGGCTCATGCCTTCTTCGCTGCGGGTAAAAAGCAGTGCGTCTAGCTTTAAGGACGTGCGCAGGTTGTGTGCCTTGGTACTGAGCTCGTCTTCTGAATGCCAGGCACCAATGACTTGTTGCAGCTCCCCACGGTTGGGGGTAATAACGCTGGCATGGGCGTAGCGGGCATAGTCACTGCCTTTGGGGTCTACCAGCACGGGTTTACCAGCGGCGCGGGCTGCGTTGATCATCGCAGACACATGGGCCAGGCCGCCTTTGGCATAGTCTGAAAACAGTACCACGCCATGCGATGACAGCAGCTGGGTGAAGGTGTCGGTTTGAGCGGCCAGCACGTCATGGTCTGGGGTGTTTTCAAAGTCCAGGCGCAAGAGCTGCTGCTGGCGGCCAATCACGCGCAGCTTGACCGTGGTTTGCAGGCCGCTGTCCTTGGCCAAATGCGTGGCAATGGCGCTTTTTTGCATCAATGCTTCCAGCTTGCGGCCTGGCTCGTCGTCGCCCACTACGCCCACAAAGCTGGCCTGCGCGCCTAGCGATGTGATGTTGTAGGCCACATTGGCGGCAGCGCCCATGCGCTCTTCTTCACGCGTGATGCGCACCACAGGCACGGGTGCCTCGGGGCTAATGCGGTCTACTGCACCGTACCAGTAGCGGTCCAGCATGGCGTCGCCCACGACGAGGACGCGTGCTTTGGAGAGTTGTTCAAGTGAAATGGTAGTCATGGTGGGTAATTACAGTTCCTCTACTCTGCGAGCGGGATAACTGTCCCAGGACTGGCAGCCGGGGCATTGCCAAAAATGGTTGTGCGCAGAAAAGCCGCAGGCAGCGCAGCGGTATTGCAGCAGTGGTTGGACGGCTTTGTCCAGCGCGCGTTGTACTTGGGGATGAAACTGCTCGTGCTCCAGTTTCTCATCTTGCATCCAGCGCGCGGCAATCGCCAATGATGGTTCGCGTTCCAGGTGCTGTACATAACGCTGGCGCGGTGTTTCTTGACCTTGTTGCAATGCTTGCAGACTGACGATAGCCTCCAGCACGTCGATAGAGGCAGACTGCTTGTAACTGGCTTCTAGCCGCATCAAGGCATCAGCTGACTGGTGGCACAGTACCGCCAGTTTGTGCAAGTCGTTTGCTATTAATGGAATAGCTGCTGGCGCATATTCCATAACATCTACCAGCGTTTTATATGCCAATTCAGTTTTACCCTGCTGCTGGTACAGCTGTGCCAGGGCAATACGCGCCCTGCCAGCCTGGGGTGCGTATTGGATGGCCTGGTGCAGCAAAGATTCTGCTGTCTCGGGGCTGGCCTCTTTGGCCTGCTCGCACAGGTAGTGGGCGATGCGTTGGCTAAAGTCTCCCGCATCAGAGGCATTTTGCAATTGCTTGGCCACCACAGCCGCCAGTGGCCAGTCGCGCGTGCGCTCGTAAATGGCCAGGCGCGCCAGGCGGGCTTGCGGCTCGTAGGTGGTGCCTTCCAGTTTGGCTAAAGCATCTTCAGCGCGGTCTAGCAAGCCAGCTTTTAAGAAGTCGAGTGCCAGTGCATGCTGTGCGCGGTCGCGTTCTTGTTGTTTCAGGTCGCCACGGGCCAGCAAGTGTTCGTGCACGCGCACGGCGCGGTCGTATTCGCCACGGCGGCGAAACAGGTTGCCCAGTGCAAAGTGCAGTTCTGAGGTATCGGGGTCGTTTTGCACCGCCTCGATAAACGCGTCAATCGCCAAATCTTGCTGTTCATTGAGCAGATAGTTCAGGCCCTTGAAGTACGCCTTGGGTGAACGCTTGTTGTCGATGCGCAGTTGCCGAATGTCCAGGCGCGACATGAGCCAGCCCAGCACAAAAGCGATGGGCAGGCCCAGCAAGATCCAGCCAATATCAAGTTCCATCGCGGGGCGGGGCAAAAACCGTGGGAGCGTCAAAGCTGGGGGGCTTGACGTTGTACCCCGTTGGCGGCTGCATGCTGGAGTCAAATGAAGACGCTGTGCTGCGCCATGCCTTGGCCTGGCGGCGTTGGCGCCACCAGCGCGGCACCATGCCCAGTGCGCCCATCACCAGACCTGTAGCAAAAGCGATCAACACTAAAACGATCAGCGGCGTTTTCCACACATTGCCAAAAAAGAAATGTGCGGTGACTTCGTGCTGGTTATTCAACGCGAAGGCAAAAAGGGTAAAAAAAATGGCTGCCTTCAGTATCCACCGAAGCAGCCATAAGAATAGTTGCATATAGTTTGCAAAGAGTTAATGGCTTGTGTGTGCTGATTCTATCGGTACACCCAGGCCATGTCACATCACTACGGCGTCACAGTTGGTTAGCCGCACGCAGCTCGTCGGTTTTAGCGTCCACCGCTTCGCGCAAGGCTTTGCCAGGCTTGAAGTGGGGCACGCGCTTTTCGGGAATGGTGACCGACTCGCCAGTGCGCGGGTTGCGCCCCTGGCGTGGCGGCCTGCGGTTGACCGAAAAGCTGCCAAAACCCCGAATCTCGATCCGGTGGCCGCGCACCAATGCGTCACCCATCGCGTCCAGAATGGCCTTGACGGCAAACTCTGCATCGCGGTGGGTAAGCTGGTGAAACTGGGAGGCCAGTGCCTCCACCAGATCACTGCGCGTCATACAACTGGATCAAGCGTTGTTGTTGCTGTCCATCTTGGCGCGCAGCAATGCGCCCAAGCTGGTAGTACCGGCATTTTCTTTGGAAGACTGCTGGTTCAAGCTGGCCATGGCTTGCTGGTTGTCCACGTTGTCCTTGGCCTTGACCGACAACTGGATGTTGCGGGTCTTGCGGTCGATGTTGACGACCACGGCAGTCACTTCGTCGCCTTCCTTGAGCACATTGCGTGCGTCTTCCACGCGATCAGCACTGATCTCAGACGCACGCAGGTAACCCAGCACATCTTCGCCCAGGTCGATCTCGGCGCCTTTGGCATCCACGGTCTTGACCTTGCCGGTCACCACAGAGCCCTTGTCGTTGATTGACGTGAAGGTGGTGAACGGATCGCTATCGAGCTGCTTGATACCCAGGGAGATACGCTCGCGGTCTACGTCCACAGCCAACACGATGGCTTCGACTTCCTGGCCCTTCTTGAACTCGCGCACGGCGGCTGCGCCGTCTTCGTTCCAGCTAAGGTCAGACAGGTGCACCAGACCGTCGATACCGGCTGCCAGGCCCACGAACACGCCAAAGTCGGTGATCGACTTGATGGGGCCCTTCACGCGGTCGCCGCGCTTGGTTTGGGCTGCAAATTCTTGCCATGGGTTGGCCTTGCACTGCTTCATGCCCAAAGAAATACGGCGCTTGTCTTCGTCGATTTCCAGAACCATGACTTCCACTTCTTGGCCCAATGTCACCAGCTTGTTGGGAGCGATGTTCTTGTTGGTCCAGTCCATTTCGGACACGTGCACCAAGCCTTCGATGCCGGGTTCGATTTCTACAAACGCGCCGTAGTCGGCGATATTGGTGATCTTGCCGAACATGCGGGTAGACGTTGGGTAGCGGCGGTTCACGCCCATCCATGGGTCGTCGCCCATCTGCTTCAGACCCAGAGACACGCGGTTCTTCTCGGTGTCAAACTTGAGGATCTTGGCCATGATTTCTTGACCAGGTTGCACCACCTCGGACGGGTGACGCACGCGGCGCCATGCCATGTCGGTGATGTGCAGCAAGCCGTCCACACCGCCCAAATCGACGAATGCGCCGTATTCGGTGATGTTCTTGACCACGCCCGCCACCACGGAACCTTCTTTGAGGTTGACCATCAGCTTGGCGCGCTCTTCGCCCATAGAAGCTTCTTTCACAGCGCGGTGCGAGAGCACCACGTTGTTGCGTTTACGGTCGAGTTTAATAACTTTGAATTCCAGAGTCTTGTTCTCGTATGGAGACAAGTCTTTGATGGGGCGGGTTTCGATCAGGCTGCCGGGCAAGAATGCGCGGATGCCGTTCACCAGGACCATCAGGCCGCCTTTGACTTTGCCGCTGGTCACGCCAGTCACAAATACGCCAGATTCCAGGGCTTTTTCCAGGCTCATCCAGCTGGCCAAACGCTTGGCAGTGTCGCGCGACAAAATGGTGTCGCCATAGCCGTTTTCGATAGAACCGATAGCCACGGAGACAAAATCGCCCACGTGTACTTCAAGTTCGCCTTTGTCGTTTTTAAATTCGGCGATGTCGATGAACGCTTCGGACTTGAGGCCGGCGTTAACAACGACGTGGTTGTGGTCCACACGCACGACTTCGGCGGTGATAACTTCACCCGCACGCATTTCAGAGCGTGTGAGAGATTCTTCAAAAAGGGCTGCAAATGATTCTGACATAGGGTCTTTCTAGTGCGCGGAACAGGGTCAACAATGGCAACTCGTCAGCAGCATGCTGGCGTTTGATTTGCTATTATTTTGGTAGCTGCTTGCGCACATTCCATGCTGGCTAGAGCATGTTTTCTTCTTAAAACGGTATCAAGAAGAGGTGAGGTTAAACAACCCGTTTACCCAGGCGCATGGAGCGTGTTAGGGGTAAGCGGGGCCGGTTTTCTTCAAGCTTTTAGTTTTAAAAAATCAAAGCTTCAGATGCTGCTGCCAAAGTTCCAGTACCTTGTCTACCGATTGCTCGATGGTCATGGCAGAGTTGTCTAGCTGCACAGCATCTGCGGCTGGTTTGAGTGGCGATGCTGCACGAGTACTGTCTCTTGCATCACGCGCCTCCAAATCAGCCCGAAGACTGTCAATATTAGCAGAAATTCCCTTTGAAATCAACTGCTTATAGCGCCTGTCGGCACGGGTGGCGCTGCTGGCGGTGAGGAAGATTTTGAGCGGCGCGGATGGGAAGATGGCCGTGCCCATGTCTCGCCCGTCTGCCACCAGACCGGGCAGTTGGGCAAAAACCAGTTGTAACTGTGTGAGGGCGGAGCGCACGGCGGCATGGGCCGAGACCTGAGACGCGCCCTGGCCGATAGCCTCGGTGCGGATGGCTTCAGACACGTCGTCTTCGTTGAGCAGTACTTGGCTACCTTCAAAAACGACAGGCAAATGCGCCGCCAAAGCGGCCAATGGCGCTGCGTCGTCCCAGCGAATGCCTGCGCGCTGGGCCGCCAAGGCGGTCAGGCGGTACAGCGCCCCCGAATCTAGATAGTGGTAACCCAAGCGCTGCGCCACCTGGCTGGCCAGGGTGCCTTTGCCAGAGGCACTGGGCCCGTCGATGCAAATGACGGGCACGCTATGGGCCTGGGCTACCGAAAAAAGGGCTTCGAAGTAGTCTGGAAAGGTTTTGGCCACGCATTTTGGGTCTTCAATACGTACAGCGACCCTGGCTGGGTTGAACGCCGCCAGGCTGAAACACATGGCCATGCGGTGGTCGTCGTACGTATGAATCGACGCTGCTTGCCAATGGTGATCGCTGGCTGGCGGGGTCACCTGGATAAAGTCTGCCCCTTCGACCACAGTGGCGCCCAGCTTGCGCAATTCAATGGCCATGGCTGCCAAGCGGTCGGTTTCTTTCACGCGCCAGCTGGCAATATTACGCAGGGTGGTGGTGCCCTTGGCATACAAAGCCATCACGGCCAGCGTCATGGCAGCATCGGGAATGTGGTTGCAGTCCAGGTCAATGGCTGTGAGTGGCCATCCATTGGTCATCGGGCCTTGGTGGATTTCCAGATGGTTCGGCCCGCTGCTGATGCGCGCCCCCATCAATTGCGCAGCTTCGATAAAGCGAATGTCACCCTGAATCGAGTCCTTGCCTAGCCCCTCCACGCGAATGGGCCCACTAGCCAGCGCCGATATTGCGCCAGTAGCTATGAAATAGCTAGCAGATGAAGCGTCGGCTTCGACGTAGATGTCGCCGGGCGACTGGTAACGGCTGCCCTGCGTGATGGTGAATTTCTGCCAGCCCTCTCGCAGCACGCTGATGCCAAAACGCTGCAATAAATTGAGCGTGATGTCGATATAGGGCTTGGAGATGAGTTCGCCCACCACGTCGATCACGATATTTTGGGTGGACACCAAAGGCAGGGCCATCAAGAGCGCAGTCAAAAACTGGCTCGACACGTCGCCGCGTACCTGAATGGGTTTATCAAGCGCGAGCGATGGCGTGCCAATGTGCAGTGGCGGAAAACCATCGTTACCTGTGTAGTGAATGTCGCAGCCCAACTGGCGTAGCGCGTCTACCAGGTCGCCAATGGGGCGCTCGTGCATGCGGGGCACGCCCGACAACGTAAAGTCGCCGCCCAAAACGGCCAATGCAGCCGCCAGCGGCCGCATGGCGGTGCCCGCATTGCCCAAAAACAATTGGGCAGGGCTGTGGGGTTTGGTGCCACCCAGGCCGGTGATGTGAAGAGCCTCGCCCTGGTGTTCTACCCCACAGCCTAGCTGGCGCAGCGCATCGAGCATGACGCGCGTGTCGTCTGAGTCCAGCAGGTCGTGCACGCGGGTAGTGCCAGCACTTAAAGCCGCCAGCAAGAGCACGCGGTTAGAAATGCTTTTGGAGCCAGGCAGGCGCACGGTGCCATGGCTGCTGGCCAGGGCGGGTAGGTCTAAAAATGGGGTGCTGAACATCCTCAGCGCTTGGCGGTCATGCGCCATTGTGCGCGTGTCAGGCTGGCTTTTTCAATCTCTGCTGCCAACTCTTCAGGATTGCTGGTGGTGATCAAGTGTTCCAGCTGCATCATGGCTTTTTGGAACAATTTGGATTGCGCCAGCAGCTCTTGGCGGTTGGCCATCAGCACATCGCGCCACAGGTGCGGGTCGCTCGCAGCAATGCGAGTGAAGTCTCTGAAACCGGGGCCGGCCAACGACAAATAATCGCGCCCATTGGGCTGCTTGTTGATGGCGTTCATCAGTGCAAAAGCAATCAAATGCGGCAAATGGCTGACGGCGGCATAGGCGGCGTCGTGTGCTTCGGGTGCCATTTTGAGTACCTGGCAACCCAGAGCCGTCCACAAGTCGGTGGCCTTTTGCAGCTGGACTACTTGGGTGCGTTCAATCGGCGTCAAGATGACTTGTTTGCCGTGGTACAAATCAGCATCGGCATGCTCTACGCCAGACACTTCTTTGCCTGTAATAGGGTGGGCGGGCACAAAAACGCCAATTTGATCTTTCAGCACGCGACGGGCAGCGTCTACCACGTCGCGTTTGGTAGAGCCCACATCCATGATCAGCATATGGGGGGTGATCAGGTGTTTGATAGCCTTGAAGGTGGCTTCGGTGGCGGAGACAGGCACAGCCAGTAAAACAATGTCGGCACCCGACACCGCCAGCAGGGCTGAAGGTGCTTCTACGTCGATAACACCCATCTGGCGGGCACGCTCGGTAGTTGTTGGCGATTTGCTATAGCCAACGACGCGTTTGACCAGGCCCGCTTTTTTCAAGGCCAGCGCAAAGGAGCCGCCCATCAAGCCGCAACCGATCAAACCTAATTGTTCAAACATGGTTCATTCTTCTAATAGTAAAAAAGTAGATGGATTACGGCTTTAGCTGCTGACGGGATAGCTGCCCAGCACCTTGTAAAACGCACACAAACTGCGCAGTTCGGCCAACGCCGCAGCTACAGGGGGTGCAGTGGCATGGCCCTGCAGGTCGATGTAAAAATAATACTCCCACTGCCCCGTGCGCGCGGGGCGCGACTCAAAGCGCGTCATGGACACGCCATGGGTTTTGAGCGGCATCAGCAGGTCATGCACAGCGCCGGGTTTGTTGGGCACCGACACAATCAGGCTCGTACAGTCATTGCCGCTGGCCTGCGGTGTGGGCAGGGTGTGGGGCAGGCAAATGACGCTAAAGCGGGTGCGGTTATAAGCCTCGTCTTGAATGGCGTGGGCGGCAATGTGTAGGCCAAACTGCGCTGCGGCACGCTCGCTGGCCACCGCTGCCCAGGCAGGGTTGGTCGCGGCCAGGCGCGCGCCTTCTGCGTTGCTGGACACCGCTCTATATTCAGCCTGGGGCAGATGTTTTTTCAGCCACTCCTGGCATTGGGCCAAGGCCTGGGGGTGGGCCAATACGACCTCAATGCCGTCCAGGCTGTTTGTATTGCGCAGCAAGTTGTGCCGAATCAGCAAGCTCACTTCTCCCACTACATGGGCGGGGGTGTGCAAAAACAGATCCAGTGAACGGGTCACGACGCCTTCGGTGCTGTTTTCTACGCCCACCACGCCATAGTGGGCCGTGCCAGCCGCAGTCGCGTGAAATACTTCGTCAAAGTTATTGCAATAAATCAGCTCTACGCTGCTGCCAAAAAAGTCTAGTGCAGCTTGCTCGCAATAGGTGCCCGCGGGCCCCAGTACCGCCACACGCTGCGCTGCCTCCAGGCTGCGGCAGGCGGACATGATTTCGCGCCAGATGTGGCTGATATTCTCGGGTTTGAGCGGTCCTAGGTTGGCAGTTTGCAGGTTACGAATCACCTGCGTTTCGCGCTCTGGGCGATAGACTGCAGAGCCGTCAATGCGCTTGATTTCGCCCACCACATTGGCCAGGCTGGCGCGCTTGTTTAGCAGCGTCAACAGCTCTTGGTCTACTGCGTCAATTTGTAAACGCAGTTCGGCGAGGGTAGGGTGTTGAGCCATGAATACGGGCTTGCTTTTGCGTTATGGTTTTTTGGCAGGTGCCGGCGCGGGTGCAGGCGGTTTTGCAGGTTTGTTGGCTGCGGGTGCATCTGCGGGCCCTGTAATCTTCTCGGCAGCAGCATCGAATGTCTGGCTGCGCTGGGTAATGCGTTCGCGGGTGCCGTCCACAATGGCTTTTACATACACGCTGCCCAATTCGGGCGCTATGCCCTGGTATTTCTTGAAGACAGGCGCTTCCATCAATGCCACCAATTGCTTGAGTTCTTCTTCGCTGAATTTTTCGCTGTAGGCAGTTACCAAGGCCCCACTACGCGCTTTGGTCGCTTGCGCGGTGATGATTTGCAAGGCATCGTCATTGAATTTTTTAAGCTCAGCGTCCAGTGCCTTGATAGCGCTTTCTTGTTTGGCGGCTGGTAATTGCGACAGGCGCTGGTTCCAATTCTCTATCAGGGGCTGCATGGCAGAACCAGCAAGCTGGTTGTACATGCGCTGCATTTCGGGGCCTTCTTGCGCAGCAATAGTGCGCACGATCAAGGCCTGCTTTGCATCTGATGTTTGAGCATAAAGAATGCTGGTAGCCAGCATGGATAATGCGCAAGCAGCTATAAATTTAATAGCGTTTGTGGTTCGCAGTGAATATCGTGAGACACATGAAAAATTTAGCATAGTGGTCCTTGGTAGGCGAGGCGCAGCAGCACGGGGTGTGGGTGCTTCAAGCTTCGCCGTTGTCAGAAGAGGGGTCGTTGCTGGCGCTGCTATCTTGCCCTGCGCCATCTGTACCGCCCGCGTTGTTGTCTCCTGGGTTGCTATCTCCAGCTTCGGGATTGATGCCCAGTACCGCTACGTTATCGTTTTCCACGATACGCTGCAGGCCTGACAGTTTGGAGCCAGCGTCCAGTGCAATCAAGGTCACACCTTGTGTGGCGCGGCCCAGTTCACGCATCTCCAGCACGCGGGTGCGTACCAGCACACCACGGTCGGTAATCAGCATGATCTCGTCGTCCGCATGCACCAGGGTGGCAGCCACAATTTTGCCATTGCGCTCCGACTGCTGAATGGCAATCATGCCCTTGGTACCGCGCCCATGGCGGGTGTATTCACCAATCGGGGTGCGTTTGCCATAGCCGTTCTCAGTGGCTGTCAGCACGCTTTGTTTTTCGTCTTCAGCCACCAGCATGGCGATCACGTTTTGGCTATCTTCCAGCATCATGCCGCGCACGCCGCGTGCGTTTCGGCCCATGGGGCGCACATCGTTTTCATCAAAGCGCACGGCCTTGCCACCGTCGCTGAACAGCATCACATCGTGTTCGCCATCGGTGAGCGCTGCGCCAATTAAATAATCACCATCGTCCAGGTCCACCGCAATAATGCCAGCCTTGCGCGGGTTGTTGAATTGATCCAGCGCGGTTTTCTTCACCGTGCCCATGGCGGTTGCCATAAATACGTAATGCGTTTCAGGAAAGCTGCGGTTCTCGCCCGTCAAGGCCAGCACTACGTTGATCTTTTCGCCTTCTTGCAGCGGGAACATGTTGACGATGGGGCGACCACGTGAGCCGCGCGAACCCGCGGGCACTTCCCACACTTTGAGCCAGTACATGCGGCCCCGGTTGCTAAAACACAGCAAATAGTCGTGTGTGTTGGCTATAAAGAGTTGCTCGATCCAGTCGTCTTCCTTGGTCTGCGTAGCCTGCTTGCCGCGCCCACCGCGCTTTTGCGCGCTGTATTCGCCCAAAGGCTGGCTCTTGATGTAACCCTGGTGGCTGAGCGTGACCACCATGTCGGTAGGCGTGATCAGGTCTTCGGTAGACATGTCTTGCGCGTTGTGCTCAATCACCGAGCGCCGCGCGCCCAGCTTGGTTTGGCCAAACTCGGTTTTGATGGCGTTGAGTTCGTCTGCAATGATGACAGAGACACGTTCTGGTTTGGTCAAGATGTCCAGCAAATCTTCAATGACCGCCATGACTTCTTTGTATTCGTTGACGATCTTGTCTTGCTCCAACCCTGTTAGACGCTGCAAGCGCATATTCAAAATTTCGGTGGCTTGCGCCTCGCTCAAACGGTACAAACCGTCTTTTTGCATACCAAAGATTTTTTCCATGCCATTGGGGCGATAGTCGTCGGCATTCACTGCGCTGCCATCCGCACGGGTACGGGTCAACATGTCGCGCACCACCTGGCTGTCCCAGCTCTTGGTCAGCAGCTCGGCCTTGGCCACGGGCGGTGTGGGTGCATTGCGGATGATGCGGATGAATTCGTCAATGTTGGCTAGCGCCACGGCCAGGCCTTCGAGCAAATGGCCACGGTCGCGGGCTTTCTTCAGCTCAAATACGGTACGACGCGTGACGATTTCGCGGCGATGCTCCAAAAATACTTTCACCAGCTCCAGCAGGTTACATAGCTTGGGCTGCCCGTCAATCAGGGCGACCATGTTGATACCGAAGGTGTCTTGCAGTTGCGTTTGTTTGTAAAGGTTGTTTAAAACCACTTCAGGAACCGCACCGCGCTTGAGTTCAATCACCAGGCGCATGCCCGATTTGTCAGATTCGTCCTGAATGTGCGAGATGTCTTCAATCTTTTTCTCGTGCACCAGCTCGGCCATGCGTTCTTGCAGGGTCTTTTTGTTGACCTGGTAGGGCAGCTCGTCCACGATGATGGACTGGCGATTGCCTTTGTCGATGTCTTCAAAATGCACCTTGGCGCGCATCACCACGCGGCCACGGCCTGTGCGGTAGCCGTCTTTCACGCCCGACAGGCCATAAATAATGCCTGCCGTAGGAAAGTCTGGCGCAGGGATGATCTCCATCAGCTCGTCCACGCTGGCCTCTGGGTTTTTCAGCAGATGCAGACAAGCATCGACCGTTTCGTTCAGGTTGTGCGGTGGAATATTGGTAGCCATGCCCACGGCAATGCCCGACGAGCCGTTGACCAACAAATTGGGGAAACGCGTGGGCATGACCAGGGGCTCTTTTTCGCTGCCGTCATAGTTGGGGCCAAAGTCCACGGTTTCCTTGTCCAGGTCGGCCAGCACTTCGTGGGCGATTTTGGACAGGCGAATCTCGGTGTAACGCATGGCGGCCGGGTTGTCGCCATCTACCGAGCCAAAGTTGCCTTGCCCATCGACCAGCATGTGGCGTAGCGAGAAGTCTTGCGCCATACGCACGATGGTGTCGTACACCGCAGTGTCACCGTGCGGGTGGTATTTGCCGATCACGTCACCCACGATACGGGCCGACTTTTTATACGCGCGGTTCCAGTCGTTGGACAGCTCGTGCATGGCAAACAAAACGCGGCGGTGTACAGGCTTCAAGCCGTCGCGCGCATCGGGTAGCGCACGGCCAACGATCACGCTCATCGCGTAGTCAAGGTAGCTGCGGCGCATTTCCTCTTCAAGGCTGATGGGCAGGGTTTCTTTGGCAAATTGGGTCATGGACTGGTCTGAAAAAGCTGATGCCCGAGACGGGCGCGCAACACGGGTTGCGTAAAAGCAACTTCTATTTTAGCGGGCTTCTGAGGTGTATCTGGCCGTAAACAATGCCCGATAATTAAACAGTATCTGTCGTTCACACACAACACACTGACAGGCATCAGTATTGCATCCGCTGCAAATTTGGAAGCGGGCGGCTACTGTGGCACAATCCTGATACGAGTTAAATTGTTTCTCTACAAGAGAACTCGCCTTCACGCAGCTCGCGCTGTAGTATCAATTTTGAGGACGAACATGAAGAAATTAAATAAAGTAGCAATGTTGTTTGCATCCGTCGCCTTGGCAGGTACTGCTCTTGCGGGCGGTTCAACCACAGCAAGTGACAACTGGCGCAACGGTCACGGCAACCTGCAGTGGAAAAACGGCGACGGCACCCTGTGCTGGCGTGATGCCAACTGGACTCCTGCTACCGCAGCCGCTGGTTGCGATGGCGCAATTGCTCCTGCTGCACCTGCTCCCGCCCCAGCACCTGCTCCGGCTCCGGCTCCCGCCCCAGCACCTGCTCCGGCTCCCGCACCTGCTCCGGCCCCAGCACCTGCTGCTCCAGCACCGGCTCCGGCTCCAGCTCCACAGCCACCCGCAGCTACTAAAGTAACTTACGCTGCTGACGCATTCTTTGACGTGGACAAGTCCATCATCAAGCCAGAAGGCAAAGCCAAGCTGGATGACCTGGTCGGCAAGATCAAAGGCATCAACCTGGAAGTGATCATTGCTGTGGGTCACACCGACAGCGACGCTTCTGACGCTTACAACCAGAAGCTGTCTGTTAGGCGCTCTGAAGCTGTGAAAGCCTATCTGGTGTCCAAAGGCGTGGAGAAAAACCGCGTTTACACCGAAGGCAAGGGCAAGAAGCAGCCAGTGGCTGACAACAAGACCAAGGCCGGCAAAGCTAAAAACCGCCGCGTTGAGATCGAGGTGGTCGGTACCCGTTCTAACTAATCAACCGATTGGTTCTCAAAAAAGCCCCGCTTGCGGGGCTTTTTTTATGGGCAAATCACAAAAAATGGCCAGAGCTTCGATAATCACCCCATGACTTCTGCACACACGAACGCTGACCCCGCCGAGCTGGCCAAATTCTCAGACCTGGCCCACCGCTGGTGGGACAAGGACAGCGAATTCAAGCCCCTGCACCAGATCAACCCCCTGCGCCTGGACTGGATAGACAGCCTGGTGTCACTGGCTGGAAAAACAGTGCTGGATGTCGGCTGTGGTGGAGGCATCTTGGCCGACTCCATGGCGCGCAAAGGTGCCACAGTGACAGGGATTGACTTGGCCACCAAGGCCTTGAAAGTGGCCCAGTTACACGCGCTGGAGGCGCAAACCCCCAACGTGACCTACCGCGAGATCAGCGCTGAAGCGCTGGCCGCGCAAGCCCCCGCCCAGTTTGACGTGGTGACCTGCATGGAAATGCTCGAACACGTGCCCGACCCGGCCTCGGTCGTGCAGGCCTGCAGCACCCTGGTGAAACCCGGCGGCTGGGTGTTTTTTAGCACCATCAACCGCAATGGCAAAGCCTGGTTGTTTGCCGTGGTGGGGGCCGAATACGTGCTGAACCTGCTGCCCAAAGGCACCCACGAATACGCCAAATTCATCCGCCCCAGCGAACTGGCCACCTACGCGCGCGCCGCGCAGCTGGACGTGCTGCACAGCCGCGGCATGCAATACAACCCGCTGACCCAGCGTTATTGGTTGGACGGCGACACCAGCGTGAACTATGCGCTGGCCACACGCAAGGCGGGATAACCAATTGCTATTAATTTAGTAGCTGCTCGCGCATATTCTGCGGTGGCTACAGCCTTAAAACCATATAAATAAGCATTGTTGATGCCGCTGCAAACCACCTTCTTCCAACCCCACGCCATCTTTTTTGACCTGGACGGCACCCTGATCGACAGCGCGCCCGACCTGGGCGCTGCGGCTGACAAAATGCGTACAAACCGCGGTTTGCCGTCTTTGCCGCTGGCCGACTACCGCCCCATGGCGGGCGCGGGTGCACGTGGCATGCTCAAGATTGGCTTTGGCATGGCGCCAGATCATGCCGAGTACGACGCCATGCGCGAAGAATTCTTCCAAAACTACGAAAAAAACCTGACCGAGCGCACGTATGCGTTTGACGGCGTTTCTGCCATGTTGGCGTTTTTAGACACAAAAACCATCATTTGGGGTATTGTTACCAACAAATCGCGTCGTTTTACCGACCCCTTGGTCAGGCAAATGCTTGTGTTGCACGGCGCCAAAGCGGTGGTCAGCGGCGACACTACGCCGCACGCCAAGCCGCACCCGGCCCCCCTGTTAGAGGCTGCGCGCGTCGCTGGTGTCGCGCCCAGCAGCTGCTGGTATGTGGGCGACGACAAACGCGACATTGACGCGGCACACGCTGCGGGCATGCTGGGTGTGGCAGCGGCCTGGGGCTATATGGGTGAGCATGCGCTGCAAAGCTGGGGCGCAGCGGCGGTGGTGCACCGGCCTGCAGACTTGCTGGCCCTGCTGGGCCACGCCTAGCGCGGCGCATCTATCGCCCATACCCATACCCATACCTATACCCATATCCATGCCACCGTTGCACCCCCCCCGGCAGGTTTGTTCGGTATGGCGTTATGCTATATTTTTAGTAGCTGCTTGCGCACATTCCACGCTGGCTTTGGCCTGTTTTGATGATCAAAAGTGGTCACAACTGCATGCGCAAGGGCCTGCTACTCTGCTGTATGTGTGGTCACCACGCATGGTGCTGTCTGCACACAACGCCAGTGCGGCGCAAGCGGCTGCTGCTGCGCTGGGTTTGCAATTTACCGCTGTGCACGACGGCCGCTTAAACGCTACAGAAGTTGCCGATGCACTGGTGCAACTGGCCCAGCACCCAGACACCAGCATCCGCGCCAGCGCAGTAGTTTTGCAGGGCAGCCAGAGCCTGTGTAGCCCGGCTTTGGTAGAACGCGACGCGCTGCGCCACTTTCCCACCGCGTGGGTCGTGCGCGCAGCAAACGCTCCATCCGCGTCAGACTTGGCCATTATTGGTGCCATGCCCGCCTTTGCCTGGGCGATTAGCCTGCGCCAGCGGCTGGAGCAGCCATGAGTTTTTACCCCGCTGCCAAAAAGTGCAATGCTATTATTTTAGTAGCTGCTTGCGCATATTCTACGCTGGCTACAGGCCAAAATACCCCTCAAAACACGGCTTTGGCAGAGCAATGCGTTTCACCCTGGCAGTTTGCCGAAATTACGCCCACGCAGGCAGGCAGCCAAACCGATGCTTACGGCAAAACCAGCGTGGCGCTGGGCAGCTATGAACGCATCAGCCCCGACGGGCGCTTTGTGCTGCGCAGTTTTTCGGGTGGGCGGCTGGGTGAGGTGAGCTTGATTGAGCTGAGCGCTACCGGCCAGGTGGTGAAAGTTTATGAAACACCCTTGTCCAATGAAGCTTTTCCGGTGCAGGGCACCTGGCGCTATCTGGTCAATGTGAATGGTGACCACTATACTTTTAGTAGCTTGCTGCGCAATGGTGGCGCTGGCAAGAAGGCATTTTTGCCATTATTTAACGGCGGCATGACGGGTTTTTATGCGGCGGCTGCCGAACTGCCGTCCAGCAAACCCGGCCACGTGCGTATTCGGTCGCTGAGCTGGCCCAACCCCAGCGGCAACAGCGATACGCAAGGCGAGGGCGCGCTCGTGTCCCGCACGCTGGAAGTAGACACTACGCAGCACAAAATCACCTCGGACAGCGGCAATACCAGCCTGTGCACCCAGCGTTTGCGCCAGGACGGCCCCTTGTACGCCCTGCCGATGATCAGCGTTGATGGCCAAGAGTTTGCCGCCCTGCCGCAAAACCCCCCGCCAGCCAGTGCCACGCAGCCCCAGGGCCAGCCCACCATGCGTATTTTTGGCTTTGGCGAATCGGGCAAAGCCTGCGAAAGCCGCGCCACGTTTAGCTTTAACAGCGGCAAAACTATTTTTGGCTTTGGCCCGCAAGCGGCCAACTCCTTCTATAGCCCGCAAGCGGCCAACCCTATCTTTGGCTCAGGCACAGCCAACCCTATTTATCCAGTCAAAACCTCAGCGGCCGTTGATGTAACAGCCAATGCACCAAAGCATGACCAACAAGAGCAGGGTGCCGACCTGGCCTACGAATACCGTGGCCAGGTCTGGTGGCACCACCGGGGCGCAGGCGTGGGCGGCGCGGCGGGTGGCCAGGCCTTTAACATCGCCCCGTACTTTGACAATACCGCCACCCAGTTACTGGCCAGCGCCTTTCCCGGCATCACCCAAGACGGCCGCGTCATCTACGCAGCCACCCTGAAAGACTGCGGCAACGACGCTACTGGCAAGCAATGCACACAGCGCAGCGGCTACGTCATCACCGACCCTTTTCAGTCCAACGCCTGGCAAGCCTTTTTAAGGCAGCACAAAGGCCCTGCGCGCAGGCAATGCATTACGCAGGGCGACGTGGCGCAATCTAGAGCTGCGTTTGCCAAGTTTCATGGCATTGCGCCGTGAAACCTGCGCTTCATAGATAGGGGATGCGCATTTAGTTTGCATGACCAATCTTGAAAAGCCCGCCCTAGCCTTAAAATAGGCAATACGGGGCTGTACTGGTTTCGACGAGGACTAGACGCTTTGTGGTGCATGTCGAGCTTGAATGTGCTCGTAAAACAAGTTCAAACAAACTAACTGCAAACGACGAACGTTTCGCACTCGCAGCTTAATCGCTGAGAGGCTCACAACAACTCTCCGGTGGGTTGGGCAAAGGGTAGTTAAGGCAACTTAATTGTTCTCGGCTGTGGGCTAATTTACACCGGATGGCTGCTGACGGGTGACTTGAAAAGCAGCAAGAAAATAGGTCACTGGTCTACTTTGTAGCGTGCCGTTGCGCGACGAAGTGGGCGAGACACAAAACAATCGGCTACACATGTAGATCTGCAAGGAAAAAGGTTTTCGGACGCGGGTTCAATTCCCGCCAGCTCCACCATTATTCAATCCAAGGCCGTTTGCTCTAGTTCAGCAAGCGGTCTTTTTCATTGGGAGATTTGTCTTATCTAGTCCAAATTGATATGATGCAAGCCAAAGGTAGGCGGGGGAACAAATGGGGGAACACAGGCAGATTTTCCTTCGATTTTGACTCTTGTTCCCCCAATTCCGTGTTCCCCCACTCGCAAAGGCACCATCATGTTGACCGATAACCAATGCAAAAACGCAGCCTGCCCGCCCGGTGCAAGGCGTGAGCGCTTGCCTGATGCTGGGGGCTTGTATCTGGAAATCAGCCCCGGCGGTTCGCGCCGCTGGTTCTGGAAATACCGCATTGCGGGGCTAGAGCGGCGCATGGCCCTGGGCAGCTACCCCGAGGTGAGCCTCAAACAAGCCCGCAGCCAGCGAGACGAAGCCAAAGCACTCAAGGCAGAGGGCAAAGACCCTGTGCAGCAACGCAAGGTAGAAAAGCTCAAAGCAGCCAACCCGCTAGGCAGCAGCTTCAAAGAAGTGGCGCTCGAATGGTTTGAAAGGCAGCAAGTCAAATGGAGCGCTAGCCACGCCAGCCGTGCGAAGCGGCAATTAGAGCGCGACCTGTTCCCATGGATTGGCGAACGTAAGCTGCACGACATACAGCCTGTGGAGCTGCTGGCCACCCTGCGCAAGATTGAAGCCCGTGGTGCGATTGAAACGGCTGATAGGGGCTTGATGCTGTGCAGGCAGGTATGGCGCTATGGTGTGGCCACAGGGCGCGTGAGCCGCGATATTTGCGCAGACCTCAAAGGCGCGCTCACGCCCTATACCGCCACCAAACATCACGCCGCCATCACCGACCCCGTAGCCCTGGGCGTGTTGCTGCGCGCCATTGAAGCCTACAAAGGCGGGCCTGTTGTTCGCGCTGCGCTGCAACTTGCGCCCTTGCTGTTTCAACGCCCCGGCGAATTGCGCGCCACCGCATGGACAGAGATTGACCTTGATAGCGCGCTGTGGACAATTCCCGCCGCCCGCATGAAGCGCAGCGTAGAAGGCAAAGCTAATGGCGAACCGCACACTGTGCCGCTCAGTACGCAAGCGGTAAAGATCCTGCGCGACCTGCAGCCCTACAGCGGCCACGGGGCTTTGGTTTTCCCAGGTGAGCGCAGCCACGACAGGCCAATTTCTGAAAACTCAGTACGCACTGCTTTGATCAGCATGGGCTACACACCCGATAAACACACATGGCACGGCTTTCGCGCCACCGCCCGCACCATGCTCGCAGAGCGCCTAGAGGTTGACCCGATCATCATCGAAGCACAACTAGCCCACGCCGTCAAAGATGCGAATGGCCGCGCCTACAACCGCACCAGCTACTTGAAGCAGCGCACAACCATGATGCAGCAATGGGCAGACTATTTAGACAAACTGCGCAAGGGCGCAGACGTGATCAGATTGCATGGATAAATCCATAGTAATGCAGCCTAGTGCAGCATTGTCGCTTTTAAGCTAAAATCAAGTCATGCCTGAACCGATACCCCACGCGCTGATCCATTACACCGATTCAGCCGGGGTTGATCTTTTTGGGCAGTGGCTGCAAACGCTGCTCGACACCACGACCCGCGCTGCAATAGCTGCAAGGCTCATTCGCTTGCGCTTGGGGCTGTTTGGCGATTGCAAGCCGTTGGGTGAGGGGCTTTGGGAGCAGCGCACACATCATGGCGCTGGCTATAGGGTGTACTACACCATTGAAGCCGGGCGTGTGGTGTTGTTGATAACAGGCAGTGATAAAGGCGGGCAGCAAGCGGCCATTAAAACAGCTCGCAAACGCCTCAAAGATTGGAAATCAAGGAACGCACAATGAAACACGATATTTGGCTCACTGAGCAATTGGCCGGCGATGAATTTGCAGCCGCTTACCTTACCGCAGCCGCGCAAGACAACGAGCCCGCCGTGTTCGCCACCGCGCTTCGCGCCGTAGTGGACGCACGCGGGGGCTTGGCAAAAGTGGCCAGCGAAGGCGGCCTATCCCGTCAAAGCCTTTACCGCGCCCTATCGCCCACAGGCAACCCCACAGCCCGAACTATGTTTGCTGCAATGCGGGCAGCGGGCTTGCAATTTCAGATTGCACCGATGCAACACCAAGCATCGTGATGGTTTAAGCCCCAGCTAGGTACGCGAACTGAAAAGCGGGAATAGCAATTAGGAAGCGCAAACCCTTACTGCGTTGGCCTTTGATACTTCACTTGATACCGCACGCTTTGTAGCTGGTATAGAAAGGTCTCAAATTGTCAAGGCAACTGCCACGGTGAGCGACACCGCACAAAAACCGCAATACGCCCGCGCGAAGCACGCTGCGGAGCATTTCAAGGTGAGCAAGTCCACGCTGTGGGCTTGGTGCAAGCGCCCAGGCTTTCCCAGGCCTAAGCGTGCCAGTGCAAAGGTCACACTCTTTGACTTGGCTGCAATTGAGCGCTTCATCGAAGCGCAGCAAGCAGCGTGAGAAAGGAGTAAACCATGCAAAAAGAAAAGGCCACTTCCTTCGAAAAGAAAGCAGCCCTCAAAATAATACGAGAACAGTTTAACGGAATCAGTTCAGCTAGGCAATGTGAACGCCTGCTAGAAGCGCTATCCCGCTGGTCAATCAACACCTACGAAGCCAGCCGTTATCTCGACGTTTACCACTGCCCCGCGCGCGTACTGCAACTGCGCAAGCGTGGGTACAAAATCATCACGCATTGGCAAACCGTCATTACTGAAGCGGGTGAAAAACACCGTGTGGGGCTGTACGTGTTGGAAAGCGGGGCAAGCCATGAATGAGGTAGACCGCACCTTGTACGCCTTGTTTGCCCAGTGCTGCGCTGCTGGCTTGCCGCTGAGCAATTGTTTGTTTGCAGATGGTATGGTTGCCAAGCATGAATTGATTGCCATGCTGCGTGTGCAGCTCAAAGACTGGCTGGACAAGCCTGGAGCAGCTAGCTATGAGCCAAGCCCGTAACCAAGAGAAGCGTAGCAACCGTAAATACGATTCAGGGCGCGATGGTAGTCTTTTTGTTGCGCTGCCCCATGTGGTGCTAGATAGCCCTGGCTATCGTGGCTTAGGTTTCGCTGCACGGGCTTTGCTGACTGACATAGCAAGGCAGCACAATCGCCGCAACAACGGCGCTTTGGTGGCTTGCAGCAAGTATTTGCGACCGCTGGGCTGGACAAGCAACGACACCATTGCCCGCGCCTTGCGTGAGCTGCTGGCCTCCAAGCTGCTACACCTGACGCGGCAAGGTTCGCGCCCGAATCGAGCGGCTTGGTACGCGTTAGGCTGGCAAGTCTTGGAAGTAGTCGAGGGACTGGATATTAACCCTAAGGATTACCGCAGAGGGCTGTACAAAATTGAAAGCCTTAACCCGACCATCGGTGTAGGCAAGTGACGGATAGCACCGATAGTCGGTGTAGGGAGGCTTTTTGTTGCACCGATTCCCGGTGCTATGCGGGAAGTTTTTGGGTCTGCGCTACACCGATTCCCGGTGCGTATCTAGATATACCATCTGCCAACGGGAATTGACTCACTGTCTCAGTTGCTGATGAAGCATGGACGTAAAGCACCGACTTCTTCGCGCGCGCACGAGGCGTTTAAATTCTAAGCCTCGAAATTTCATAATCGGGATATGGTGCAAAATATGTGAGTATCTTGTAACAAACGCCCAGCATTTACTGAGCGAATCGTAAAGGTCAACGGCAACGCCAGGTATTGCGGCGTGCTGCTGGCCACGGTGGAATTAGCCAGGAGAAGAATGTGAGGAACGTGGCTTTAGGCTTTTTGTTTACAGCAATCGCAGCAATCGCAGCAATCGCTTTGTATTTCTTGGACTGCATTTTTGAGCAAAGCGCTAAAACCTGCGTACGCCAATCCGTGAAAGGAGTCGCTTCCACGATAGAGCTATTGATAGTATTGGCGCTGTCGGTATGGCTGGGCGTAGAAGCAGCTCGCCGCTATTCTAGGCCTTGGCTTGGGTGGGTAATAGGAATATCAATCTTTGTAGCTCTCGCGTTTATTTTGGCATTATGAAAGTGAGTTTAATTTAAGTATCAATATTATTGATAGCACTCCGCGCAATAAATACGAGGGCTAGCGCCAAAAAATCCACTCAGCTTAGAGTTCTTCTCCTTCGCACGAGAAAGCCCACGCCCAGGTAAAGTGCAGCATATTTTGGGATAGAAATTCTGGGTGAGTGAGTCAATATCAGCCCCATGCAATAAGATCAAAAAGCAGTGCTGCGGCTTGGCTGAATACGCAGATTGAAGCTTAGAAGGCAAAGTAGGTAAGCGGCTAGGGTTTTCGTAGTGGCTGCGTCTAAATCGCATTTCCCGACAGATAGGCGCATGCGCGCGCGTGCTCCACTATTCAAGACGGGTTGGGCTATTCAGCGGGTATCAGTGCTAGCTACAGCGAAACGGGGGAACAACTGGGGGAACAAATCAAGATTCAATCTCTTAAACCCCAGGTTTCATGTGGGTAGTAGAAGATTATTCAATTCCCGCCAGCACCATTAAATGTGGGTGTCTATTTGGTATAGGAGACGTTTTTTATTTCCCAATCGGGAAATCTATGTTCGACTTATTGTCCAATCACACCCGATATTCCCGATCGGGAAATATCGCTTGCACAGATGTATATTGTGGTTGATAATTTCCCGATCGGGAAATTGAAAATCATGACATCCATTCGATCACCTCAACAACTGGGCAACGCACTTCGTGCCGCACGCAAGCAGCTCGGGCTGACGCAACCCCAGTTGGCCCTTGCGGCAGGGGTTGGTGTGCGCTTCATTGTTGACCTTGAAGCAGGCAAGCCCACCTTGCGGCTGCAAAACGTGCTGCGGGTTGTAGATGCCTTGGGCGGAGAGATCCAGTTGAGCGGATTGCCGCCCGTTGCAACCGACGATCGACGTGAGGACCGCGACCATGGCGCATGAGCTGGAAGTCTGGCTTTTTTCCAATCATGTCGGCACCCTGGCGTTGGTCGACGGACGCCTGAACTTTGGCTATGCACCTGGCTGGCTATCGCGTCCAGACGCTGTTGCCTTGTCTGCCTCGCTACCTTTGCATGCAGGGCCATTCGATGATCATAAAACTCGCCCCTTCTTTGCTGGTCTGTTGCCAGAGGGGCAGATGCGCCGCCTGATTGCGCAGCAGTTCCAGGTTTCGAGCCAGAACGACCTCGCACTGCTGGACCATATCGGTGGTGAATGCGCCGGGGCCGTGACGTTCCTGGAGCCCGGACAGGCTTTGCCTGTACCCACTGACAACAACGACATTCAATGGCTGAGTGATGGGGAAGTCGTTGCCATCCTGGATGAATTGCCGCGTCGCCCCATGCTGGCAGGTAGAGACGGCTTGCGACTTTCTTTGGCTGGCGCTCAAGACAAACTACCTGTGGTTTTCGATGGTGCCCGCATTGGTCTGCCCCGGGGCGGCACACCCAGTTCTCACATCTTGAAGCCCGCAATTCACGCTGTAGAAGATAGCGTGATCAACGAAGGATTTTGCATGGCACTGGCTGATGCCATGCAGCTCAAGCCAGCGAAATCGAAAGTGCATGCAGTATTGGGTCGCCTATTTCTGCTGGTTGAGCGCTACGACCGCGTCGTGAATGCTCCTGGCCACCGGCAGCGCCTACATCAAGAGGATTTCTGCCAGGCTCTGGGAGTGGTGCCTGAAATGAAATACCAGAACGAAGGCGGGCCCGACCTGGCCCGATGCTTTGATCTGGTACGCCGAGCGGCGCGCCCCAGCGCGCCGCAAATCCTGCGCCTGCTCGACTATGTAATCTTCAATGCACTGATCGGTAATCATGATGCGCACGCCAAGAATTTTTCACTGCTGTACTCTGGCCAGTCACCCGTTTTGGCACCGTTCTATGACACGCTATCGACAGCGGTGTATCCCACACTGACGCCGAAGATGGCGATGAAAATCGGCAGCAAGTACAAGTTCAGCGAAGTCCTGGCACGGCACTGGGATCAATTTGCACAAGACGTTGGGCTTACCAAGGCGCAGGCCAAGAGGCGAATTTTGGAATTGGCAAAGTTGTTGCCAGCCACGGCGCGCCAACTCCAGTCTGACCCTGGACACAGCTTTACTGGCAATGCCGTGGTAGAGCGGATCAATGCATTGATTGAACAACGCTGTACGTTGACGATCAGGCATCTTACCGACCCCGCAGCAGAAAATGAAGCGGGTGCAGAGCCATTTGCCTGAGCCACAGGACAGACGTGGGTTCGATCCCGTGCTTTATATCTACACCTCTTCCAACACCCGTAAAAACGAAGCAAACCTGGGCACGCCTCTCGGCGTTTTATCGCGGTAGGTATAGGTGACGGTGCTGCCCACCGGTGGCGGGTTTTTGCGTTGTTCGTCGGTAAAGCCGGTGCCCAGCTTGAAGCGGGTGCCCTCGTTCGTTTCGACCTGCAGGGCACCCAGCATGCCTGCGTATTTGCCTTTGCCGCTGAAGTGGGCGGTGACCAGGGCCTCTTCGTCCAGTTGGGGTTTGAGTTTGAGCAGTACTGAGCTGCGGCCCGTGGTGTAGTGGGCGTCGGCGCGGTGCAGCACCAGGCCTTCGCCTCTGTTTTTAACCACTTCGGCCAGCTTGCTTTTTAATTCGGCTTCATCCGCCACCTTGAACTGCACAACCGCTTGCAATTGGGGCCATGCGGTGGCTTGCACAACGTCACGCAGGTTTTGTGCGCGCTGTGCAAAGGTGCTGGTGACGGGGCTTATTTTGTCTGTGCCACTGGCTTTGATGGTGCGCTGTGGTTGCTCAAAAACCAGGTAGTTCACGCGCTTCCATTCGTCGTTTTTGGGCACGGTTCTGCGCACAATGCCGCTGAGCATGTCAAACTCGCCGCGTGCCAACCACAGCTCACCGTCTAGCGCTGTGGTGGGCAGCTTGGCGGTAAACCATTCGGGCGCTGCAATGGGGCGGCCAGAGCGAAAGCGCAGGCTTTTACCGTCCCACAGGGCGCGCACGCCGTCAAATTTTTCGCTGACCAAATACAGGCTGGGGTCAATGCCGGGGGTGTAGTCTTGCGCCAATAACACGAGTGCGTTGCCGGCCCTGGCCCAGGGCGTACCCATGGCGGCTGCAAGGCAAGTGCCTATAGATTGCAAGATAAACCATCTGCGAGGTAATAATTTCATGGTTCAAGTTTAGCGTGTCCGCTGTCTATAAAATGGGCAGCCTTGGAACAGGCTTTGTCGACAGTGTCATGAAGGTGTTAAGCATGCGTTTTTGTTTTGTAGTGTTGTGCGCCCTATGGTTGCACACTGGTGCGTGGGCGCAGGGCAACGTGCTGGGCTTGCCCGCCGTTCCCCAAACCCCCGTGGTGGCACCCGCACCACCCGCACCACCGGCTTCTGGGGCATCAAACAGTAAAAAAGCGGCGAGCAATCCAAAAGCTAAATCTGCAACGGCGACGGTGGGCACCACCCCCATGGCCAATGACGGCATCATCAACGACGCAGACGCCAAGTCGGTGCTTAACGGCGGCGTCACCATGGCGTCTAGCTATACAGCAACACAGGCACAGGTGATGGTGACCACCAATGCGCCTTACAAAACAACCGAGGCGCGGCAAGCAGCATTGCAGGCTGCGCGTTTGGTACAGCGCGACTTGTTTTTGTCTTGTGGGCGACATTGCAAGCCCCTGCCTATGGCGGCGGCCCACATATTGCCCGATGGAAAACTACAGTTTCCCATGGCGATTGACGGCTTGGGCCGCGTCTTAAGCTACGACGACATGATGGGCATGCTGCTGGGCAAGCCATTGGCCGTGGTGGCTGTTGCACCAATTAAGCCCGCTACGGCGGCAGCTTCTAACGTTCGCGTAAAAGAGTAAACAGCACCGTATGCACTTAGCCGATATTTTGTTCAACCAGGGTTTTGGCACGCGGCGAGTGTGCAGCGGGTTGATAGAACGGGGTCTGGTCAAGGTTTATCATCAAAATGAGGCTGTTGCCAGCGTAGATACTGCGCAAGCAGCTATAGATTATGTAGCAAAACTAAGCCATATTGACGGTTTGCAACTGCAAGTGCAGGGCGTGGACTGGACCTGTCACACCCAGGCCTACGTGCTGCTGCACAAGCCCGCCGGGTACGAATGTTCCCACAAGCCCGGTGCCTGGCCCAGTGTCTACACCCTGCTGGCCAGCCCCCTGCGTTTGCGCCCCGCCAAAACCGCGCTGCAAGGCGTGCAAGCCGTGGGCAGGCTAGACCAGGACACGACAGGCATGCTGCTGCTGTCGGATGACGGCCAGTTCATCCACCGCATGGCCTCACCCAAGCACCATGTGCCCAAGCTATACCAGGTGACGTGCAAACACCCGCTAGACGACAAGCAAATTACCAGGCTTTTGGAAGGCGTGGTGCTGGACGATGACCCCAAACCCGTACGCGCCGCAGCCTGCGTGCAAACGGGCGAACGGACGCTGGATTTAACACTGACCGAAGGCAAATACCACCAGGTCAAGCGCATGCTGGCTGCTGTGGGTAACCGGGTAGAGGGGCTGCACCGCGCCAGCATGGGCAGTTTGACTTTGGGCAACTTGCCAAGTGGGCAGTGGCGCTGGCTGACAGCGCAAGAAGTGCAGGCTTTAAGTGCCAAGGAAGTGCCAAGGCTTAGTTTGCCGACCTGAGCTGGCCCAGCCAGTCCACCACCGCCTGCGTGACTTTTTGCGTTTGGTCCTTGTGCGGAGAATGCCCACAGTGCTCTAATTTTAATAGCTGCCTGCGCATATCTGGCGCTGACATTACAGGGTTTTGATCGTCAAAACGCTTTTTTAACGCGTCTATCTGCTCCATCGTGCCATATGGGTCGTCATAACCCTGAATGGCCAACACGGGACAGGTAATTTGCGCACATTCGGCCTCAATATTAAAGCTGCGAAACGCCTCGCTCAGCCACACGTCGTTCCACTGCCAAAAGGCGCCGTCCGCATCTGCATGAAAGCGCGCCAGCTTGCTGCGCAGGTTGTTGGGCAAATCGGTTTGCACATAGGCCTGCCTGGCTGCCTCTATGCTGCGAATGGACACATCTTGCACAAACAAATGCGGTGCCATGGCAATGCAGCCAGCCACGGGAAACTGGCTGGCGTGTAACAAGGCAATCGTGCCTCCATCCGAATGGCCCAGCAGCACCGGGCTGCGAATGTTCAAGTTGGAGAGCAGGGCTGGCAAAACTTTCCAAGCTTCGCGGTGCATGTAGTCGGGCTTGAGCCTGCCGGTGCCCCGCACATCGGGCACAGGGGTTGAGCTGCCATAGCCTTGGCGGGAGTACACCAGGCCTGCGTAGCCCGTGGCAGCACATAACTGCGCCGGAAAGTCACGCCACATGGCAACGCAGCCCAAACCTTCGTGCAAAAAAACGATAGTGGGTACTGACTTTTTGCTTGACTTGTTACAGAGTGCCGAGGGAATTTGCGCTACCTCAAGCGTTACGCCGCCAATATCCATGTGGGTTTCAAGAATCTGCATAAAAGCATTGTGCAACCGTTCGAGACAGGCCTGACAGTAAGAAATAAGCTTGCATAGAGTTCTTTAGGGTTCTTTTCTCAATTTTTCTGAAAATTATCTGTTTCATTTGCGCACAAAATTGGCGGTAAGTCACAAATCCGTTATTTTTGACAACCATTTTCTCGTTGATGTGTGGATTGTGAACCCAGAGCAACTAAGATCGCGTGATTACATTTGGTTCGTCAATCAAGTGTGTAATTTGTAACTTAATGCCAAAATCATGCGTAAAACCCTGCTTCTAAAGCTGATACAAAGTGCTCTTGTAGCTGCATTTGTGCTGCCACTGGGTGCCTTGGCCCAGACGGTGGTGAGCGATCTTGCGGTGATGGCTGTCAGCAAACAGAGCAATGGCCAAGAGTCATTGGCAGCGGTCAGCGCGGTCAAGCCTGGCGATTTGTTGCAATACACCGCAGTCTATAAAAACACCGGCAAGCAATCAGCCAAGCAGATGGTGGCGACTTTGCCCATTCCTGCTGAAACTGAATATGTGGCTTCTAGCGCTGTTCCAGCTACTGCATTGGCAAGTCTGGACGGCAAGCTGTATGAACCCATTCCCCTCAAGCGCAAGGTCAAGCAAGCTGATGGCAAGTTGGTGACCGAAGCTGTGCCTTTGGCCGAATACCGTTTTTTGCGTTGGCCAGAACGTGAACTGGCCGCTGGTGCCAGTTACAGCACCAGCGCCCGTGTGCGAGTGATCTCGTCTGCTGCTGCCGTGCAGCCTGCAAGTACAGCCAGCGACGCGAAGTAAAAGTTTCATTTTCAGTTTGTTACCCGTGTTTTATAAATCAGGAGACATCATGTCTAAGTTGTTCAAAACCGTAGCGCAGAATTTTGCCTACTTATTTCAGCGGGCTTTTGTCATGCTGGTTTTGGCCGCATCCATAGCGGCTGGTTCGGGTGATGTATTTGCTGCATCTCCAGCAGCGGGTACGGTCATCGGCAACCAGGCATCGGCTACCTACGAAGACGCATCGCTAGCCAAGCGCTCGGTAACGTCTAACGTCGTCACCGCCGTAGTCCAGCAGGTTCCAGCATTAACACTGGACACCCCGCTTGCCAAAACGGTCGTGGCCGGTGGCCAGGTGGTTTATCCACTGGTGCTGACCAACACGGGTAACGGTACCGACAGCTTTACTCTGAGCTCCACCCAAACCGGACCATTCAGCTTTACCAATGTGCAGTTCTATGCTGACGCAAACGGCGATGGTATTGCAGACAACACAACGCCCATCACGGCCAGCACGGCTCTGGCGCAAGGCGCAGTGTTCCGCTTTGTGGCAGTAGCAACTGTACCCACCACAGCGCTCAATGCACAGGTTAACCTGCTGGGTGTGACGGCCGCCAGTAATTTTGGCGGTGGCGCACCGTCCAAACTGGTGACAGAAACAACCACGGTCACATCCAACGCTGTCATTAACATGACCAAATCCATGAGTGCGGCTACCGGTTTGCCAGGCAGCGGTGCTTACACGGTGTACCTGAACTACTCCAACACGGGTAACACAACCGCTGCCAGCGTGATCTTGAAAGACCTGTTGCCTACCGGTATGGTGTACGTTGGCGGTTCTGGCCGCTGGAGTTCAGCTCCTGGTGTACCCTTGGCCGATTCCCCGGTAACGCCTGTGACCTCGGGTGCAGGCCCGGTCATTTCCTATAGCTTTGGTGTAGCTGTTGCTAATCAGGTGTCAGCGCAAATCAGTGCGGTGCCTTATGGTCAGTCTGGTGTGGTGTCTTTCCAGGTCAGCATTGCAACTTACAACACTGCAACTGCTGCCGGGCAATTGGCCGGTGTTGTGAACAACATTGCCAGCTATGAATACAACGATGGCTTGGCAAATATTGCTCCTGCCAATTCCAACGCATTTGCTTTCACCGTCACGCCTGTAGTGGCAGTTGCCATGACAGGTACCACGGTTACCACTGCTTCGCAGGGCAGTACTATCGTGTTCAACAACGTAATGAAGAACAACAGCAACACGACCGATTCGTTTGACATCACCGTTGACACTGCTGCCAGCGGCTTCCCGGCGGGCAGCAGCTATGCACTGTTCCAGGCAGATGGTGTAACACCGATGCTCGATACCAACGGTAATGGTGTTGTAGATACAGGCCCATTGGCCAGTGGTGCCAGTTATACCGTGGTACTGAAGGTAACTCTGCCTACCCTGTCTACCGCTGCAGGCCCATTTGCCGTAAGCAAAACTGCACGCTCGAAGCTGGATCCAACGCAATTCGTGACCGTTGCAGACACTCTGTCAGCCATTGGTGCCAACACCGTCAACCTGACCAACAACACCTCGACAATTGCAACTACTACACCAGGTTACCTGACGACGACTGCTGGCGAGACAAGCCCGCAAGTCACCAATACGGTAAACCCAGGTGCTACAACCCGATTCACCTTGTACGTGAACAACACCAACGGTGTGGGAGTACCTGACACATTCGATTTGAGCGCCACTGGCTTGTCTACTGGCTTGCCTGCAGGCTGGACGGTAGTGTTCCGCAATGCTGCAGGTGCAGTCATCAGCAATTCAGGCGTAGTGAACGGAAATGCCAGCACGCTCGTGTATGCAGACGTGACGCCGCCCGCCAACCAGGTGGCACTGCCCGCAGGCGTGTCGGTTTTGTTCCGCGCACAGTCGCCTACATCGGGTGCGTTGGATGTTCTGCGCGATGCAGTCATCGTTAGCACCATTCGCAGTGTTCAATTGACACCAAACAACAACGGCCAGGTCTTCCCCGGAGGCATCATCGTGTATTCACATACCCTGTCCAACAACGGTAACGTGACCGAAACCGCAGGGTCTATCGCTTTGGCGTTGACCGACACGGTGTCTACCTTCAGCTCTATTGTGTATCTGGACTTGAATGGCAATGGCATCATTGATGTTGGAGTTGGAGCGGATCCAATCATCAACTCTCCTCTCAACCTACCAATTCTGCCACCAGGTGCTAGCTTCGGTTTGCTCGTCAAAGTCACAGCACCATCAGGCGCAGCCATCGGTGCTATCGACGTTACCAAGCTGACGGCAACCACGTCGGGTGACATTAATGGCGTCACTCCTTCTGCAGCAGTCAATGTGGCTGATACGACCAATGTGATTGCGGGTAACCTCTCGTTGCTGAAAGAGCAAGCCCTTGATCCGTTATGCAATGGTGTTTTGTCTGGTGCATTTGCCAGCACCAATATTACTGCAGGTGTAGTTCCACGTGCATGTATTCGCTATCGCGTTACCGCTACTAACCTGGGTACCGCCAATGCAGTCAATGTGGTGATCAGTGATGCCACACCGGCCAACACCACCTACTTCGGCACGCCTGCAGCCAGTATGACCAAACTCGGCGCACCCGTCGGTACAGTGACTGCACCGGCCTCTGGCAGTGCCGGTACCGTGAGTGCCGATTTGGGCGCTGGCGTAGCACTTGCGCCAACCGAAGCACTGGTCATTACTTTCACCGTAAAAATCAATCCTTAAGCTTGCAGTGGGGTAAAAGGCTGCGCTTTTTGCCCCTTGCAACTTAAGCACATTGAGTCATGAGCGAACCGGATTCTGAATGGCATACTTGGGGGCACGCTTTGTCTTAGTGGCGCTAAAATTTTTGGCGTTACTGGGATTGGCCGCCAACTTGGCATACGCGGCTCCCTTGGCTGGCAGTGTGATTGCCAATACGGCGCAAGTCACTTTTTTTGATACCGACAGCGGTTTTAACTCCAAACACACATCCAACACCGTGCGTGTGGTGGTGCAGCCCTTAGAGGCATTGACTCTCACGCTGGACAACGCTGTCTCTCGCCCCGCTGGCGGGCTGGTGGCCTTGCCCCATCGCTTGACCAATACCGGCAACAGCACCAGCACCTATGTGCTGAGCTACGGCAACACCACTGGCGATGATTTTGATTTGCAAAATCTAGGTTTGGTGTGGGACAAAAATGGTAACGGCGTTGCGGACTCTGGCGAACCTGCCTATGCGATTGGTTCGAGTTTTGGTCCACTCGCGCCAGGCCAGTTTGCAGACTTTGTGCTGGTCGGCAGCGTGCCGGCCGCTTTCCCTGTTAACAGCGTGTCGCGCGTTGTACTGCGTGCCGCAAGTGTTTTGCAAAGTGTCAGCACCCAAAACACCGACACGATCACGGTTGCCAATGGTGCGCAGTTTCAGGTGGTTAAATCTGCTTCGAACCTTAACCCCAAGCAAGGTGACACCGTCACCTTCGTCTTTACTGCCAGCAACAACGGCAACCTGGCCGCCACTGGCATACCGGTTTTGGTAGACGGTGCTGCTCAGTCGTTGTTATTGCTGCGTGATGTGATTCCGGCAAACACGACGTTCAGTAGTCTTGGTTCGCTGGGAGTCGCCAAAGGCCTGTACCACTTGCAGGGCCAACCAGAGAATAGCTACGTGAGCGCTCCTCCCTCAGACCTTCGCTTGGTAGATGCCATTGCATTTGGCTTTGCAACGCCTGTTGTGCCTGGCCAATCCTTGACGCGTAGCATGGATGTGAAGATCAATGCAAAGTCCAGCGGTGTAGTGCTCAATACTGCCAATCTTTTGTTTCTCGACGGTGTACGCGCAACGCCTATTACGGTTGACTCCAATCCGGTGCGTCTTGCGCTGCCAGTACAACCGCCTACGATCACCTTGTACCGAGACCCGCAGTACGCAAAAAAAACTAGCGTACTGCATGCCGGTAATCCCTTTTATGTTGCGGTCAACGCCGCGCAGTGCAACACAGATCCATTGCTTGCTGAGGTGAAAGAGGTCATCATTTCATCTTTGCTCACGGGCGATTCAGAAATTTATTCCGCACTGGAAACTGGACCCAATACAGGTGAATTTCGTATTGAGCCTAACGTCCCTACCAGCGATGCTACGTTGTCTGCGGTAAAGCGTGGTGACGGGGTATTGAGCGTCAAACCGAACGACCAGGTGACGGTGGCAATGACGGGTTGTGGTGCTGTCTTGTTGGAGGCTCGCGTACTTATCGACCCGTTTGGTGTGGTGTTTGATAGCAAGACCAATGTGCCCGTTGCAGGTGCTGTGGTTACATTGATTGACATCACGGGTGCTGGCAATGGCGGGCGTCCAGGCCAGCCAGCCATTGTCATAGCGGTTGACGGGGTGACTCCAGCACCAAGCACGGTAACTACAGGGCCTGATGGGCGTTATCAGTTCCCGTTAATCGCACCCAGTGTGTATGGCCTGCGCGTGGTACCGCCGGCGAGCTATAGCTTTCCATCCGCTTTGCCCCCTAACTTGCTGCCGTTGGGGCGGGTGATTGATGCGTCAGGGTCTTATGGTGGCCAATTCAGTATCACGGCGCTCAGTGCTCCGGTCAATATTGACATCCCGCTGGACGCCAGTCCGTTGGGTGGTTTGCTGATAGAAAAAACCGTATCTCGCAAAACAGTCGAACTGGGTGAGTTTGTTGACTACAGTGTCAAAATCAAAAACGTCTCGGGCCAGTTGCTGGGACGTATTCGCGTTACCGACCGTTTGCCCGCAGGGTTTGCCTATGTGCCCAACACCGCGCGTCTTGACGCAGGTACCAAGCGGCTGGACGGTTCAGTTTTGCCAGAGCCCGAGGGAGGTGTAGGCCCGATACTGGTTTTCAACGTAGGCTCCATTGAAGACCAAAGCGTCATGGTACTTAGCTACCGGGTGCGCGTGGGGCCAGGTGCGCTGCAAGGTGATGGTATCAACCGTGCCCAGGCGACCAGTGCCGCGCCGCTGGTCAAAATTAGCAATGAAAGTAGCGCAGCAGTGCAGGTGTTGCCCGGTGTATTCACTGATCGCAGTTTCGTCATTGGCACCGTGTACGCCGACTGCAATAACAACCGTGAACGCGATGACAATGAACCGGGGATACCCGGCGTACGCCTTTATCTGGAAGATGGCACCCATGTGGTGACGGACGGTCTAGGCAAATACAGTGTGTATGGTCTGCGCCCAAAAACACATGTATTGAAACTGGACAGAACCACCTTGCCGACGGGTGCCGAGCAATTGAGTCTGCTGTCGAACCGCCATGCAGGAGATGCAGACAGCCGTTTTCTGGATCTCAAGAATGGTGAATTGCACAAAGCAGATTTCGCGGTAAAAGGATGTGGTGATGACTTGCGCAAGGCAATTGCAGTGCGTGCGCTCGTTGCGAAAACTACTGATAGTTTGACAGACCAGGCCCAGGTGGCGCAACTGACGGTGGACACCAGAGCGCAAGCGACTACTAATCCCAAGTCACTGCCCGCCAGTGGTGTGCTCGGTGTGGTTGGCGCGACTCCAGTGTTGCCGACACCTTTGACCGCGACTGACTCCAGCCATAAACAGGCAATTTCAACCAAAGCGCCAGATTTGGACGATGCGCAGATAGCGGCAATGGGCAACAGCCTGGCTATCATTTACCCCACTAACGGTCAAACACTTGATTACGCCCAAAGCACAGTGATAGTCAAGGGTGCAATGACGGCAACGCTTTCCCTGCGTGTTAATGGGATTGAGCTGCCGGCTAGTCGCATCGGAAAATTGAACCAACTGCAAAGCCAGGACTTGCAAGTTGCATACTTTATCGGTATTGACCTCAAGCCGGGCAAAAATACACTCGAACTGGTACAGGCTGCAAGCGCAGGCCGCGCGGCAGACAGCCGCAGTATCGACATCTCAGCGCCAGGAGCGCTAGCGCGACTGCGTTTGACTGTGCCACCTGCTGCACAGGCGGCAGATGGTCGTTCGCTGGTGCGCGTCACGCTAGAAACTCTGGACGCCAATGATATTCCTGTGACGGTTCGTATTCCGGTTACGCTGGAAACCAACCTCGGCCAATGGAAAACCCGCGATCTCAACCCAGACGAACCGGGTTTGCAAATATTTGTAGAAGGCGGACGCGCAGTCTTGGAGCTAGAGTCACCAGCGCAAACAGGTGATGCGTTGCTGCGTGCTGTGGTCGGTTCGATCAGTACACAAAACACTGTACGTTTCTTACCCGACCTGCGCCCCTTGATTGCCGCCGGTGTGGTGGAGGGCGTGCTCAATTTACGTCACCTTGATAGCCGATCTTTACAGCCGACGCGCGCGCAAGATGGTTTTGAGCAAGAGCTTCGCCAAATTGGCAGTAGTTTTGACAGCGGTAAAGGTAGCGCAAGTGCGCGGGCAGCGCTTTTTCTGAAGGGTAAAGTACAAGGTGCATATTTGCTTACCTTGGCGTACGACTCCGACAAAGATGCCAAGGAACGCTTGTTCCGTGACATTCAGCCTGGCGAGTTCTATCCCGTGTATGGGGATTCGTCAGTCAAAGGTTTTGATGCACAGTCCACAGGGCGCCTCTACGTACGTGTAGACAAAGACCAGTCGCATGTTTTGTACGGTGACTTCAATACCCAAACACCACCCGTGGCAGCAGGCAACGGCACAGCGGGCGACGAACGCCGCCTGGGTTTATATAGTCGAAGCCTCACCGGCGCGCAATCGCAGGTGCAAAGCGCCGATGGCCGTGGCCGTTTGACCAGCTTTGCCAGCCAGAATAAGAGCAGCCAGGTGGTCGATGAGCAACCTGCACGCGGCGTGTCTGGCCCGTTCAACCTACCTAAGTTACCCGTGGTTGAAAACAGCGAAAAAGTAGAAATTGTTACCCGTGATCGCAACCAGCCTGCCACTGTTATTAAGACCCAGCCGCTTACCCGCTTTGTGGACTACGAAATTGAAAATTTTACGGGTCGTATTCTGCTCAAAGGCCCATTACCAAGCCTAGACATTAACTTCAACCCCAACTCCTTGCGCGTAACGTATGAAGTGGAGCAGGGCGGTAACGCCTTTTGGGTGGGGGGCGTAGAGGCCAGCTATCAATTTGGCAGCGCAACGGTGGGTGGTGCCCTGGTACGCGACAACGACCCCCTGAAGCCATTGGCCTTGCAAAGCCTGGGTATTTCCGCCAAGTTCACAGAACGCACCACCGTGGTGGCAGAAGCAGCGCAAACTCAAACCCCACTGTCTACGCAAACGCGCGGTCTGGCATCGCGGTTTGAAATACGCCACGAAGGCGATATTTTTAAAGCCCAAGCGCAAGTTACCCGAGCCGATGCAGGTTTTGACAATCCATCTGCCACGGTGGCCAAGGGGCGCGAAGACGTCAGTGCCAAAGCCTCTTACAAACTGACCGATACGGCACAGGTCAAGGCTGAATATGTGCGTAGCGAAGATACCAATACCCAAGCCACCAGCGAAGGCTTGCAACTGGGAGTTGATATGGCCTTGAATGACAAGCTGCGTGGCGAATTTGGTTTGCGCAAAAGCCATGCCGCCAGTGTGCCAGCCACGACCGGCACGACTGTAGTTACAGCGCAAACCGGTGTTAGTGCATTGGCCAAACTAACCGGCCAAATACCAGGCCATCCACAAGCCAGTGCCTTTGTTGAATACGAGCAAGACATTGAAAATACCAGCCGCCGCACCGCTGCCGTGGGCGGTGAATATCGCTTGGTCAACGGTGCACGCATCTACGGGCGGCATGAATTTATTTCTAGCCTGGGCAACCAATATGGCCTGAACGACGCGCAGCAACGCAATGTCACCGTCTTCGGCGTGCAGAGCGATGCTGCTAAAGATCTCAATGCCTTTAGCGAGTACCGCCTGAAAAACGCGCTGGACGGACGCGAGGCCGAGGTAGCTGTCGGCCTGCGCAATCGCTGGCAACTAAGCGACGGCGTGCGCCTGAGCGCGGGCTACGAGCATGTGCGCAGCATTAACAGTGGCACGGGCGATAGCACGGCGGTTATTGGGGGAGTGGAATATACCGGTTCGCCTGACTGGAAGGGCGCAGCGCGGCTCGAGCTGCGCGACAGCGCAACCACCAAAACGATTTTGAACACACTGGGTGCATCCTACAAGCTAGACGACGCCTGGACCGCCTTGGCCAAGAACATATGGTCATCTACCAAAACCCATGGCGGTGCCGACAAAACCGAAGACTGGTTTCAACTGGGCCTGGCCTACCGTGGTGCTGGTGCCAACCGCTACAACGGATTGCTGCGCGCCGAATACCGCTACGACAACACCGACGAGCCGGTGGCCACCGACACCCTGCGCAGGGTTGCCATCGTCTCTGGCCACATCAACTACCAGGCCAACGGGCAGTTCCTAGTGTCTGGCCGCGCAGCAGCCAAGTGGGCGACAGACCGCAGCGCCGGGCTGGACAGCAGGTACAACACCCAATTGCTCAGCGCACGCGCTACCTATGACCTGTCACCGAGCTGGGACGTGGGCCTGAACGCCGCCATGCTGCTGGGCGGCAACGGCCAAGCCCGCCAATGGGGCCTGGGTGCAGAGCTGGGGTATTTGCTGGCCGACAATTTGTGGGCCAGCCTGGGCTACAACTGGTTTGGCTTTACCGACAAAGACCTGGCCGGCCAGGACTACACCAACAAAGGCGTGTACCTGCGCTTGCGCTGGAAGTTTGATGAGAAACTATTTCAAGGCGCAGCCAAATGATGATGCGACTTTTGCGTTGTGTTCGAGGCCTGATCTTGGCTGCAGTGTTAGGCTTTAGCGGGTGGGCGCATGCGACCATAACCTTTGATCCAACCCCTTCCTCTGGAGGTTCGGGATTGATTCAAATGGAAATAATCCAAGTCGCGGGAAATGCGGCACTATCTGGACAATATCTGGGAGTCAGGTTTAGTAGCAGTACTCCGCTTACCAATGTGTATGCGCGTGCAATTGTTGGTGGAACAAGCTACGTACTAGACACCACCGAAGCGCAAAACCACTTTCTCGGCGACCTTGGTACCACAGCTAAAACGTCCTACTGGTTTATCAACTATCCGCCCACGGGCAATGGTACGTTTCAAGTGCAAATTTATGTGGGCGACCCTGCCCTGCCAGGCGCCGCACTCCAAGGAACCTCAGTTGTTTATACGGTCAGCAGCGCCGACGTCGACCAGTCCGCCTCAGCCAACAAAATTGTCAGCGTTGCCGTACAGCCTAGCGCAATACAGCTTGGTCAATATTTCAATGTGGTAGTGTGTTACAGCGTCAATTCGGGACAGCGTTTGATCGTACAGCCAGCGATTCAGTCCAGTTTTGACCCCAATAACCTGCGCTTGGGTAATGTAGTTGTGGATACCTATGGGAGCGCAGACTGTACCGGTGCTTCGACCGGGACCTTTAACAACCAACTTTTGTATGCTGGGCCAGTCAGCTCAAATAGCGTGAGGGCCGTCTACACTTTTCAGGCAGTCGGCACGGCCAGCGTCAGTTTGTCACCTATCGTCTCCGCAAAAAGTGGCCAATATAAATATAATTCTGATTATTCGACTCCGCCCGTAGGCGTCAACTACACCATTGCAGCACCAGTCAATAAAGTCAAGATTTCCAAGAGCGTCAACATCAGCGAAAATTCTGTGGGCACGACGGTGACATACACATTGGTTGCATTTAACAGCGGCACAGCCGACGTAATTCTCGATGATTTCGTTGATGTACTGCCATCGACACCGGCGAACGTAACGTATGTGTTTGCTACCTCCAAACTCAACGGCGTTACCGCATTGTCCAACCCGGTTATCAACGGCCAAACACTCACTTGGGCCAATCCTGACTTGAGTGGCGCAACGGCCAGCGCCTTCAAGGTGCCTGCGGGCGGACAACTATCTTTGAGTTTTCAAGCAACCATCCCCAACGTGAATGGTCTGTACACCAACTCTGCCGTTGCACATATCAATGGCGTAACTATCGGTAGTACGGAGACTTTGGGCAGCAGCCCAGCCACTGCTTCCACGGCTATCGGCCCACCCAATTTGAAGGTAACCAAAGTTGCCAACACCCCCAACATCACTAACTCGGCAGCGGGTACGACGGCGCAATACAGCATCAATATCATTAACAGTGGTACCACTGCAGCCGGGGTGAAGATTCAAGACACGCTGCCAACAGGCTTTAGCTACAAAACCACCACCGCTGTGGTGACAGCAGGTGGCGCGTCTCGCACGGCGGTTCTGGACCCTGCCTTGGGTGCGACCGTTCCCGCCTGGGGCACATTTACGCTGCCCGGTGCCAGCAGTTTGACCCTTTCTTTTGTGGTGGACGTTTCTGCGACCGTGGCCAACGGCACTTACAACAACACGGCTACTGTTGCCACCACCACCGCAGGTAGCACTATTAACAACTTTTTAAACGGTGCCCCAGTGACGGTCAGCACCAACATTGCGTTGGCGGTGACCAAAACCGCAGTCACACCAGCGGTTGTCAATACCAACAACGGTGCGTCAGTCACTTACACGCTGACGGTGACCAATAGCAGCGGCAGCAATGCCACCGGGGTGAAGCTGGTAGACGTATTACCCAGTGGCTTTACCTACGGCAGCACCAGCGGCGTCACTCTAAACGGCTCGCCAGTCAGCGCGGGTGCGGGGGGGTACACGGTCACTGGCACCACCTCACCGCAATGGGACACATCCCCAACGGGTGGCTTCACCATCAACGCCGGGCAATCTTTGGTGGTCAGCTTTGTGGCCAACATCACCAACACCTTGGCCGACGGGGTGTACAACAACAGTGCCAACGTCACCAGTACCAACGCCACCAGCATTACTAACTTTGACGGCAACCTCGCCACCAACACCAGTGACAACATTACCGTGACCAGCGCTGTACTGAACGTGAGCAAAACTACCAGCACGCCCAATATCATCAACACTGCCAACGGTACCACTGCCAGCTATACCCTCAGTGTGACCAACGCGGGGAGCGGCACAGCTACGGGCGTGGTGCTAACCGACACCGCGCTGCCCAATGGCTTTACCTATGCGTCGCACACTGCCCCGTTGCTGGGCGGCGGAGCCACACGCACGGCCATCAGTGACCCGGTAGTGGGTGCTACGGCACCGGCCTGGGGCACATTCCAGATTCCCAGCGGTGGCCGAGTCACCATCACCTTTATTGCCAACGTCACCAGCAGCGTGGCCGACGCAACTTATGACAACAGCGCTAGCGTGACCAGCGGTGATGCCAAAACCATCAACAACTTCATCGGTACCAACAATACCAGCGACAACGTGACGGTGACCAGTGCCACCATTGTGGCGGGCAAAACGACCAGCACGCCTGTGCTTGCAAATTCTGCGAATGGAGCAACCGCCACTTACACCATCACCATTAACAATACAGGCACGGCCCCAGCCACAGGCGTAAAGGTAGTTGACGCGCTGCCGACAGGCTTTACCTACGCCAGTACCAGCAGCGTGCTGGTCAACGGGAGTGCTACTACATCCATAGTCAGCGGCTCCACCGCCGCACCACAGTGGGACAGCAGCCCAGCTGGCGGTTTCACCATTAACCCGGGCGCGGCTCTGGTAATTTCGTTCAATGCGTCTATCACCAGCACCGTGGCTGACGGCGTGTACAACAACAGTGTGGCTGTTACCGGAATTGTCAAAAGCGCAGCAGATTATGTGGGTGCTGGAAGTTCTGCCGAGGCCGTGACCATTTCAAGCCTGCCAGTGTTGACGCTTGCAAAGTCGCATACCGGATCGTTTACGGTTGGCATTAACAATGTCTATAACTTGCTGGTCAAAAACGTAGCGCCTTTTCCAACAGTGGGCGTCATTCGCATTGTGGACACATTGCCTACAGGCCTGGGGTTTGTCTCCAGTGACAACACCGGCGTGTGGACCTGTAGCGCAGCAGGGCAGGTGATAACCTGCGACACGGCTTCTACTTTTGTGTTGGCTGGCAACACGACCAGCTCGGTCAACCTCACAGTGTCGGTCACCGCAGCAGGCAATGTGGTGAACAGTGCCGTAGTTTCAAATGCCGGTGCCTTACTGCCAGCATCGCCCACATTAGATCCCACTACTATTGTGGCTGTGCCGGTAGGTGTGACGATATCGGGCTTTGTATATAGCGATGCTAACCACAACCTGCAAAAAGATGGCTCGGAGGCCGGTACAGGCTTGGTGTTGTTTGCCAAGTTGGTACCTGGTACCAGCCCGTCTGCCGCTGTGCAAGCTGTTACGGCTACGGCATCTACGGGGGCATATCAATTTACTCAAGTACCTGCAGGTGACTACACCATCATCATTGACGACAACAACAACTTGGCTGATATTTTGCCTACGCTACCAGCCAGCTGGCAGGGCACCGAGATGCCCGACCAAACCCGGCGCAACGTGGCGGTAGCTGCTACCGAGCTGCAAAACCTCAACTTTGGTTTGTTCAACGGCAATAAGATCAGTGGCCGTGTGTTTATAGACAATGGCGTGGGCACTGGTGGCGTGGCTAACAACGGCATTTTGGACGGTGGTGAGGCGGGTTTGTCAGGGGTGAACGTCAAGCTGACCGACAGCGCAGGCACAACGGTGTACGACAGCGTCAAAACTGATGCGATTGGCTTTTATAGCCTTTGGGTTGCGGCAGCGCAATCTGGCAGCACACTTAAATTGGTAGAAACCAACCTGTCTGGTTACCTTTCTACGGGGGGTAGCAGTGCAGCCGTGCTGACGTATGACCGCAGTTCAGATGCCTTTAGCATCAATTACAGCGTGGGCACCAATTACACAGCAGTCAACTTTGGTGACGTACCGCCCAACACGCTGATAAGCAATAACCAGCAAAGTAATTTGCCTGGTACGGTGCTGTTTTATCCGCACACTTTTACCGCAGGCACCGCAGGTAGCGTCACTTTTAGCACCATCAGCCCGGCTGGCTGGCCGCAAATCCTGTACCTAGACACCAATTGCAACGGCGCAATAGATGCAGGCGAGCTGGTAGCCAGCGGGGTTAGCAGCGTCCAAGCCAATCAAAAGATTTGCTTGGTGCTGCGCGAAACCATCCCCAGCGGTGCGCCGTTCAACGCGCAAGACAGCGCCACGCTAGTGGCCAGTTTTACCTATGCCAATGCCAGCCCTGCAATGGCGGTCACGCTGACCAATACCGATGTGACGACCGTTGGCGCACCTGGAGGCGCAGCGTTGGTGCTGCTCAAGAGCCAGGACAATTCCACCCCTTCGTCTGGCGGCATCATCAATTACGCCATCACGTTTACCAACAACGGCACCGGTGCCGTGACTAACCTGCGCATTTCGGACCAGACGCCAGCTTTCACCACCTTCTTAAGCGCGGTGTGCCCCGCAACTTTGCCCGCTGCCTTGGCAGGTTGCACCATCACCAAACCCTTGGCGGGGCAAACTGGTGGCATTGAATGGAACTTGAGCGGCAGCCTGCAACCGGCAGCTTCAGGGCAGGTGGGGTTTTCGGTCAAAGTGGACTGACCGGCTGACAACGTCGGCTGCTAATGGGTGGGGCGGGTGGGCCGTGTCCACAGCTATTTGTGCACAATACGTGGGTGCTTCAGCGTTTTGAATCCCACACCCTATAAGGTTCGCATGCCCCATTCATCTGCAATTTCAACCTGGTTTTTAAGTGCAATTATGCTGATTGCCAGCGCCATATATGCGCAAGCAGCTACTGATTCTGTAGCAAAGTCACCGTCTATCTCAGACCGGCTAGGTCAGCTTTTTGGCAAAAAACCAGCCGCTGCCCCCACACCCGCACCCATCGCAGCCGTGTGCGACAAGCCGGTATATCTGAGCTTTGACACTGGCCATATGGAAACGGCAGCCGCGATTGCCGATGTGCTGAACAAACACCAGGTCAAGGTCACGTTTTTTGTGTCCAACGAGAAAACCAAGGACGGCAAAGACGCCATGAGCTGGGACTGGGGGCAAAAGTTCTGGAAGCAGCGCGGCCAGGAAGGGCATGAATTTGCATCGCGCACCTGGGACGACGTGGGCTTTAGGGGTGACGTGGCAGGCGTAGAGCCGCGCTTTGTGGTGCAGCCGGGCAATGGCGCGCTTACCGGGCGCAATTTCACCTGGGAGCCTAAAAAATACTGCGAGCAAATTACCCAGGCGCGTGAGCGAATTGAAGAATTCACAGGCAAGAAAGCGCTGCCACTGTGGCGTGCCCCAGGCGGTAAAACATCAACCAAACTGCTCGCTACAGCAGAAGCTTGTGGTTACAAACATGCAGGCTGGTCGCCCGCAGGCAGTATTGACAACGCAGTGCCCAGCGCTTTGGTCAAGAATATTCAGCAAGGCGATGTGTTGCTGGCCAAACTAGGCGGTAGCAGCCCAGCCGGGTGGGAAACCACCACGCTGGAGCCCCTGATCACGGGTCTTAAAGAGCGTGGCCTGTGCTTTGCCACGTTGCGCACGCATCCCGCGTACCAGGCGTGGATAGCATCGCACGGCCAGTAGAGCCCGCCAAACCTGCCGCACAGCCAGCAACTTTAACCACTGCCCCAGCAAGCATGGCCCGCTTTATCTTGATCAACACTTCCCACGCTGGCAATGTGGGTGCCGCCGCGCGCGCCATCAAGGTCATGGGTTTTAGCGACATGGTGTTGGTCGCCCCGCGCTGGGCCAATGTGCTGCGCCGTGAAGAGACCATTCAACGGGCCAGCGGCGCGCTGGACGTGCTAAACCAAGCACGCATTGTTGACACCCTGGACGAAGCCCTGGACGGCGTAGACCACCTGTGCGCCACCGCCATGACCCCGCGCGACTTTGGCCCGCCCACCCGCACGCCGCGCGAGCATTTTGATAGTTTGCTACAAAAAAAGGAGCTGCTCGCGAATATTCCACGCTGGCAACCGGCTGATTTGACAGATAAAAACCCATCAGATGCGCCATGGCAGCCAACGCCCAGCGCGCAAGCGCCTCGAATGGCTTTTCTTTTTGGTTCTGAGCGTTTTGGCATGCGCAACGAAGATGTTTATCGTTGCCACGTCGCACTGTCCATCCCCACCAACCCACAGTTCGGCTCGCTCAATCTGGCCAGCGCCGTGCAACTCATCGCTTACGAATGGCGGCAAGCCCTGGGCGGCTTTGCGGTAACCCAAGCAACCCCGCCCACACACAAGGCCGACGCCCAAGCCGTGGCCGGCATGCTGGCCCATCTAGAGCAAGCCTTGGTGCACATGGGCTACCTCGACCCGGCGGCACCCAAAAAGCTCATGCCACGCCTGAACGCCCTGTTGAACCGCGCCGACCTGCACAACGAAGAAATCCACATTCTGCGCGGTGTCGCCAAAGCCATGCTGCTCACCATGCCCAAACCGCCTACAGGGCCAAAACCAGAGTAAATTGGTACACTTCTAGCCATGTTTTCCCGTATCCGCTCCGACATCCAGTGCATTCTTGACCGCGACCCCGCTGCCCGCAGCACCTGGGAGGTCATCACCTGTTACCCCGGCCTGCATGCCGTGGTGCTGCACCGACCCGCGCACTGGTGCTGGACGCACGGCTTCAAATGGCTGGGGCGCTTTACCTCGCACGTGGCACGCTGGTTCACCGGCATAGAAATTCACCCCGGCGCGGTGCTGGGCGAACGCGTGTTTTTTGACCACGCCATGGGTGTGGTAGTGGGCGAAACAGCCGAGATTGGCGACGGTTGCACCATTTACCAGGGCGTCACTTTGGGCGGCACGTCGCTGTACAAGGGTGCCAAGCGCCATCCCACACTGGGCAAAAACGTGGTGGTCAGCGCGGGGGCCAAGGTGCTGGGTGGCTTCGTGGTGGGCGATGGAGCCAAGATAGGCAGCAATGCCGTGGTCATCAAACCCGTGCCTGCAGGCGCTACCGCTGTGGGTATTCCGGCGCGCATCATCCCGTCCAAAGACGGCCATACCGCCGACGTGACCACGCAAGAGAGCCAGTTCAGCGCCTACGGCATTACGCAAGATGACGACCCCCTGAGCCAGGCCATGCGCGGTTTGATCGACAACGCCAGCAGCCAGGAAGAGCAAATTGCCCTCTTGTGGCAGGCAATTGAAAAACTCTCCATCAAAGAAGCCGTGCCCGACTGTGTGCCCGATAACGCCGCCAAACAAGAACGCTTTGAAGCCAAAAAACTCAGTGATTTGATAGGTAAATAGGTAAAACAGGCTGTAGCCAGCGTAGAATATGCGCAAGCAGCTATAAAAATAAGAGCATAAATAAAACTAGGTAGCTTGCGGCAACTCGCAAAACTACATCCTCTGAATGACTACAAAAATAACAACGACACCGCCTGTGCCCAAGGTCTTGGTCGTCGATGATTTTCAGCTCAACCGCAGCATCTTGGCCCGCCAATTGGAAGCACTGGGCTATGCCAGTGACCAGGCTGAAAACGGCGAGCAAGCGATGCTGATGTGGTTCTCGGGTAACTATGCACTCATCATCACCGATTGCGAAATGCCAGTGAGCGATGGTTTTGAACTGGCACGGAGTATTCGTGCGATTGAAGCGCGCATAGCGCGGCGCAAGCGAACCCCTATCTTGGCATCGACCGCCTACAGCAGGGGCGATACGCAGGAAAAGTGCCGCGCTGCGGGCATAGACGAGGTTTTGCCCAAGCCGATCGCCCTCAAGGAGCTGGGGCGCAAGGTATCCGAGTGGGTAGAGCTGGCTTAATAAGCTGGGCTTGTTACCGTGTGCATCATTTGCCAGCGTGGCATATGCGCAAGCAGCTATAAAAATAGTAGCATGCGCTGGACGTGGCAAAACTTGTCAGTCAGGTACCGCTTGGCTTTATATGGGTATTCCCGTGCTTTTTTGTCCGAAAGTAACCCATACAATGCCACTAAAAAAGGCGCAAGCCTGTTCAAGACTACAAAAAAGCGAGACAAACCATGTACCGATATACCTTAGCCATACTGATGGCAACCCCATGGGCGGGCTTTGCCGCCGCACAGGACGTTCCAAAAACCGACTCTTCAGAGAAAAGCCTGCGCGAAGTCACGGTGATCTCCAACAACCCCGTCGGCGCAACCTCGATTGAGCTCAAAAAGTTTCCAGGCAACGTTCAGACCCTGAACAACGACAACCCGTCGCCGGGCTCGGCAAGTTTGGCAGAGCGGCTTAACCAGTCTTTGGGTTCTGTGACGGTGAACGACACACAGGGCAACCCGTTTCAGGTAGACATCAACTACCGGGGTTTTACCGCCTCGCCCATTCTGGGCACCCCGCAGGGGCTGTCGGTCTATCTGGACGGCATGCGCGTCAACGAACCGTTTGGCGACATCGTTTCCTGGGACTTGTTACCGCAAATTGCGGTGAACAAGATCACCGTCATTCCCGGCTCTAACCCGGTCTATGGCCTCAATACCCTGGGCGGTGCTGTGTCTCTGACCACCAAAAACGGCAACACCTTCACGGGCACCCAGGCGCGTGTGGGCGTGGGGTCGTTTGGCCGCAACAGCGTAGATGTAGAGCGCGGCAGCCACACCGACAAAGACAGTGTGTACCTGGCAGCCTCCCATTACAGCGACAAGGGTTGGGCCGCCCATAACCCCAGCAAAATACGCCAGTTGTTTGGCAAGTACATGGCCTACGACAACGCATGGAATGTCGGCCTGTCGATGGCCTATGCTGATAATTTGCTGTATGGCAACCAGACGGTTCCACTGTCCATGCTTGACCAGGCGCAGTTGGGCTATTCGCATCCAGACTATGTGGGTGCGCGCAACCTGGCGCTCAACCTTCAAGGCACGCTGGAACCCGACACATCGAACACGTATGACGCCAACCTGTACTTTCGCCGCATCTCGCGCGATGTGCTCAACAGCAATCTAGGCAGCTTGGTCTCTTCGTCCACCAACGACCCATCTTGTATTGGCAACAGCCCCATCGACTGCCCGGCTGCCAATTTGCTCGCACGTTACTCGCAAAATATCATCGGCAGCAATCTGCTGTGGGCCAACTCTGACCCATTGTGGAAACTGCCGCAGCAAATGACCGTGGGTTTGAATGCAGAATGGAGTAAAACCAGGTTCGCCAACAGCGGCCAGTACGCGGTGGTGGACGCCAGCAACGGCTTGAACAGCGTGGGCGCTACCTTGCAGCAGGCCGACCTTGCATCGACCAACCAGCGCCTGGGACTGTTTGCAACCAGCACTCTGGATGCTACCGACAAGCTCGCGGTAACCCTGTCGGCCCGGTTTGACTATGCCAGCATCCGGCTGTCGGGCCAATCGTGCATAGACGACAAGCTGTGCGACAGCACCGCGTCGATCAGCAGCGGCCAGCTGGCCGACGTGGGTGGCTACCACACCTACAAACGGCTCAACCCGTCCCTGGGACTGGCCTACCAAATGTCGCCAGACACGGTGGTGTTTGCCAATTACGCGCAGGGCTTTCGCACGCCGTCGGCCATAGAGCTGGCATGCGCAGACCCTGCTGCGCCGTGCAGCGGCATACCCAATGCATTTGGTGCAGACCCTGACTTGCGTGCGGTGGTGTCCAAAACAATCGAGATGGGTTTTCGTGGCAATCTGGACCGCCGCACGCTGTGGAAAGTCGCCTACTTTCACAGCAAGCTGCAAAACGATATTTTGTTCAACCAAAGCAGCCTGACCACGGGTTACTTCTCTAACCTGGGCCATACCCTGCGCCAGGGCCTGGAGCTGAGCATTGACGGGCGGCTGGAAAAGCTCAGCTACGCCATTGATGCGGACTGGACCGATGCGCGCTACCAAACCGTCTTTCAAACCGCAAATACCTCTAACAGCGCCAACGCGGTGCTGGTGCAGCCCGGTAACAAGATTCCGGGTGTCGCACCCTGGCAATTGAAGGCGCGCTTGAATTACCAGTTGGCAGCCACCACCAAGCTGGGTATGGCAGCGTTGTGGCAAGGGCCGCAATATGCCCGTGGCGATGAAAACAATGCCGACCGCAACGGGCGCGTGCCCGGGTTTTCTACACTCAAGCTGGACGTGAGCCACGGCATTAACAAAACCTGGAGCTTGAACGCGGGCGTGAACAACGCGCTCAATGCCCGGTACTCGACCCACGCCACACTGGCGGTGAATAACCTTGGCAGTGGTGCTGCCGAGCAGTTTCGAAGCGTGACAGCACCACGCAGCTATTTTGTAGGGCTGCAGGCCTGGTTCTGACAGCCTGGGCTAATCAGCGCCCGATTAACGTTGGCGCTGTAGGGCTTGCGCCATATCGAGCACTGTTACGCCCCAGTCGCCCGGAACGTCCATCACATACACCTGGCTGCTACCCGCCTGGCCCTGGCTGGTACCGTTGATACGCACATAGTAGCGCTGGCCAGGCTGCAAGCCTTTGAGCAGCACCGTGCCATCGGCTGCAATAGCCTGGGTTTGCACGTGGCTGGTGAGCGCGGCGTCTTGCGCGACCTGCGCAGTTAATTGCTGCGGTGTGTCAGTACTCTTGTTAAAGACCTTGAGCAGCAAGCCGTCTGGCGTGAAGCTGGCGGCTGCGCCCGTGGCTACTTCGCCCGGCCAGATTAAGGCCAGGAGCGCAGTTTTAATCTCGATACGCTTGATGGCGTTAAAACCTTCAATACCTGCTGGGTCAATACCGCGCACGCGAGCGTAGTAGGTGCCGTTGGCTACGCTGGCCAGGTTAATGCTGGGCGTGGGGGATTTGACGTCGCTTTGCAGTTTTTCAAACGCTTCGTCTGACGCAAGCTGTGCGCGGTAAGCGCTGGCACCACTCAAAGTGCCCACTTGCCAGTTGGCCGCGCCGCCTTCGCCACGCGCACGCAGCACTTCAGCAGCCAAAGAAGACTCTGGCAGGGCAGGCAAGAGCGCTACCACTTTGATCTCGCGTTCATTGGGCTTCAGGGCGGCACCAAAACCACCGCCCACGTCTGCACTGACTTTTTGTGCCGTGTTGGTGGTGACTACTTTGCCTTCCAGCACCTCAGTGCGGGCCGCTCCGCTGGCGGGGTCTTCATAGGCTACGCGAAACTGCGTACCGCGAATGCCGACCAGGGACGTAGGGGTGCTTACTTCAAGCGGGGTCAAACGCTTGGCGCGCTTTTCGGCCATGGTGTCCAAAACACCTTCGACCAAACGGATGGCGCCAGAGAACCAGGTAGTAGAAGCACTGCTGCCAGGGTCTTTCATGCTGTAGCCGCGCTGGGTAACCACATTGGCCAGTGTTTTGGGCATGAGCTGCACGCGCGAACCGTCGCCCAACTCGACCACCATAGAGCTGTTGGCACCGGTTTGCAGGGCCGCGCCTTCGGGCACTGCAGCGCCTACTGCCACAGGTGCACCGCCCAAACGCACATCACCTTGCACGCTGATGACTTTGCCCGGTGTGGCTACGACCGTTTGTGACGTGAAGTTGAGCAAGCTGCGCGGAATCTCGATCACCTGGCCAGGTTGTATCAGGTTGGGGTTTTTTAGTCCATTGAGTTTGGCAACGGCGGGCCACTGCGATGGAGATACCAGCAAATTGCGCGTTATGGCCTGCAGGCTGTCGTTGGGCTGGACGGTGTAGCTGATGTACGGCTCGGTCATGGCGGCCAGCGCCAGGTGGCTGAAGCAGCCAATTGCTATCAAAAAAGTAGCTGTCCGCGCGTATTTTGTAGGGGGCTTAAGCATAGTTGTCATTTATCGTTCCAGCAAAAAAAGTTTTCAGCAAGTGCAACATCAGGCATCTTTACGCCCAGCGTTATCGCAGATTTACGCCTGCGCAGGCCGTAGCGCTGACTTGGGCCGAAAGGCCATACACACCGACGCATTGGTCTCAATGTAAGGCCCGCCGATCAAATCAACGCAGTACGGTACAGCGGCAAATATCCCCGATATCTTGTTGTCGCCCGACTGTACACCCTGTAACGTTTCTTGTATGGACTTTGGTTGACCTGGCAGGTTGATGATGAGACTTCTGTCACGAATGACGGCGCATTGGCGCGACAGTATGGCCGTGGGAACGAATTTCAGGCTGATTTGGCGCATCTGTTCGCCAAAACCCGGCATTAGCCTGTGCGCCACCGCCAGCGTGGCTTCGGGGGTCACGTCGCGCAGTGCTGGCCCGGTGCCACCCGTAGTCAGCACCAGGCTGCAACCAGCGTCTACCAGCTCGATCAACGTTGCGCTAATGCGTGCTTGCTCATCGGGGATGAGGCGCGGCTCAAAGCTGATAGGGTTTTGAATGGCGCTTGTGAGCCAGTCTTTGAGCGCTGGCAGGCCCTTGTCTTCATACACGCCCGTGCTGGCACGGTCGCTGATAGAAACAATGCCGATTTTGATGGGGTCGAATGTCATGGGTGAAATTTATGCATGTTCGCTGTCGTCGCCAGCTGGTGCAGCGTCTTGGTTGCCGCCCGACTCTTGCAATGCGGCGCGCAGTAACTGAAAGATCTCTTTGTACGCGCGCTGCGGGTGCGCAGCCGGTGCAGACGCGACAGAGCTGGCTTCCTGGGCAGCCATAGCGGCTTGCGCGGCAGCTTGTGCGGCGCTAGCGTCTTTGCGCGCCTGGCGAATCAGCGAGCGCAGTTGCTGGCTATCCACCCCAGAAGTTGTAGCGGGGTGCTCGCTCATCCAGCGTTGCAGGGCGTCGTCGTTTTGCAATAAATCATCGCGCCATTTCTCGGCGCGGTGCAAGGCCAGGGTGTCAGATGCGTTGCCGGTTTTGGCGGCGGCAATGGCCAGACGAATGGGCTCGGGCTCGGTCTTGCGCATCAGCTTGCCGATGTACTGCATCTGGCGGCGCTTGCCTTCAAAGTTGCTGATGCGTTTGGCCTCCAGCACGGCGTCGTACAGCTTTTCGCTGATGTCGCTCACCGCCAGTTTGGCCAACGCGGCCTGGCTTAGGGTGAGCATGGCTTCGCCCAGTTCTTGCAGTTCGGTGCTCTCGGCCTTGGCTACGGTGCGGCTGTTGGCAAATTCGGCTTTCAGTTCCAGGTCTAGTTCGCTGCCTTCGGCCACGAACACGCCGCGCACGTAATAGCCTTTTTTCATGCCCCGTTTGGGCTTGGTGCGTTCGTCGCCGGGTTGGGGCAGGTCTTTGCCGCGCCCGGCGCTCAGGTCGTCAGAATAATGGATCATGTGCGTTCAGACCATTGCACGCCACTGGTGGCCCAGTGGGGGCGCTGGATGTCGTAGAGCAAGATGTCAACCGACTCGGGCGTGCGGCCTTCTAGGAGTTCTACGCGAATGGTGGGCATGGGTGGTTCCTTCTGTGTTTTGCAGAGTCTATTTTCCTACAAATACCAGACGGGCGGCCATCTTTGCTATGTCTGGGGGTAGTTTTGCGATGAGCCAAGCGTGTGGTGCTGGCAAGATTTCAGGCAAGAGCAACATGAGCCGTAAGTGCAAACACCCACCCTGCGTACACACGCAGAATGGGCGTTCGGGATGCGAAGCGCTACAAATTAAGTAGCTGCTCGCGCAATATCCACGCTGGCAATCGGCCTAAATGACCTATTAAGCCAGGCTTACATCAACTGGAATGTTGCCGCGTGTGGCGTTGGAGTATGGGCACACCACATGGGCTGCGTCTACCAGGTCTTGGGCAACCGCACGGTCTACGCCGGGCAGGCTGGCTACCAGTTTGACGGTAATGCCAAAAGCGCTGCCCACAGGGCCCAGGCCCACAGACGCGGCAATAGTGGCGTCGGCGGGCACCGTTACTTTTTTGGCTGCTGCCACGTGGCGCAGTGCGCCCATGAAGCAAGCCGAATAACCGGCGGCAAACAACTGTTCGGGGTTGGTGGCACCGCCAGCGCCGCCCAGCTCTTTGGGGGGTGCCAGTTTTACGTCCAGCAGGCTATCGTCGGAGACGGCGCGGCCATCGCGCCCGCCAGTTGAGGTAGCGTGGGCGGTGTACAAAATTGTGTCAGGGGAGGTTGCCATGGTGTGTCCTTTCAAGACAGGGTTAAAAAACAGGAATGAAAACTACGCAATGGATGCGTTCAACTGGTCGCGCAAGGCCCGCAGTTCTTGCGTTATTACTTGCGCTTGCAGCGGGCCGCACTGCGCGGCCTGACCCACACAGGCGGGAATGCCCACGGCCTTGGCTTGCAGGGCGCGGCCCGCAGCAGTGAGGGCGACCGATACGTGGCGCTCGTCGTGCTTTTGACGGGTTCTTTTGATCAGGAATGCGGCTTCGAGGCGCTTGAGCAGCGGTGTCAGCGTGCCGGAGTCTAAAAACACGCGCTGGCCCAGGGCCGACACCCCCACGTCATCTTGCTCCCACAGGGCCAGCATCACTACATATTGCGGGTAGGTCAGGCCCAGTGGCAAAAGCAGCGGTTTGTACAGCTTGGTCATGGCCAAAGACGCGGAATACAGCGCAAAGCACAGTTGGTTGCCCAGCAGCAACTGGCTGGGGGGTGCAGTTTTGTGAATGGTTTTTCCGTGCATAAGTTGAATTATATACACAATTAAATTGTACGCAATAGAATTAGAAAATACCTCGATTGCAAAAGGGTTTTAAAACTACGACACTGCAAGGCAGTCAGTCAACGCCCGACTCGTACATTGCCCTTTTTTGGAGACCATCAACATGCTACATACCCCCAGCACTCAGCCATTCCTCAGCCAAGATGCACTTACTGACGCCCATGCCTTGCTCAACGCAACGCCTGGCAGTGTGAGTTCAGCCACCCGTCGTACGGCTTTAAAAGCCGCTTTGGGCGTGGGCTACGCGGCCTCGGTAGGGGCGGCCATTGCGCAAACCGCTATCAAAACATCGTCTGACGGTCTCACAGCGGGTGAATTTTTCTACGATGTGGGCGGTTTTAAAGTGCCCGCGTACCGCGCTGCACCTACTGGCAAAACCAATCTGCCGGTGGTCTTGGTGATACAAGAGATTTTTGGCGTGCACGAATACATTGCCGACACCTGCCGCCGCTTGGCCAAGGCGGGTTATTTGGCCATTGCGCCCGAACTGTACGCACGCCAGGGCGACCCGACCAAATACAACGCCATTGCCGACTTGATCCGCGAAGTGGTCAACAAAGTGCCCGACGCGCAGGTGATGGCCGACCTGGACGGTGCACTAGCATGGGCCGGCGCCAATGGCGGCGATGCCAGCAAGGTGGCCATTACCGGATTTTGCTGGGGTGGCCGCATCACCTGGTTGTATGCCGCGCACAGCCCCGCAGTTAAAGCGGGCGTGGCCTGGTATGGCCGCCTGGTAGGCCAAACCAGCGAGCTGATGCCAGCCAACCCGATAGACCTGGTGGGCAAGATCAATGGGCCCGTGCTGGGCCTGTACGGCGCTGCGGACACGGGCATTCCGCTAGACACCATCGACAAGATGAAGACGGGCTTGGCAGGCGGCAGTGCTGCGGCCAAAAAGTCCGAATTTGTGGTCTACCCCGAAGCGCCCCACGCTTTTCATGCCGACTACCGCGCCAGTTACCGCAAAGAACCCGCAGAAGACGGCTACAAGCGCGCGTTGGCCTGGTTCAAGGCCAACGGCGTGACCTGAAGGCTGGGCCGCAGCTAGGGCCTTGACAGGCCATGTAAGCTACTCTGTGTAGCCCTAGCGTGTTTACCTCGCCATGCGCTAACCGCCTTCGGGCGGTTTTTTCTTGGTTTTGGGTTTAAAGTGTTAAATATGCCAAATACCAGCGTGGAATATGCGCGAGCAGCTATAAGATAAATAGCATATACAATCGAATTTATGAATCTACTGGTCATTATTTTAGGAACCCTCGTAGCAGGTGTGGGCAGTGTGTGGATAGCCGGGCTGCTAACCCAAGGCGTGCTGGCGCGCTACACGCAGCATTTGCTCAGCCTGGCCGCTGGCGCGCTGCTGGCCACGGCCTTTATGCACCTGCTGCCCGAGGCGTTTGAAAGCCAGGCGGGCGCACATGCGCTGTTTGGCACGCTGCTGGGCGGGTTGGTGTTTTTCTTTTTGCTCGACAAAGCCGAGCTGTACCACCATGGGCATGAGCACCATCACCATGGCGACGCACCTGCTGCGCGACATGACCACGACGATCACCCCGAGGATCACCCCGACGCACATGACCCACACCACGCACACCACGCACACCACGCACACCAGCACGTGCAGGTAGACCACGCGCTTACCCACAATCAAAGCCACAACCACGCCGGCGGCGGCTGGGCTGTGCTGCTGGGCGACAGCGTGCATTGCTTTGGCGACGGCGTGCTGATTGCCGCCGCCTACATGGCCGACTTCAAACTGGGCATCGTCGCCACCCTGGCCGTGCTGGCACACGAGATTCCGCACCACATTGGCGACCTGGTCGTGCTGCGCCAGCCGGGTGGCGCTGGCAGGCAAGCCTTGGTCAAACTCAGTGCGGCAGGAGCGGTGACGGTGGTGGGCGGCGTGATCGGTTATACGCTGGTAGACCAGTTGCAAGATTTGCTGCCCTACCTGCTGGTTGTGGCATCCAGCAGCTTCATTTACGTGGCACTGGCCGACCTGATTCCCCAGCTACAAAAACGCCTGACGTTGCGCGAGACTTTTGCACAGGTGGCTTGGCTGGCGGTGGGGATGGGTATGATTATTTTGGTCAGTAGCTTGGCGCATGGGGGTTAGGTTAGGGCAGCGTTCAGGGGAAATACGCTCAGTTGGTGGGCTAGCGCCGCGCTCGGGGTATGCGCTGCAAAAAGTTTTTAGAAAACACGCGCGAAATGCGTTTTGTAGTACTTGACCTTGAACAACGCGCGCCTTCCTAAA
>JAYVTG010000014.1:0-8456 GCA_043774625.1 Polaromonas sp. | reverse complement strand
TTTTTAGGAAGGCGCGCGTTGTTGAAGGTCGAACGCTACAAAACGCAGTTCGCGCGTGTTTTCTAAAAACTTTTTGCAGCGCATACCCCGAGTCCAAAGTCTGCCAACCAAGTCAGTCAGCTCTCTAAAGCCCTGAGCGAGCAAAATTCACCCAGTAGAACTTATTTTCCCGATAAAACAGCCGAATGCCAGCGCAGGATATGCGCGAGAAGCTATTAAAAATATAGCAAACCGAAGGTGAGTTAAATGGAAATATCTCTACGCCATGGCGGCTGGCACCCCTGGCGCTGGATGTTGTAAGCCGTCACAGCAGAGCCAAAACGCAGTGCTTTTTCAAGCTGCTCTTGGGTAGGTGTTGCCGTGTTGTGGCCCAGCGCCAGTATTTCGTCCAGGCAAGCCAAAAAGCCTGCGTAAAAGCAATCGCCTGCGCCCACGGTGTCTACCACGGGCACTTTGGGGGCGGGCTGAAACAGGTCACCCTGCTGTGTAAAGCACCAGGCACCTTGTGCACCCAAGGTCAGCAATACCACGCGCGTGGTGTCAGACAGCAGTGCCTTGGCCTGCGTTTTGGAGTCGCCCAGCAGGCCCATGGCATGCAGGTCTTCGTCGCTTACCTTCAGATAATTGGCTTGCGCAGCGATGGTTTGCGCTGTTTGGGCGTAGGCATGCAGGTCTTTGGCCACTACGGGGCGCATGTTCATGTCTACGCTGGTGGTGACACCTTGCACCCGCAGGCGCTGCAAAAGCTGGCACCAGGCATCGCCATCGGGTGGCAGCAGTGCCAGCGAGCCGACATGAAAGGTGTGCGCCAGTGTGGGCCAGTCTTGCAAAATAGCCAACGGGGGCAGGTCCCGGTCGGCCACGCCTTCGCGGTAAAACGCGTAACTGGGGCCGCCTTGCGGGTTGACCTGCACCACGGCCAGCGATGTAGGCGACTGGCTCAGTCCGCCTGTGAGTTGTACGCCGCTAGTTACCAGCCCTTGCGCCAACTGGGTGCCAAACAAATCAGTCGATAGAGGGTTGCGATAAGCCACGCTGCGCCCCAAACGGCCCAATGCATTGGCTAGGTTGTAGGGGGAGCCTCCGAGCACGGGTTTTAGGTCGCCAGAAGGCAGGGTGATGAGATCAATCAGGGCTTCGCCTGCAACTACCAACATAGATTTCTATTTTCTTTAAAAAACCAGGCGCATTACTTGCGCAGCAAACGCTTGCGGCGCACCACGTCAATCCACACGGCAATGATGACGACTGCACCAATGGCCATCATCTGCTTGAACTGCGAAACCTCCAGCAAGTTCATGCCGTTGCGGATCATGGTGATCAAAATGGCACCCAGCAAGCTGCCCCACAAGCTGCCACGCCCGCCAAACAACGATGTGCCGCCCAAGATGACGGCAGCGATTGCGTCCAGTTCAAAATTTTGCGCCATCTTGCCGCTGGACGAATCCATGCGGCCTATCAAAACAATAGCGGCTAACGCACAGGATAAGCCAGACACCAGGTACACCATCAATTTATACCAGCGGATATTGATGCCGACTTGCCGTGCACCCATCTCGTTGGAGCCAATGGCGTACACATAGCGGCCCAGCTTGGTGCTGGACAACACAAAAGCCATGGCGACATAAAAAATCGCCATGATCAAAATAGGCATGGGCAATACGTCAAACAACTTGCCGTTGCCAATAAAAGGGATGGGCGCTGGCATGCCCGACATGTCAAAACCGCCCGTAGCATCAAACGCCAGGCCACGCCACAGCGTGAGGCCACCCAAGGTGACGATGAAGGACGGAATGCCTACAAAGGCGACCAAATAACCGTTAAATAAACCCACGGCCGCGCCAATACCAAAGGCCACGGCAATCGCCAGGTAGGGGTCGATGCCCAGTTTAATCATCATGTAACCGGCCACAGCACCTGCAAGCGCGGTGACTGCGCCTACGGCCAGGTCTACACCGCCGGTCAAAATTACAAAGGTTTGACCGCCTGCCAACAAGGCAATGACGGAGGCTTGCACCAAAATATTGCTCAGATTGCCGCTGGTCAAGAAATAAGGCGAGGCGATGGTGAGAAACACCCCAAGTACTAAGACTGCAATCAACGCCCCGTACCATTCTTGCCGCGTGATAAACCGCATACTACTATCCTGAAAAATGACAACGGCCACACCGGTGGGTGTGGCCGCGAATTAAAACACCTTAAACCGTCAAGAAAAGATCACTTGACCTTCATGAACTGGCCCACGCCAGAGTCTTTGGCAAACTGGTCTACGTTAGCTGGCAATACCAAAAAGCTGCCTGTATCAATACGCGCGCTCACGGTTTCCTTTTTGGCTGCAGCAATGGCGGTCTCTACACCCACTTTGCCGATTTTGGCCAACATTTGCGCAGCGTTGGCTTGTTGCCAGCCTTCTTTCATCATGTCCAGGCCACCTGGGGAGCCGTCAAAACCAGCGATCTTGATGTCGCCCGCTTTTTTGCCAGCGGACAACATGGCAGCCTTGGCACCCAAAGCGCCGCCGTCCCATGCGCAAGCAATCACCTTGGCACCAGCGTTGGCCTTCAAAGCAGCTTCTACGCCGTTTTGCGCCATGGTTTGGTCCCAAGTGGTAGGCACTTCCACCACTTTCATATTTTTACGCTTGGCGTTCAGGCCGGCCAAAAAGCCGTCTTTACGCTCGCGTCCGGTGGACTGGCTCAAATCGCCAGTCACATAGATCACAGTATCGCCGTCAGCCACCTGGTCAGCAGCCCAGTCGCCCTGCACAGTGGCAGCCTTGATGTTGTCGGTAGCCACATAGCTGGTGATGGTGGCACCGGTGATGCCAGTGTCCACAGCCACCACGGGAATGCCAGCGGCCAGAGCCTTGTTAACAGCGGGTGCAATACCTGCGCTGTCTACAGGCGCAATAGCGATAGCGCTGACTTTACGGGTGATCATGTCTTCCACGATGGCCAACTGCTTGGACAGTTCGCCTTTTTCAGCAGCCAGTTCAATGAACTTGACGCCAGGGGCACCGCCAGCAGACTTGGCGCCACCGTTGATCAGTGTCCAGCCTTCGTTGGTGTTGCCGTTGGTAATGTAGGCAATGGTCAGTTCAGTGGCTGGCGCGGCTGCAGCGGGAGCAGCCGGTGCCTTGACTTCTTCTTTTTTGCCGCAAGCGGCCAGGCCCAGTGCCGCAATAATCGCAGCTAAAAGGAGGGAGTGCTTCATGGATTGTCTTCCTTGTGGTTGTTAAAAGGCAGCAGGCTAAGGGGAGGCTTGTTTTCTGCTGTAACCGGATTAAACTCCAAAATGATAATAAATAAATCTGGTAGTTTTACTAATATGCCAGGTAGTCAAATTGGATGACCATTCACTCCCTTAGCTTAGAGGAAACCCGTATGTCTGCGCCGCAACCCGTTATCCAGATCAAAACCTTGACCAAACACTACGGTGGCGTCAAGGCGTTGACGGATGCCCATTTTTCGCTTGCTCCGGGCGAGCATGCCGCCATTGTGGGCGATAACGGCGCTGGAAAAAGCACCTTTGTGCGCTTGATTACGGGCGCTGAGCAGCCCAATAGCGGGCAAATATTGCTGGACGGCCAGGCGGTCAGCTTTCAGTCGCCGCTGGACGCGCGTCAGCAGGGCATTGAGACGGTGTACCAAACCCTGGCCCTGGCCGAAGACCTGGACGTGCCGTCCAACATATTTTTGGGCCGCGAAATTACCTATTTGTCGCTGGGGCCGCTGTCGATACTCAACCATAAAGCCATGAAGCGTGAGTCTGTGGACATGCTGGCCACCACGGGTGTGAAGATTCAAGACATGAGCGAAAGCCTGCGCGGCATGTCGGGTGGGCAGCGCCAGTGTGTGGCTATTGCCCGCGCAGCAGGTTTTGCCAAAAAATTGATCATTCTGGACGAGCCGACTGCAGCTTTAGGCGTGCAAGAAACCGCACGGGTGGAAGAGATCATCAAGGGTTTGAAGAACCGTGGCATCCCGCTCATCATCATCAGCCACAATTTGCGCCAGGTATTTGCCTTGGCAGACCGCATTTGGGTGTTTCGCCAGGGCCGCATCATCGCCGACCGGTTGACCAGCCAAACCAACCCGGAAGAAATTGTGGGCCTGATTACCGGTGCCATAGACCCCGCAACACTCTCATCACAAGCATCACAAGCAACACAAGCAACACAAGCAACACAAGAACTTGAGGCCGTATGCTGATTGGAATTGACCCGCTATTAACGCCAGAGCTGCTCATGCACCTGTGCGCCATGGGGCACAACGAATGGGTGGCCGTGGTGGACGCCAACTTTACTGCTGATTTTTTGGCGCAAGGCAAACCGCTGGTGCGTCTGCCCGGCCATAGCCTGGAGCGGGTGTCCAAAGCCATTTTGTCGGTGTATCCGCTGGCTGACGACCTTGCTTACCCGGCTGGCTACATGCAAGACAGCAGCAAACCGGTGGGGCAGACAACGCCAGCACAGGCCACCCTGATTGCGTTTTTGGCCGAGCACGGCTGCAAGCCGCACAAGGTGGAAGCGATTGAGCGCTTTGCTTTCTATGAGCGCATCAAGGCGTGCAGCCTCATTGTGCAGACGGGCGAGACCAGTGCCTACGGCAACGCCTTGTTCAGCAAAGGCGTTATCCTGCCCTAAGCGGCGTACAGCCTTAGGCTTGCCAGCTACCCACCATGACCCATCTGTACATCGACTCCGCATCCATTGCCGACTGGAAAAGCGCCACCAGCAGCGCTCTGGTCACGCGTGCAACCTGCAACCCCTTGCTGATGGCAGCGGCGGGATGGCGCGTGGAAATGGCGAGCGCCCAAGCACTGGTGAATGCGGCCAATGCGTTAGGCATGACCGAACTGCACCTGCAGGCCTGGCCTGACGCTAAAGGCGACTGGCAAAGCGTGGCTGAGCAATTGGCCGCACTGGACAGCAAAGTGGTGGTCAAGCTACCCGCTGTGCCAGCCGCCATGCGCTGCGCCGTGGCCCTTAAGCGTCAAAAAAGCCGGGTGTTGGTGACCGCAGTGAGCAACCCGCTGCACGGCCTGTGGGCCGCAGAGATTGGTGCAGATTTTGTGGCCCCGTATGTGAACCGTTTGGACAAAGCCGGGCGCAACGCATACGGCCTGATCGCGCAATTGGTGGCATTGCAAAACCGGGGCGGCCCCCAAGTATTGGCTGCCAGTATTGCCGACGTGGGCATGCTGGGCCGCTTGATAGAACTGGGCGTGGGGGCAGTGACCTTGAAAACAGCGATGCTGGATCAAGCGCTGGCAGACGTACTGACGCTACAGGCGGTGGACCAGTTTGAGGCTGCGCGGGCGCAGTCGTTGCAAAAGCCTTGATTCGCTTGGTAAGTTCGGTTGCTTTCGGGGGAATACATCCGGCTTGGTGGGCTAGCGCCGCGATCTAGGAAATACGCCAAGTTGGTGGGCTAGCGCCGTGCTCGGGGGGGCTTGCTCTCAAAGGGAATACGCCAGCTTGGTGGGCTAGCGCCGCGCTCGGGGTATGCGCTGCAAAATGTTTTTGGAAATCACGCGCGAACTGCGTCTTGTAGCAATCGACCTTGAACAACGCGCGCCTTCCCAAAAAATTTTCATCGCACACCCACTCACCCGTCGCCTGCTTGGTTGGCGGGTTTACCTTTGAATACCCAATACCGAATACCGCAGACCCGTGGAGCTTGGTTTTGTAGCTGTGCGGCCTGGTGGTTGGGTAGCTTTGCCGTGCCGTGCTGTGACTGGCGAGTTGCAGCCGAGTAACCTGTGATTTTGCAGCTTGGTGACCTGTGACTGCGCAGTCTTGTAATCCTACATTTACTGTGTAATTGCTATGTATTTAGTAGCTGCTTGCGCATATTCCACGCTGGCAACAGGCATATTTGAGTGCTAAAACGCGCCAAAACGCTTCCGCAGCGTTACCCAGGTCGAATTGCAGGCTGCCGGTGCTCGATCTCGAAACTTTGGTATTGCATCTTGAGTGGTCGCTCTTCGGTTTTCGGTATTGGTATTCAAAGGCGCACCCACCACCCTTTGAGGGCTTTGGGGGAGGGGTGTGCGATGAAAAATTTTTAGGAAGGCGCGCGTTGTTGAAGGTCGAGCACTACAAGATGCCATTCGCGCGTGTTTTCTAAAAACTTTTTGCAGCGCATACCCTGAGTCCGAAGCCTGCCAGCCAAGTCAGCCAAAAGCCTGCCCACCAAGCGAGCCAAAGCCCACCAACTGAGTCCAAAGCCCGCCCACCAAGTCAGTCAGCTTTCTAAAGTTCCAAGAGAAAAAATTTACGCAGTAGAAGATATTTTTCCGATAAAAATGCCCAATGCCAGCGCAGAATATGCGCAAGCAGCTACTAAAAACATAGCGAATAAAAATCGACAAGCAAGATTTCAAGCCAGCAAAGTCTTCACCAACCAGCCCGCAGTGCCCCACATCGTCACCGCCACGGTAGCGTCTAGCGCGCGCCACACGGCGGGCTTAGCCAGCTTTTGGGCCAAAGCCTGTGCGCCCAAGCCCAGTGCTACAAACCACAACATCGAGCCAGTTGCCGCACCTGCACCAAACACCCAGTTGCCTACGCCCGTGCCATAGCCATCGCCAGCGTGTTGATAGGCCAGCGACGCAGTGCCAATCAACACGGCGGTGTCTAGCCAGGCATGCGGGTTGAGCCACGAAAAAGCCAGCGCTGCGCCCAAGGCTTGTGCACGGTTGCGCGGCGCATCGGCGCTGGCAGCGTTTAAGCCTGCATACTGGTTGCGCAGCGCGCGCATTGCGGCTTGCCAGCCGTAATGCACCAGAAAAAGAATGGCCCCGCCCAACAGCGCGCCATGCACCATGGGTGACAAAGTGCCTACACTGGCTAGGCCCGCCACACCCAGCGCAATCAGCAACAGGTCGGTTAACGCGCAGGCTACCACCGTCAATCCCACATGCGAACGCAGCAGGCCCATGCGCAGTACGTGGGCGTTTTGCGGGCCAATGGCGATGATGAGTGACAGGCTGAGTAGCATGCCGGACATAAAGATAGTCATGGATTTTCTCTTGCAAAATATGGTGAATTGGCTGTAGTGCGGCTTGACAGATGCTTAAATTAAAGTAAATTAACTATTTCTTGGTTTAGTTAAATAAATATTAATCATTTGCCATGAACCTGGATCCTCGCCAGCTAGAAACCTTTGCCTGCATTGTGCAAGAGGGCAGCCTGTCTGCCGCCGCCAAGCGCTTGAAGGTGACCCTGGCCGCCACCAGCCTGCGCATCAAAGCGCTAGAGGCCCACATGGGCCAACGCCTGCTGGTGCGTGGCAAGGTGGCGCGCGCCACGCCAGCAGGGCAGGCGCTTTTGGCGCATATCAAACAGGTGCGACTGCTGGAGGCTGACCTGGCCAATACCCTTAAGCCTGCGGGCAAGGGCCTGCAGGTGCTCAATGTGGCGGTGAATGCAGATTCACTAGCCAGCTGGTTTTTGCGTGGCGTGCAAGGCACGTTGCACAAGCACAAACTGCTGCTGCACGTGGTGGTAGACGACCAGGACCACACCTTGCAGTGGTTGCAAAACGGCGACGTGGTCGGCTGCGTTACCACCTTGGCCACACCCCTGCGCGGTTGCGTGGCCGAGCCCCTGGGTGTGATGCGCTACCGCTGCGTGGCCGCGCCTGCACTGGCAACTGCGCTATGCAAAGCTGCCAAAAGCCCGCCGCCCCACCGCTTGCTGGCCACACCCGCCATTGGCTTTAACACCAAGGATGGCCTGCAAGACCAGTTTTTGCAAATCCATCTGGGTCTGACGCAAGTCAATTACCCACGCCATTATTTGCCCGCTGCCGACGCCTACCACCAAGCCCTGATCGACGGCCTGGGCTGGGGCATGATTGCCACCATCCAGTATGAGGACGATATAAAAGCTGGCAGGCTGGTAGACCTGTTTGCCGGCAAGCTGATCGACGTACCTTTGTTTTGGCAGCACTGGCAGCGCGAAGCGCCGCAAGCGGCTTTGCTGTCGCTGGCGATCAAAGAAGCGGCGGCACAGGCGCTGCGATAATTTTGGCAAACTCGTTGCCAAACTTCATGCATGAAGTTTTGATGGCATTTTTATAACAAAAAATGCCTAGTACCAGCGTAGAATATGCGTAAGCAGCTACTAAATGTATAGCAAATACCTCGGAAATATAGCTTACAACGATGCAGCCTGTAGCCCGTTAGCAATGTGCGCGCGCATGGCCGCTGCCGCTTTTTCACCGTCGCGCGCCATCAATGCGTCTACCAAGGCGCGGTGCTCGGCTAAAGATTCTTGTATGCGGCCTTCTTTTTGCAAAGACTGCGCACGGTTAAGCTTCATCACCTTGCGCAGGTCGGCCACCATCTGGTCGCGCCAGCGGTTGTCGGCAATGGCGAGCAAGCGCAGGTGAAAGCTTTCGTTGATTTCGAAAAATCGCGTGCGGTTGCCGACGGATTTTTCCAGCGCC
>JAYVTG010000013.1:0-6479 GCA_043774625.1 Polaromonas sp. | reverse complement strand
AAGGCGGAGCCCGAAGGGCGGGGGACAGTCGCGTAGCAGAGCAACACGGCGGCCCGATCTGGTACAAGAGTCAGAATATTAATTATGTTCTGACCCTATTTAATTGTCCCTATTTAATTTCACACCATCACGGTAGACACCGTCTTGGTATTCAAATAAGCCTCCAGCGCCTCGATGCCGCCCTCAGAGCCGTAGCCAGAATCCTTCATGCCGCCAAAGGGCATTTCGGGCACGGGAGCGGCGGGTTGGTTGATCCACACCATACCCGCCTGAATGCCGTGCGACAGCGCATGCATGTTTTTCAGGCTCTTGGTAAACGCGTAGCTGGCCAGGCCGAAGGGCAGGCGGTTAGCCTCGGTAATGGCTTCTTCCATCGTGTCAAAGCTGCGCACCGACACGATGGGGCCAAACGGTTCGTTGTTGAACACATCAGCATCCAGCGGCACATCCGCAAATACCGTGGGTGCGAAAAAGTTGCCCGCTGTGCCAATGCGCTCACCGCCTGCCAGCAGCTTGGCACCGCTTTTCACGGCATTGGCGGTGATGGCCTCCATGGCCGTGATGCGCCGTGCGTTGGCCAATGGGCCCATGGTGGTGCCATCAAGCATGCCGTCGCCTACCTTGATCTTTTGCGTAAACGCCAGTATTTGCTTGGTAAATTCGGCCTGCACGCTGCTGTGCACCATAAAGCGGGTGGGTGCAATGCACACCTGGCCCGCGTTGCGAAACTTGGCACCGGCAGATGCCTTCACCGCCAAGGCAATGTCGGCATCTTCACACACAATAACCGGCGCGTGGCCGCCCAGCTCCATCGTGGCGCGCTTCATGTACTGGCCCGCCATGGCGGCCAGTTGCTTGCCCACGGGTGTAGAACCCGTGAACGTGATTTTGCGCACGATGGGGTGCTTGATCAGATATTCAGAAATCTCGGCTGGGTTGCCGTACACCAGGCCCACCACGCCTGCGGGCACGCCAGCGTCTACAAACGCGCGCACTAGCTCGGCGGGCGATGCAGGGGTTTCTTCGGGCGCTTTCACAATGATGGAGCAGCCAGTGGCCAGCGCCGCAGACATTTTGCGTACGACCTGGTTGATCGGGAAGTTCCACGGCGTAAACGCGGCCACCACACCTACGGGTTCTTTCAGCACCTGCTGCATCACGTTCATGGCGCGTGGCGGGACGATACGGCCATAAATGCGGCGGCCTTCTTCGGCAAAAAATTCGATGATGTCGGCAGAAGCGCCCACTTCCACCTTCGATTCTGCCAGCGGCTTGCCTTGTTCCAGCGTCATCAATTGCGCAATTTTGCCAGCACGCTCGCGCATCAGCACAGCGGCCTGGCGCATGATTTTGCTGCGCTCAATAGCGGGCATGGCGCGCCAAATTTCAAAGCCTTTTTGGGCTGCGGCCAAGGCGGCGTCCAGGTCAGCCGTGCTGGCGTGGGCCAAACGGCCAATCTGCTGGCCTGTAGACGGGTTGACCACAGGCATCGTCTTGTTGCCTGCAGCATCGCGCCATTCGTTGTTGATAAGGAGTTGGGTGTCTTGGTAGCTCATGTGGGGTCTCTATATGGTCTTTGGTTGTAAAGAAAATGCCAAATACAGATTATGGCGCGATGGATGGCTCTATGCAGGACCGGCATCTATCCACGCTTTTTCGCCTGTAGCCGCGCTGGATGTTACAGTTCACTGCTATGAATTTCCCTAACACCTATCGTCTGTGCCTCAGCGTATGCCTAGCCATCTGCGCATTGCTGGCCAGCCCAGCAAGCCACGCCAAAATATTCACCGGTGTAGTCACACACGTCACCGATGGCGACACCATCTGGGTGCGATTGTCTGAAGGTGGCGAACCCGTCAAAGTACGCCTGCAGGGCATGGATGCGCCAGAGTCTTGCCAGGACTGGGGAGCACAGTCGCGCGAAGCATTGTTCAAAAAAGCCATGCGCCAAAACGTCGTACTCAACACCAATGCAAGAGACGACTATGGCCGCATGCTGGCCCGCGTGCGCATGGATGGCGAAGACCTGGGTGCCTGGATGGTCTCCCGCGGCCACGCCTGGAGCTACCACTATCGGCGTAACCCCGGACCCTACGCCATGGAAGAACGCAGTGCCAAAGACGATCGGCGTGGTTTGTGGGTTAACAATAATCCGGTGGAGCCCCGCGAATTTCGCAAGCAGCACGGTTCTTGCGTGACTGCTAAATAACTGTAGCGCCCGGTGCGGTCATTGGTGGCGTGGCGGCAAAAAGATTGGGAGGGCTAGGTAGCCCGTTAAAATCGGTACTTCCGAACCTTTCCCACATTAAAAGCAAAAGGCACTCTTCGGGGTGCTTTTTTTATATGCCATGACCGAACCAACTACCCAGCCTGGCTTGGACTCCCTGTCCAAGTCTTTTGAACCACACGCTATCGAAGCCCATTGGGGCCCCGAATGGGAGCGCCGTGGCTATGCACAGGCGGGCTTTCGCGGCACGCAAAACGCCAAGGCGGGCGAAGCCAACTTTTGTATCCAGTTGCCGCCGCCCAATGTGACGGGCACCCTGCACATGGGCCATGCGTTTAACCAGACCATCATGGACTCGCTGACGCGCTACCACCGTATGCGCGGCCACAACACCGCCTGGATTCCGGGCACCGACCACGCAGGCATTGCCACGCAAATTGTGGTGGAACGGCAATTGCAACAGCAAGGCATCAGCCGTCACACCATGGGGCCTACACCCGAGGTGTCGCGCAAAAATTTTGTGGCCAAGGTATGGGAGTGGAAAGAGGTGAGCGGCAACACCATCACTACGCAGATGCGCCGCATGGGTGCCAGCGTGGACTGGAGCCGCGAGTACTTCACCATGGACGACAAGTTGTCCACAGTGGTGACCGACACCTTTGTGAAGCTGTATGACCAAGGCCTGATTTATCGAGGTAAGCGTTTGGTCAACTGGGACCCGGTACTGCAAAGCGCGGTGAGTGACCTGGAGGTGGAAGCTACTGAGTCCAACGGTTTCATGCACTACATCACCTACCCGTTTGCTGACGGTCCGCAGCTGATGGATGGTGTAGAGCAACGCGGCATGACGATTGCCACCACGCGCCCCGAGACCATGCTGGCCGATGGCGCGCTGTGCGTGCACCCCGAAGACGAGCGCTACAAACACTTGCTTGGCAAACTGGTTGATTTGCCGCTTTGCAACCGCCGCATTCCCATCATTGCAGACGACTTTGTAGACCGCGCTTTTGGCTCGGGCTGCGTCAAGATTACCGGTGCGCACGACTTTAACGACTACGCCTGTTCGCAGCGGCACAACTTACCGCTGATTACCATCTTCACTCTGGACGCCAAGGTGAATGAGAACGGCCCGGCTGCCTACCAGGGCATGGACCGTTTTGTGGCGCGCAAGGCGGTGAACAAAGACCTGCAAGAACAGGGCTTCATGCAAGAGATCAAACCGCACAAGCTCATGCTGCCGATTTGCGCACGCACGGGGCAGGTGGTCGAACCGATGCTGACCGACCAGTGGTTCATGGCGCTGACAAAAGTAAGCAGCACTGACCCCACAGGCAAATCCATCGCGCAAAGGGCGATAGACGCCGTGCAGTCTGGCCAGGTGCGCTTTATTCCCGAGCAGTGGGTCAACACCTACAACCAGTGGATGAACAACATTCAAGACTGGTGCCTGTCCCGCCAGCTGTGGTGGGGCCACCAGATTCCCGCCTGGTACGACGAAGACGGCAAGGTCTATGTGGCCTTGAACGAAGCCGACGCGCAAAAGCAGGCGCCCGGCAAAACACTCACGCGTGACCCGGACGTGCTGGACACCTGGTATTCATCGGCCATGGTGCCTTTCTCCACCCTCGGCTGGCCCGAGAAAACCGATGACATGGCGCGGTATTTGCCGTCCACCACGCTGGTGACGGGCTACGAGATCATTTTCTTCTGGGTCGCCCGCATGATCATGATGACTACGCACTTTACCGGCCAGGTGCCGTTCAAGGACGTGTACATCCACGGCATGGTGCGCGATGCCGAAGGCAAGAAGATGAGCAAGTCTGAGGGCAACGTGCTCGACCCGGTGGATTTGATTGACGGCTGCGAGATTGACGAACTGGTGCGCAAGTCCACCGTGGGCCTGCGCAAGCCCGAGATAGCGCCCAAGGTGGCCGCACGTGTGCGCAAGGAGCATCCGAACGGCATGCCTGCCTATGGCGCAGACGCATTGCGCTTTACCATGGCCAGCTACGCCAGCCTGGGCCGCAATATCAACTTTGACACCAAGCGCTGCGAAGGCTACCGCAACTTTTGCAACAAGCTGTGGAACGCCACCCGTTTTGTGCTGATGAACTGCGAAGCGCAAGACTGCGGTTTGAAAGAGCACACCAAAGAAGAATGCGCGGTGGGTGGCCCTGCGCATGGTTACCTGAAGTTCAGCCAGGCTGACCGCTGGATCGCGTCCATGCTGCAACGTGCCGAAGCCGATGCTGCGCAGGGTTTTGCAGACTACCGCCTGGACAACGTGGCCACCACGGTGTATGAATTTGTGTGGAACGAGTTTTGCGACTGGTATCTGGAAATTGCCAAGGTGCAAATTCAAACTGGCGACGACGCGCAAAAGCGCGCCACACGCCGCACTCTCATTCGCACGTTGGAAACTATTTTGCGTTTGGCGCATCCGCTCATTCCCTTCATCACCGAAGAGCTGTGGCAAAAAGTGTCGGTCGTTGCGGGCCGCCCGGGTGCATCGGTCAGCATTGCGGCTTACCCCATCAGCCAGCCCGAGCGCATTGACCCGGTAGCCGAAGCGCATGTAGCCAAGCTGCGCGCATTGGTAGATGCATGCCGCAATTTACGCGGCGAAATGCAGGTGTCACCTGCCACGAAGTTGCCGCTCTATGTATTTGGCGACGCAGCTTTTGTCCAGCAATCGGCCGCCGTGCTGCAAGCGCTGGCCAAGCTGAGCGAAGTGAAGGTGTTTGACGCAGAAGCCGCTTGGCAAACTGCAGCAGATGCATCACCCACGGCAGTGGTGGGCGATGCACGCCTGTGCCTGCACATGGTGGTAGACAAGGCGACAGAAAAAATTCGTCTGGCCAAAGAGGCAACCCGTCTGGAAGGCGAAATTGTCAAGGCCAACAACAAGTTGGGCAACGAAGCCTTTGTGGCCAAGGCGCCGCCGCAGGTGCTGGCGCAAGAACGGCAACGTGTGGCAGACTTTTCTGCCGCAGTGGCCAAGATCAAGGACCAGTTGACTCGACTAGGCTAAGCGCCCAGGCCTTTGCTTTCAGTTTCTTTGGTGCCGTTGGAGCTTGGCTTGGGTGGGCTGGAGTCAATCCAGCTGGAGGGGCTATGGTCCATAGACAGCCCGGCTGGCGCGGTGCTTTCTCTGTCGTCTAGCTGCACACCTGAGGGGCTGTCTTTTTTGGTCAGTACATCATGCAAGCGGTGTGCCAAATACCAGCTCGCGCGTACGCGGGTTTCTTTTGTGTTGGAGCCCAGGCGCGGCATGCTGAAAAACTGGGGCTGGGCATGGAGCGCAGAGTCCGGGCCGGCAAAGTCGTCTTCTCCACCGTCCATCAAAAAAGCACCTACGCGCCCGTCTTTCAACGCATCGGCCATAGCCTGGGCGTTAAACAGTTTGCTGCGACTAATGCTCACCCACACCTGGCCGCGTTTGCATGCAGCCAGTACGCGGTCACCAATAAATTGCTGGTAGCGTGAGGCATAGAGCATTTGTACGCACACAGCATCCGCTGTGCCGATCAGCTCAGACAAGGGCACCGCCTGCACCCGCAATTGCTGCCATAACGGCGAGCTGTGATGCAAGGCAGGGTCATAGCCAATCAACTTGGCCCCCAAGCTAGACAGCATGGGGGCCAGCATGTGTGCAGTGTGTCCCATACCCAAAAGGGCGATGGTAGAGCCATTGGTCTCGCGTCCCACGGGCCAGCTTTTTTGCGGCATACCGCGCAAAGTTTCGCCCACGCCAGGGCGGCGCAGCATGATGAGCGCACCCAATATAAATTCTGCGTTGGCACGCGCGTTGGAGCTACTGGCCAACAAGACTTTTACGCCACGGTCGTGGCACATTTCCTGGTCAACGTTGTCAATGCTGCCGTGAATCCGCGCGACGGCTTCCAGCCTGGGGGCAAAAGCCAAAAACTCGCGATCAATAGCAATTTGCCGGGGCACAACCATGGCCCGCACCTGGTCGGTGGAATGGCGCAATGCCCGCTCGTCATTGACGAGCTGCGGACGATACAAAATCGAATGGCGCGACTCCAGCCAAGCCATGGCCTCTGGCACAAGCGATTCAAGCAGTAAGATGTCCACTTCGTTTTATTTCTTAACAAAGCAACCGGTGTGATGTCACTGTGTTAGTTAGTATTAAACCGAGATTGTCCATTAGAACTTCCCGCGCTTTTGCCGCATACTCAAGATACACGATTTCTAATGGAATCCATTAGAGAATCCTCAATGAAATCAA
>JAYVTG010000012.1:0-17732 GCA_043774625.1 Polaromonas sp. | reverse complement strand
AAGGGCGAGGTGTACAGCGCTTCTATTTTAATAGCAGCTTGCGCAATAACGGCGCTGACATTACCCTCTTTTCTGCCTGCGTAGTCACCTACAGCCGTCAAACCGTCTTTCAAATGCGCGGCAATAGTGCTGCTATTTGCCGCCGCGTTCGGGCCTTCTGCCCAGACGATGGGCAACTGGTCCAGCGCGTTCTTGGCGCGCCACCAGGTGTCAGCCACCACGGCTACCGATGTGTCGTTCACCTTCACCACTTTGCGCACGCCGCGCAGGCCTTTTACCTTGCTGTCGTCAAAGCTGGCCAGCTTGCCACCAAACACAGGGCAGTCTTTGATGGCGGCGCACAGCATGCCGTCCAGCTTGACGTCTACGCCAAACATTTTGGAGCCATTGAGCTTGTCGTAGGTGTCTACGCGCTGCACGGTTTTACCGGCCAGCTTCCAGTCTTTGGGGTTTTTGAGTGTGATGGTTTTCGGATCAGGCGCGGTCAGTTTGGCCGCCGCAGCGGCCACTTTGCCATAGCTGGTTTTGCGGCCTGATGCACTGTGGGTAATAACGCCGTTGGCCACGGTCAATTCAGCCGCAGGCACCCTCCATTCGTCAGCCGCCGCTTGCAACAGCATCACGCGTGCGGCTGCGCCCCCACGGCGCACATAGTCTTGCGAAATGCGAATGCCCCGGCTGCCGCCGGTGCTCATCTCGCCCCAGACGCGCTTGCGGGCAAAGTTTTGGCCAGGGGTGGGCATTTCGGTCGTCACCTTAGCCCAGTCGCATTCCAGTTCTTCGGCCACCAGTTGCGCCAGGCCCGTGCGTGTGCCCTGCCCCATCTCAGACCGGGCAATACGGATGACGCAGGTGTCGTCGGGTTTGACGACCACCCAGACGTTGACCTCGGCATCAGTCGCGGCTAGCACGGCTTGTGCGGCTGCGGGGGTGGCAACCAAGGTCATGTTCAGCCCCAGCGCCAGGCCGCCGCTGGCCATGGCGGCAGAGCCAATGATGAAACGGCGACGGTCTGGCAGGGCCAGTGTGGGCGAGGGCGAGCGTGAGGATATGTGTGTCATGGTGCTGGTCCTCATGCGCGCAGTGGGTGCGTGTAGTCGGCAGCTGTGCTGGCGTCTGCCGTCTTCATGCCCGCAGCCAGGTGAATGGCCGCGCGAATGCACTGGTAGGTGCCACAGCGGCAGATATTGCTCATGGCCTGGTCAATGTCCTTGTCGGTCGGCTTCGGCTTGCTTTGCAACAGGGCCGCAGCCGCCATGATCTGGCCTGATTGGCAATAACCACACTGCGGCACGTCCAGTTGCGCCCAGGCTTTTTGAATCGGGTGGGACACATTGGCCGACAAGCCCTCAATAGTGGTGATGTTTTTGTCTGCCACCGCCGAGCCGGGTATGGAGCAAGACCGCACGGGTTGCCCGTCCAGATGCACCGTGCAAGCACCGCACTGGGCAATGCCGCAGCCGTATTTGGTACCCGTCATTCCCAATATTTCTCGCAGCACCCACAGCAGGGGCATCTCGGGTTCGGCGTCTACCGTTTGCACTTTTCCGTTCACATTCAGCTTATACACAGTCGTCTCCTGAGCAGGTTGTTTTTGATTCAGCCATTACAGCGCAAAAGCCAAAAATAGCAAAGTGGCTGGGGGCTTTGGCAGCCTAGTAGTTACCCGGTTGGCGCGTCTCTGTCCAACTGATTCAAAACAGCGTACAAACCAGTTTTTACTGTCAAATTAGCCAAATGTCAGCGCAGAATATGCGCGAGCAGCTACTAAATTTATAGCGTAACCGCATTCGCCTTTTGCGCTATCTCGCGTGCGGGCAGGTCTTTTAAGCGGTGGTCGCTCCACACTTGTCGCCACAGCCGCGCGCCCGGCTGGCCGTGGCGCAGGCCCAGCATGTGCCTGGCAATGCTGTACCACTGCGTACCGTGATCGGTAGCCTGGCGCTCCATGTAATCGACCATCTGCGCCTCTACACTGGCGCGGGTTTTGGCGTGAGCAGCTGTGCCGTAAAACTGCGCATCCCACTGTGCCATCCACCACGGGTTGTGGTACGCCTCGCGGCCCACCATCACGCCGTCCACGCGCTCCAGCTCGCCAGCCACCTGGTCAGACTCGGTAAACCCGCCGTTGATGGCAATCACCGCCTGTGGAAATTCTCGCTTGAGTTGGTGCACCATCGCATAGCGCAGCGGTGGCACCTCGCGGTTTTGTTTGGGGCTTAAACCCTTGAGCCAGGCATTGCGCGCATGCACGATGAAAACCTCGCAGCCCGCATCGACCAGGGTGCCTACAAAATCGCGCACAAACTCGTAGCTTTCGGTTTTATCAATGCCAATGCGGTGCTTCACCGTCACCGGCAGGCTCACGGCATCGCGCATCGCCTTCACGCAGTCCGCTACCAGTGCAGGCTCGCTCATCAGGCAAGCCCCAAACGCCCCGCGCTGCACCCGCTCGCTGGGGCAGCCACAGTTCAGGTTAATCTCGTCATAGCCCCACTTTTGCCCCAGCTTGGCGGCTTTGGCCAGGTCTGCAGGTTCGCTACCGCCCAGTTGCAGGGCGACGGGGTGCTCCGCGTCGTTAAAGTCCAAGTGACGCGGCACATCTCCATGCAGCAGCGCGCCCGTGGTCACCATCTCGGTGTATAGCAAGGTATTTTTGGTCAGCAGACGGTGAAAGTACCGGCAATGCCGATCCGTCCAGTCCATCATGGGCGCTACAGACATACGCCAGCGGTTTTTGTAGTCGGGGTGAATGAGCAGGGAAGGCATGGGGGGATTATCCCAGCACACACGGTCGTCGTTTTGATGAGCGCTGTTTGCTATTTATTTGGTAGCTGCTCGCGCATATTCTACGATGGCATTCGGCATTTTTGCTCTCAAAAAGCACTATGGCACCTGCCTGGAAGCTGCCGCACCCCACACCTGCCCAGCCACGCGCATCATGTTGCCGCCCATCACGGCGGCTGCGTCTTCAGGGCCCATGCCCACTTTGCGCAAAGCTTCTGGCAAAAGCCGCCAAGTATCTATGGGCGTATAGGTAATGGCCGCAATCCCGTGACCGTAGCCTGCTTGCCGGGGCCACCAATACGTTGGGTCAAACTTGCCGGGCGGGTCGTCGTTCAGCTCTGGCTGGCTAAAGCTGATGTCCAGGCCGATGCCTACATGTTGCACGCCCACCAGGTCGGCCACATAGGCTGCGTGGCGGGCCAGGTCGGTGGCGCTGGGGTGGTCAGACCCTAAAAATTTAGATACGCCAGATGGGCAGATGACTCCGCCCGTGGCCGCACAGGCCTTGATTTGCTCGTCTGTAATATTGCGGCCATGCTCCACCAGAGCCAGCGGATTGGAGTGGCTAAAGATGACAGGCTGATTTGAGGCGGCCATGATGTCCAGGCTGCACTTGCGGCCCGCGTGCGAGCAGTCCATCAACATGCCCGCCTGGTTGACGGCTTGCACCATCTTTTTGCCCAGAGCGGTCAAGCCCTGCTCCACGTCGTGGCAACCGCCCGCAACGCTGTTGTTGCGGTTGTACGCAAAGTGGATTTGCCGCACCCCCAGGTCGCGGTACATCTGCACCATGCTGGGTTGATCCAAGAGCGGCATGGCACCTTCCATATCGAAACCTATGGCCAAGATGCCTTGGGCTGCGGCGCGCTCTATGTCTGCGGTGCTGCCAGCCAGCAGGTAGCGGGTGGGGTGCGCTGCGATTGTGGCGCGAAAGGCGGCGATGACGGACATCACCTGCGCGACGGGGTTCATGTCCATGCCAACGTTGACCGACACGTAGTTGACGCCTGCTGCTTGCAAAGCGTCCAGCGGCGCAAAGTCTGCACCTGGGTGCAGGGGCAGGCAGGCGTGAGATTCCCAGCGGATATTCATGGTGATTTACTCCGGTTAACTATGCCAACGCCCAGTCGATGTGCTCTTGCACCAAGGGCGGGCTGACTGGTTGCGCCAAGTTGAGTGCCGTGCGCAGTTGCTGTTTGTCTGGTTCAGCCAGCGCCGAACGCAATGCATTGCCCATCGCCACTGCAATATTCCTCTGCCAGCGAGCATGTCCAATCCGGCGAATCGGCGACCCTTCGGTATGGTGCAAAAACTCTTGCTCTGTCCATTTGAAAAGCGTCACGAGTTGCTGCCCCGTCAAACCCGTGCGCTCATCAAAATCTGGCAGCGCACTGCGCTGTGCAAACTTGTTCCAGGGGCAGACCAGTTGGCAGTCGTCGCAACCGTAGATGCGGTTGCCGATCAAGGGCCGCAGTTCCAGTGGAATGGAGCCAGCGTGTTCGATGGTCAGGTAGCTGATGCAGCGGCGTGCGTCCAGGCGCTGCGGGGCGATGATGGCTTGGGTGGGACACACGTCGATGCAGGACGTGCAACTGCCGCAGTGTTCTGTCGCAGGTTCGGTGGGTGGCAAGGCAATGTCCACATAAATTTCGCCCAAAAAGAACATGCTGCCCGCTTCGCGCGACAAGGTGAGCGTGTGTTTGCCGCGCCAGCCTTGGCCGCTGCGGGTGGCAAGCTCTACTTCTAGCACGGGGGCAGAATCTGTAAACGCGCGGTGGCCAAAGGGGCCTAGTTCTTGCGCGATGCGTTCTGATAATTTTTGTAAGCGATTGCGCAGCACTTTGTGATAGTCGCGCCCACGGGCGTACATGGACACGATAGCCACTGTGGGCTTGTTCAAGCGGTCAAACTCTATGGCCTGCCAGCCACCCTGCGTAGCGGCGGGCAAATAGTCCATGCGCGCGGTAATCACGCTCACCGTGCCGGGCACCAACTCGTGCGGGCGGGCACGGCGCATGCCGTGTGCGGCCATATACGCCATGTCACCATGAAAGCCAGCATCCAGCCAAGCCTGCAAACCAGGCTCGGCTGTGCTCAAATCAACCCCGGCCACGCCAATTTGAGAAAATCCCAGTTCAAACGCCCATTGGCGAATTTTGGAGAGAAGTTGAACACTGTCTTGCATACTGCCCCGATTGTAGAAACTCTGCATACTCTGCACTGGTCGGACGAAAAAGCCACCCAGGCCTGGGCCAGCGCATTGGCAGCCAAACCTGCGCTGCGCAACGCGGTGATAGAACTGCACGGCGACCTAGGCGCTGGCAAAACCACCCTGGTGCGTTACCTGCTCCAGGCACTGGGCGTGCAAGGGCGCATCAAAAGCCCTAGCTATGCGGTAATGGAGCCGCACCAGGTAAATGGCCTTGCCATTTCGCATTTTGACTTTTACCGCTTTAGCGACCCGCGCGAATGGGAAGACGCGGGTTTTAGAGATATTTTCAGCGCACCGGGCTTAAAGTTGATCGAATGGGCCGACAACGCCCGAGCCGCGTTGAACGTGCCCGACCTCAGCATCCACATGACTGCACAGGCTGACGAGAGCCGCAGTATTACATTGCGTGGCAACACTACCACAGGGCAAAGCCTGTTGTCTTGAAGCCGTGGGACAATACGTGCATGCCAGAAAATGTGAACATGAACCGACGTGCACTGGTTGAAAAATCTGTTCTCGTCTTGCTGCTAGGGCACGCAGACATTGCGTGGGGCGCTACTATTTTCGCAGTTCGGGTATGGCCTGCAGACGAATACACCCGCGTGACGATAGAGAGCGATGGCAAGCTGGAGGCCAAGCAATTGTTCATCACCAACCCGCCACGCCTGGCGGTAGATATTGAAGGCATTGAACTCAATAGCGCGCTGCGCGAGCTGGTGAGCCAGGTCAAGTCAGACGACCCGTTTATTGAACGCGTGCGCGTAGGCCAAAACGCACCGGGCGTGGTGCGCTTGGTGCTGGACTTGAAACAGGCCGCTCTGCCCCAGGTGTTCAACCTGCCGCCCGTCGCTGCCTATCAACACCGCCTGGTGTTTGACTTGTACCCCACCAAAGCCATTGACCCACTGGAAGAACTGATTGCACAGCAAATTGGCGGTAAACCCGTCACCCGCGATGCGGCAAAACCAGTGCCGCCCATCGACCCTTTGGGTGAATTGATTGCCAAGAAAAACGATAAGACCGGTGGTACGCCATCATCGTCCCTTCCAGGCAACGCTACAAATTCAATAGCTGGTCACGCAACATCCACGCTGGCAACAGGCCAAAGCAGTGCTAAAAATACAACTGCCGCATCAAAAACGCCCTCCCAAACCGACCGCCTGATTGTTGTGGCGTTAGACCCTGGCCATGGCGGCGAAGACCCCGGTGCCATTGGCCCTCAAGGTACGCAAGAAAAAGACGTGGTGCTGAAAGTGGCCCTGAAACTGCGTGAGCGCATTAACGCCACCAGCATCAAAGGCAACCCGATGCGTGCTTTTTTGACCCGCGATGCCGACTTTTTTGTACCCTTGAATGTGCGCGTAGAAAAAGCCCAGCGCGTGAAAGCCGACCTGTTCATCAGCATCCATGCCGATGCGTTTACCGAAGCCCGCGCCAAGGGTGCCAGCGTGTTTGCATTAAGCGAAAAAGGCGCGTCCAGCGCATCGGCCCGCTACCTGGCCAAGAAAGAAAACAGCGCCGATCTGGTGGGCGGTTTGAACGTAAAAACCAAGGACGCGCATGTACAACGCGCCATTTTGGACATGAGTACCACGGCGCAAATCAACGACAGCTTAAAACTGGGTACCAACCTGCTGGGCGAAATAGGTGGTTTTGCCAAACTGCATAAACCGCGCGTTGAACAAGCAGGCTTTGCCGTGTTGAAAGCACCCGATATTCCCAGCGTGCTGATAGAAACCGCCTTTATCAGCAACCCCGAAGAAGAAGAACGCCTGCGCGACGAAGCCTACCAAAACAAACTAGCCGACGCGATCATGCGCGGCATTGAACGGTATTTTGCCAAGAACCCACCACTGGCACGAACTCGTACGAGTTCTTAGTTGCCTGCTCAGACGAGTTCCTGGTTGCTCTCTCGTACGAGTTCCTGGTTGCTCTCTCGTACGAGTTCTTAGTTCTTAGGTTTTAGCTCTTGGCTACAACCTGCACCCGGCTAGCCCGCCAAGCACCAAACAAGGCAATCAGGCCGGGGCCAATGATCAGCGCCCAGATGATTTTGCTTAGATTAACCTGCACCCACGCCAGGTTGCCAAAAAAGTAACCGGCCAGGCACAGCCCCACCACCCAAATCACGCCGCCCACCACGTTGTACATGCTGAACTTGCCGCGCGACATTGCGGCCACGCCCGCCACAAAGGGCACAAAGGTGCGAATGAATGGCATAAACCGCGCCAAAATGATGGTGACCCCACCATAAGTTTCATAAAAATGGTGCGCTTTTTCAAACGCCTTCTTGTTAAAAAACCGCGAGTCTTCCCACTGAAAAACCTTGGGGCCAAAGTACCGACCAATCGAGTAATTGCACTGATCACCCAAAATTGCTGCCGCCAACAACACGACAATGGCCAGCGGCAGGCTCATCAACCCCGCACCACACAGAGCACCAGTGATAAACAGCAGCGAATCACCCGGTAAAAATGGCATGACGACCACGCCCGTTTCGGTAAACACAATGGCGAAAAGCAGCACATACACCAGCGTGCCGTATTGGGCGACGAAGGCAGATAAGTGTTTGTCAACATGAAGAATAAAGTCGAATAAAAAGCTGATGAGTTCCATGCAGTTGATTATGCCCGCTGGTAGAGCCGCCAATAAATGTGAAATACGTCAATGAAAAAGAGGTAATTTCAGCATGTTCTTTCAGCTACTTGGCAGCCGATTTACGCAACGTTTTGCAACACCGCCACCTAGCGCGACTGCCATCTACAATCTACGTGTGAACGCCGTACTTTCCCCTCCCTCCCCGCAACCCATCATCCGCGAACTGCCCGACGAGCTGATCAGCCAGATCGCCGCTGGTGAGGTGGTGGAGCGCCCTGCCTCGGTGGTGCGCGAGCTGCTGGACAACGCGCTGGACGCGGGGGCTACGCACATTACGCTACGGCTTTTGGCAGGCGGCGTGCGGGCAATTGTGGTGGAAGACGATGGTGTGGGTATTGCGCGTGAACAACTGCCACTGGCGTTTAAACGCCATGCCACCAGCAAGATTGCCTCGCTGCACGATCTGGAGTCTGTCAGCACCATGGGGTTTCGGGGTGAAGCGCTGGCTGCTATTAATTCAATAGCTGACTGCGCAATATCCTCGCTGGCAACAGGCAGTTTGAATGATAAAAGTGGCACTGCGGGCAAGGCCTGGATGCTGCATGGCCAGACGGGAGAAATTACACCCGTGGCCCGTGCGCAAGGCACCACGGTGGAAGTGAAAGAACTGTTTTTTGCCACCCCCGCACGGCGCAAATTCTTGAAGACCGATGCCACCGAGCTGGCACATTGCCTGGAGTCGGTGCGACGCCACGCGCTAGCACGGCCCGACGTGGGTTTTGCGGTGTGGCATGAAGGCAAACTGCTGGAGCAGTGGCGATCCAGTGGTAGTGGTGGCCTCGGTGGTAGCATGGCGCAGCGCATCAGCGACGTGCTGGGCGACGACTTTATCGCCAACGCAGTCGCCGTGAACTATTTAGGCAAAAGTAACGATGGGAGAGGCATCACCGTGCAAGGCTACGCAGGTGTGCCCGACGCGGCCCGCAGCCGCGCCGACCAGCAGTTTGCTTATGTGAATGGCCGTTATGTGCGCGACAAGGTGCTGACCCACGCCGCACGCAGCGCGTATGAAGACGTGCTGCACGGCGGCAGGCAGCCTGTGTTTGTGCTGTTTGTGCGGATCGACCCCGCACGTGTGGACGTGAACGTGCACCCCACCAAGATCGAAGTGCGCTTTAGAGACAGCCGCGAGGTGCACCAGGCCGTGCGGCACGCGGTAGACAATGCACTGGCACCGTCCAGAGCCAGTGCGACAACAGCGGCAGCGCACAGTGCGCAGTCTGGTGGACAGAGCGCAGATGCAACAGCACACACAGCACAGCCCGCAAGTGGTTTTTTGGATATTTTACAGAGAAATAGCCCCAATGCCAGCGCAGGATATGCGCAAGCAGCTATGCATTTTGTAGCAAATGAGCATGAGGCTTACGGCAACCAGGTCAACGACATTGGCCTGTTGTGGGGCAAGTCTGTGCCCAGCGGCGCAGAGCTGGCAGCGCAGCAAAACGGCAACGCCTCAGAACCCAATGCAGCCATTTGGCCGCTTGGCAAAGCCATCGCCCAGTTGCACGGCATTTACATATTGGCCGAAAACGCGCAGGGCCTGATCATCGTAGACATGCACGCCGCGCACGAACGCATTGTGTATGAACGGCTCAAAGTACAGATAGACGCGGCTGAGGCTGGCGGCACGCACATCACGTCGCAGCAGCTGCTCATTCCCGCCACTTTTGCCGCCACACCAACCGAGGTAGCCACCGCAGAAACCAGCGCCACCGTGCTGCACACCCTGGGCCTGGACATATCGCCCTTCTCTGCCAAAACCCTGGCCGTGCGCGCCGTGCCTACAAGCCTGGCACAGGGCGACCCGGTCGAACTGGCACGCAGCGTGCTGGCCGAATTGGCGCAGCACGACGCCAGCACCGTCATACAACGCGCGCAGCACGAAATATTAAGCACCATGGCCTGCCACGGCGCAGTACGCGCCAACCGCCGCCTCACCATCGACGAAATGAACGCCCTGCTGCGCCAAATGGAAGGCACCGACCGCTCCGACCAATGTAACCATGGCAGGCCTACGTGGCGACAAGTCAACCTGAAAGAGCTAGATACATTGTTTATGCGCGGGCGCTGAGGACAACTTAGCCTCGGTGCGCCAATAAATGGCAAAGCCAATGTCAGGAAATGCCGTTTTCTTTAGATTGAATTGAACAAAACCCACTCAATAAAGTCACAGACTGATGTTAAAAACAGCTTTCATACTCCCCTCATGGCGCACAGCCGCAGCACTGGTTCTTGGCATCAGCAGCCTGTTTGGCTGCGCCGCGCTAGACACCAAACAGGGCCAGTGGATTTTTAATCCGTCTGACCGCTCTTGGGGTGACGCCAGCACCGTAGCCAGCAACATGAACGAGGCGTATATTGGCTTTGCGTCGGAAGTGACCGGCAAGCCTGCCAAGCTGCACACCTTGATACACCTGGCCAGCAAAGACGACACCATCAACGCAAAAGCACCCGTGCTGTTGTATCTACACGGCGCACGCTGGAACGTGGCGGGCAGTGCCTACCGCATCCAGCGCATGCAAGAGCTGGGCTTTACCGTGGTGGCACCCGACTATCGCGGCTTTGGCAAATCGTCTGCCGAAATACCGTCTGAAAAAACGGCTTTTGAAGACGCTTTTGAAGCCTGGAAATGGGTGGCTGCAAAATACCCACATCAGCCGCGTTACATCTTTGGCCATTCGCTGGGCGGTGCTATCGCCATCGACCTGGCCAGCAGGGTGACGGACGAAGCGGGCACGATTGTGGAAGGCACGTTCACATCCATTCCAGACGTGGTGTCCACCATGACCTGGGGCTGGCTGCCTGTGTCACCGCTGATTACCCAGCGCTTTGAGTCATGGCGCAAAGTGGCCAGCATTGGGTCGCCCCTGCTGGTGGTGCATGGCGCTTTGGACAACACCATCAAGCCCGAGCTGGGCCGCAAGCTGTTTGAAGCTGCTGTAGAGCCCAAGCGTTTTGTGTTGGTAGAAGGTGGCTCGCACCACAACACCAATTCGGTGGGCCAGGGCGCTTACCGCAAGGCCTTGGCAGAGATGTTTGGCCTGGGCGCTTCACCTTCACCTGCCAAGCCTGCGCTGGCTTTGGGCTCTTAAAGCGCCCTATTTCACCTGTTGTGCGTCGGTAATGCGGTAATACAACCCATACGGGTCGTCATTCAACACTGCAAACTTGCCTTCTACCACCACAGCGTCCAGGCTGTATTTGACGGGCGTTTTGGTGCGCACTTCTACCATGCTTTCTGGCCCGCCGGGCAGGCAAAAGCTGCAGCTCATGGGCACCGAGGTGAGCAAAAAGTGGCGCTGTTTTTCACCCGGCTCTAGCGGCATCATGTAGCCTTGTATTTTTTGCGTTTTTTGATTCAGTGCCATCTGGTCCATGCTGAATACCGGGACAATTTTGCTTTTGTCGGTCTTGGTTTTGAGCGATGTGAGCACGGGCCAGGCAATCACGTCGGCGCGGTCTACCAAGGGGGCAAACGGGCTGTTGGGGCTGTGTACGCCGGGGCCGCTGCCAGCGGGTATGCCCAGAGCGCTGCTGGCGGCAGCATCTGGCTTGGATTTTGATTTGTCGTCAACCTTGGGCATGGGTGAACTAAGCTGTGCATGCGCCATGCCCAGGCTGAATGTGGCTACCGCCAATAGCAGTGCAGTGCGTTTAGTGTTCATGTTTCATTCCACAGTTTTTACCTATGCCTAGACCCTTGCAGGCGGTCTGGAGTTCCTTTTCGCACACGTTATCTTTTTTGCCAGATTCCAGGCACTTGGCCGCACCTTCATGCGCAGCAGCCATGGCGCGGTGGCGCTGAATGTCTTTTTTGATGTCGTCTGCGCTGTGCGTTTGCGCTACACAAATAATAGCTGCTTGCGCAATGAATACGCTGGCAATCAGGGGTTTTATCTTCCAAAACTTCATTTCACTACCTCGTTTGCAATAATTTCAACACGTCCAGCCGGTAAGCGCTCCACGCAGGTGCGATCGTGGCAAAAATCGCCAGCCCTGCCGCCAGGGCGGGCACAGCCCATTCTTCTTGCAGCCAGACCCAGCCCGTCAACACCATGGATTTGTCTTGCATAAGCCAATAACCTACCAGACCTGTCAAAAAGTGGCCCAGCAGCAGCCCCAGTATGCTTGCCAAAGCTGACAAAAGAAGCGTTTCTGTCAGTAACAAAACCACAATTTTGACCGGGCTGGCACCCAGCATGCGCAGCATGGCCAGGTCTGCACGGCGCTCGCGCAGGGCGTTCCACAGGGCGATCAGCAGGCTCAAGGCCGCCACGGCCAGCAGCACCATGGCAAAGCCGCGAATCACGTCAGTGCCCACGCCCAGCATGCGCAGCAGGCGGGTGATTTCGACCGCTGGGGCTGCGGCCTGCATGTCGGTGCTGGTGTTGACAAAACGCGGAAAGCTAACGGCCGCCAGCGGGCTGTTGTATTCAATAAGTGCCAAAGTCACTTCGCGGGCCTCTTTCATGGCTTGCATGTCCGACGCGTCCAGCGCTTCGGTTTTTTCGTGTACAAACCACACGGATTCTGCTGCTGTCAGAATCAGCCGGTCCAGCACGCAGGCGCACGGTTGCAAACTGCCCACCACGGTGTACAGCGCAGCGGTGTGCTTCTCGCCCCCTGCGCCCAGGCCGTGGTTGCCTGCGAATTGGGCACCCAGCGGTAATTGCATGGCGGCGGCCACGTCGGCACCTAAAACGGCCTGCATGCTGCCCTGCTCGCCTTCTTTCCATAGTTGTCCACTGGCCAGTTGCATGCCGTAATGCGCGGGATAGTCCAGCGTGGTGCCCACAATGCGGTAACCACCCAGACTATCCCCCAGGCTTAGTGGAATCAGTTTTTTGACTGCCGGATTCTTCGCCAGCTCTTGCACGTCAGCCAAGGCAATGTTGCCGCTGGGCGTGTCGATATGCAGCACGCCCGCCAAAATAAGTTGCAGCGGGCTGCCTTTGGCGCCCACCACCAGGTCAATGCCAGCCAGGTCGCGGTCAAAGGCGCGCTGCACCTGCGCGTTGACGAGCATGAGGAAGGTGACAGACGCCAAACCCAGGGTTAGCAACAGCAGGTTGAGCACCAGCGCACCAGGCCTTGCCAGCAGTATCTTCAAAGCGTATGCTATTATTTTCATAGCTGCTCGCGCATATTCTGCGCTGGCATTTGGTCATTTTGCTTGTTAATTTTGCTCAAATGCACCATTTGTAGCTCGTTAGCATGCACATCGGCTGCCAGGGCGCTGCTGACCCGCGCGTCATGTGTGGCAACGACCAAACTGGCACCGCAGCGCTGCGCTTGTTGCACCAGCAAGGCAATGGCCTGCGCAGCAGCGGTGTCGTCCAGGCTGGCGGTGGGTTCGTCAGCCAAAATAATTTTGGGAGACAGCAACACCGCCCGCGCCAGCGCCACCCGCTGCGCCTGGCCGCCCGACAGTTCATGGGGCATGCGTTTGGCCAGGTCGCCCACGCCCAGCGCATCCAGGCAGCGCGCAATATGCGCTTGGTTATGGTGCACACCAGCGGCAAAGTAGGCCAGAGCCAAGTTGTCCACCACACTGAGCGATGCACTCAAGTGCAGGCCCTGTGGCAAAAAACCCACCTGGCGCCCACGCCAGGCGTCGCGCGCCGCGCCGCGCAGATCGGCTACGTCTTGCCCCGCCACAGTAATGCTGCCACCGGACGGCGTCAGCAGCCCGCAGGCCAGCGCCAAAAAGGTGGATTTACCCGAACCAGAATCGCCGCGCAGCAGCAAAACGCCGCCTTGGGGCAGTGTGAGGTCAGGAACAGAAACGGATACAGCCGCGCTGTATTGGTACAGCAGGCCCTTGGTATTGAGCATGCGGCAAATATAGCAGGCCAGTTTGTATGACCTGTAAAGTAGCTATTTCGCCAGCCGCGCAAAAGTTTTATGAAACTTGGCCACCTTGGGTGCAGCCACCATCATGCAGTAGCCTTGGTTGGGGTTGCGTGCAAAAAAGTCTTGGTGATAGTCTTCTGCCGCGCTGTAGTTGGCCAGCGGCAGCACCTCGGTCACTATCGGGTTTTGATAGATTTTGTCTTGCGACATCTCGCGGATGATCTCGTCAGCCACCTGCTTTTGCGCAGGGCTGGCGTAGTAAATGCCACTGCGGTATTGCGTGCCACTGTCGTTGCCTTGGCGGTTCAACGTTGTGGGGTCATGGATGACAAAAAATATTTCCAGAATGTCGCGCGTGCTGATGATGGCCGGGTCATACACCAGTTTGACCACCTCGTTATGCCCCGTGCGCCCCGTGCACACTTGTTCATACGTCGGGTTGACCGCCTCGCCATTGCTGTAGCCGCTTTCAACATCCACGATACCTTTGACGGCTACGTAGACAGATTCAGTGCACCAAAAGCAGCCTCCGCCCAGGGTAATGGTTTCGTAACTATTTGACATAACAAGCCTTGCCCTGTGCGTGGAAAAACATTAATCATCTTAACGCGCTTGCCAAAACACTACACCCGTGCCGGCTTGCATCGGTTATCGCTCTGGGTACTTGGAGACTATTGCGACAAATCCAGAAACTGCGCCATCTTCGCCAACTCTGCATTTAACGCCGCCTTGTATGCAACATCTTTGGGCGCTTTACCACTAACGTAGCCCAGCTCTACCTGCATGCGCCCGTCATCGCGCGACACATTCGCCCAGCCAATTACCCGGTCGCGCCACAACAAGGGCATGGCGTAATAACCCCGCACACGCTTGGCAGGTGGGGTGTAGGCCTCAAAGCGGTACGCCCAGCCCCACAGCATTTCAAACCGTCTACGGTCCCACACCACGGGGTCAAAAGGGGCCAGCAGGCGCACTGCGTCATCGCATTGCCAGCGGCGTGACGCGGGGTTCTCATCGGCTGGCCAATACCAGGTCACACCATCAACGACGCACCCAGGCAAGCGTTCTTGCACACGCTTGAAGACTGCTGGCTTCAAATGCTTGTACTGCGGCGCGCCACGGCACAGCAGGCTGAGCAATTGACCGAGTGAGGCCGATGGCAAAGGCGCGTACTTTGCCACGATGGCATCTACCAAACCGTCCAGCGTCTTGAGCGGATCAGCAGGCATGGGCGTTGGGGTTCGCACTTCGTACAAACGGGTGCCGGCCTCGCGCCTGGCCACCCGCAACAAGCCACGGTAGTGCATGGCGTCCAGTAACTGCGTACTGACATTAGACGATCCACCAAACCAGTTGCGCGTCTTGCCGTGGGCAAAGTGTTCTTCTACATCGTGCGGATGCACGACGCCACGCTCACGTACAAACTCCAGCACCTGTTGTGCACGTAACTGCTCTTGTTGCGTCCACGCTTGTTGTGGCGCGCGCGGATGCATGAGCGCGTGCACCTCTGGTGTGACGAATCCGTAGTTGACGAAAAAGTCTTCTTCTACGCGAAGTTGCGGATAGCGACGTTCCAGGTCGCCAGCACAGTAGTTTTTGACCCGGTGACGCAGCGTCAAATCTTGCGCCCTGGCGGGTGCGCGTATAGGGTCAGCCTGCACAAAGCCTAGCTTAGCAATGGCGCGAGGCAAGCTGGTGGGGGTGAACAAACTTCTGGCAATGGCGTACCGCGTCAACTGCGACAAGTCAAGTGAAACCATTTTTACTGCTCCCGTGCTGGTGATAAAACACTGTACGCCACAACCTGCACACGATTGCTTTAAACTTATAGCAATTTAACAAATTGCTATACTGTAATTAGTTTATTAGGACGCGCCATGCAACGAGATGCACACCCTGCCAAAGCAGTTTTCAACTGGCAAGACCCCTTCTTGCTGAACGACCAGTTAAGCGACGACGAACGCGCCATTAGCGAAGCGGCGCACCAGTTTTGCCAGGAAAAGCTGCAAACCCGCGTGCTGATGGCGGCGCGGCATGAGAAGTTTGACCGCGAGATCATGAACGAATGCGGTGCGATGGGTTTCCTCGGCTCTACGATTGAAGGCTATGGCTGCGCTGGGCTCAACTACGTGTCTTATGGTCTGGTCGCCCGCGAAGTGGAGCGTGTGGACAGCGGCTACCGCAGCGCCATGAGCGTGCAAAGCTCGCTCGTCATGCACCCGATCAACGAATACGGGTCTGAGGCGCAAAAGCAAAAATACCTGCCCAAATTGGCTACTGGTGAATGGGTGGGCTGCTTTGGCCTGACCGAACCCAACCATGGCAGCGACCCGGCCAGCATGTTAACCCGCGCCAGGCCGGTCGATGGTGGCTACGTGATGAATGGCGCCAAGATGTGGATCACCAATTCGCCGATTGCTGATGTGTTTGTGGTGTGGGCCAAACTGGCCGACCCTGGCACCGAAGGCGACACTGGTGTCGCGGGCAAGGTGGGCGGGCAAGAAAGTATCCACGGCTTCATTTTGGAAAGAGGCATGAAGGGCTTGAGTGCCCCCAAGATTGAAGGCAAGATGAGCCTGCGCGCCTCGATTACAGGCGAGATTGTGATGGACGATGTGTTTGTGCCGCAAGAGAACTTGCTGCCCAAGGTCAACGGCCTCAAAGGCCCGTTTGGTTGCCTGAACAAGGCACGTTACGGCATATCGTGGGGGGCATTGGGCGCTGCGGAAGACTGCTTTCACCGCGCCCGCCAGTACACGATGGACCGCCAGCAGTTTGGCCGCCCGTTGGCACAAAACCAGCTCATTCAAAAGAAGCTGGCCGACATGCAAACCGAGATCGCTCTGGGCCTGCAAGCCTGCCTGCGCGTGGGCCGCCTGATGGACCAAGGCCAAGCCGTGCCCGACATGATCAGCATGGTTAAACGCAATAGCTGTGGCAAGGCACTAGACATAGCCCGCATGGCGCGCGACATGCACGGCGGCAACGGCATTCACGACGAATACCACGTGATTCGGCACATGATCAATCTGGAAACCGTGAACACCTACGAGGGTACGCACGACGTGCACGCGCTGATTCTGGGTCGGGCGATTACGGGTTTGCAGGCTTTTTATTGATATTTGACAAGCTTTTATGTCGGTAGCCAGCGTGGAATATACGCAAGCAGCTATTATTTTTATAGCATTAAAATAGTGCATGGAATTTTCTGCACTTAAACCCTGGCTGACCGCTCTGGTCATTCCGCCTGCAATAGGCATACTCATCATCGCGTTGGCAGCCCTATTGCTGCTTGTGCAGCGCAAACGGATGGGGGTATTTTTAGGCATCGCAGGACTCGCCATTTCCTGGCTCTCGGCCTGTAGTGGTTTTGCCATCTGGCTCAATCCGCTGTTGTTACCGCAAGTCAGCGCCCTGCCCGCTATGGCGGTGACCTCCACACTGTCTGCGGCGAAAGTACAAGCCATTGTGGTGCTGGGCGCAGGCGTAGAGCGCAGCAGCCGCGAGTATGGTAGCCCACAGCCACACTCCAATACACTGGCGCGCTTGCGCTATGGGCTGCATCTGGCCAAACAAACGGGGCTGCCTATCGCCTTTGCAGGTGGCCTGGGCTGGGCGGGTAGTGCAGCCAACATCACCGAGGCGCAAGCGGTTAGCCAATGGCTGGCGCAAGAAGGCCACCCCGCGCTGACCTGGAAAGAGGACGAATCTAAAGACACTGCGCAAAACGCGCGCTTGCTGGCCCCCAAATTGCGCCAGTCGGGCGTAGAGCGCATTGCCCTGGTTACCCACGCCTGGCATATGCCACGGTCATTGCGCGCTTTTGAAGCTACAGGTCTGCAGGTCGTTCCTGCGCCCATGGGTTTTATTGAGTCGAGCGATCAGCTCGGCCTGCAATGGGTGCCCAGTTCCGAGGGTGTGCGAGACAACCGGCACGTGTGGCGAGAAGCCTTGGCGCTGGCCTTGGGTGTTTATTAGCAATCCGTTCTACAGCAAGGCTGCCTGGAAAGTTGAGCTATTCGCAGAGGACTACGCACAGTTGGGGGGCTTGTGTGTGGTGCTCAGAGGAAATACTCCAGCTTGGAGGGCTAGCGCCGCGCTCGGGGTATGCACTGCAAAATGTTTTTTGGAAAACACGCGCGAACTGCGTTGTGTAGCACTCGACCTTGAACAACGCGCGCCTTCCCAAAAAATTTTCATCGCACACCCGCTCACCCGTCGC
>JAYVTG010000011.1:0-5637 GCA_043774625.1 Polaromonas sp. | reverse complement strand
CTGACATGCGGGCCTGGCTGTTTGGCATGATGCACAACGTCTATGTCGATGGTGTGCGGCGGCCAAAGCTTCAAACAGTGACTTTGGACGACGATACCCCTGAGGTGCCGGTTGCCGGGACGCAAAGTGACCGTCTGGCGGTGCTCGACTTGCAATCGGCGCTGGACCAGCTTCCCGCCGACCAGAAGGAAGTTCTGCTGCTGGTTGCGCTGGAGGGCATGGCCTACGCCGAGGTAGCAAACGCGCTGGGTGTTCCTGTGGGAACCGTGATGTCCAGGTTGTCGCGCGGGCGCGAGCGTTTGCGCGCGTTGATGGAAGGGCGCGTCGCAGAGCCGGCGCGGTTGAGAGTAATTAAATAAGTACTTCACCATGAATCCTAACCATCCTCTTACGGAAGCTGACCTGCACGCCCATGTGGACGGTCAACTCGGGCCTGAAAGGCAGCACGAGATCGAGACCTACCTGGCCGGGCGGCCCGACGAGGCGCTGCGGGTTAACAGCTACCGCGCTCAAAATAGCGAACTGCGGACTCTTTTTGCCCCGGTGCTTGGTGAAGCCATGCCACACAGGCTGGTTCTGGCCGCCTCGCCACCCACACCGTGGTACCTGCAACGTCTTGCTGCAGGTGTGGCGATTGCGTTGTTCAGCGCCGGCTCGGCGTGGTTTGTGCGCGGCGCTGTTGATGCTGATGCGTCACCTCTTGCCGCTGTGCCAGCAGCGACCGAAATAGCTTCTACATCCGCGAACCCCGGCGAAGTTTTAGGTAGTCGGTTAACCGGCTTTGCGCGCCGCGCCGCAGTGGCCCACGTGGTGTACAGCCCCGATGTGCGCCGCCCCGTGGAAGTGGGAGCGGATCAAGAGCAACAGCTGGTGACTTGGTTATCCAAACGGCTCGGCACTGCAGTAAAGCCACCTGGCCTTCAGCTTATCGGTTACGAGTTGATTGGCGGACGGCTGCTGCCAGGCGATAGCGGGCCTGTTGCCCAGTTTATGTACCACGACAAAATTGGCCAGCGACTGACTTTGTACGTGACCCGTGAAGTACCCAAGACAGCAGGACAACCTGAAACGGCATTTCGCTTTGGGAAAGACGGCCCCGTCAACGTTTTCTATTGGGTTGACAGGAACTTTGGCTACGCAATTTCTGGTGGTGCTGATCGACCTGAATTGATGCGCGTAGCAAAAGAGATTTACCGTCAGCTAGCACCAGCCTGAGATTATTTTTTAACTTGCATCGGAAACATTAAGAACACAAATCGACGCGAACTTGTTCAATACACGCTGCCGCCGTCGCCGCTATAAGCGTCCGCCAATCTGGCGCATGTTGATAAAAATGCCGCGGGCGGCGGAGCGGCATCCAGAAGCAAGTACATCCAGTTTTCGATTAATTCTCAACTCAAGGCACACCTATGAAAACACCGTTCTCAATTCAGACACTTCTTCACGTCGCACTGTTATCACTGTCATTCGGCTTTGCCAACGCGGCCACAACAACATCGGGCACCTGTGGTGTAAGGGGTGTGGCGGTGCAGGTGCTGGGCTCGGGTGGCCCGGAAATGCGCGGTCGCGCTTCAGCCAGCTATTTGGTTTGGGTGGATGGCAAAGCACGTGTGCTGGTGGATGCAGGTGGCGGGTCGGCGCTGCGCTTTGGCGAGTCGGGTGCTCTGGTGGCGGATATTGACGCAGTGCTGTTTTCGCACTTCCATAGTGACCACAGCGCAGACTTTCCTGTGCTGGTGAAGTCGTCACACTTTGAAGGCAAACCGCGCAAGCGTGCCATGCCGGTATACGGCCCGCCCGGCACCTTGTTGATGCCATCCACGTCAGAGTTTTTGGCCGGATTTTTTGCAGAGAAAACGGGTGTATTTCGTTACCTTGGCGCGGCAGGCAACGAAAAAACCTACGATTTCGACCCGCATGATGTCAAACTTGATGCTGCGCAAAGCGCGGTAGTGCACGACAAGGAAGGGCTGCGTATCAGTGCTACGCCGGTGATTCACGCCAAGATTCCCTCGCTCGCATTTTTGATTGAAATCCAGGGCAAACGCATCGCATTCAGCGGCGATGGGGACGGCAACAACGGCAACTTGCAAAAACTGGCGGCTGATGCCGATGCGCTCATAGCACATTTGGCGATTGACGACGGCTTTCATTTTGGCGAGCGCTCTTTGCATGCGCCGCCTGCCCTGATTGGCGAAATCGCAGCCAGCGCAGGTGTCAAGCAATTGATTCTGGCGCACCGCCGTCCAGAGACTCTGGGCAAGGAACAAGCCCTGCAAACCACGATTGGGCGGGCCTTTAAGGGACCAATTGTTTATGCTGACGACCTATCCTGCTTCCCATTGAACTGACTTGCCGCCTTGCCCCGGATTGTGCGTTTTTTGCAGTAAGCACACGACCGCGTCAGGCTACTTTTCGGCGCCACTGGCCCTGGATACATACCGCGCAAGCGCAGCAATTTCGGCTTCCGTCAACAGCGCCTTGTAAGACGGCATATTGCCCAAGCCGTCGCGCAGTGCTTTGGCGACACGCGCGGCATCTGGTTTGATTTCGTCAATAACCGGACCGACTGCGCCTTCAGCGCCGGCGTCTTTGAGTGTGTGGCAAATGGCACAGGCGGGGGTTGCGTTGCTAAACAGCCTTTTACCCAGTTCCATTTGCGCTGCCTCGTCCGCACCAATGACTGAAGTGCAAAATACAGTGGCGGCGATGACCGATAAACATTTCAATGTGCGGTAAGCCATCATCACGCCAGCACCACTTTGACTGCGTGATCCGCCCAACTGGTGTTGTTGTAGCCGCTCTGGTTTTCACCCCTTGTCTCAGGCTGCCGGTTGCCCAAGGTATCCGTGGCGCAGCTCATCAAAGTGTGGCTACCAACGGGCAATTGGGTTTGCAATACAAACTGGCGCCACGCGAATTTACCGATATCCGGCCCGACCCAGCGGGCTGGTCGCCAGGTCTTTCCACCATCCACAGACACATCCACGCTTTTTACACCGTTCAAGCCACCAAAGGCCACGCCGTGAATTTGCGCTGTGCCGGCTTTGAGAGGCCCACTTTCAGGGTGGGGAGAATTGATCCAGGACTTCACCGTCATTTCTTGCACTGACGGCTGGCTAGGTTCGGCCTTGCCACCAGGAGGGCTGATGCGATAGCCATGCGACATAATTTTGGCATCGCTCTCTAGCGCGGTAAAAGCCAGTTGCTTGACGTACTTGATGTTATTTACACCCTGGTAACCCGGTACGATCAAACGCAAGGGACCACCATGGGCCAACGTGATGGGTACGCCATTCATCTCCCAGGCCAGCAATGCATCGGCAATGGCTGCGACGGGTACAGAGCGCTCTACCACAATACTTTTCGGATCGATGCCGGCTGGCAGCTTTTCGCCGCCCGTACCTGTCATGTAGTTCATGCCCGCATTCATGCCGCCCAGCGCCTCCATCACGGTGCGCACGGGTACGCCGCTCCATACCACGCAGCCTGCAGCGCCTACCGTCCACGGTGTGCCACTGGGCTTACTGGGGAAGAAGCCACGGCCATTGCCCGAGCATTGCAACACCATGGGTACAGTCTCCAGACCCATACCTTTGAGGTCTTTGACGGTGAGTTTGCGCGGGCTTTTCACGCCTTCGATGTTGACTTCCCAGGCGTCGCGGTCCGCCACGATGGAGGCGTCGGGCGCAGGCAGGTTGTTGCGGATGTACAAATGCTCTGCAGGTGTAATCACGCTAGTGCCAAACGCACCGCGTTTGGTTTCTATGGTGGTGCTGCTGTGTACGATGACGCTGGAGGGATCTTTCCAGCTCACGTAGGCGGGCAGGGGTCTGGCGGTGGTTGCAGCCGGCTGTGCTGATGCACCGCGCGACCAGGTGGTCATGCCTGTCACGGCGAACGCGCTGACGCTGCCAACTAATACGCGGCGCCGGGCCAGTGAGGAAGGTGGAGTTGTTTTGTTCATGGTCTTCTCGGTCCAGTTGAGTTTTGTGGTGATAAATTGAATTGAATTGAATTGAATTGGGTTGGGTTGCAAAAGAGGCGTGTCTAACCTGTAGGTTTTCCAAACGTGGTTTTGGCAACTGACAAGGCGCGCTCTTTTTGCGCCACCATCACCAGCGGTTTCCCGTCGCGCGAGGTCACCACTTGCCAATACACATTGCTCCACCAACCGCTATCGTCATTCAGGACTATGGGCTGATCGAAGGCAAATACGGTCACCATTCCACCTTTTTCAAAGAAGGTGGTGAGGTGATAGACAAGGTAGCCGCCAATGTCGCACGGGCGCATGAGCTGGGGAAAGCCAGGAATCGCCTGCTTTGGTTCAAGTCCCATCTGAACCAGGATTTTTTGGCCATCCATAAAATTACCTCGCAGCGTGCGTTCGTAATACTCGTGCTCAATCGCTCCGCGCACCAGCCCGGGCGGTCGCATGGCCAGCACAGCGCCTGCGCCCGTACCGAGTGCAAAGAACGCTGCCAGCCCTTTTTGAAAGCCGCGCCGTGAGAGCAAGGGTGTGGTTTTTGACAAATGTGCGGGCGGCTGGCCTGGGTCAAAAGCCAGCGCCAGCTCGGCGCGGACGCGCAGATCAAACGCGGTGTCGTGCAGATCAGGTAAGTCTGTCATGTCAAACCTTTCTCAAAACAGTAGCAGGGGTGGACACCATGGTTGTTGCTGGCCCGGCGCGCGCAGGTGACAGCGCCATCTTTAGCGCCGCGCGCGCTCGCGCCAAACGCGACAGCACCGTGCCCGGTGCAATGTCCAACGCCTCGGCCATTTGCGCTGTGGGCATATCGTCAAAATAAAAGAGCACCAGTACCTCGCGGTGAATTGGGGCAATGCGGGTCAACGCCTTCACCACGTCAAGATGGTCGTCCAGGCCTGCGTCAGGTGCCGGGATATCGCGGTAATTCTCATCATCGTCCAGCGACTGAGGTCCGGGTGCCAGGTGCCGAAGCGCGTGGCGACGCATGATTTGAAACAACCACGCCCGCGCCAGTTCGGGTTGCCGCAATTGGGTGCGGTTTTTCCAAGCACTGGTAAAGCAGTCCTGTACCACGTCTTCAGCCACTGCACGGGAGCCAGTCAAGGCCCAAGCACTGCGCATCAGAAAACGGTAGTGTTCCCTTACCCACTGGTTGTAACGGGATTCGGCTGTCAGGATCATGTGCGTAAGAGCAAGGCCTAGGCAACCTGATTCCATTCAAAATGAAATAGTTTGATCAGTGTTTACCCGCAAGTTGCATTTGAAAGCTTTTGCATCATGCCGATAAAGTGCACCTGCAATTACACGCTTCACAGACCGAATCACCGCATTTCAAGCACCGCCCAGTGACCAACGCCGCTGCGTCATGGGTGTTAGCGTCCAGCAGCATGGACGCAAAAAGTAGCCAGGCAGAATTACACTGCAGCGAAGTTTTCTACGATAGGTCTGACATGTTGCTCGAAGCCGCTGAATCCCAACTGGTATTGGTGGATTACCAGGCCCAGTTGATGCCCGCCATTCTGGAGGGCACCCTGGTGCTGCAAAACGCAGTGCGCCTGGGCAAGATCGCACAATTGCTGCGCGTGCCGGTGTGGGGCACCGAAGAAAACCCCGGTGGTTTAGGCCCCAATGTGGCTGAAGTGAAAGCG
>JAYVTG010000010.1:0-54009 GCA_043774625.1 Polaromonas sp. | reverse complement strand
AGTTCGTCTTCCACCTCCACGCGCGGCGTGGTCAGGCTGTCGCGCCATTCTGTGCGTTGCTGCACCTCCTGCTTCTCCATCCGCATAACCTGGGGCAGGCGCAGCATGGCGCCGGGCTGTGTGGACTCTGTCGTGTGCTTTCTATACCCTTCGTACCCCCAATGTACAGCCTGCAGCATGACACCATTGGTAGCAGCCAGCACAGCGCGGGCGTTGCGGCGGGTGTGGTCGCAACTGAGCACGGTGCCTTGCAATCCGTCTCGCACAAAAGCCGTAGCGGCAATAAACACTTGCGGTTCGGCGCGGCGAAAGCGGTAAATGCTTTGCTTGGGGTCGCCCACAATGAACACGCCTGGCACTTGCCCACCACTTCCTCCACCGCCACTACCCACATAGCCCGACAGCCACGCCTGCAGCGCCTGCCATTGCAGCGGGTTGGTGTCTTGAAACTCGTCAATCAGCAGTTGGCGAGTGGTAGCGTCCAGCCGTTGCTGTACCCAGCCACTGAGAACAGGGTCACTCAGCAAATGTGCGGCGGCGCGTTCAATGTCGCCCATGTCTACCCAGGCGTGTTCGCGTTTCACATCACGCAGGCAGACGATGAGTGCCCGCAGCAGTTGGGCCATGCGCTGCTGGTGTTGCCAGGCGTCGTGTTGCGCCAGCGCCAGTTGCACGCGCATGCACAGGTCTTGCGCGGTGCGCACTGCTTGTATGCCTGCAATTTTGTCGCTGAACTTGCGCGGCTCGTTTTTGAGTGTGAGCAGCGCAGTAAACACGGCAGCGTAATGCGCTGCTGCTGTGCCCGCAGCGCTCTGGCCAGACTGGTTCAACTGGTTCACAGCAGCCAAAGCCACTTGCAGCTCTGCGCCTTTGGCAGCAAAGCTTGGCTGCGGGGCGCGGCCCAGGTTGGCGGCGGCGTCCGCCAGCGTTTGGCGATTTGCATCAATGGCCAGCATGTCCAGCGGGTGATTGAGCTCCGCAAAGTCGGTAAATTCTTGCGCAAAACTGCGGATACTGGTGGCAACAACGCTACGCGCACCGCCCGCATCCGCCAGTTCAAACTCCACGCGTTTGTCTAGCGCTGCGGTCAGTGCTTTTTCGGTATTAAAGCGCCCTGCACTGGCCACGGCTTCGCGGTAGGCGGTGTGCAGCGCTTGGTCGCCTTGCAGCACGTCGTAAAAGCGCCGCCATACCAGGGCCACAGCTTGTGAGTCGCTTTCCAGCAGGGTGTATTGCGCAGGCAGTTGCAGGTCTTGCAGCGTTTGGAGGGGTGCGTTGCGCAGCAGCGCGGCAAACCAACTGTGGAAGGTGCGAATCTGCACGCCGCGCCCTTCGTCTAACAAGGTTTGGTATAAATTTGACAGCTGCTCGCGCATATCTGGCGCTGGCATACGGGCTATTTTGCTGCTAATTCCTCTTGCCATGAGTTCTTGGGCCAATTGTTCATCGTCGGCCTGGGCAAACTGTGCCAGCCATTCCTGCAGGCGCGCACGCATCTCGCCCGCAGCTTTTTTGGTGAACGTGATGGCCAAAATCTCGTGCGCTGGCGTGCCTTGCAGCAGCGCACGCACGATGCGCGATACCAGCATCCAGGTTTTACCTGCACCCGCGCAGGCTTGCACGACGACGTGGCGCGCTGGGTCGCAGGCCACCGCATAGAAAGCTTCGCGCGAGCAGTCCTGCCCATCGAGCTGGTAGGCGGGGTGGGCGTCGTCGCTCAAGCCGTCGGTAGCGGCAATATCGCCATCGACCAATGGGTGGGCGGTGTGTTCGTTCATACAGTCCAAAAGTCTTTGCGGCACAGGCCACGGGCGGCGCAAAAATCGCAGGCTTTGCCTTCGCCCAGGGCGGGCATGGGCGCGCCGCTGTGGATGCGCTGTACGTCGCTAGCGATACCGTCTAGCAGCGCGTCCCGCGCCATCATCAGCTCGGGTTGCGCGGTGTACTGGGTTTCTTTCTCGGCAATGTTGACGTAAGCGGCTTCGATGTCGTCCTCGTTCAGCAGGGCGGCGTAAAAGGCCAGTTGCGTGTCTTCCAGCGGGTCGCGCACGCGGTCTTTGCTGGTTTGCACAGCCTCGGTTTTATAGTCCAGCACCATGGCGGTGCCAGCCGTAGGGCCACGGCTGAGGCGGTCTACGCGGTCTAGCCTGCCGTTCAGTTGAACGCCCGCATGCGTACGTTCGCGTTTGAGCTCGCTCACATCAAACTGCCAGCCTGCTGCTTCGTGGTGTTGCAACCATGCCAGGTAGCTGGCCCGCACCTGCGGCCAGCTGGCCGCAAAGGGTATAAAGCCGCTGCCGAGCGTGTGCTGGTCTGCAGCGCATTGGTCTAGCAGGGCGATGTCATCCGTCTCTTGATGTGCTTGCTGCGCTAGCACTGCGGCGCCCGTTTGCGCGAGCAGCTTGCGCCGCTGGTGAAAGTCTGCCAGCACGGCATGTAACCAACTGCCAAAGTCGCGTTTGTCTACCTCCGCGTCCAGCTCGGGCGCGTCTTGCAAGCCCAGCAGGCGCAGGGCAAAGTAGCGGTAGGGGCAGGTGCGCAGGTCTTCGTATGCGCTGGCTGACAGACGGGTGATGTGCAAAGCACTTGGCTGCACTACCCCTTGCTCTGCCAGGTGCAAGCGCGGTTGCGGCATGGCGATGGGTGTGGGTTGCACTGCCAATGCCGTGCGCGGGTCGGTTGCGTAGGGCGTGGACGGCCCTGCCAACAAGCCCTGCACCAGCACGCTGGGTTGCACTACCTGTTCACCATCGGCCTGTCGCCACAGCAGGTCTACGCAGGGCAGGCTCAGGGCGCATTGCCAGACCTTTTTTTCTTGCGCGGCCAAAGCGTCGCGGTTGGGCAGCCCCAATGCTTCGCGCTGCGCGTTGGTCCAGGTGCCTACCGGGTCAGGCGAACGTGGCAGGCGCGTTTCGTCTGCCCCGGGCAGTACCAGTGCAGCAAATGGGCGTGCCAGCACCTGGGCCAGCGGCAACACGGTGACCAAGGCCTGCGTTTGGTCGGCCTGGCGCGCCTTGAAGCTGGCTCCTTCCAGTGTGGCCTGCACCCAGGCGCTGAACTCGGCCAGGCTCATGGGCGCGCTGTGCTGGGCCACGCTCTGGGGCGTTTGCAGCAGTAAAGCGGCTATGCAGTCGGCTCCGGCTTCGTCTTGCAGCAGCCGGTTCCACATGCCGCAGGTGCGCAGTGCTTCGGCAAGACCAACCAGCCACTGGGCAATGGCACGCGGGCGGCTCAGCGTTGTGAGCAGAGCGTCTGCTTGCACTGTGTTGCCGTCGTTTGCTATAAATTGCATAGCTGCTAGCGCTTTATCCACGCTGGCATTGGGCATATTTTGCCCTCTCAATGCCTTTTCCAGATTAGTCACCAGTCGGGCGTCCAGCGTGGTCTGTTTTAACCAGTCCAACCGTGCATCGTCGCCAGCGTCCCAACTGGCCGCGCGCAACAGCGCCATCACAGCGGCGGCGGCGCGGGTGGTCGAGAGCTTCCAGCCCGTTTCGTCCAGCACCTGCACACCGTGCAGGGCCAACGTGGCACTGATGCGGCGGGTCAGCACGCGGTCTACTGCTGCCAGCGCCACCGGGGCACGACCCTCATTCAGGCGTTGCAGCACGCAGGCGGCGGCGCGATCAGCCTCGTCGTGCGCGTCGCTGGCGGCATGCAAGTTCAGCTGGGCAGAGGCAGGCAATGCGTCAAACGCCACCGTGCTGCTGATGGCCGACCAATGTGCAGCCAAAGCGCTGGCCAGGGGGTTGGCCTGCAAGCCCTCCACCAGTACCAAACAGTCCATTTGCGCACCCGTCGCAGAGTCAAAGAGCACGTCTGTCTCATACCGTGATGCTAGCGCCCATTCCAGTGCAATACGGGCCACAGCCGCTTCATACACCAGCGGATTAGCCTGCAAGCCCTGCACCACCGCCGCGCGGGCGTTGATGGCCCAGGCGGCGCGTTGCAATGGCGGCACAGCCGCTACCACGCCACCCAGTTGCTGGGCAGCCGCCACTAGGGCGGGCACCAGCATGGCGTGCCTGTCTGCCAAGCCGGCCTGTCCCAGAAAACTGGCTGCCTGCAAGCTGTCGTGCGCGGCGTCAAAACGCAAATCGCTAGCCTGGGGCACAAAGCAGCCCACGCGGTGGCTCCAGCTTTTGGTGGTTTCCCAGCGGGGGGTAAAACCGGCCTGCCATATGCCTGCAGATGCCTGGCGCGCCGTAGCCTGCAACTGGTAAAAAGGCAGCAAAATGACCGTGCGCGCAGGATGCGCACCGCGCTCTTGCATGGCTAAGTGCACCTGCTTGCACAAGGCGGGCCACAGAGCCTGCGACGCAGAAGCACCGGCAGTTGCCGTTTTACCCGCTGATTGATCTGTTTTTGCTATCGCTGTCATAGCGTTTTATAGGGCTGAAAAGACACCTGTTCGAGACGCCTCATCTTGCTTTCTGTCACAATGATCACACTGTATAGTTATCTTGCTGGCAACAAAGATTTGTTCGTACTATTTTTGTTTAGCCAGATATATTCTCACTATTTACCCCATTACGGAGAAACACCATGGCCAGCGACCTGATTAAACACGTGACCGATGCGTCTTTTGAAGCCGATGTATTGAAAGAAGTCAAGCCCGTATTGGTGGACTACTGGGCCGAGTGGTGCGGCCCCTGCAAGATGATCGCTCCGATTTTGGACGAAGTTGCCGCCACCTATGGCGACAAACTGCAAATCGCCAAGATGAACGTAGACGAAAACCGCGACGTACCCGGAAAATTTGGTATTCGTGGCATTCCAACACTGATGCTGTTTAAAGGCGGCACCTTGGCTGCAACCAAAGTCGGCGCATTGAGCAAAGCACAGTTGACAGCGTTTATCGACCAGCAACTGGCCTAAACACCCGTAACCACAGAGAGTCGCGCTAAATACTGCGCGACAGTTCCATCACCAGCGCGGCAGGCAGTTGTTCACCAATCTGTTCACGCGCCACGCGTGATTTGTTGTTGCCGGACCAGTCCGACATTTCAAAACCAAAGTTACCGCTGCTCACCACAATACTGGGAAAGCCCGGATTGTGGCGCTGCAAATCGTCCAGTAACTGGTCGTAGTGTTCGTCGGTCAATTCCTCATCGCACATGATCAGGTGCGGCGGGTTTTGTTCACACATGCGCTCTGCCATTTGCACACTGGGCGCCTGTTCGCAGCGCAAACTCAGGGTTTTACAAATTTCTCGCACCTGCTTGAAAAAGTCGTAATCCTGCGATATCAGCAACACCTGATGGCCAGCAATAAAGTTGGAATTAATCGAGCCATAGGTGGAATGCATGCTGGCTGGCCCAGCATCCATCTCCATCATGGTCATACCCTCCAGGGCTACCACGGTTCGCGGAAACTCAAGCACCAGGGTCCGTTCATGCGAGTTTTCTGAAACCTCCATCCCCACGCCCATAGCCAATGCCGTTTGTTGCAGCAAATGCCAGGAAATGGATTGGCTTACCGCACTGCGTTTGTCCACATCTTCTTGCGTGCGCACGCCCTGGGCCGAGCTAAGGCTCAGCAGCCCGTGCTGTGGCCAGTTTTTCATGCTGGTGCCCACGCGAATAATGGTGCCAAACTCACCCATCCAGTCCAGCGCAGCCCCCATTACGCTCACCAGTAGCCCAGGATCCACAATGATTTCTACAGGCTTGAAACGTGTGTTGATGACCACGCCCAGCGCCGCACTTTCAGCGCGACGTTCGTGTATCACCGACTGCAGCACTTCGGGCAAAGACAACTTTTCATGCGACTGGCGAATACGATTTTGAGCTAAACGGGACACTTGCTGCATCGACATCGCCTTGCGGCGCAGGCCTTCCAGCAAAAAATGCGTTTTACTCAAGCCTGAGCCGAAGGATCGCGGATTGATGACGGCTTGCTGGATTAAATGGAGGGTCTGGTTCAGATCGTGGGCAAACTCTTCCCCGATCGAACTGAGCATTTCTGGGTGCAGGGCATGCAGTGGTAGTGGGGCAACCCCATTGGGCTGTGTCTCTGCAGGCGCTGCCGTCAAAGGTGCAGAGCGTGATGGTACGCGTCCAGCCGCGCGCGAACTATCCTTGCGGCTGACCGCATTTGCTAAAGACTGCACAAAATTATTTGCCAAAAACTCTTCTCCATGTAAGCCAGAACCTGATGATTTGCTCTGTCTTCCCCCTTTAATATTTACTACAATATACTGCAAAAGACTGGCTATCAAAATAATTGACTGTAGCGCTATAATATTTATACAGCTTGCAAAACAGCTTGTAGAGTTTTTTGCAACAGGCTGCGTATAGTCAGTAGCCAATTTGCTACCCAGCCAAGCATTTGGCCAGCCATATTTACTGGCCAACCCACCCCCACTCCTCCACTTTTACCCGCTACCGCTATGCACTTAAACGAACTCAAGGCACTCCACGTAGCCGAAGTACTCAAACAAGCTGACGAGCTGGAAATTGAAAATACGGGCCGCATGCGCAAGCAAGAGCTGATGTTTGCCATCATCAAAAAGCGCGCCAAAGCGGGCGAAACCGTTTTTGCGGATGGCATATTAGAAATTTTGCCCGATGGTTTTGGCTTTTTACGCAGCCAGGACACCAGCTTTACCGCCAGCACCGACGACATCTACATCAGCCCCAGCCAGGTGCGCCGCTTCAATTTGCACACGGGCGACATGATTGAAGGCGAAGTGCGTATTCCCAAAGAAGGCGAGCGTTACTTTGCCCTCAACAAGCTGGAAAAGGTCAACGGCGACCTGCCAGAGAACAACAAACACAAGGTCATGTTCGAGAACTTGACGCCCTTGTTCCCCAAAGAGCAGCTCAAGCTGGAACGTGACATCAAGAGCGAAGAAAACATCACTGGCCGCGTGATTGACCTGATCGCCCCGATTGGCCGTGGCCAGCGCGCCCTGATCGTCGCCCCGCCCAAGAGCGGCAAAACGGTGATGATGCAACACATTGCCCACGCCATCACCGCCAACCACCCCGACATCCACATGATGGTGCTGCTGGTAGACGAGCGCCCCGAAGAAGTGACCGAGATGCAGCGCAGCGTCAAAGCCGAGGTCATCAGCTCTACGTTTGACGAACCTGCCGCACGCCACGTGCACGTGGCCGAAATGGTGATTGAACGCGCCAAGCGCCTGGTTGAACTGAAAAAAGACGTGGTGATTTTGCTCGACTCCATCACCCGCTTGGCCCGCGCCTACAACGCAGTGATGCCGTCCAGCGGCAAGATTGGCTCTGGCGGTATCGACACCAATGCCATGCAGCGGCCCAAGCGCTTTTTTGGCGCTGCTCGCAAGGTGGAAGAAGGCGGCTCGCTGACCATCATCGCCACCGCCCTGGTAGACACGGGTGGCCGCATGGACGAGGTGATTTTTGAAGAATTCAAGGGCACGGGTAATTCTGAGCTGCACCTGTCACGCCGCTTGTACGAAAAGCGCGTGTTCCCTGCCATTGAGCTGAACAAGTCCGGCACGCGCCGCGAAGAACTGTTGCTGTCCCCCGAGATTTTGCAGAAGACGCGCATCTTGCGTCAATTCTTGTTCAATATGGACGAGATTGAGTCGATGGAGTTGATGCTCAAGAACATGAAGGCAACGAAGAACAACTCTGAGTTCTTTGACATGATGCGCCGGGGCGGTTAATTACTGTCAAATATGGCTACAGCCAGCGTAGAATGTGCGCGAGCAGCTACTAAAATAATAGCAAGTGTGCTGTCCGTACATGTTTTAGTTTGCACGGGTTTGCTGAAGTTTTCTCTCTTATCCTGGTGTGCTTGGAGCGTTTGCGCTGTTAGGCACTGTGGGTACGCGGATACCGTAGGTAAAAGGAGGAGCCAGGTACAAAAGCTGACAAGAAGCTAAGGCCTACACCCTGGCGGGGGACACGAAGGTATCCGCGGACCCACAGTGCCTGACAGCGCAAACGCGGGGCTGTAGTGGTTATGGCAAACCCCTTCGTTCGGTCGTATGCCGATGGCCTGCGCAAGTAGTCAGAGCCTCTATTTAGCCAATGCCTGCCACGTCGCCACCACAGTGTCCGGGTTCAGCGAAATTGACGAAATGCCTTCATCTGCCAGCCATTGCGCAAAGTCTGGGTGGTCACTGGGGCCTTGACCGCAAATACCCACGTACTTGCCCGCTTTTTTGCAAGCGTTGATAGCTTGCGACAAAAGCGCTTTAACAGCAGGGTCGCGTTCATCAAAGTCTTTGGCCAACAGTTCCAGGCCAGAATCCCGGTCCAGGCCTAGAGTGAGTTGCGTCAAGTCGTTGGAACCAATCGAGAAACCGTCGTAGTATTCCAGAAACTGCTCGGCCAAAATCGCATTGCTGGGCACTTCGCACATCATGATATGGCGCAACCCGTTGACGCCCTTGTCCAAGCCAAACTTGGACAGCAAATCGCTCACAGCTTTAGCTTGGCCCAGCGTGCGCACAAAGGGCACCATCACCTCAATATTCGTCAGCCCCATCTCGTTGCGTACACGTTTAATAGCCTCGCATTCCATGGCAAAGGCTTCGCCAAAGTCGGCGCTGATGTAACGCGCTGCGCCTCTAAAACCGAGCATCGGGTTTTCTTCTTCTGGTTCGTAGCGGCTGCCACCGATGAGCTTGCGGTATTCGTTGCTTTTGAAGTCGGACAGGCGCACGATGACCGGTTTGGGCCAAAAGGCGGCGGCAATCGTCGCCACGCCTTCGGCCACCTTGTCTACATAAAAAGCGCGTGGCGAGGCGTGGCCACGGGCTACGCTTTCTACCGCTTTTTTCAAATCTGCATCCACATTCGGATAGTCCAAAATCGCCTTGGGATGGATGCCGATGTTGTTGTTGATGATGAATTCCAGCCGCGCCAAGCCCACGCCCTGGTTGGGCAACTGGCAAAAGTCAAATGCAAGCTGCGGGTTGCCCACGTTCATCATGATCTTGGTTTTTATCTCGGGCATGGTGCCGCGCTGCACCTCGGTAACTTCGGTTTCCAGCAGGCCGTCGTAGATGTAGCCGGTGTCGCCTTCGGCGCAGCTTACCGTCACCAGGGTGCCAGTTTTCAAATGCTCGGTCACGTCGCCACAGCCCACTACGGCAGGTATGCCCAGTTCGCGCGCGATGATGGCGGCGTGACACGTACGGCCACCCCGGTTGGTCACAATCGCGCTGGCGCGCTTCATCACCGGTTCCCAGTTCGGATCGGTCATGTCAGTCACCAAAACGTCACCGGCTTGCACTTCGTCCATCTGCTGGATGCTGTGTACCAGACGCACCGTGCCCGTGCCAATCTTTTGCCCAATAGCGCGGCCTTCAGCTAGCACAGTGCCACGGTTTTTTAACTTGTAGCGCTGCTCTGCCTTGCCAGCAGCTTGGCTTTTCACGGTCTCGGGGCGGGCTTGCAAAATATAGATTTGTCCGTCGCTACCGTCCTTGCCCCATTCAATGTCCATGGGGCGGCCGTAGTGCTGCTCGATGATGACGGCGTATTGCGCCAGTTGCTGCACTTCCAAGTCGGTCAAGCTGTAGCGGTTGCGCTGCTCGGTGGGCACGTCGATAGTTTTTACCAGTTTGCCAGTGGCGGCTTTTTCTTCGGGTGACGCAAACACCATTTGGATGAGTTTGCTTCCAAGGTTGCGGCGAATCAGCGCTTTGTTGCCTGCCTTGAGCATAGGCTTGTGCACATAAAACTCGTCAGGGTTCACAGCGCCCTGCACGACGGTTTCGCCCAGCCCATAACTGCTGGTGATAAACACTACGTCGGTAAAACCGCTTTCGGTGTCCATGGTGAACATCACGCCTGCAGCGCCCAGGTCGCTGCGCACCATGCGCTGCACGCCTGCGCTCAAAGCCACGTCAGCATGCGCAAAACCCTTGTGCACGCGGTAACTGATGGCACGGTCGTTGTACAGCGACGCAAACACTTCTTTCATCTTATGCAGCACTGTGTCGATGCCCACCACGTTCAAAAAGCTTTCTTGCTGACCGGCAAAAGACGCATCGGGCAAGTCTTCTGCCGTGGCAGACGAACGCACTGCGAACGACGCAGTGGCGTTACCAGCGCTCAAGGTCGCAAACGCATCGCGGACGGCTTTTTCCAGGTCTGCCGGAAAGGGCTGCGCCTCTACCAGGGCGCGAATCTGTGCACCCACTTTGGCCAGCTCACGCACGTCGTCGGTGTTCAGGGCATCCAATTGGGCGTTGATCTTGCTGGCCAACCCATCGTGCTGCAAAAACTGGCGAAACGCATGTGCCGTGGTGGCAAAGCCAGTGGGCACTTTCACGCCACTGGGTAGTTGCGAAATCATCTCGCCTAAAGAAGCGTTTTTGCCACCAACCGACTCAACGTCGCTGTTTCTCAGGTTCTCAAACGGTACGACCAAGGCGGTCGGTGCAAATAAGTGTGACACGGGCAAACTCCTAAAGTTAAAACGGGTTTGGTCCCCAGCGGCGCAATGAAGCAGGCTGACAGGGCGACCATGCACAGCGCAGGGCTTTGGTCTTGTTGATATGGGCTGGGGCTGTGCATAAAAATGAGGGTGTGTTGGCACATTGTAGACAGGAACCGGCGGTGGCTGACTTGCAGATTACTGAGCTTGCGTGCTTGCGCTGTCTGGCAGGCTGGGTGCGCGGATACCTTCGTGTCCTCCGCCAGGGTATAGGCTTTAGCTTCTTGTCAGCTTTTGTACCTGGCTCCCCCTTTTACCTACGGTATCCGCGCAGCCAGAGTGCCTGACAGCACAAACGCGTGGCGGGGGGTGGTTGTGTGTGACTGTAGCTGTGCGTGGCTGCGGCTGTATTGCGAGCCAACCACCTCAGTTGGGGCGTATGCCGATGGCCTATGCAGCGTAGCGGCATAAGAGGAGGAGGCGCGTACAAGAATGGGCAAGCAGAAGTTACGCCCCACGCTGGGGGACGGCCGCGTAGCTGCACAGGCCAGCGGCATGCGCCTGCGCGAGGAGCCGGCTCCACGACGCATCAAATAGAACCCGTTTATTTAACCAGCAGGCCCACGGCTACCGCTATGCCCTGCACACTGCGGATAAACCCAAAAGTAGTTCTTCATCAACCGCCAGAACTGGAGCGCAAATTCTGGTTAAAGAAAGCCATGGTCCGTTCCCATGCCAAGTTGGCCGCCACTGCGTCAAAACGCGGCGTCGTGTCGTTGTTAAAGCCGTGCTGCGTGCCCGCGTAGGTATGCGCGGCGTAACGCGCCCCAGCGGTCTTTAAAGCCGCTTCGTACGCAGGCCAGGCGGCATTGATGCGTTCGTCCACGCCCGCAAAGTGGATGAGCAGCGGGGCTTTGACTTTGGCTGCGTCTTCTGCGGGTGGATGGTTGCCATAGAACGGCACGGCTGCGGCCAGATCGGGCAGCCTGGTGGCTAAAAAGTGTGCCATGCCACCGCCGTAGCAAAAACCAACGGTGCCAATTTTGCCTGTGCAGTCAGGGTGCGCTACGAGTGCAGCAGCCGCAGCCAAAAAGTCGGGACGGGTTTTGTTTTGGTCCAGCTTGGCAAACGCCTCGCGCGCCTTGTCTTCATCGCCGGGGTAGCCACCCAGTGGCGTGAGTGCGTCAGGTGCGAACACCAAAAACCCGTCTATGGCCAAGCGGCGTGCAATGTCTTCAATATGCGGGTTCAAGCCACGGTTTTCATGCACCACCAAAATGCCGGGCAGCTTGCCCTTGGCGTCGGCAGGTTTCGTCACAAACACATTGATGCTGCCGTAACCGTCTGGCGAAGCGACTTTGATCGTCTCGGTCTTGATGCGCTTGTCATCCTTAGGCACCACCTGCGCCGCCGCAAAGTTGGGGCTGAGCGCGGCCAGCAAGCCCGCCGCCGTCATGCCCCCTACGGCAAATTTCTGCGCTTTGTCCAAAAACCCACGACGGTCAATGCCGCCATGCACATAGGCGTCAAACAAAATCAACAGCTCTTGGTCAAAGTCGTGGGCGGTGAGGCGTGGGGTGGCTGGCAGAGTGTTCATAAAATCTCGCTTTCAAAAGCTGATGTTACCGTTTGCAGATTCCCAACGCAAACAGGCTCAATGGAGCCACACTCAGTGCGCCTTATCCCAGTTCTCACCCACCCCCACCTCGGCCAGCAAGGGCACCTTGAGTTGCGCTACGCCTGCCATGATGCGGGGGATTTCGGTCTTTAGCCAATCCACTTCGGCTTGGGGCACTTCAAATACCAGTTCATCGTGCACCTGCATGACCATTTTTGTCTCGCGCTTTTCGACATCCAAAACCCGCTGCACCTCGTTCATGCTCAGCTTGATAAGATCGGCCGCCGTACCCTGCATGGGCGCGTTGATAGCGGCGCGTTCGGCACCGGCGCGGCGCGGGCCGTTGGGGCTGTTGATTTCGGGCAGGTACAGGCGGCGGCCCAACACGGTTTCTACATAGCCTTTGCTTTTGGCCGACAGGCGCGTTTCGTCCATGTATTGCTTGACGCCGGGGTAGCGCTGAAAGTACCGGTCGATGTAGTTTTTGGCGGCAGTGTTGTCAATTTGCAAGGCGCGCGCCAAACCGTAGGCACTCATTCCGTAAATCAAGCCGAAGTTGATGACTTTGGCGTAGCGCCGCTGCTCGCTGCTCACCTGGTCGGGTGGCACGCCAAACACTTCACCAGCGGTGGCGCAGTGCACGTCCATGCCTTCCTTGAACGCACGCAGCAATGCTTCGTCACCGCTGATATGCGCCATGATGCGCAGTTCAATCTGCGAATAATCGGCACTGGCAATAACATTACCTTTTGCGGCTACGAAAGCCTCGCGCACCCGGCGGCCTTCTGCAGTGCGGATGGGGATGTTTTGCAGATTGGGGTCGTTGCTGCTCAAACGCCCCGTCACGGCTACGGCCTGCGCGTAATGCGTATGCACCCTGCCAGTGCGTGGATGCGCAAGCTGAGCGAGTTTGTCGGTGTAGGTGCCTTTGAGTTTGGACAGACCCCGATGCTCCAGAATTTTGGCGGGCAGCGGGTAGTCTTCGGCCAGCTTTTCCAGCACTTCTTCGTCAGTGCTGGGCGCGCCTGTAGCCGTTTTTTTGATGACCGGCAGGCCAAGCTTGGTGAAGAAGATTTCACCAATCTGTTTGGGCGAACTCAGGTTAAACGGCTGGCCCGCAATCTCATGCGCCTGCACTTCCAGTTCCATGATGCGCTTGCCCAGTTCGTGGCTTTGCGCAGCCAACTGCGCTGCATCTATCAGCACACCGTTGCGCTCTATGCGGTACAGGGTTTCGCTGCTGGCTATTTCCAGTTCGTAAATTGCTTTCAACTTGTCGTTTGATTGCAACCTGGGCCACAGGGCCAAGTGCACGTCCAGAGTTTGATCGGAGTCTTCACACGAATACTCAGCCGCCTTGGCCACATCGACCTGCGCAAAGCCGATCTGGTGCGCGCCCTTGCCGCACAGGTCTTCATAGCTGATGCCACTGCGGCCCACATGGCGTTCGGCCAGGCTGCTTAGGCCATGCGGCTTGTGCACTTCCAGCACATAGCTTTGCAGCATCGTGTCGTGCACATAGCCTTGCACTTCAATGCCATGGTTGGCAAACACATGGCGGTCGTATTTGACGTGCTGGCCCAGCTTGTGTTTGGTGCCGTCTTGCAGCCAGGGCTTGAGCTTGGCGAGTACCTCGGCTATCGGTAATTGCACAGGTGCATCCGGCCCCACATGCGCCAGCGGAATGTACGCCGCCTCGCCGGGCTTTACGCTAAAGCTGATGCCGACAATCTGCGCCTGCATCTCATTGAGCGAGGTGGTTTCGGTGTCCACGGCTACCAAATCTGCGGCTTGCACTTTGGACAGCCAGGCGTCCAAAGCGTCCCACGTCAGTATGGTGTCGTAGGTTTTGTCCGTCACCTGCGATGCCGCAGGCGCTGGGTCGGCAAACATATCGTCTGTCGCGCCCCGCTCGGGCTGAGCCTGGCGAACGCCACCGGACCCTTGGGCAAGCTCAGCGCGGCCAGAAGTCGCCTTGCCTGCTTTAAGCGCCGCCACCAGGCCTTTGAACCCATATTTGGTATAAAAATCGCTCAACGCCAGCGTATCTTCTGCACGGTGTGCTACACATTTCATAGCAGGCAGACCTTGCAGGTGTGCTGATAAATCGCAATCGGTCTTAATCTTCAGAAGTTCTCGTGCCTTGGGCAACCAGTCCAGCGCGGCGCGCAGATTGTCTCCCGCCGCGCCTTTGATGTCAGCCGCATGCGCCACCAAATTGGCCAGCGTACCGTATTCACCCAACCATTTGGCAGCCGTCTTGGGCCCCACCTTGGTGACGCCAGGCACGTTGTCTACCGTGTCGCCCACCAGGTTTTGGTAGTCCAGCATCAGCGACGGTGGCACGCCAAATTCGGCGGTCACGCCTGCAATGTCGCGTTTTTTGCCGTTCATGGTGTCGATGATGGTGATGTGCTCGTTCACCAGTTGGCTCAGGTCTTTGTCGCCGCTGGAAATAATCACCTCCATGCCCTGCTGCGCCGCCATGTGCGCCAGGGTGCCCAGCACATCGTCGGCCTCTACGCCCGGTACAACCACCACAGGCCAGCCCAAGAGACGCATCACCTCATGGATGGGTTCTATCTGGGTGCGCAAATCGGGTGGCATGGGCGAGCGGTTGGCTTTGTAGTCGGGGTACAGGTCGTCCCGAAAAGTGGGGCCAGGCGCGTCAAACACGCAGGCGGTGAAATGCGCCGGAAACTGCGTTTTGAGCGACGCCATCATGTTGATGATGCCGCGCAGCGCGCCCGTGGGCGGGCTTTCCAAGTCGCCGGGTATGGCGCGCAGGTCGGGCATGGCATGAAAAGCGCGGTACAAATAGCTGGATCCATCGACAAGTAGCAGGCGGCGCGGCATGCCGGGCTCTGCGGGCGTGGACGGGACAAGAACGGACGGTAGGGAGAATAAAGTGTCGGCGGTCATTCCCGCATTGTCGCCCTTCTACAATGCAGGTTAGCAACCAAACTTGCATTTATCTGTTTTGCACCACTTTTTGGCTCCCTCCCCCTGAAATACCCCCTGAAATTTCCTTTTTATGGCCGTTTACACCGAAGTCCCTTTCGACACCGCAGCCCAGTTGTTTAGCGACCTGCAACTGGGCACCCTGCACAGCCTTCAAGGCTGCAAAGGCGGCATAGAAAACACCAACTACTTTGCCAGCAGCGATATGGGCGACTATGTGCTCACGCTGTTTGAACGCCTCACCGCCGAGCAATTGCCCTTTTATCTGCACCTGATGAAGCACCTGGCTTTGCGCGGCATTCCCGTGCCCGACCCACAAGCCGACAAAAGCGGCGATGTGCTGCTACACGTGCAGGGCAAACCCGCCGCCGTGGTGAACAAGCTGCGCGGCAAGCACGAGCTGGCACCCAACGTGGCCCACTGCGCGGCTGTGGGCGCCATGCTGGCCCGCATGCACCTGGCCGGGCGCGACTTTGTCCGCCAGCAACCCAATCTGCGCGGCCTGCCCTGGTGGAACGCAACGATGCCAGTCGTATTGCCTTTTTTGAACCAATCACAGTCGGCACTGATCCGCAGTGAACTGGCTTTGCAAAACCATGTGGCCGCCACCTCCAGCTACGCCGCCCTGCCCGGTGGCCCCATCCACGCAGATCTGTTTCGAGATAACGTGATGTTTGAAGGCGACAAGCTGACCGGGTTTTTTGACTTTTATTTTGCGGGTGTAGACGCATGGGTTTTTGACGTAGCCGTGTGTTTGAACGACTGGTGCATTGATTTGGCCACAGGCGCCCGCCATGAAGAGCGCCGAAAAGCTTTCTTGCAAGCCTACCAGGCTGTGCGTCCTTTCAGCGCAGCCGAGCGTAGATTGCTGCTGCCCATGCAACGCGCTGCTGCCCTGCGTTTTTGGATTTCCCGCCTGTGGGACTTGCACCTGCCGCGCGACGCCGCTGAGCTGACTGCACACGACCCCACACATTTTGAGCGCGTATTGCGCAGCCGCGTGGCCGACGCCGGTACGCCGCTGCTGTAACTTTCTTGCCCACCCTTACTTTTTCAAACTCCACATGCAACTTCATATCGTTCCTCCTTCTGCCGGCACCCAATGGATCAAGGAAGGCTTGCAGACTTTTTTCAAGCAGCCTCTGGCGTTGGGTGGCTTGTTTTTCATCTTCATGGCCGTAGCCTCGGTGGCCAGCATCATTCCGGTGCTGGGCAGTGTGCTGGCCCTGGTCATCCTGCCCGGTGCCACGCTGGGCCTGATGGTTGCCACGCTGCAAGCATCGCGCGGCAACTTTCCCATGCCTTCTGTGCTGGCCACCGCCTTTCGGGCTGGGCAAGAACGCATGCGCGCCATGCTGATCCTGGGCGCCATGTATGCAGCCGGGTTTTTGCTCATCATGGCCATTAGCAGCCTGTTTGACGGTGGCGACTTTGCCAAGCTGTATCTGGTGGGCGGCAGGCTCACACCAGAGTTGCTGAACAACCCAGACTTTCAAACCGCCACCCTGGTGGGCATGGGCTTATACCTGCCACTATCGCTGCTGTTTTGGCATGCACCAGCCCTGGTGCACTGGCACGGCGTGTCACCCGTCAAAGCCATATTCTTCAGCATGGTGGCCTGCTGGCGCAATAAAGGGGCTTTTTTGGTGTTTGGCATGGCCTGGATGGCTATTTTTTCGCTCGCTGGTATTGCAGTGATGACGCTAGCGGGCATGCTAGGTATGCCCGCAGCGGGTGGTGCATTGATGATGGGTGTGGCATTGATCACGGCGGCCATGTTTTTTTCGTCCATCTATTTCACTTTTCGCGATAGTTTTGTGCATGATGCACCGACAGATGATCCATCTGCAGCGCAGAAATAACCCGCACCCTTGAGGAAACACCATGGAACAACATATTTTGCTAGGCCGCACCGAGTCTGAAGTCTTGTGGTTTCAGCGCCGCAGCGTGCTGACTGCTGCTGCCGCGTGGACGAGCATGGGCGGCTGGCAAGCAGCACAGGCTCAGCAGCGCAGCAATATCGTTGAATTAACGGGTGATGCTCTGGTCAACGGCAAACGCCTACTTCCACAGCAAACCATACAAACGGGTGACCAGATTGACACGGGGCCAGGTGCCAGCCTGATTTTCGTGCTCGGCAACGCGTCTTTTCAGGTGCGGCAAAACTCGCGCCTGGTCGTGGAGCGTGGCAACACACTGACGGTGGTGAGTGTGTTGCGCTTGCTGACTGGTGCCGTCGCGAGTGTGTGGGGCAAAGGACAAAACCGCAAGATCATCGCCCCCACCATGACGGCGGGCATTCGCGGTACGGGGGTGTACACCGAAGTATTTGCTGCACAAGGCAACCGCAGCTACTTTTGCAATTGCTACGGCACGGTAGACGTGCAAGCGGGGGCAGAAAGAGCCGTGAGCCGCGCCAGCTACCACCAGGCGTTTTGGGCAGAAGCAGCGCCTAAAGCAGGCAAGCTGTTGACACCCGCCAAGGCCATTAACCACACAGACGAAGAACTAGAATTTTTAGCCCGCCTGCTCAACCAGCAAACCGCCTGGCAGGTAATGGGTAAAAAGGGTGTGAAGGATGGCATGGGCTACATGGAAGAAGGCCCCACCAACAAACACCCTGCTGGCAAGTAGCGTTGCTATACAATTAGTAGCTGCCCGCGCATATACCACGCTGGCAAAGCGCTGTTTTCGTCAATTTTTCGCGCGGTAATCGCCAATTGCCTTAAACAAGTCTGCATATTCTTCGCAGGTTTTGTTACCGCACAGCTTTTCTAAACTGGCCAGATGCTTTTCAGCTTCTTCCGGTTTTTTGTCCATCAAGTACGCCTCGCCAATGTATTCATGCGCGCCTTTGTGTGCAGGATTCAGTTCCAGCGCACGTTTGTAGTGCACAAAAGCCTGTGGCAAGTCGGGCTGAGCCTGCTTGCGGTAGCTGTAGCCCAGCAGGTTGTGCACGTCGGCGTTGCGCGGTTCGTCTCGGGCGGCCAGTTTTAGCTCGCCGAGGGCGGTTTTCCAGTTTTGGTCTTTGATGGCCGCTCTGGCTTTGTCCAGCCGTTCAGTCGCCGTAGGGCGCGCTGGAGCGGAGTTTCCCGTATCGGCTGCAAACGACAGGGGGCTGGCCACCAAAGCCAGGGCCAGCATGCTGACTCTGTATAAGCGTGCGTGCAATAAGAACTTCATAAATCAACCTTCCTAGAATGTGGATAAAGTAAGGCTGTCTGACTGCGAGCTGTGGCAGAAAGTTCAGCCACATTACACCGGCGTGAGCTTGGCCACGCTGAGTGCCAGCCACTTGATACCATGGCGACCAAACTTGACTTGGGCGCGCGCGTCGCCCCCGGCACCTTCTACGGCAATCACGGCGCCTTCGCCAAATTTGGCATGAAAAACCTGCATGCCTGCCAAAATGCCGTGGGAAGGTGTGGCCGCTTGTTTAGGCACTGACCCTGAGCCGAATGTGGCTGTAGCGCCCGCAGAATATGCGCGACCAGCTACTAAATTCGTAGCAGTCTTATCGTACGCGTTGCCATAGGGCTGGCTTCTGCCGGTTTGGCCATAGCCCGTCCCATAGCCTGCCGTGGTGTTAAATCCTGATCCAAAGCCAGCGTTTTTAGGCGTCAACCACTTCAGCGTTTCTTCAGGCAGCTCGTCCAAAAACCGGCTCTTGATGTTGTAACGGGTTTGGCCATGCAGCATGCGGGTTTGCGACAGGCTCAGGTACAAACGCTTACGGGCACGGGTAATGGCTACATACATCAGGCGACGCTCTTCTTCCAGGCCGTCGTAGTCGTTCATCGAATTTTCATGCGGAAACAATCCCTCTTCTAGCCCGGTGATAAATACGGCATCGAATTCCAAGCCTTTGGAGCTGTGCACCGTCATCATTTGCACCGCGTCTTGCCCAGCCTGGGCCTGGTTGTCGCCAGATTCGAGCGCAGCATGGGTCAAAAAAGCCGCTAGCGGTGACATGGTTTCGCCGGTTTCAGCGTCGGGGGCCGGGACATCGGCCAGAGCTTCGGCTTGGGCATCGGGGGTCAGACCCTGGCTCACCGGGCTTTGCGTCAACATGGGTGCGTTGGCTACTTCGTCTACCGGCAACGCCACCGCATCACGGCCAAAGCCTTCCTGGGTCACAAAGCTCTCGGCAGCGCTCACCAATTCTTGTAAGTTCTCCACCCGGTCAGCGCCTTCTTTGTCGGCTTTGTAATGCTCGATCAAGCCACTGTGGTCTAGCACCAGGTCAATAATTTCGCGCAGCGTCAAGCCTTGTGTTTGCTCGCGCAGCACGTCCATTTTGGCCACAAATGCGCCAATATTCACGCCCGCCTTGCCAGTGACAATGCTGACTGCGTCGCTCAAAGAGCAGCCACTGGTTTTGGCCGCGTCTTGCAGTTGCTCCAGGCTGCGCGCACCAATACCGCGCGGTGGAAAGTTGACGATCCGCATGAAGCTGGTGTCATCGTTCGGGTTTTCTAAAATGCGTAAATACGCCAGTGCGTTTTTAATCTCAGCCCGCTCAAAAAACCGCAAGCCGCCATACACACGGTAGGGCACGCCAGCGTTAAACAGCGACGTTTCTATCACCCGGCTTTGCGCATTGCTGCGGTACAAAATGGCGATCTCGCTGCGTTTCAAACCCGGCTCAACGCCTTGGTCGCGCTGCAGGTTTTTTATCTCGTCCACAATCCAGGTCGCCTCGGCATAGTCGCTGGGGTTTTCCATCACGCGCACGGGCTCGCCAGCACCCTGCGCAGTGCGCAGGTTTTTGCCCAAACGCTTGGTGTTGTGCGCAATCAGCGCGTTGGCGCTGTCCAAAATGTTGCTGAAGCTGCGGTAGTTTTCTTCTAGCTTGATCTGGTGTTTCACGTCAAATTCACGCACAAAGTCGGTCATGTTGCCCACGCGCGCACCGCGAAAGGCGTAGATGCTTTGGTCATCGTCACCCACCGCAATCACACTCGAAATGCTATTATTTTCATAGCTTCTTGCGCTTGTTTCATGCTGGCTATCGGGTGTTTTATACCCTGCAAACATCTTGATCCAGGCATATTGCAGTTTATTGGTGTCTTGAAACTCGTCAATCAAAATATGCCGAAATCGGCGGTTGTAATGCTCGCGTATCGGCGCATTGTCGCGCAGCAGTTCGTAGCTGCGCAGCATCAACTCGCCAAAGTCCACCACACCCTCGCGCTGGCACTGGTCTTCATACAGCGCGTACAGCTCTACTTTTTTGCGCGTTTCTTCGTCCTTGGCCACAATGTCTTTGGGCCGCTCGCCGTCTTCCTTGGCACCGCTGATAAAGCGTGCTACCAGCTTGGGCACATAACGCTCTTCGTCCACGTTAAATTGCTTCATCAGGCGCTTGATGGCACTTAGCTGGTCTTGCGTGTCCAAAATCTGAAAGCTCTGCGGCAAGTTGGCAAGCTTGTAATGCGCCCGCAAAAACCGGTTGCACAGCCCGTGAAAAGTACCAATCCACATGCCGCGCACATTGACCGGCAGCATGGCGGACAGGCGCGTCATCATCTCTTTGGCGGCCTTGTTGGTAAAGGTTACCGCCATCAGCCCGCCGGGCGACGCTTGGCCGGTTTGCAGCAGCCAGGCGATGCGCGTGGTGAGCACGCGTGTTTTGCCCGAGCCAGCGCCTGCCAAAATAAGCGCGTGGCCGTGGGGCAAGGTGACAGCGGCAAGTTGTTCGGGGTTTAAATGGGCTAGCAGCGGTGAGCTTTGCGGGCCTTGCCCGGCCAGATTAGACCGAGGCGCAACAGACTGAGAATCGAATAATGACATGGCGCTATTGTAGAAAGCATCTGCGCAATTTACTGTTTTTATTTGCAGCCTTGCCCGTACTGGTCTGGGTGCAAGACGCGCAGGGTGAGTGGTGGCGGCTACGCAGTCCGGCTGCTTGCAATAGTTTCATAAAATACATGGTTAACCTGATTGTTGAGAAAAAATTGACTGCCACCTACATCCTCACCCTTTCCTGCCCTGACCGCGTAGGCATTGTCCACACCGTGACCGGGTTTTTAGTAGAGCGCGCTGCCAACATTACCGAAGCCGCGCAATACAACGACACCAGCACGGGCTTGTTCTTCATGCGGGTACGCTTTGACTGCGCGGACGAGTCTTTGCTGTCGCTGCGCGCCGCTTTTGCCAGCCTGGCGCTGGACTTGTCGATGCACTGGGGCCTGCACGCAGCCGCAGAGCGCCTGTCCACCCTCATCATGGTGTCCAAACTGGGCCATTGCCTGAACGACCTGCTGTTTCGCTACCGCTCGCATTTGCTGCCGCTAGACATTCGCGGCATTGTGTCCAACCACCGCGACTATTACCAACTGGCCGCCAGCTACGATATTCCGTTTCACCACATTCCCGTCACGCCCCAGAACAAGCCCCAGGCCGAGGCCAAGTTGATGGAGTTGATGGCGAACGAGAAGACCGAGCTAGTGGTGCTGGCGCGCTACATGCAGGTGCTGTCTAACGAGCTATGCCAACATTTAGATGGGTGTGCCATCAACATCCACCACTCATTTTTACCCAGCTTCAAGGGCGCGCGGCCTTATCAGCAGGCATTTGATCGAGGCGTAAAAATTATTGGCGCCACCGCGCACTACGTGACGGCAGACCTGGACGAAGGCCCCATCATCGAACAAGACATCGCTCGCGCCGACCATTCGATGGACACCGCCCGCCTGACCGAAATGGGCCGCGACACTGAAAGCGCAGTTTTAGCGCGCGCCGTGGTCTGGCATGCCGAAAGGCGCGTGTTGATTAATGGGCGTAAAACGGTGGTTTTCAAATAGCAATCATTGTTGACGCTTTTTGACGAACGCCCGTTTTGTAGGCAAGCGCGGCTACTGCCCGGTAGCAATTACCCCGCAACTGACCAACAAAGTAACGGTGCTGTTGGCCGGGAAGACGGGAATCGCCTCGCCTACGCCAAACAGCGTCGTCCCGGAGGACGCTACCGGTGTGCCCAGCGGCAAGCTCACTGGACAGGTGGCGCCGTTGGTGGTAGCGGTGCAGGTGACCTGGGTACAGCGCAGGCCGGCCAAGTTTGGGCTTTCCTTCACCACGGCGCCGTTGGCCGCCAGCAAGTTGCCGTTGGAGATGACGACCGTATACGTGGTGCTGCTGCCAGCCGCTACGGTAGTCGTGTTATTGGTCTTGCTGATGCTCAGGTTCACCTGGTTGATGATGCTGGTGGCGGCTGCGTTAGAGCTAGTCTGCAAGTTGGTGCCGTAGGCCACCTTGGCGTTGTTGTAGTAGTAGTTCGGCGGTGGCAATGGTAGCAAGGCAGTGCCTACGACAGCGGTAAACGCGATGGTGGTGCTGGCACCCACGGCCAGGCTTTGCGCACCAAAGTTCCATACCAGTTCTTGCTGGTTGGCCGCAAAGGTGTTGCCAGCGGCGGCTGTGTAGGGTGACTGCGTGGGCGGCTGGTTCAAATTGGGAACCACATTGGTTAAGCTACCGCTTACAACTGTAGTCGCTGTCACGTAGCTAAAGCGGCGCGTGATGTCAGCCACGGTAGATGTTCCCGTGGGCAACCAGTCAAACACCGTCAGGGTGGTTGCGGGTGCAGTGCCCGTGTTGGTGATGGTCAGCACATAGCTCACGGTGTCGCCTGGCTTTACCGATACCGGACTGCTGGTTTTGTTCATGACCAGGTTGGGCAGGTTAAGCACGGTGTTTTGCACCTGGCTGCTACCGCCTGGCACTGATGTGCCAAAGATGGTGGCCTGGTTGGTCACCACCGAAGTCACCGTGCTGGGGGTCACCAGTTGCATCTCAACAGCAAAAGACCCGGTTGCGCCCGACGCGAGCGAGGTAATGGTGCCCAAGATGACGGTTCTGAAAGTGGTGGAGCATACGCCATTGCCCACAGCGACCGGGGACGCTACCGCGGCAATGGGACCCGAAAGCGCCGAGATAGTGACGGTGGGAGAACCTGTAGCTGCGGTAAGCTGGCAGGGCAACGTATCTGACACGGTCACATTGCTTACGGCACTGCCGGTGTTGGCGTAGTCCACGATGTAGCGCACCTTGGCGTTGGTGGGAATGGTGCCCGCACCGCTCACGGGAACGCAAGTCGCCCCCACGTAGTAGCACTGCATGGTTTTGTTAACCGTCAGGGCCGAGGTGACGCTTACCCCCGCTGCGTTAACGACGTCTGTTCGACCAGAACCGCCCGTGTACTGCGCCACCACGTTGTTTCCATACGGAGTGCTTGATGCCGCTACGTTGCTGCCTATACTGGCATTGAACGTGATGGTAATTACACCGCCAGCGGCGAGCGAAGACCCCGTGCCAAAGGCCCAGTTCACCAGAACCGTATTCGTTGCGCCGGGCTGGGTGTTGTAGGGCGTGAGAGCAGATAAGGCAGCGGTTGATGTACTCACAACCACCGGCGGCGTGGTGGTGAAGCTGGTGGAGGTGATAGAGACGGTGGGGCTGACGAAATTAAACCGTGTGGTCGGGTCTGCCACCGTGCCGCCCATGCTGGGCAAAATATCGCTGATAGTTACCAAGGTGGCAGGGCCTGTGCCGGTATTACGAATCACAATTTGGTATTGAGTGGTGCCCCCGGCCACTGTGCTGGGCGTCGTTGTAGATTTACCAATTTGCAAGATGGGTGTTGTGGCATCTCCCACAAACGTTACCGCGGTGGACTGGGCGCCCGCTGTAGTTTGGCTGCTCACAATTTTAGCGGTGTTCAGCACGTCATCGTTCAGTGTGGTGGCGCTGTTGGGCACGTTAATGACCAACCGCCCGCCGCTGCCTGCGGGCAATGTTGTGATGGTAGGAAAAGTCACGGTGTAACGCGTCTGGGGGCTGGTGGTGCAATTGCCTGCAGACGCAGTGGTGGTGGTAAACGGAACGCTTAACACCGTGGACATTGGCCCAGTCGCAGCGCCCACTCTCACCAGCGCCCCAGCGGGAGTTTGGCAGGGCAGGTTGTCGCTAATGACCACATTGGTTTGATCTTGCGTTCCGCTATTGAGGTAGGTAATTTGGTAGGTGATGGTGGTGGGGCCAGCTGGGTAGTAACTGCCTGTGAGCGGGGTACAACTTGCTGCCAGCGGGTCATACACACAGGGTATTTTTTGAATGAACAAATTCGAATTGTTGTCGGCAACGCTGGGCACATGGTAGCGCCAGGGGTTGTCTTTACCGTCATTGGCTGCGCCGCCAGAAGGGCCATCGCCAGCATCGCCACCAAAAACCTCAGAGCTGTTGATAAGCCCCTGCGCGGGCACGGGCTGGGTGACTCGCACACTGATCTTGACGTAACTGATGGTGCCGACCACGAGTTTGCCCACAGCCCAGCGCACGGCGTTGGTGCCTGCTGGCAGGGGGTTGCTGGGCGACAGGTTATGGCCCAGAGCAGTCGGCAAGCCGCCCACCGCAGTAGTAGACAAGCCAGCCACCAAGGCGGGGCCAGTGGTGGCATCGCCAATGCGAGAGCCTGAGTACGCAATACGCTTCCACGGCCCCACTTGGGCGGTATTGTCCAGTGGGTAGCCTGTGTTTGGGCCTGCGACGGCCGATCCTGCGTAGTATGGCGCAGGGCCTAGTCCGACTGAAAGCGAGGGCGCGGCAGATTTGGGCGTTGGCAGCGCGCCAACGGCAGCAGAGGTTGATCCAAAGGCATTGGTTTGGTCTGCGTCCCACAGGTTATGGGTGGTGGCAACGGTTTGCCCAATGATTGGGTTGAGCTGACCTGCGGCAGTGGGGTTGATGTTGTAGCCGTTAGCTGACTGTAGTATGCGTGTGGGCAAAGCAGGAAACACAGCCGTTCGAGGGTCAGTAGAATAAAAAATACCGGTGTCTGCGTGCAGCTCGGTCAGCCGTCCGTTGCAGCTGTTGGTTTTGCCTGTAGCCAAGCAGCGGCCCGTGGGGTCATAGGCGCTGGTGGCAAAGGGGGCTAAAAACGTGTTGGCACCTCGATCACCCCAGCCATCGTCAATACCGCCAGGGAAATTGGGGGCCACATTGAAATAATTGCCAGAACTGTCTTTGGACACAATGGCTGCGCCAACCACCTCGACCCCGGGGGGCAAATAGTCTGTAATGTAGCCAGCCACACCAACATTGGCGTTCCCGTTGGCAATGGGCGTGAACTGAATGATGTAGCTAATGACATCACCCACCTGAAATCCAGCGGGCTGCCCCGCTGCAATCCGGTCTGTGAGAATTGTGACCGTTTCAGGGGCCAAAAATTTGGTGGTCTGCACCTGGCCCACGCTGTGCGCCCAGACCCAGCCCGCCCCGGCTAAAGATAGAAAAAACGCAATCAGAGCGATGCGAAAGCGATTGATTAGGATGCTGGTTTTAACCACGGCAGACAGTCCCCAAATATGTGATGTTTGCCCATATTTTACTGGGCTTATCATTACATTAGTTTACATCTAGTAGTTTTTGGCCACCAAGTAGATTTTTGCTGCCGAAGTGGTGCGTCAAAGCTTCCTCAAACCACCACCGGCTCTGGCTCCAGCAAAATTCCAAAGCGCTCATACACACTGGTTTGGATGGCCTTGGCCAGGGTCATCACTTCACCGCCCGTGGCGGGGGTGGCGGTGCCCGTGCCCTTGTTGACCAAAACCAGGGCTTGTTTGTCGTACACCCCCGCATTGCCCACGGTTTTGCCTTTCCAACCGCAAGCGTCTATTAGCCAGCCCGCGGCCAGCTTGATGCTGCCGTCGGCCATTTTGTAATGTACGAGCTTGGGTTCTCGGGCGATGATGTCGGCGCACTGGTCGGTAGTAACTTGCGGGTTTTTGAAGAAACTGCCTGCGTTACCGATGACTTTCGGGTCTGGCAGTTTGGCGCTGCGGATGGCGCACACCCAGTCAAAAATCTGCTGCGCCGTGGGCTGCATGCTTAAAACTAATTGCTCTTTATTTGATAGCTGCTCGCGCATATCTGGCGCTGGCATTACGGCATTTTCTTCGGTAAAAGTCTTTAATTTACGCTCCAGGTCGGCGTAACCCAGTTCGGGCCGCCAGCGTTTGGGCAGGGCAAAGCGCACGTGGGTAATCACCGCTTTGTCCATCAAACCCATGTCAGACTGGTGCTTGAAAACCGAATCACGGTAACCAAAGGCGCATTGCGCGGCGTTGAGCGTGAAAACCTCGCCTGTGTGCAGGTGCACGGCATCCAGGCTGTCAAAACGGTCTTGCAGTTCCACCCCATACGCACCAATGTTTTGCACGGGGCAGGCGCCCACGCTGCCAGGTATGAGGGCCAGGTTTTCTAGCCCGGGCCAGCCCTGCGCCAGCGTCCAGCGCACGGTGTCGTGCCAGTTTTCACCGGCTCCGGCCTGCACAATCCAGTGTTTGTCGGTCTCACGCACCAGTTGGCGGCCCATGATCTCGATTTTGAGTGTCAAGGGTTTGACATCTCCGGTGAGCACAATATTGCAACCGCCACCCAGAATAAACGGCGCGTTCTGGGCGAAATTGTTGCTAGCTATGGCTTGGCGCAGGTCTTGCACGCTGCCAATGCGCAGCAATTGCAGGGCCTTGGCGACTATGCCAAAGCTGTTATGGGTTTGCAGGGGTACATTTTTCTCAACGAACATGCCACAATTGTCGCATTGACTTTGTTGCCCCAGCCCTTCAAAAATTCTATTTCGAGTAATAAAAATGCCCAGTTTTGACATTGTGTGTGAGCCCGCCATGGTGGACGTGAAAAACGCCGTAGAAAACACCGCCAAAGAGATATTGACGCGCTTTGACTTCAAGGGCACGCCCGCCAGCATCGAGCTGAAAGACAAGGAAATCACCTTGATCGGCAATGCCGACTTTCAGTTGCAGCAAATCGACGATATTTTGCGCAACAAGCTGACCAAACGCAACGTAGACGTGCGTTACCTGGACGTGGGTGAGATTCAAAAGATTGGCGGCGACAAGGTCAAGCAGGTCGTCAAGGTGGTGGAAGGTATTGAGACCGTGCAAGCCAAGAAAATCACCAAAGCTATTAAAGAAAGCAAGCTCAAGGTGCAAGGCAGCATTCAGGGCGACACGGTGCGCGTGACGGGTGCCAAGCGCGACGATTTGCAGGCCGCCATGGCTTTGTTGAAAAAAGAAATCGACGAGCTGCCGCTCACTTTCAACAACTTTCGGGACTGATTTTTGCGCATCTACGCCATGCGTACAGTTACCCTGCACACTATCAAAATAGTAGCTGCTTGCGCACTATCTACGCTGGCTTTGGGCATTTTTAACCCTGTGTTTGCACAAAGTGTCGCCTTAAGCGGCACGATGGGCAGCAAGGCCTTGCTGGTGGTAGACGGCAGCGCACCCAAGAGCGTGGGCGTGGGTGAAACGCACCAAGGGGTCAAAGTTATTTCAGCCAATGGCGAGCACGCAGTGGTCGAAATTAAGGGCCAGCGCAGCACCTTGATTGTGGGCGGCGCGCCGGTCAGTATTGGTGCCAAGGCTGACCCTGCCAGCATTGGTGCCAAGGCTGACCCTGCCAGCAGCAACAAGATTGTGTTGCCCATGGGTAGCGGCGGCCACTTTTTTGCACTCGGTATGGTCAACCGCAAGCCCATGCAGTTTATGGTGGACACGGGGGCTACCACCGTGGCTTTTGGTGTGAGCGACGCGCAGCGCTTGGGTATTGACTACGAAAAAGGCCGCCCCGTGCGCATGGGCACGGCCAATGGCCAGGCGCAGGGCTGGATGGTCAAGCTCAGTTCGGTGCGCATTGGCGACGTGGAGGTGTACGACGTAGACGCCATCGTCGGCCCCAACATGCCCTACGCCCTGTTGGGCAACAGCTTTTTAAGCCGCTTTAGCATGAACCGCAGCAGCGACACCATGGTGCTGGAGCGGCGGTATTAGGCTTTTGCTTAATGCTTGTTTGAACCTGGGGCTGCGGACTTGTTGCCACCGAACTTTGACTCGGTTCCCTTGAGCAGCCGGTTGATGTTTTCGCGGTGCCTATACGCCAGCAGCAAAGCCATCAAAAAAATGGCCAGCAAGACAGACTTAGACGTGTACCAGGCCGCACGGTCACCAAAGAGGTAATAAAACGGCGCAAAAGCCGCCGCAGTGACAGACGCCAGGGACACATAGCGCGAGAAAAACAAAATAATGCCAAAACTGGCAACGCAGGCCAGCCCCAGCAGCCAGTGGATGCCAAAAATCACCCCCACAGCCGTGGCCACGCCCTTGCCGCCCTTGAATTTGAAGAACACCGGGTACAGGTGGCCGATGAAGGCCGCAAACGCCACCAGGGCCAGCGTGCCGTCGCCCAAACCAAACCGCTCGCCCCACTGGTTAACCAGAAAAACAGGAACAAAACCCTTCAGCGCGTCCAGCACCAGGGTGACGATGGCCGCAGACTTGCTGCCCGACCGCAGCACATTGGTAGCACCGGGGTTTTTGCTGCCATAGGTGCGCGGGTCGTTCAGACCCATCAGTTTGCTGACGATGACAGCGAAGCTTAAAGAGCCGATCAAATACGCGGCTGCTACGGCCAGCATGGGGTAAAGGTTTTGCAAGATGGTCTCCAGTTATGGGGTTAATTTTATGCGCTGTGTGTTGGTATTCCAAAATCGCTGGCCACTTACTCTTGCAGCGCGCACTGTACGGGCTTAGCACCCAGCAAAGTCACGCATACCTGCGGGTCAATTTGCACCAAGTAACCGCGCCGCCCGCCGTTGATCAAAATACGCGGCAGCGCCAAGATAGTTTCTTCAATCAACACGGGCATCTGGCGCCGCGTGCCAAAGGGCGATGTGCCGCCCACCAAGTAGCCGCTGTGCCGGTTCGCCACCTCGGGTTTGCACGGCTCCACGGACTTGGCGCTCATCTGCCGCGCCAGGTTTTTGGTGCTCACCTTTCGGTTGCCATGCATCAGCACCACAAACGGCTTGGCGTCCTGGTCTTGCATGACCAAAGTTTTAACCACAATGAACGGGTCAAACCCCAGCACCTGCGCGCTGTGCTGCGCACCGCCGTGTTCCAGATAGTCGTAGGGGTGCTCGGTAAACTGCACGCCGTGGGCCTTTAGCAAAGCCGTGGCGGGGGTTTCACTGGTGTGGGTGGATTTTTTCATGCGGCGCGCACTGGCAAAATAGTTTTGCTTGTAGCTTTGTAGTTTTGCGTTGAATAACCTGTATTTTAGCCGCATATTTTGCGGTGAATAAATTGACTATGCGGTGAATAAATGGCAAAATATCCGCATATTTTGCGGATATTAACCATGTACATCTGGCAACAAGCGAACTGGCCTCAATGGCATTTTGACCTGGCTGCGCTGGCTGCGCCCTTAGCTGAGGTGAGCAGTGCGCAAGGGCGGCTGTATGGCCGGTTGACAGACGTAGGCTTGACACTGCGCGAGCAGGCCACGCTGGCAGCGCTCACGCAAGACGTGCTCAAAACCAGCGAGATTGAAGGCGAGCTGCTGCAAGCAGAATCTGTGCGCTCATCCATAGCGCGCCGCTTGGGCGTTGACATCGGCGCACTTGTCCCTGTAGACCGCCATATCGAAGGCGTTGTAGACATGGTGATGGATGCCACCAGGCAATATCAAAAAACGCTCACAGCAAAACGCTTGTTTACGTGGCACGCAGCTTTGTTTCCCACCGGTTTTAGTGGCGCCTCGCTCATCAGCATTGCGCAGTGGCGCAACGATGCATCGGGCCCCATGCAAGTTGTATCGGGTACGCTGGCCAGGCAGCGGGTACATTTTGAAGCGCCGCCTGCATCCACTTTGAATGCACAAGTGCAGCACTTTCTAAAGTGGTTCAACCGGGCCAATAACGACGTGCATCCGGTATTGCGCGCAGGCCTGGCGCATTTGTGGTTTGTCACCATTCACCCGTTTGACGATGGCAATGGTCGCATCGCCCGGGCTGTAGGAGACATGGCCTTGGCGCGCGCCGAACAATCCACCGAGCGTTTTTACAGCCTGTCTGCCCAAATTCAGCGCGAACGCAAAGACTATTACGCCGAACTGGAAAGCGCGCAAAAAGGCAGCATGGATGCCACGCTGTGGCTGCAATGGTTTTTGGGTTGCCTGCTGCGCGCCATCCAAGGCGCGCAAGGTACGGTGGATACCGTCTTGGTGAAGGCACGTTTTTGGCAGCGCTGGGCGGGCACATCTTTAAACCAACGCCAGATAAAAATGCTCAACCAACTGCTGGACGGGTTTGAGGGCAAGCTCACCAGCAGCAAATGGGCCTTGATTGCAAAATGCTCGACAGATACCGCCCTGCGCGACATCCAGGAGCTAGTCTCGCTGGGCGTATTGCGTAACATGGACGGTGGTGGGCGCAGTACGGGTTATGAACTCGTCCTTTAACGCCGCACAAACGGAAAATGAAAGTAAAGCGATCAGATAAATAATCCCATTTTTCATTTTGCTTTACAATTAAATTTGCTTTACTTTTGGAGTCAGCCATGCCTACAACCGCCACTCTTTCGTCCAAATTCCAAATCACCATTCCTGCAGAAGCCCGCCGCGCCCTGGGTTTGCGTGCTGGCCGCAGCCTGGAAGTACGCATCAAAGCCGACCGCATTGAGCTGGTGCCGCAAGAGCCCGTTTCTGCACTGCGCGGCATGTTTCGCGGGCAGTCGTCAGAGGTGCTGCGTGAGAAAGACCGCGTATGAATATTCTGGATTCAAGCGGTTGGCTTGAGATCTTGGTCGATGGACCCAATGCAGAGCGATTTTTAGAAGTGATAGAAACGGCAAACCTCGTCGTTCCTGCCATCACTATTTTTGAAGTGTCCAAACGCGCATTGCTGATGGGTTCAAAAGTGCAAGCACAGCGGGTCGAATCCAACATGCGCCGCTTTACGGTGATTGACCTCAATGCAGACCGCGCAAGCAGTGCTGCTACTTTGTCCATCAAACACAAACTGCCCATGGCCGACAGCATCATCTACGCCTGCGCGCTGGAGTTCAATGCCACAGTGTGGACGCAGGATGAAGACTTCAAAGGCCTGGCGCAGGTGAAATATCTGCCCAAAATGCCGAAAAACTGAACATTCGTGCACTCGCTTAGCACGGCGCACACTGCCGGGTCGCAAATTTTCATCTTTTCACTGATTGTCGTCATCACATGGATGCGAGGGAATCGTCCCAATCGAACAAGTATGAGGGCTTTGGCGTAGAGCACACGTGTAGCAGCAATTGCGGATCAATCGTGAGCCTGCCTTGCTTGAATTTCATCTTGACAAGCACTTTTGCGCACATGGTTTCATTGACGAAAAAGGCATGGGAAAAGTAAGCCCACTTATCGTCCCAAAAAATAATCTCGGAGTCGATGTGGACTTTGCTGAATATGCGAATCGGCGCAGAAAATTTGACGATCTGCGAAGCATTGACAAAGCTGTAGCGTTTGGACAGCAGCGTTTTTATCAGGCCGTTTTTGATCAAAAAATCATATTGCGCAGCTTCTACAAGCGCAAAGTACTTGTCGCTCTTGAGCTTGCTCAGGCCCGTATCAAAAGGCGTGACGAAGAAAACGGTGCGAACCCGGTCATGAATACCGACGGTGCTGTAGCGCATCAGCGCCCACAACACCGTCAGTACATTTCGAAGAAAACCGGCCATGCTACATCTCCCAGCGCGTTACTCGCTCCACACGGTTCACACGGTTCACACGGTTCGCACGGCTCACACCGCCGGGTCGCGAATGTCTTTTTGAATTTTGTCGATCTCGGCCAGCAGGTCTTTGGACAATTCGGTACCCCAGGCGTCCAGGCATTCGTCCAGCTGCGCCAGTGAGGTGATGCCGATGATGGTGCTGGCCACGCGCCAGTTGGTGTAGCAAAAGGCCAGGGCCATTTGCGTGGGGGTGAGGCCGTGGGCTTTGGCCAATGCGTTGTAGCGGCGCGCGGCCACCAGCGTTTCTTCGCGGCCCCAGCGCTGCTGCTTCATGCGCTCGTATTTGCTCATGCGCCCGGCGGGCGCGTCAGCAGCGTGAATGCCGGTGGCATCGTACTTACCCGTCAGCATGCCAAAACCTAGAGGCGAATAGGCCAGCAGGCCTACATGTTCGCGGTGGTTGACCTCGTCCAGGCCGTTGTCCACCACGCGGTTAACCAGGCAGTAAGGGTTTTGCACGCTCACTATGCGCGCCAGCCCGTGCTGCTCGGCTAGCTTGGTAAATTGCATCACGCCCCATGGCGATTCGTTGCTAAGGCCAATGGTGCGCACCTTACCGGCTTTCACCAAGCTATCGAGTGCCTGCAATTGCTCCAGCGCCGGGGTGTTGCCCTGCTGGGCGGCATCTGCAGCCAAGTCGAAATACTGGTTGCCAAAAGCTGGCACATGGCGCAGCGGCCAGTGGACCTGGTACAGGTCGATCACGTCGGTTTGCAGGCGTTTGAGGCTGCCTTCGCACGCCTCAACCATCTCTTTAGCGGTGACGTTGGGGCTGCCGCCGCGCACCCAGGGCATGCCGCGCGAGGGGCCTGCGACCTTGGTGGCTACCGTCCATTTTTGGCGCACGCCAGGATTGGCCTTGAAGTAATTGCCGATGATGCGCTCGGTGGCGTTAAACGTCGCGGCGCTGGGCGGCACCGCGTACATCTCGGCCGTGTCCATAAAGTCTACGCCGCGCTCCAGGCTGCGCGCAAGAATAGTATGCGAATCGGCTTCGTTGACTTGCTCACCAAAAGTCATGGTGCCCAGGCAAATGGGGTGCACCAGCAGGTCAGACTGGCCGAGAGGTTTTTTGGGTGGGTTGATGATTTTCATGGAGAGAGTTTATCGGTTTATGTCCGGGTGCCTGGTAACGCAAGTGATAGGTCAACGCAGAGCCACTGGACAGCAACCCGCCAACCGACATCAAACCGTCACGCAGCGGTCATGATCTTGTCATTTGCTGCACATAGCATAGCAAGGGTTCTTTAATCCACGGCTCTTTAGGCATAGGTGGCATACAAATGAAAATCTTGTTCGGTGTACAAACTACCGGTAACGGGTACATTAGCTGCTCGCGACTGTTGATCGAAGCACTCAAGTCGGCTGGGCACCATGTCACCACGCTGTTCAGTGGCGCTCCACGGGCTGGCTTTTGGGACTACCAGGCTTTTGAACCGCACAGCGATCGGCGCGGCTTGACCTTTGTGGTGGAAGGTGGGCAGGTCAGCTATGTCAAAACTGCATTGCAAACCAAACCCTTAGAGCTGATTCGCGACATACGGGCACTGGACTTGACGCCTTACGATGTGGTGATTTCCAACTTTGAACCGATCACCGCCTGGGCAGCCACACTGCAGAAAAAACCCAGCATAGGCATCTCGCACCAAGCGGCTTTTTATTACGACACACCCAAGCAACCCGGCAATTATTTTGCACGTGCGGTCATGCGCTGGTACGCGCCCACCCAGTTCCACCTGGGTTTGCACTGGCACCATTTCGGGCAACCCATTTTGCCACCCGTGATTGAACCGGGTTTGACCAATAGCGCAAACTGCGACCCACGCTTGATCGTAGTGAACCTGCCCTTTGAGGACAAAGACGAGGTGTGCAAAACCCTGGCGCACTTTAGCTCGCACCAGTTTCACTTTTATGCCGATGTGCAAGGTATTGAACGGCGCGGCAATGTGACTCTGCACCCCTTTGGGCGTACCACCTTTATTGCAGACTTGAAGCGCTGTGCCGGCGTGATTTGCCATGCCGGTTTTGAATTACCAAGCGAAGCTTTGCATTTGGGCAAAAAACTGCTGGTGCGGCCCGTAAATAGACAGTTTGAACAGCAGTGCAATGCAGCTGCCTTGGTACAAAACGGCTTGGGCCAGTCGATGGACACACTGGACCATCACGCTATTCGCCAATTCTTGAATACCGACAACATGGCACCCAAAAAATACCCCAATGTGGCTGCCGCTGTAGCCCAATGGATAGGCAAAACTGATTTGCACGCGCCCAATGCCCACCGCCCCTTGGTGGAAAGCCTGTGGAGCCAGACCGCATGAAACCCAACGACATACCCCACGCATTATTTTCAGGCCCTGACGACACGGTTGCACGGCTGAAGGTGCGTACCGTGTTTATCTCCGACGTACACCTGGGAACCAAGGGCTGCCAGGCGCACATTTTGTTGGACTTTTTAAAGCACTGCGATGCCAACACCTACTACCTGGTGGGTGATATCGTAGATGGCTGGCGGCTCAAGCGCAGTTGGTACTGGCCACAGGCACATAACGATGTGGTGCAAAAACTGCTGCGCAAGGCGCGCAAAGGGCAAAAGATCATTTACGTACCTGGCAACCACGACGAGTTTGCCAGGCAGTACTACGATATGGCATTTGGGGATATAGAAATTCAAAACAACCCTATTCACATTACCGCAGACGGCAAAAAATTGCTGGTACTGCACGGCGACCAGTACGACAACGTAGTGCTGTGCGCCAAATGGCTCGCACATCTGGGGGACTTTGCCTACGAGATGGTGCTGCGCCTGAACCGCCCCTTGAACGTAGTGCGCGGCTGGTTTGGCTGGTCGCACTGGTCACTGTCTGCCTATCTCAAACTCAAGGTTAAAAATGCAGTAAGCTATATATCCTGCTTTGAAGAGGTGGTAGCCAATGACGCCAAAAGCAAGGGCGTGGACGGCGTGGTGTGTGGTCACATTCACCACGCAGAAATTCGCCAGATCAACGGGCTGACCTACTGCAACGATGGTGACTGGGTAGAAAGTTGCACAGCATTGGTAGAACATCTGGACGGCAGGCTGGAGATCATTCGCTGGCTAGACGTTTACAACCAACACGCCAGCCAGATCAAAAACGCGCGCCAGCTCAAGACCGTGAGCGTCTAGCCCGGTCTTCTTCTTGCAGCCGCAGCACACGCCGCTGCACCTTGCCGGTGGTCGTCATGGGCAGTGCGTCGATGAATTCAATTTCTTTAGGATATTCGTACGGGGCAAGCTGGCCCTTGACATGGGCCTGAATGCTCAAAATCAGGTCTGCGTCATACATTTGCAAGCTATTTTGGCCATTTGCCAGCGTGGAATATGCGCGAGCAGCTATAAAATCAGGAGCAAGCACCACATAGGCCTTGACGACGGCTCCGCGCTCCTTGTCGGGTTTGGGCACCACGGCGGCGTTGGCAACCGCCGGGTGTTTGACCAGGCAGTTTTCTACCTCGCTAGGGCCTATGCGGTAGCCAGCAGCCTTGAACACATCGTCCGCCCTGCCCTGGTACCACAGGTAGCCGCCCGCGTCTTGCGTGGCCAAGTCGCCCGTGCGGCACCAGTCGCCGGTGTATTTGCTTTTTGTAGCCGCGTCGTTCTTCCAGTACCCCAAAAAAAACACCGGGTCCAGGTGGCCGTGTATGTCGTAGCGGTTCACGGCTACGTCACCTGCAACGCCCACGGGGCATGGCTTGCCAGCGTCGTCTATCACGGCTACGCGGTGGCCTGGGTAGGCGCGGCCCATACTGCCCGGTTTGCTTGGATAAAACTTGTTGCAATTACCTACGATGTAATTGATCTCGGTTTGGCCAAACATTTCATTCACCCCCGCACCCAGCTCGTCTCGGCAATAGGCAAACACCGCGTCGCCCACGGCCTCACCCGCGCTCATGCAGGCCTCTAGCTGTAGCCTGAATTTTTGACGCGGATGCGGGTAAGCCTTCATCATGGCCTTGAGCGCGGTGGGAAACAAAAACGTGTGTGTAACCCGGTGCTTTTGCAAAATGTCAAAGGCCACGTCGGGGCTAAAGCGGCCGTTGTAGGCGATGATTTCGCGGCCAAAATACAGGGTGGGCAGCAGCGCGTCCATCAAACCACCCGTCCAGGCCCAGTCTGCGGGGCTCCAAAAAACCGCTGTAGACGACTCGTTTTTCATAGCATCAAAGCCAAACCAGTTCTGGCTAGCCACAAAGCCGGTCAGGTTACCTAGCAAGGCGCGGTGCGGGATCAGCGCGCCCTTGGGCGGCCCCGTGGTGCCACTGGTGTAGATCAGCACGGCGCCCTCGTCTGCCTTGGTTTTTGCGGCTGCAAAGTCTGTGGGCATCAGTTCGCATTCAAAGCTGTAATCCAGCTCCGTCTCGCTGGCCGCGTCACCTACACCCAACAGCGTGCGCAGGGCAGAGCATTTTTTGCGCACTTGCACCATATTCTCAATACTGCTTTCATCGCAAATCGCGACCACGGCTTGGCTGTCTTGCAGGCGAAATTGCAGCGCGTCGGGGCCAAACAGCATACTCAAGGGCACGGCCACCGCGCCCATTTGCAGTACCGCCATGTAGGCTACCGCCGTTTCAAAGCGCTGCGGCATGACAATGGCCACCCGGTCGCCACGCTGCACCCCCAGGCGGGTCAGCACGTGGCTGAGTTGGTTGGCTTGCTCAAAAAGTGCCTGATAACTTAAGGTTTGGGAGTCTTTTTGGCCTAATGCCAGCGTGGAATATGCGCGAACAGCTACTCTTTTAATAGCGCCAGGCTGCTGCACCCACCGGCGGCAGCACGCATCTGCCATGTTAAAAAACTCGGGCACCTGCCAGTAAAAGTTGTTGTACAGGCAGTGGTAATGGTCGTTGGCTGGCGGGTTTGTCTGCATGGTTTTTAAATAGGAATTGTCTCGTGTACGACGCGCGGGGCGTGCATGCGCCCTGCTCTTGCGTATCATCACCCAAATGTACGCAATTACCAAGACTTCTACTTCGCAATTTGTGCCCCTGCGCGGCCACCACTACCACGTTCGCACCTGGGGCACGCCCCGTGCTAACGTGCCACCGCTTGTCATGGTGCATGGCTGGATGGACGTAGGCGCGTCTTTCCAGTTTGTGGTCGATGCCCTGCAACAAGACCGCTACGTGATAGCGCCCGACTGGCGCGGCTACGGCCTGACAACAGGGCCAGCGACGGACAATTACTGGTTTGCCGACTATTTGGCAGACCTGGACTTTTTGCTGGACCACTACAGCCCCAACGCACCCGTAGACCTGTTGGGCCACAGCCTGGGTGGCAATGTGGTGATGATGTACGCAGGCAGTCGCCCCGAGCGCATTCGCCGCCTCATCAACCTAGAAGGCTTTGGCATGCCCGAGACGGTGTCTGCACAGGCACCAGGGCGCTACGCCAAATGGATGGACGACATCAAAGCCCTGCACCAAGGCGACATGGCGATGCGCCCCTATGACGACGCAGCAGGCGTGGCCCGCCGTTTGATGAAAACCAACCCGCGTTTGAGCCAAGACAAGGCCGACTGGTTGGCCCAGCACTGGGCTGCACCCAAAGTACAGGCTGACGGTTCAACAAAGTGGGAAATTTTGGGCGATGCAGCGCACAAGATCATCAACGCCCAGTTGTACCGTGTAGAAGAAGTGCTGGCCTGCTACGCCCGCATTACCGCGCCCCTGCTGAGCGTTGTAGCCACCGACGACTCGCTCACCGGTTGGTACAAAGGCAAGTACACGCTAGACCAATACCACGAGCGATTAAAGTCTGTGCCCACGGTGCAGCACGCCGTCATTGAAGACGCAGCCCACATGCTGCACCACGACCAACCGCAGGCGCTGGCGCAGCTGATTGAAGACTTTTTACAGTGATTTATGCCAAAAGCCAGCGTGGAATATGCGCAAGCAGCTACTGAATGTATAGCAAATATAAACTGATCGTCACCCAATCTGCGATGACGTCAGGGCTTCAATAAAAACTCCATACTCGTCCCCGCAACCTCCAGCACATCGTAGTCATGCAGTTGCACAACATTGGACGTGATGGGTTTTCCGTTGAGCTTGGGCACACGCCACGGGTCTATGCCGCCTTCTACCAGGGATACAAAATAGCCCTGCCTGCGATGCGCAATCGACACTACGGCCACACCTGGCTGGCCCAGGGTCGCGACGGCTTTGACTACCGCCATCTCCAGTCCGGCGGATGAGCCAGTCAGTACTTTCAAGATGGCTTGTTGTTCCTCTATCACCTCCATGCCTTGCAGTGGCATAGCCATGGTAGTGGGTTCGGCATGCGGCATCTCGGACGCATCGTAGTACTGGAACTTGAAGCGCCCAATGTGCAGCACGTCCTGGTCTTGCAGTTTTTGGTATTTTGCCGCCCTGCCGTTGACAAAGGTGCCATTGGTGCTACCCAAGTCCTGCACAAATACGTCGGCAATGCCTTTGAGCTCAAACACGCAGTGTTGGTTGCTCACGGCCAAATCGGGCAGCATGATGTCATTGTCTTCACTCCGACCCAGCGTCGTACGATCCTGGGTCAGGTAGATCTGCTTGATCAAGGCACCGTCTATCGAAGCAATAAGATGCGGCATGGTGTCTCCAGCTAGTGCATGAACAATGCTGTGTAGCCTATCATGGTTGTGCTACCCGTGCTGGCTGGCAAGTGCGCAGCATTATCAGTTGGTAACAAATTTTTCAACGATCTTTTACCCAGTCGCCACTGGCAATCACCGGCTTGCCAACTGCGTAATTCGGGTTGATTTCGTACACAGCGCAGTCTAGCCACAAGTCGTTTACCAAAACGCGAATAGCGCGTTTGAAGTATTCGTCTGCCTGAGCAGGGTATTGCGATTCAATCGCATCAAGTATCTTTTCCAGCGCAGGGCTCACCGCATACACCTCACCCACAATGTCGCCCTGCCCACCTAAAGTTACGCCCGGATAGCCACCCAGATGGAACATCGTGCCAGCTATCTGCGCTGGCCCCACAAAGCGTGGCGCGGGCTGCAGACGGGTAATGTCGTTGTCGTCACCCTTGCGCAGCGTACCGTATACGAAAAATAATCGCTCTGTCTGCTGTGTGGCTGGTGTCTCTGGCATGATGCTGTGTAACTATAAAACTTGCATTGTGCATCCATAACTTCCGCCTGCATGACCGCCTTTACCACCACCCGGTACTTTGCTTTCTCATGTCTTGCCCTGTCCATGGCTTTGGTGGGCAGTTATGTGGGCCTGTCTAAATCGCTGGTAGCGGTGTTCCCCGTCTTTTTGCTGGCTTGGCTGCGTTTTGGGATAGGTGGCTTGGCCATGCTGCACTGGCTGCGCAAACCCGCTAATGAACCCGTAATGACCGCGCAGACCCAACGGTTGCTGTTTCTGGAGTCTTTTCTGGGTAATTTTATGTTCTCCATCTGCATGCTCTACGGCGTGAGTATGACCAGTGCGGTAGCCACAGGTGTCATCATGGCCAGTATTCCCGCCTGCGTGGCATTGCTCAGCTGGATATTTCTGCGTGAACGCATAGGGCTACGGGTGTGGGCTGCAGTGGCTTGTGCGGTGTTAGGCATTGCTTTGGTTTCCATAGTCAAGTCAGCTCCTGTCCCGTCGCCGCTTGTTGACACCACAACCCCGGCGCACATACCATTTTTACCCTGGATGGACACCACATTACTGGGTAACTTGCTCATTTTCGCCGCCGTCATATGCGAGGCTGCTTACGCGGTCATTGGCAAGAAGCTCACGGGTGCAGTCGGCCCCAAACGCATTGCTTCGCTCATCAATCTGTGGGGCTTTTTTCTCGTCACACCACTGGGCATTTACCAGGCGCAACAGTTCAACTTCAGCACTGTGCAACCGAGCATTTGGGTGCTGCTTATTTTCTATGCCGTAGCTGCCAGTGTGTGGACGGTGTGGCTGTGGATGACGGGTTTAAAAACCGTGCCGGCATCGCAAGCAGGTGTGTTTACCGTCATGCTGCCCATCAGCGCGGCTGCGGTAGGTGTGTTGCTACTGGGCGAACGCATGGGCATTACGCAGTTGCTGGCATTTGCGATTGCCCTGGTGGGAGTATTTTTAGCCACTCTGCCCCATAGTGCAAAAAGCCCAGGTTAGGAGTAAGCTCAAGTTTGTTGTTCTCAGCAGATCGGCTCGACATGAAAATCCCCGTCATCCAGCTTGCCTGCTCCAACTGTAGTCTGCGCAGCCTGTGCATGCCTGTGGGCTTGAGCCATGAAGACATGGCCCGTATCGACAGCATAGTCAGCATTCGCCGTCATGTGGCCAAAGGCAGCACCTTGTTTCATAACGGCCAGGCATTTACCGCTCTTTACGCGATACGTACCGGCTTCTTCAAAACCGCCTTGCGTACAGAAGCTGGTGTCGAACAAGTAACCGGGTTTCAAATGACGGGCGAGATGATAGGGTTGGATGGTATTCACGCTACCAGACACAACTGCGACGCGGTTGCGCTAGAAGATTCTGAGGTGTGCGTCATCCCTTTTGACCACCTGGAGGCTGTGGCACGCGAATTGGCCAGCCTACAGCACCATGTACACCACGTGTTAGGCAAAGAAATTGTGCGCGAGCATGATGTGATGCTGCTGTTGGGCAGTATGCGAGCAGAGACCAAGCTGGCCAGCTTCCTTGTGAATTTACTGCAACGCCTTCACGCGCGAGGATTTTCAGACAAAGAACTGGTGCTGCGCATGACCCGGCAAGACATTGGCAGCTACTTGGGCCTGAAGCTTGAAACCGTCAGTAGACTGCTAAGCAAGTTGGATGAAAGCGGTATTGTGCAGGTGAACAACCGGCGTTTGCGTATTCTTAAACCCGAGGCATTACAAGCCATGGCATGTCAGTAACGGGGTTTTTAGCAAGGTATGCAACGTCGCACCATTCTTGATAAAAGTTGATCCAGGTCAAGACACAGCTCAATGCAATGCGAGACCATGGGGTCATCTACTTTTACAGGAGCACACCATGTACCAGCGTATTTTGATAGCCACTGACGGCTCAGCCTTGTCCAAAAAAGCAGTTAAGGCAGGTATTGAACTGGCTACCAGTCTGGACGCCGAGGTAATTGCACTGAACGTAGTGCCACGTTACCCGACCAGTTATTTTGAAGGCGCTGTCGTGCTGGCACCCAGCGAGATGGCGCGCATAGAAAAGCAATGGACCGCAGAAGGCCAAGCCGTGGTAGATGCTGTAAAAAAAGCAGGCCAGGCAGCGCAGGTAATGGTGCAGGCACTTACCAGCAAGTCAGACTCTGCAGCTGTCAGTATTTTGGCCATGGCTAAAAAGCATAAATGCGAGTTGATTGTGATGGCCTCGCATGGCCGCAAGGGCTTTAAGCGTTTGCTGCTGGGCAGTGAGACGCTGGACGTGCTGACCCACTCCACCATTCCCGTACTGGTTTTGCGTTGACACTGACGGCTAAAGCTTTTTGACACCGTACGCGATGTAGCCCATACCCCACATCGTACTTTGGCGATGAAAACTGCTGCAATAGCTTTGCACAATGTCCCACGGTGCCCATAGGTCTGCCGCCTTGGCGTTGTAGGGTCGGTTTTTGGCCCAGGCCAGCAAATTGAGCGGGCCTGTCCACCAAGGGAAGAACTTCACACCCGCCATGGCAATGCGCGCACCGGGTTTTACCTGGCGCATGATGTTTTCTATAGCCTGTGGCGTTCGTGAAATGTCGTGCACATAGTTCCACAACACAGCGTCTGCGAGCTCGGGCAGTATCACGGCCTCGGCAGCGCTGCGGGTATGCCATACAGGCATCAGGTTTTGGGTTTGCACACGGGCATGGGCCAGAGAAAACATCTCGGGGCTTTGCTCAAAAGCCAGCACACGGCCCGTGGGGCCCACAGCATTGATCAAAAGCTGGTAGCTAAGACCCGTACCAGCACCCACATCCAACACCACATCGCCAGGCTTCAAGTTCAGCAATGCAACCGTGCGCTTGCGCAAAGGCATGGTGAACTCTGCCGACGCATCGTAGTGGTCCGCCTTACTGCGGTATTTTTCAATCGAAACTTCGTTATAGGTCTGCATAGGGGATAACAATAAGCTGTAGATGCAGGATGCTTTTACAGACAAACAGTTATCGCATATAGTCGCTGCACATGGTCAATTTCTTACACTCCTTCACGCCTTCATTTTCTCAAGCATGGACGCTACTCAGCATTGCTATCGCGTTTGAAATTGTGGGCACCACCTGCATGAAGTTGTCGCATGGCTTTACCAATCTGGCACCGTCTGTCGGCATGTTTGCCTGCTATGCCATGGCGTTTGTCTGCAATACCTTTGCCACCAAAACTCTGGATTTGAGCGTGACCTACGCAGTGTGGTCTGGCGTAGGCACGGTGGCTACCGCTGCCATAGGCATTTTGTACTTTAAAGAACCCGGCACCGCAATCAAGCTGGTGAGCATCACGCTGATCGTGATTGGCGTGATGGGCCTGCACACCGCGTCGCGCTTGCAGCAAACGGTGTAAAGCCTATTTGGCAAACACGTTTTTATACTGTTCACGCAGCAGATTCTTTTGTACCTTGCCCATGGTGTTACGCGGCAGTTCGTCTACGACAAAGCAGCGTTTGGGGATTTTGAAGTTGGCCAGATTTTTCTTCAAGGACGCAAGAATTGCTTCTGCGTCAAGTTTGGTTCCCGGCTTGGCGATCAACACCGCTACGCCCACCTCGCCAAAGTCTGGGTGCGGCACGCCAACCAGGGCACTTTCAGCCACACTGGGCATGTCGTTGATGACACCTTCAATCTCTGCCGGATAGACGTTGTAACCACCGCTGATGATGAGGTCTTTGCTGCGGCCCACGATGTGAACATAGCCACGCTCGTCCACCTTGCCTACATCACCTGTCTTGAAAAAACCGTCTGCGGTAAATTCTTCTGCCGTTTTCTCGGGCATGCGCCAGTAGCCTACAAACACGTTGGGGCCTTTGACCTGGATGCCGCCGATCTCGCCTGTCTTTAACTCATTGCCGTCGTCGCCACACACCTGCAACTGCACATCAGGCAATGGGAAACCCACGGTAGATGGGCGCCGAACGCTCTGGTTTTGGTAGCGTTTATCAGCAGCGTAGGGGTTGGACGTGAGCATGACGGTTTCGCTCATGCCATAGCGTTCCAATATGGTGTGGCCCGTTTTGCTATGCCATTCGTCAAAAGTTTCTTTCAAGAGCGGGGCAGAACCAGCGATGAAAAGCCGCATGTTGCGGGTCGCGTCTTTGGTGAGTGATGGCTCGGCCAACATGCGCACGTACAGCGTGGGAACACCCATACAGACGGTGGCCTTTTGCATCAGTGCAATGGTGACTTTCGGGTCGAACTTGGTGCACCACAGCATCTTGCTACCGTTGATTAAAGCGCCGTGGATAGCAACAAACAGGCCGTGCACATGGAAAATGGGCAGCACGTGGATCAGAACATCGTCTTTTTGCCAACCCCAATAGTCCTTCAGGGTTAAGGCATTGCTCAGCATATTACCGTGGCTAAGCATCGCACCCTTGCTGCGCCCTGTGGTGCCACTGGTGTACAAAATAGCTGCCAGGTCAGCGTCGGTATTGCGCGAGCAGCTATGATTATCAGAGCAATGTGCAGCCCGCTCCAAAAGCGTGCCTGTGCGATCGTCGTCCAATGTGAAGACGCTTTGCGTGCCAGCCTGGAAGGCGATTTTACTGACCCAGCCAAAGTTTTTGCTGCTGCACACCACCACCGACGGCTGTGCATTGGTGATGAAATATTCAATCTCGCTGCTTTGGTAAGCGGTGTTGAGCGGTAAAAACACATAGCCCGCGCGCAGCGTAGCCAAGTACAGCACCATCGCTTCGACAGACTTTTCTACCTGCACGGCTATGCGTGCACCTTGGGGTAATTTCAGTGATGCGAACAAGTTCGCCATCATGGCCGATGCGCGGTCCAGGTCGCGCCAGGAATAGGTCAAACCGTTGTCGGTTTCTACGGCACTGGCATCCAGATCAGCGGGAAAGTTCGCACGCAGGTTGGCGTAAAGATTTTTATTGTCCATGGTCTTAAAACTTGGCGGTTCGTTTTTCAAGGAAGGCTGTAATGCCTTCGATATGTTCGGCATGCGCGGCATAGCGATACGTATTTGCTATATTTTTAGTAGCTGCTTGCGCATATTCTACGCTGGCTACTGGCATATTTGATTGGTAATATACTCGCATGGCCTGCTTGTTGAGCCGTGCAGCCAGAGGGCTGAGCGCGCAAATGCGCTTGGCAGTAGCCTGCGCTTCGCCAGCCACATCGGCGTCGTGTACTACGCGCTGCACAAAACCGCGCGACTGCATTTGCGCAGCATCGAAAACACGCGCCTCCAGCAGCATCTCGCGCACTGTGGCCTCGCCCGCTGCGCGCAGCACAATGGCCAGTTCTTGCGGTGCCATGGGCATACCCAGCTTGGCAATCGGCACACCAAACGTCGCGCTCTGCCCTGCAATACGAATGTCGCAACAAGCTGCAATCTCTAACCCACCGCCCATGCAATTGCCGTCTATCTGCGCGACGATGGGTATGTTGCACGCCAGCAGCGCGTGCAAGGCAGGCGCAACTTCTTCTTCATGAAAATGGCGCAGGCTTGCTTGGTCAAAACGAAACTCGGGATATTCAGAAATGTCGCCGCCTGCGCAAAAATGCCCGTCCGTGCCGCAGATGACGATGCAGCGTACAGCGCCTTCGCTCTCAGCCTGCACCACCTCTCGCAATGCCCGCCACATTTGGCGTGACATGGCGTTGCGCCGCGTCGGCTTGTTCAGCGTGATGGTGGCAACATGCCCGAAACGCTGCAGATCAATCAATCTTGACGCCGCCTGCCGCCTTGACTACTTTGGCCCACTTCATCGTTTCGAGCAAAACAAATCCACCAAAAGCACCACCTTGCAGGTCAGAAAACTCCGCGCCCTGGGCCGCCCATACCTGGCGACATTCAGGCGTCAGGCAGGCAGCACGGGTCGTTTCGATAATGCGGGCTTGCACATCTGCAGGAACACCCTTGGGAGCCCATAACCCATACCAGGTTGTCACGTTGTAGTCCTTCAAACCCAACTCTGCCGCACAGGGCACGTCGGGGAACGCTGGGTTACGTTTGGTGCCCGATACCATTAGCGCCTTGATGCGCCCACCCTTGATGTGGTTGGCCGATGAACCCAGACCGTCAAACATCATCTCCACGCTGCCGCCAATCAAATCTTGCAGCGCTGGCCCCGCGCCACGGTACGGAATGTGCGTGATGAAGGTACCGGTCTGCTGCTTGAAAAGCTCCCCCGCCAGGTGGTGCGAAGTACCGCTGCCTGCAGAACCGTAGTTGAGTTTGCCGGGGTTCTTTTTAACCAGCTCGATAAACTCTTTATAGGTTTGAACAGGTACTTTGCGCGGGTTAACCACCAGCACCTGGGGCACGCGCGCCACCAAGATCAAGGGCACAAAATCGCTCTGCAAATCGTATGCCAATTTAGGGTAAACACTGGGCGCAATGGTGTGGTGCACCGCCCCCATGAACAGGTTGTAGCCATCTGGTGTGGTCTTGGCTGCAATGGTTGCACCCACCGTTCCGCCGCCGCCGCCCTTGTTATCGATAATCAGTTGCTGACCGGTCAGCTTGGCAAACTGCGCGCTCAAGGGGCGCGCAAACGCGTCGGTGCCGCCGCCCGCGGGGAACGGCACAATCATGGTGACTGGCTTGGAGGGCCATGCAGTTTGTGCGTGAGATGCTACGGTAAACGTAGCTAGACTTGAGCCTGCAGAAGCCGCAATGGCGCACTGCACTAGGCTACGGCGGGAGATGGGATGGTTCAGATGGTCAAAAGCAGTCATGTTTGTCTCTAACTAGTTAAATTACGGTTTTAGTATGGTACAGGCATTTAATCGCGTACTGGTTTGACTATTTATGCATAATAGCTATAGCAAATTTTTGCTATAGTTTTAATAGCTATCTGCGCTTATTCTGCGCTGGCAACAGCACTATTTTCCAGTTTTTTGCTGCTGCGCCCACAGCCACAGGCTAACGCCACCAAGAATCATCGGCACGCACAGCCATTGCCCCATACTCATGCCCAGGCTGAGCAAACCCAAGTGCGCGTCTGGTTCGCGGAAAAATTCGGCAATGAAGCGAAAAATGCCGTAACCCACCAAAAAGAAAGCCGCCACTTGGCCTGGTTTACGTTCTTTACGCGCATACAGCCACAGCAAGATAAACAGTAGCAAGCCTTCCATCAGCATCTGGTAGACCTGTGACGGATGGCGTGGCGCATCGCCCGCGCCGCGAAACACCATGCCCCAGGGCAGTGACGGGTCAGCCAAGCGGCCCCACAGTTCGCCGTTGATAAAGTTACCCACGCGGCCCATCAACAGCCCCGTAGGCACACACGGCGCTACAAAATCTGCCACCTGCAACAATGGCCGCTTGCGCGAGCGGGCAAACCACATTTCTGCCACCACCACACCCAGCATGCCGCCATGAAAGCTCATGCCGCCTTGCCACACATAAAAGATCTCCAGCGGGTGGCTGGCGTAGTACGCGGGCTTATAAAACAGGCAATAGCCAATGCGCCCACCCAAAATGACACCCATCACCCCAAGGAACAAGATGTCCTCTACGTCTTTGCGGCTCCAGGCGCCTGCGCCTGTGATCGACGCAAAAGGCTCATGCCCCAAACGGCGAATGCCCAAAAACACAAACAAGGCAAACGCGGCCAGATACGTCAGGCCGTACCAGTGGATGGCCAGGGGGCCCAGTTGCAAGGCGACGGGATCAATTTGAGGGTGAATCAGCATGCCCGCATTGTGCCGTAACTGTAGAAAAATTTGACCGCATTCAATATTTTGTACACGATAATATTTCGTGTACACTGCATACATGCAAAACATTACCTTCAGCGCCAAAGACGAACTGATTGCGCAAGCCCGCGATTTGGCGCGTGCGCGCGGCACCACCCTGAATGAAGAGTTTCGCCAGTGGTTGGGCAGCTTTGTGCGGCAGCAAGGGTTGGACGTACAGCAAGCGCGGATGCGCAATTTGCTGGACCACATCACCACGCCCGCGCCAGGCCAGCGCCACATTCCCGTTGACCTGCAATTTACGCCACCTGCACAGCGTGCCCCTGCGCGAGATGCCTTGAACGAGCGCGAGCAGCGCATGCTTGGCCGCTTGAACCCATAACCAGCGCACACAAGTAGCACATACAGCAGCACACATGGCCGAGCGTATATTTTTCGACACCAATATCTCGCTGTATTGCTTTGACACCCGCGAGCCGCGCAAGCAAGAGCGCGCCAAAGACTTGTTGGCCTATGGCGCAAGCTCGGGCCTGGGCATCGTTAGCTATCAGGTGCTGCAAGAGTTTTGTAACGTGGCCAGCAATGTGCGGCGTATGACACTGCCCACCGACAACATCATGGCTTTCATCAGCCATTTTTTGGAGCCTATGAACCGGGTACCCGCCAGTACCGAGCTGCTGGCGCAAGCTTTGCAAATCAAGCAAGACACCAGCTACGGTTTTTACGACAGCTTGATCTTGGCCGCCGCACAGCAAGCCGGTTGCACTACCGTGTATTCAGAAGACATGCAGCACCAGCAAACCGTGGGCAGTGTGCGTATCGTCAACCCGTTTGTTGAGGCGGTACATGAAGTGGCTTCAACGCTGGCCTGAAAACTCGCAGGGCATGTAGATGCTGTAGGCTGACTGCTTGGCTTGCAATTGCAGGGAGCGCTTGTGCTGTGAGGCTGCGAGTCCCCGAGGCTGGCTGCGCGAATACCGTAGGTAAAAGGGGGAGCCAGGTACAAAAGCTGACAAGAAGCCAAGACCTACACCCTGGCGGAGGACACGAAGGTATCCGCGCAGCCAGCCTCGGGCACTCGCAGCCTCACAGCACAAGCGCCTAGAATACGAGTTGAACCTATTTTCTGTCGAACCCCGCATTTATTCGCTCACAACCATGACACAAAAAATCATCCCCATCACAAACGCCCTGCGATCTGCCAACATCACCGAAGGCAAGGCCCGCGCGCCCAACCGGTCCATGTACTACGGCATGGGCTACAAAGAAACAGACTTTGGCAAACCGATGGTCGGCGTGGCCAACGGGCACAGCACCATTACCCCGTGCAACAGTGGTTTGCAAAAACTGGCCGATGCCGCCATTGCGGGCATTGAAGAAGCAGGCGGCAATGCGCAGGTGTTTGGCACGCCCACCATCAGCGACGGCATGGCCATGGGCACCGAGGGCATGAAGTACTCACTGGTCTCGCGCGAGGTGATCAGCGACTGCATCGAAACCTGCGTGCAAGGCCAGTGGATGGACGGCGTGGTGGTGGTGGGCGGTTGCGACAAGAACATGCCCGGTGGCCTGATGGGCATGCTGCGCGCCAACGTGCCAGCCATTTACGTGTATGGCGGCACCATTTTGCCGGGCCGTTATAAAGACCAGGACTTGAACATTGTGAGCGTGTTTGAGGCCGTGGGCCAAAACGCAGCAGGCAACATGAGCGATGCAGATTTGCGCGAGATTGAAATGCGCGCCATACCCGGTACCGGTTCTTGCGGCGGCATGTACACGGCCAATACCATGTCGTCTAGCTTTGAGGCGCTGGGCATTTCCCTGCCCTACTCGTCCACCATGGCCAACCCGCACGACGAGAAGGAAAACTCTGCCAAAGAGTCTGCCAAGGTGCTGATTGAGGCGATCAAAAAAGACATCAAGCCGCGCGACATCGTGACCAAGAAGGCGATTGAAAACGCGGTGGCCGTCATCATGGCCACCGGTGGTTCTACCAACGCCGTGCTGCACTTTTTGGCGATTGCCCACGCAGCGGGTGTAGAGTGGACGATTGACGACTTTGAGCGCATGCGCAAAAAAGTACCCGTGATTTGCGACCTGAAACCCAGTGGCAAATATTTGGCTGTTGATTTGCACAAGGCGGGCGGCATTCCGCAAGTGATGAAGCTGTTGCTCAACGCGGGCATGCTGCATGGCGACTGCATCACCATCTCTGGCCAAACCATTGCAGAGGTGTTGAAAGACGTGCCTGACGAGCCGCGCGCTGACCAGGACTGCATCCGCACCATTGCCAACGCCATGTACAAAGAGGGTCACCTGGCCATCTTGAAAGGCAACCTGAGTCCAGAGGGTGCTGTTGCCAAAATCACCGGCCTCAAAAACCCCGTCATGACTGGCCCCGCCAAGTGTTTTGACGACGAACAGACCGCCCTCAAAGCCATTTTGGACGGCAAAATCACCCACGGCGACGTGATGGTGCTGCGCTACTTGGGCCCCAAAGGCGGTCCCGGCATGCCCGAAATGCTGGCCCCCACCGGCGCGCTGATTGGCGCTGGCATGGGCGAAACGGTGGGTTTGATTACCGACGGGCGCTTTAGCGGCGGCACCTGGGGCATGGTGGTGGGCCACGTGGCACCCGAAGCGGCTGAGGGCGGCAATATCGCCCTGATCCAGGACGGCGACAGCGTGACGATTGATTCGAAACAATTGCTTTTGCAGCTGAATGTGACCGATGCTGAGCTTGCAAAACGCCGCACCCTGTGGAAAAAACCAGCACCGCGTTACACACGCGGTGTGCAGGCCAAATTTGCGTTCAATGCGTCCAGCGCGTCCAAAGGTGCGGTGCTGGATAACTACTAAGCTGACGCAAAGGTCCATGCATTCGCTATATTTTTTATAGCTGCCTGCGCATATACTGCGCTGGCATTCAGCTGATTAGCTATTTTTTCTTGCTGGTATTGCGCGCTGGGCCCAAGCCCAGGGCATCACGGTTTTTTGCCAGCCGCGCTTTTTTGGCGTCGTCCATCTTCTCCATCGCCTTCTTTTTAGTGTGGCCAGACCAGTCTGCCCAAGACCACCACGCCACCGCTAAAATGAAGGGCGCAGCAAACAAATACCATTTGTCTGCCCAATCCCAGCTTGCCACGGGGCCAATTTCCAGAAATTTCATCAGCAACAAAGCTACGCCCAAGCCCAAGAAATACATAACTAACTCCGATTAGATTGGTTAAAAAACGTCACAAGCTGAGAATATTCTGCTAACTTGAGGTGTTTTGGGGGTGTCAGGGCTGATTTTCGGCAATGCAGTCAACCTAAAACCCTAAAATGACGTTGTGTATCTATCTTAAGCTCTATGGCTATGCAAAGGAAGACAATGAAACTGAAACTTGTGATCTTGGCGACTATGGCTACTGCAATTTCTGCAGTTAGCGCACCTGTGTTTGCTGACCAGGCTTTGGCTACCGCCAAAAACTGTATGGCTTGCCACTCCGTAAACAATAAACTCGTAGGCCCTTCTTACAAAGAAGTATCTGCCAAGTACAAAGGCAATGCCGACGCGGTGAAAGCCTTGGCTGCGACCATCCAAAAAGGCAGCACGCCCGGCAAAGGCAATTGGGGCGCTATTCCCATGCCTGCCAATACGCAAGTGAGCGAAGCCGAAGCCGCCAAGCTGGCTGCCTGGGTATTGACACTGTAATTGCGCGAATTGCTGGCACCGCTGACCCGTTTCAGTGCGTGTCAAGACACTGGCTGGTCCAGGTCAAACGCTTTGTGCAGCGCACGCACGGCCAGCTCCATATACTTTTCGTCAATCACCACCGAGGTTTTGATCTCGCTGGTCGAAATCATCTGGATGTTGATGCCCTCTTCGCTGAGCGAACGGAACATCTTGCTGGCAATGCCCACGTGGCTGCGCATGCCGATGCCCACGATGGATACCTTGCAGATCTTCGCGTCACCCACCACTTCTTGCGCGCCCAGTGCTGGCACGACTTTGCTTTTCAGCAAATCCATCGTCTTGGCAAAGTCGTTGCGGTGCACAGTAAAGCTGAAGTCGGTTTTGCCGTCTTTGGACAGGTTCTGGATGATGACGTCCACTTCAATATTGGCGTCTGCCACAGCACCCAGAATTTGGTAAGCGATACCGGGCTTATCGGGCACGCCCAGTACAGAAATTTTGGCTTCGTCGCGGTTAAAAGCGATGCCGGATACGACGGCTTGTTCCATTTGTTCGTCTTCCTCAAAAGTGATCAATGTGCCAGACTTGGCTTCTTCCACAATATTAATGTCCCACGGGGTAAAGCTGGACAACACGCGCAGCTTGACCTTGTATTTGCCTGCAAATTCAACTGAGCGAATTTGTAATACCTTGCTGCCCATGCTGGCCATTTCCAGCATTTCTTCAAAGCTCACGGTGTGCAGGCGGCGCGCTTCGGGCACCACACGCGGGTCGGTGGTGTACACGCCGTCCACGTCGGTGTAAATCAGGCACTCTGCTGCTTTCATGGCGGCGGCTACGGCCACAGCCGATGTGTCGCTGCCGCCACGGCCCAGGGTGGTGATGTTGCCGCCTGCGTCCACACCTTGAAAACCCGTGACGATGACCACTTTGCCTGCAGCCAAATCGGCGCGTACACGTTGGTCGTCAATGCTCTCGATACGGGCCTTGGTGTAGGCGCTGTCGGTACGAATCGGCACTTGCCAGCCCGCGTAGCTGACCGACAGCATGCCCTCGGCTTGCAGGGCAATGGCCAGCAAGGCGCTGGAGGCTTGCTCGCCGGTAGAGGCCAGCATGTCCAGCTCACGGCTGGTCGATTCGTCGGGTTTGGCGGGTGCCAGCTCTTTGGCCAGGGCCAGCAAGCGGTTGGTTTCGCCGCTCATGGCGCTGGGCACCACTACCATCTGGTGACCGGCGCGCGCCCATTTGGCCACGCGCTTGGCGACGTTGCGAATACGCTCGGGCGAACCCATCGACGTACCGCCGTATTTATGAACAATTAAAGCCATTGTGTGAAATGCAAAGACGTTAGGGGGAGTTTTGCGTGCAACAGCACCCGGTTGAGCGCCCATTTGCAACAAAGCCCTAGATTTTAGCAGGCAGAAAGAGCCGCCCTAGGGTAAATACTGCAACACATCACCTTGCCGCTGTACAAAACCACTGGCCACCTTGATATGGATTTGCTTGCCCCGATTCGTGCAATCTGCAATCTGGCTTTGCAGCTCGGCCAGTTGCGCGGCGCTGGGGGCAACCTGATAGCTGGTTTTAAGCCAATGGCGCAGCGCGTTGGCCTGGCGCTCATGGCTTAATATTTGCAACCGTGCAATACTGGGCGGGTTGCCTACCGTTGCTATATCTTCTGTAGCTACTTGCGCAAGCAGCACTTGGGCTTGCGCTGCATTTTTGGCTGATCGGGCAAAGGTTTCCCTAAACTGGGGAAAGGTTTTTTCCAGCGCTGGCAGTAGCGTATGGCGAATGCGGTTGCGGGTAAACCGCGTGTCCGTATTCGTCGGATCCTCTACCCAGCCCTGCCCCACATGGGGCGAGCCTGGACGGCGCGCTTGCAGCCCCTGTGCAGACAGCCAGGCACGAATGTCTTGCGCACTGGTGTTCAGCAGTGGCCGGGTAAACGTCAAACCACCCCGTTGCCACACTGCAGGCATGCCCGAGAGGCCTGGCAACCCTGCTCCCCGGCTTAAAGCCAACAGCAGCGTCTCTGCCTGGTCGTCGGCATGCTGGGCAATTGCTATAGTTTTAATATCTGCTCGCGCATATTCCACGCTGGCTATTGGCAGTTTTTCTAGTAAAAGTGCGTTGATAGCGTGTACCTGGGCCGCAAGTGCGGCATAGCGCGCCTTGCGTGCAGCGTCTTCGGGGCTTTCACCTGGCGCGTTGGCGGCCTGCACGCGCAGCACGTGCAAAGCCACGCCCAGATTCTTGCAAAACACCTCGCAGTGCGCGGCAAAGTCGTCAGCCGCTGCCTGCAAACCATGGTGAATATGAATAGCGTGCACTTGGCCAGGAAACTGCTGTGCACACAGCAACAGCAAAGCCGTAGAGTCCGCACCACCACTGTAGGCTACAGCCACAGGGGCTTGCACCAAAGCAGTTAATGGGATTGCTACAGCCATGTTGCAATGCGGCGAATGACTAACTTAAGGAAAAACTGAACAAATCCTCGTACCGAGACACTCAGGCAGCATAAATCGACAATCATTAAAAAAAGAGACGACAGCCATGCGAACTACGACGCAAACTACCTTGGCAAATGCAGGTCCTTTTCATACGATTAACTTCTTAGCATCAACAGTTACCAAGACGATATCGTTTTCACCTTCAACTGCAACTCGACCATTCAAGGGATAAACAAAAACATCGGCTTTTTTGTTAGGGAAAATTCCAGAGTGATAACGCGTCCACCAAATATACTTATCATGGGTCTTACCTTCGAAACTTAACTGCTCCGAAATTTCCCAACATGTGTCACCAGACACTATTCCATCTTTTAGTATTCCAGCTCTTGGCTGCACTGTATTCAAAATACACGACAACTCTTTCATATTCGTGCGCAATGCTATGACACCTGATACGCCAGCTATAAAGAAAATAGCAGAAGCTATTTGAAGCCACTTAGCATCTGTATACATCACTAACGAGATACAAAAAAAGAAAAAAGACATTGGCAAATAAAAAACTAAGAATCCAATTGGCGCAATGCCACTAACGTGAGCAAGCTTTAGATTGTGGGTCACAGGAGATTCAACTTGGAAACTACCAGACCAAAAAGAGAATCTACGCATAATGTTAATCTGTTTAATCGTCTGGAAAATAGTCAATTACACCGTCAATATATGATTCGTTGGTCTGCGCGAACTCATATGATTGAGTCTTTAAAATTCCAAATTTCTATTTCAGACTTCGCAAACGTGTAAATGGTGACTTGCTCATCCGAAGCTTAAGCTGTGTGCGCCGCGCCTACGACGACGCGCCAAGACTACTTGCTGTCGGCCTTGGTGTCGGTAAACCGCCCAAAGCCTTGCAGCTTGTCATAGCGTTTGTCCAGCAGTTCTTTAACCTTGAGGTCGCTGATCTGGCGATAGGCATCGTTCAGGCCACGCTTTAAGAAGGCAGCGGCCTGCTTGTAGTCGCGGTGCGCGCCCCCCACGGGTTCGCTGATGATTTTGTCAATCAAACCGAGCGCTTTCAAGCGGTGAGCGGTAATACCCAGTTGCTCGGCAGCGTCTTGGGCGCGGTCGCTGGTTTTCCACAGAATCGACGCACAGCCTTCGGGGCTAATGACAGAGTAAATGGCGTATTGCAGCATCAGCACCTGGTCGGCCACACTAATGGCCAGTGCGCCGCCTGAGCCACCCTCGCCAATGATGGTGGTGATGATGGGTACTTCCAGTTGGGCCATCTCAAAGATATTGCGGCCAATGGCTTCGGATTGGCCGCGCTCTTCAGCGTCCATGCCGGGGAAGGCGCCGGGGGTGTCTACAAAGGTGAAGACGGGCAGCTTGAATTTTTCGGCCGTTTTCATCAAGCGCAGTGCTTTGCGGTAACCCTCGGGGCGGCTCAT
>JAYVTG010000009.1:0-10471 GCA_043774625.1 Polaromonas sp. | reverse complement strand
ACCTCGATGTAGCTGGTGATGCGGTCAAAGGCGGTCTTGGTCACAATCGGGCCCATTTCGGCGGCCAGGTTGGTGCCGTTCAGCACCTTCAGTGCCTTGGTACGCTCGGCCAGCTTGGGCATGATCTTGTCGGCCACATCGCCTACCAACACCGCCACGCTAATCGCCATGCAACGCTCGCCCGCCGAGCCGTAGGCCGCGCCGATCAAGGCATCGACGGTTTGGTCAATGTCGGCATCGGGCATAACGACCATGTGGTTCTTGGCACCGCCCAGGGCCTGCACCCGCTTGCCGTGGTGTGCACCCGTTTCGTAAATATAATTGGCAATGGGTGTGGAGCCAACGAAGCTCACAGCCTTCACGTCGGGGTGCACCAACAGCGCGTCTACGGCTTCCTTGTCGCCTTGCACCACGTTGAACACGCCGTCTGGCAGACCCGCTTTTTTGAGTAACTCGGCCATGAACAATGCAGGCGATGGGTCAATCGGGCTGGGCTTCAAAATAAAGGTGTTACCCGCAGCGATGGCCACCGGGAACATCCACATCGGCACCATCACCGGAAAGTTGAACGGCGTGATGCCTGCGACCACGCCCAGCGGCTGGCGCATCGTCCAGTTGTCCATGCCGGTGGACACCTGCTCGGTGTAGTCACCCTTTAAAAGCTGGGGAATGCCGGTGGCAAATTCGATGATGTCGATGCCGCGTGATACCTCGCCCTGCGCGTCGGTAAACACCTTGCCGTGCTCGGCGGTGATCATGCGGGCCAGGTCGTCGCGGTGCGCATTGACCAGCTCCAAAAATTTGAACATGACGCGCGCTCTCTTCAAAGGCGGCGCATCGGCCCAGGCTGGGAAGGCGGCTTGCGCAGCGGCGACGGCGGCATCCACATCTTTGGCAGACGCCAAAGACACCTTGCCAGACACAGCGCCCGTAGCGGGGTTGAACACGCTTTGCGTGCGGGTGGACGTACCGGCAGCAACCTGGCCGCCGATGTAATGTTGAATATTTGCAATGCTCATAAGGTTCTCACTTTGAATGTCTGAATTTTGCAGGGAAATAAGCCTTATTACCAATGAAATATGCAAAATAACGTTATAAACGTAGCTTATACACAAGCCGCTATGCAAAACCCTTACGACCTGCCATCTTTGAGAGCCTTTGTCGCCGTGGCACGTGAAGGCAATGTGTCGCGCGCGGCCCTGCGCTTGCATCTTACGCAGCCTGCAGTCAGCTTGCAAATCAAGGCGCTGCAAGAGCGGTCGGGTCTGCAACTTTTTGTGCGCACCCCCAAAGGCCTGGCGCTGACGCGCGACGGCGCCGCCCTGCTGCCGCAAGCCGAACGCGTGCTGGCCGCGCTGGGTGACTTTGGCCAGGCCGCACAAAGCCTGCACAGCACCGTGCGCGGCACACTGCGCATTGGCACCATTCTTGACCCTGAATTTACGCGGCTGGGCGAGTTCCTCAAACAACTGGTCGAGTCAGCCCCGCAAGTAGAAACCGAGCTGCGCCAAAGCATGAGCGGCGACGTGTTGGCGCAAATCATCAAACGCGAGCTGGACGTAGGCTTCTATTTGGCCATGGCGCAAGAAATACAACAAAATAGGCTGATTACCAGCACCAATAGTGCGCAAGCAGCTACTGAATGTATAGCAATACCATTAACCGCTTTCACCTACCGCGTGCTGGCCCCCGCAGGCTGGGGCCCCCAGGTGCGCGGTAAAAGCTGGCGTGATTTAGCCGCCCTGCCCTGGGTCGCCACGCCGCCTGCATCAGCGCACTACCGCCTGCTGACTAGCGTTTTTGCGCCCCTGGGCATTACCCCCAAACGCGTGGCTTTGGTAGACCAGGAAGCCAGCATGCTGGACCTGGTGCGCTCGGGCGTGGGCCTGAGTCTGGTACGCGACTCGATTGCCATCCGCGAATCGCAGGCGCGCGGCCTGGTGATAGCCGACAAAGTATTGCTAGACAGCACGCTGTGCTTTGTGTGTTTGGCAGAACGCGCCGATGACATGGTCATTACCAGCGCGCGGCGGGCTTTGGGCAATGTGTGGGGTGGTGCAAGCTAATGCTGTGCTGGGTAGTTTTAACCGCTGTGTTTAACCGCTGTGTAATCTGCCTTTGCAAATGAAGGCGCGTTACCCGGTACGATGCGAAGGCTAAGCTCCCTTTTTAACTCCTCTTCAGCATCCATCGCCGCTACGCTTGTATTTGCATGAACCCCCACCAACCCCGCATCGAAGCAACCCCACAGCCCACTGGCACGCCCCTGGCTGTGCTGGGCCACTGGACGGCTGCGCAGCTGAGTGACCGGGATCAGTGGGCGCATCTGCAAACCAGCCTGGCCACAGCGCGGCCCAGTGCAACGACTGGCTGGGACTTGCGCCAGATCGACCACATGGACCACATTGGCGCGCAGGTGCTGTGGAACCACTGGGGCCAAGCCTGGCCCGCGCAGCTAGACGTGTTGCCACGCCAGCGTGCGGTGCTGCAAAGCGTGGCCCAATTTTCTACCCTGCGCCCGCAACCGGCCCGGCCCACGTTGAAGCAACGGTACTTGTCGCTGGGCGAAATGGTGCTGGTCGTGGTCTCGCACGCGCGCGGCATCACGCGCCTGATTGGGCAATTGTTTTTAGACACCATCCGCCTGATTCGCGCCCCGCGCGAGGGGCCGTGGCGCGATATTTCGGGGCATATGTACAGCATAGGTGCCACGGCCTTGCCCATTACAGCCCTGGTGGGTTTTTTGATTGGTGTGGTGCTGGCGTATTTGAGCGCGCAACAGCTCAAGCAGTTTGGTGCCGATTCGTTCATTGTCGATTTGCTGGGCGTGTCCCTGATACGCGAACTGGGCCCCATGCTGGCGGCCATTTTGATTGCAGGCCGCTCGGGCTCGGCCATCACCGCGCAAATTGGCGTGATGCGCGTGACCGAAGAACTGGACGCCATGCGGGTGATGGGCATTGCGCACGGCTTTCGCCTGGTCATGCCGCGCGCCCTGGCGCTGTCTATCGCCATGCCGCTCATCAGTGTGTGGACGACGGTCATGGCGCTCGCTGGTGGCATGTTGGCGGCAGATATTTCACTGGATATTTCGCCCCGATTTTTTATCCATGCGCTACCCGCCGCTGTCAACGCCAGCAATTTGACACTGGCCCTGTGCAAGACCGCCGTTTTTGGCGCGCTGATCGCCGTGATTGGTTGTCACTACGGTCTGCGCGTCAAACCCAACACCGAAAGCCTGGGCCAAGGCACCACCGCGTCGGTGGTCACGTCGATCACGGTGGTGATTTTGGTAGATGCCATGTTTGCCATTGCTTTCAAGAATATTGGCTTATGAACAAGCAGCGCCACTTAGCCTCATCCTTGACCTTTGACGATGCTGTGCACGACCATGAACTGGTGGTAGATATTAAGAATTTGTCTACCGTGTTTACAACACCTGAGGCGCAAGTTGTTATCCACAAAAATCTCAATCTGCATATAAAGCGGGGTGAAGTGGTGTCCCTGGTGGGTGGTTCAGGCTCGGGAAAAACGACCTTGCTACGGCAAATTTTGGGGCTGGAAAAGCCCTACCGCGGCAGCGTGAACGTTCTGGGCCAGCCCGCGTCCGAGCTGGGCAACAAGGGGGCTGCCAGCCGCGTGGGCATGCTGTTTCAGCACGGGGCATTGTTCTCTGCCTTCAACGTGCTGGACAACATTGCCTTTGCGCTGCGCGAGCTGGGTACCCTGCCCCAAGATTTGATCTACGATGCAGCGATGGTCAAACTGCAAATGGTGGGGCTACAGGCTAATCAAGCCAGCAAAATGCCCAGCGACTTGTCGGGCGGCATGGTCAAGCGTGTGGCGCTGGCACGCGCCCTCATCATGGACCCTCCCCTGCTGTTGCTGGACGAACCCACCGCCGGGCTAGACCCCGAAAGCGCCGACGGGTTTTGCGCCCTGCTGCGCAACCTGCACCGCGAGCTAGGCCTGACCGTGGTGATGGTGACGCATGATCTGGACACGCTGTTTGAGCTGTCTACACGCGTAGCGGTGCTGGCCGACCAGCGCGTCATCACGCAAGGCACGCCACGCGAGGTGGTCGCTTTTAAACATCCGTTTATTGAAGATTTCTTTTTGGGCGAACGGGGGCACCGTGCTATTGGCTTGCTGGACAAGGTCAGCCCCCTCGTCCATATCGTGGGCACCGTGGAAACGAAAGCCCACACATGAACAAGGAGAGTGCCTATGGAAAATAAATCGCACGCTATCGCCGCTGGCGCATTTGTGCTACTGGTCAGCGCACTGGTGATTGCACTAGCCGCCTGGCTCAGCCGCGACAACAAAATGCGCGACGTGTATGAAATGACCACCCGCGACTCGGTCACCGGCCTGTCGCCACAGTCTGCCGTGCGTTACCGAGGCGTGTCGGTGGGTAAGGTAGACAGTATTGAATTTGACCCGCTCATCAAAGGCAATGTGCTGGTAACGCTGATGGTGGACGACACCGCACCTATTAGCAAGTCCACTTACGCCACGCTGGGTTACCAGGGCGTGACGGGCCTGGCCTATGTGCAGCTGGACGATGACGGCAAGTCTGCCGAACCACTGCCTACCAGCAATAACAAGCCCGCGCGGCTGCCCTTGCGCCGGGGTTTGCTGAGCAAATTGACCGACCAGGGCGGCGATATTTTGGCGCAGGTGGAAGAGACCACCAAGCGCATGAACCAGTTGCTGTCGCCCGAGAACCAAAAAGCACTGGTGGATGCGCTGCAGTCCACCAGTCAGGGTACGACAAAGATGGGCAATATGTCGCAGCGGGTGCAAGCTATTTTGGACGCGCAGTTTGGCCCGCAGCGTGCCAACATTCCCCTGCTGGTAAAGAACACGTCCGACACCATGAAGAGTCTGCAAACCAGTGCAGCAGAATTTAACAAAACAGCGCAAGAAGCTACCCGCACCGCACAAGAAGCCACGCGCGCAGCCGCCGCCATGACCGCGCTGGGCAACAAGGTGAACGAAAAAGACGGGGTGCTGGACCAGGTAGCCCAAGGCAGCGCGGCTTTGGTGCAGGGCGCACAAAGTTTAAGCGCCACCACCTTGCCGCGCATATCGCGCGCGGCAGACGACACGGCCAAGTCGGTGCGCAACTTTGACCGCGTGATGACCAATTTGGGCGACAACCCGCAAAGCCTGATCTACGGCAACGGCGCAGCCCAGCCCGGCCCTGGCGAGCCCGGCTTTGTGGCACCCACCGGGGCTGCCAACACTACCAAACCCTAACAGGACGCACCATGCTCAGGACTTTAAACGCTAAACTACTCGCTATGTATTTAATAGCTGCTCGCGCAATATCCACGCTGGCTAAACGCTTATTTATTCCCCAAATATGCACCTGGGGCATGGTAGCCACGCTGGCTGCCTGCGCCACGCCACAGCCGCCCGTTGTCAAAGCGGTGTACGACTTTGGCCCTGTTGCCGTGCTGGCTGCGCCGCCCACACCAGCCGCAGGCAAACCTGCGCTGGCATTGGCCGATGTAGAAGCCGCACCCGCGCTGGATAACCCCGCCGTGCTCTACCGCCTGGGCTACGCAGACGCACTGCAATTGCGCCCCTACACACTGGCCCGCTGGAGCATGGCCCCGGCCCGGCTGGTGCAGCAACGCCTGCGCGACACCCTGAGTGCAGACCGCGCTGTGGTCAGCACGGCAGAAGCTGGCACGCCCTGGTTACTCAAGCTGGAGCTTGATGAGTTCAGCCAAATATTTGACGCGCCCAGCTCCAGTGCCGGCGTGGTGCGCCTGCGCGCCACGCTGCTGCGTGCAGGCCAGTTGATAGCCCAGCGCAGCTTCAGCGCCCGCAGCGCAGCCCCCAGCGCCGACGCTGCAGGCGGAGTGCGCGCTCTGGCCAGCGCCAGTAACGATGCGGTAAAGCAAATCAACGCCTGGCTGGGTGAACAGGTTAAATGAACCGGTAAAATAGACTATCGAATTTGAGACCACCCAGCGTAGATATTGCGCGAGCAGCTACTGAATTTGTAGCATTTATCCATTCACCCACCTGCTTTTCGCCCCTTGTCTGCCGCGCACACCATCCTCCATGACATTTTTGGCTATGCGTCTTTTCGCGGTCACCAAGAGGCCGCCATTGCCGAACTGGTTGCTGGCCGCGACGCGCTGGTGCTGATGCCCACCGGCGGCGGTAAGTCGCTGTGTTACCAAATACCGGCCATTGCGCGCCAGCAGGCCGGGCACGGCGTGTCCATCATCGTCTCGCCACTCATCGCGCTGATGCACGACCAGGTAGGCGCGCTGCATGAAGCAGGTGTAGATGCCGCGTTTTTGAACAGCAGCCTGAACGGCATGGACGCCAATGCGGTTGAGCAGCGCATGATGCGTGGCGAGATTACCCTGTTGTACGCCGCGCCCGAACGCGTGACCAACCCGCGCTTTTTGGCCCAGCTCGATTCGCTGTACGAGCGCGGCCTGCTGAGCATGTTTGCCATTGACGAAGCGCACTGCGTGAGCCAGTGGGGGCACGACTTTCGGCCCGAGTACCGCGCCCTTACCGTGCTGCACGAGCGCTTTCCCCAAGTGCCGCGCGTCGCACTCACCGCAACGGCGGATGCACTGACGCGACAAGACATTGTGGAGCGGCTGCAACTGCAAGACGCACAGCAGTTTGTCAGCAGTTTTGACCGCCCCAACATCCGCTACAAAATTGTCGAAAAGACCGACCCGCGCAAGCAACTGCTGCGCTTTATCGAAGACGAGCACTCTGGCGAGGCGGGCATTGTGTATTGCCAGTCGCGCAAAAAAGTTGAAGAAACTGCCGTTTTCTTGAACGACCACGGCATCAAGTCTTTGCCCTACCACGCGGGCCTGGACCAAGACGTTCGGCAAACACACCAAAACCAGTTTTTGCGCGGCGACACCACACTGGGCGAGGCGGTGGTGATGGTCGCAACCATCGCCTTTGGCATGGGCATCGACAAACCCGACGTGCGTTTTGTGGCGCACCTGGACATGCCCAAAAACATCGAAGGCTACTACCAAGAGACGGGCCGCGCAGGCCGCGACGGTGGCCCTGCGAATGCGTGGATGGCCTATGGCCTGCAAGACGTGGTGAATCAGCGGCGCATGATCGACGAAGGCACGGCGGGCGAAGAACACAAGCAAATGATGCGCGGCAAGCTGGACGCCCTGCTGACCATGGCCGAGTCCACCGACTGCCGCCGCACGCGGTTGCTGGCGTATTTTGGGGAACACCGCAGCGTGGGCGGACTGCCCCACAGCGGGCAGCCAGAACACGAAGTGCCGGGCGTGGGAGCGCCAAAATATCGCTGCGAAAACTGCGATAACTGCATGAACCCGGCTGCGACCTGGGACGCAACCGAGGCCGCGCGCAAAGCAGTGAGCTGCATTTACCGCGTGCAGCAAAGCTCGGGCATCAGCTTTGGCGCGCTGCACATCATCGACATTTTGCGCGGCAAAACCACGGACAAGATGACGCAGTTTGGCCATGCCAGCTTAAGCACCTTTGGCATTGGCGCCGACGTGGGCGAACAGCAGTGGCGTAGCGTGCTGCGCCAGCTGATTGCCCTTGGTGTGGTGCGTGTCGATGCAGAGGCTTTCAACACGCTGGCCCTTACACCTTTGTCGCGCGAATTTTTGCGTGGTGAGCAAAAGATACTGGTTCGTGAGGCGATGGCCGAGCGCGCTGGCGCATCGCGTTTGGGCGGTGGTGCTCGCAGTAGTAGTGGCAGCAGTAGCGGCAGTGGCGCAGGTAAAAAAGCCGCAACCGCCGCCGCCATGAACGGCATGGACTTAGGGTCACGCGAACGCTTGATCGCCCTGAAAGCCTGGCGCGCCGAAGTGGCCAAAGAACACAATCTGCCCGCCTACGTGATCTTCCACGACGCCACCCTGATCGCGATTGCCACCCAGGCCCCCCAAACCCGCGCCGAGCTGTCGGGCATCAGCGGCATGGGGGCGAAGAAGCTGGACGCTTATGGGGAAGAGGTGCTGCGTCTTACTGCTTAGATTTTGGTTTGCTTTTACGCGCTGGGTTTTGTAGCGGGATCAGGTCAGTGCGCTACTGTGCTGCGCGAATGTCCTCCGCCTGCGGCTCCCCCTTTATTTCGCTTCGCACAGTAGCGCACTGACCTGATCTTTTGAAGGTGGTTACCGCTCGAATGGTGGTGTAAATTCCGCCACTAAGTGGTGGAATTTACACCACTTGACGGCGGATATTCGTCCATCAACTACGTGTCAATCAGCTGGGAATCCCTCTGTTTTTCTGTGACGCATCGCAAAAGCGCACCGACCAACTACGCAAGCGCAGGAACCGGGGTGTGGCCTGCTTTGCGTAGCGACATAAAGGGGGAGCCGAAGGCGGAGGACAGACGCGTAGCAGAGCAGGCCACGTCCCGGTTCCTGCGCTAGGGATGGTCTGAGCCTGCCCCCACAGGTCTCAGCAAACTAAAGAAGCAGTTAAACAAACCCCATGCTGCGTGCCTCGCGCACTTCGGGCTTGATGCGGTGCTCGGCTTCCAGCTGCTCGATGAATTCTTCTGCCGAAAACTCGGTCGCCAAAATATCCGTCTGGCGTTTGACTGCAGCAAAGTCGCCCGGGCAGATTTGCTCCAGCTTGGCCAGGCGGGTTTTCAAGGCATCGACCAATAGCTCTGTTTTGCCACCCAACGCCTCGGTAATAAACATCTTCTCGCGTTGATCGGCAGTCAAAGGCTTGAACTTGATCTTGAAGGTGAAGCGGCGCAATGCAGCCTGGTCTATGCGGTCCAGCAGGTTGGTGGTGCAGACAAAAATGCCGTTGTAGCGCTCCATCTGTTGCAGCATCTCGTTCACCTCGGTCACCTCATACGTGCGTTGCGCGCCCCGGCGGTCTTGCAAAAAGCTGTCGGCTTCGTCCAGCAGCAACACGGCTTTTTCGGCTTCGGCTTCTTTGAACATGGCGGCCATGTTTTGCTCGGTTTCGCCGACAAACTTGCTCACCAGATCGCTGGCCTGCTTGACGATGAGCGGCTTGCCCAGCGACTTGGCAATGTGTTCGCCTAAAGCGGTTTTGCCGGTGCCGGGTGCGCCATAAAAACACAGCGTGCCGTGGCCGCGTGCCTTCAATGCATCGACAATGCGGGGAATGTCAAAACGCGATTCCACGTTCAACATACTCAGGTCGTAGGTGGTGACCTGCTTACGGCCTTTGGTGTCTGCGGGTTTGTTGCCCAAGGCGGCGTCAGAGTTTTTCAGCTGACGTTCGATCATGCGTTCAAACTCGGTGAGCTCCACCATGGCTTCATCAGACGCTATCTTTTCAGTAGCTGTCTGCGCACTATCCACGCTGACATTTGACTGTTTTTCTTCTTCAATAGTTGTTGCCAGGCCCACTACAGGTGTATCGCAGGTCAGCGTGGCAAAACGCACGGCGGTGCGAATCTGCGCAGGGGTCAGGCCTTTGCGTTCGGTGAGTTTGGCTACAAAGGCGTCGCTTACCGCGCCACCAGCTAAAGACGTTTCTAGCGTTTTGCGCAAGAGCTGCTCACGCGCACCGGGCGGCGGCGATGTCAGTTCCAAATGGTAGGCAAAGCGGCGGCGAAAGGCCGGGTCGATCTGCTCGATGCGGTTAGTCACCCACAGCGTGGGCACGTTGTTGGATTCCAGAATCTGGTTCACCCAGGCCTTGCCGCTGACCGACGCAGTGCCGGGTGCGGCCACCTGCTCGGCGCGGGCCATCAGTTGGGCGGCCTCGGAGCTGATGGGCGGGAACACGTCTTCTACCTCGTCAAACAGCAGCGCGGCCTGCACGCTGCCTTTCAAAAAGACCTGGGCGATTTGCAGGGAGCGGTAGCGGTCGCGCCCGCTCAATGAGTTGCCGTCGCGGTCGGCGTATTCAACCTCAAACAAGTCTAGCCCTGCAGCGTGCGCCACCACCTTGGCCAGCTCGGTTTTGCCGGTGCCCGGTGGGCCGTAGAGCAGCACGTTCACGCCGGGCTCTTTGGCGGCGACGGCATTGCGCAGCAGTTGCACCAGCACGTCGGCATCTTCCTGAACAAATGCAAAGTCATTCAAACCCAGTTCGCTGCGCGCGGCGGGGCGGGTGAACACAGCCATCAGCTCGTTGCTGTCGGCATACTCGCGCATCAGCACGGGGGGCAGTTTTTCGCTGACCTTCATCAGGTCGGCCAGGTCAGTGATGTTGTGCTCTGAGATTAAATTTTCAACCATGCCGATGCGCTCAAGGCGCGAGCCGGCGCGCAGGGCTTCGGCTACTTCGGGCGCTTTGACGCCAGCGACTTCGGCCAGTGCGGCATAGGCTTCGGGCGCGTTATTGACCTTAAATTCGACCAGCAGCGAGCGCAAGTCGCGCTGGTAGCGAGCCAGCGTGCCGTAGAGCAAAAGCGCGCGTTCGGCTCGATTGAGTTGCAAAAGGTTTGCGAGAGCGTCGATGTTTTTTTCGACCAGCGTGGATTGTT
>JAYVTG010000008.1:0-81236 GCA_043774625.1 Polaromonas sp. | reverse complement strand
TTTGCGGCTGGCAGAGGCTTTCACGACTCCCGCGATTTATGCGTATGCCGCATCATGAGCGGGATCGTGAAAGCCTCTGCCAGCCAGCGACCCACACGGTAGCGAAACCATAAACACCTCACCAAGCAGAGACCAACGCACGACCACAACCGTGAATACCTCACCCAACCCGTACAAAACTAAGGGACAGCTGAGCCAAAAGAATGGTGCCAATACCGCTTGAACACCTCCCTTTGACAAGTCACGCGGTCAGGCGCAGCACTGCTCCACGTAGCCGCCCCACAGCGCGCGGTTTCTACCATCTGAATCCCGCGTTCAACATAGCGCCCTGCAACCTCGGGCGCCGGATGGTTAAAACGGTTGCGGTAACCCGCTTGCACCAAGGCAATACGCGGATTGACAGTATCCAAAAACGCCTCGGTAGACGAGGTTTTGCTGCCGTGGTGTGGCACCAGCAGCACGTCTGCACGAATCGTCGCTGCAGCTTGGGTAACCAATTGGGCCTCCTGCGCAGCCTCGATATCGCCTGTCAGCAAAACGGTTTGCACACCATTGCTGATACGTAAAACGCAGCTCATGGCATTGGATTTTTGCACGATGTCGTAGTCTGTCGCTGCGGGGTGCAGCACTTCAAACTGCACGCCGTCCCAGGCCCAGCGCTGGCCAGCCGTGCAGCGAGTGGCGCGTTTGAGGATTTGTAGGTCGTGTTCATCTTCTATCGAGCTAACCAGCGCGGCCTGTGGCTGCATTTTCAGCACGGCCACCGCACCGCCGATGTGGTCGGTGTCGCGGTGGCTTAGCATCACCATGTCCAGCCGCTCGTCCATGGCGCGCAGCAGGGGCACCAAAGTGCGCTGGCCTGCGTCGCTCTCGCGCGAGAAGCGGGGACCAGCGTCGAACAGCAGACTGTGCTGCGCGGTGCGAACGATAAGCGCATTGCCCTGCCCTATGTCGGCAGCCATCACGTCAAACTGTTTGCCTACAGGGCGCAAGGGCGTAAAAAGCAAGGCGGGTAATAAAAGCGGCAAACCCGCTGCGCGCAGGGCCCAGGGCGCAGGTGCGACCAATAATACCCCACCCAATACGCCCACAGCGCCCATCCACAGTGCGGGAGCAGCTACTGAAAACGTAGCAAATGGCAAACTGGCCAACCATTGCAAAAAGATGCCCAGAACCTGCACGCAAGCCGCCGCCGCGTCCCACAGCGCAGGCGCGATGATGCCCAGCATGGCCAATGGTGTGACGACCAGGGTGACCCAGGGAATAGCCAGCAGATTAGCCAACAACCCAACGATGGAAATTTGCTGGAACAGCAGCAGCGACAGCGGTGTGAGTGCCAAAGTCACCACCCATTGTTCACGCAGCAAGCCATGCAAGCTGCCCCATACAGCGTACAACGTTGCACCAAGCGATATTTGGCTGGTTTGCGCAATTGGGATGGAAGGCCTGGCTGTGGCTACACCCGAAAGCTGCCCTGCATCGCTTGCAAACAGCACGCCCACGGCCACAAAGCTGAGCCAAAACCCCGCCTGCAGCAAGGCCCACGGGTCTAGCGCCACTACCACAGCCATGGCAAACAACCACACCATCGGCCAGGGCCAGCGCTTGCCAGACAGGCGCAGCAGCAAGACCGCAGCCAGCATGATGATGGTGCGCTGCGATGGCACGCCCCAGCCGCTGAACAAGGCATACGCTGTGGCCAGTAGCAGCCCGCCCACACCCGCCGCGTGCTGGGCGGGCACCCAGGCCATCGCGCGCCCGCTGCGCCGCCACAAGCCGCCTACCAGCAGGGCCGCGCCCCAGGCAAACATCGTCACATGCAAACCCGAAATACTCATCAGGTGGGCTACCCCCGTGGCGCGGTAAACGTCCCAGTCGGCGCGCTCTATAGCGGCTTGGTCGCCCACCACCAGGGCCGCCAGCACGCCCGCCAGGCGCTGCTGTGGCACGCGCTGAAAGATGGCATCACGCACCTTTTGGCGGGCAGACTCAATCGGGTGCTGCCAGGTACTGCCCAGCATGCGCGGTGCCGTGCCTTGCGCGGTGTTGGCGGGGGTGGCGCGAATGGTGCCGGTAGCACCCACGCCCTGCTCCCACAGCCACAGCTCGTAGTCAAAACCGTGGGGGTTGGCATTGCCGTGGGGTGATTTCAACCGCACGGTGAACGCCCAGCGCTCGCCTGCGCGCAGGCTGTCGTTGCCGCGTTGCAGTTCGGCGTAGGCTACGGTCGCAGTGTCTTCATTGCGAAAAACACCGCTGTACCAGCTCAGCATCAACTCGGGCGGCAGGCTCACGGCAGTTGCCGACTGGGTTGCGGTATTGTCACCAGCGTCTTTGCTGGCAACTGGCGCCAAGCGCGCCGACTCTACAGAAAAGCGAAAGCGCAGCCCGGATTCGTTTTTTTGCGGCATGGCAGCCACCACGCCCACCACCTGCATGTCGCGGCCTTGCAGGCTTGGCTGTAGCGCGTCGGCGGCAAAACTGCTGGCGCGCAGGCCGCACAATGCAAAGCCGAAAAGCGCTGCTGCCAGCATTAACACGATCCATCGTGCATAAGCCGGAATAAAGGCAGGGATTGAGACTGCTATATATTTAATAGCTGTTTGCGCAATAACCATGCTGGCAATCAGCATAAATAGCTGATAAAGGTGGCCAAGAAGCAGAACCTCTTGCTGCAACTGCAGTGCACAGCCTGCAACAAAGCCCAGCAGCAATGCAGCCCATGTTAGCAAGAGGTGTCTTTCATTTGTATACGATATGGCTTTTGCGCAATATTAACCAACCGGAGAACCCAGCATGAGCGTTTACGACAAACTCAAAGAATTAAATATCACCCTGCCCGCAGTGTCTACGCCAGCCGCTGCCTACGTGCCCTTTGTGCAGACGGGCAATTTGGTGTTTGTGTCTGGCAACATCGCCCGCAAAGACGGCGCCGCCTGGGTGGGCCAGTTGGGCAAAAACATCAGCACGGAAGAAGGCAAACTGGCCGCCCGTAGCTGCGCCATCCAGTTGCTGGCCGCCTTGCACGCCGCCACGGGCGATTTGAACAGGGTCAAACGCATCGTCAAAGTGATGAGCCTGGTCAATTCCACGCCCGACTTTATTGAACAGCACCTGGTAACCAATGGCTGTTCTGAGCTGTTGGGCCAGGTGTTTGGCCCTACAGTGGGGGCGCATGCCCGTAGCGCCTTTGGTGTGGCCCAAATTCCCATGGGTTCTTGTGTAGAAATCGAGCTGATTGCCGAACTAGGCTAGGCATGCCATAGGGTGCACCCTACAAATGAATAGGGTTTACCCATTTTCCCTTGCTTGGACACTTTGCGTTATTGAAAACAACATTTGCTTACGCTAAGCTCTGGGCAAAGGAAAACTCATAAGTGGTCTCCAAAGAAAATCTGCTGTCACGCCTCAGTCACTTTGTGGCCCGTACCGCCAGGGGGGATGCGCTGGTACGCACAGACCCACGCCAGCTACCCCGCAGGCTGCGGGTGTTGTTGCTGGCCATCGACGGTGGCCAGACGGTCCATTTGTACGTGCAAACGCTCAAAGGTTTTGGGGACGTGGCCGAGCTTTTGGTCGAGCTGACGGCGCTGGGTTTGGTAGAGCTGGTAGACCCGCGAGACAAGTTGCGCCAGGCACCTGCCATCAGCCACTACGCCGCACTTGACCATTTGCTGGACGACTCGCGCTTTGACAGCGGGCATGCGGCAGAGCAGCTGTATGGGGCGACCGCTGCGGGCAGCTTTGACGAGATGCTGCGCGTGGCCAAAATTGAAGTGCCTGAGTTTGTGCCCAAGTACATAGCGCCCCCGGCCCCCATCAGCCCTGAAGCCCAAAAGGCACAGCTGGAAAGTGTGTTCAAGCTACTGGACGCTACACGTGGGGAGCGCAAAAAGTTGAAACACCAGTTGGCCAAGATGGAGCGGATTCGTCAAATTGGCATTCGGCTTGAAAAGAACAATAACCAGTTGACCAATTACGTCTACGTACTGGGCAGCGTTTGCGCGGCTTTGTTCGTGTTTATCGGCATGTTTTTACTGCGCCGCTAGGCGCTTTATTCCACCCGCTGCACGCCGGTGGGCTTAAAGCCCAAATCTGCCGCCTTGCCTTTGCGCCCCCGCGCTGCCTTGGCGTTGTTCAGGCTGCGAATCTCCAGTGTTTCGTCGCGCTCCTTGCCACCCCGGCCAATGCCGCTGATGTTGATGCTGCGGCTATAGGCGGCAGCACCGGCCAGGCTGTCTTTGGCATCCAGGTCAATCAGCATCAAACCGCGGCCACCTTTGTCCATGGTTTTGAGTTCAGATAGCTCAAAGGTCAAAATCCGGCCCCCGGTTGACGCGCAGGCCACATGCGTAGCTGCTACAGTTTTAGTAGCTGCTTGCGCACTATCGGCGCTGGCGTTAGCACTATTTAAAGGTATATTCTTGCTCAAGGGCGATGGGCGGCACACGGTTTCGCCGTCTGCACAGCTGATGAAGGCTTTGCCCGCTTTTTGGCGCGAGATCATGTTGTCTACGCTGGCGATAAAGCCATAGCCGCCCGAAGCGCTGAGCAGCATTTGCGCGTTGCCAGGCCCGGCAAAATAATGCACTAATTGGGTGCCAGACTCCAGCTCAATCAGGGTCGTCACGGGCTGGCCATCGCCCCGCGCACCAGGCAGCAAAGCCACGGCGACGGAATACACCTGGCCATTGGAGCCAAAGGCCAGCAGCGTGTCTACGGTGCGGCATTCAAAGGTGCCATACAGCGTGTCGCCCGCCTTAAAGGCAAAGCTGGCCGGGTCGTGCCCATGCCCGCTGCGCGCGCGTGCCCAGCCTTTGCTGCTGATGACCACGGTCACCGCTTCGTCGATGACTTTGACCTCGACCACGGTCTTTTTCTCGGCCTGGATGAGTGTGCGGCGCGGGTCTTTGGCGGGGTCGCCAAACTGCCTGGCGTCGGCTTCAATTTCCTTGATCATCAGGCGGCGCAGGGCCACCGGGCTAGCCAAAATCTCTTCCAGCTTGCCCTGTTCTTCGCGCAGTTCTTTCAGCTCGGTTTCTATCTTGATGGCTTCCAGGCGCGCCAATTGGCGCAAACGGATTTCTAAAATGTCTTCGGCCTGGCGGTCAGACAACTTGAATCGTTCGATCAAGGCCGCCTTGGGCTCATCGCTGGCGCGGATGATGGCGATCACCTCGTCGATGTTGAGCAAAACGATCTGGCGACCTTGCAGAATGTGGATGCGGTCGAGCACCTTGTCCAACCGATGTTGTGAACGGCGGGCAATGGTGGTCTGGCGAAATTCAATCCACTCCGACAACATCTGGCGCAGGGTTTTGAGTGTGGGCCTGCCGTCAATGCCAATGGCGGTCAGGTTGATAGAGGACGAGGTTTCCAGTGAGGTGTGCGCCAGCAGCGCGGTGATGAAGTCGTTTTGCTCGATCTTGCTGGTCTTGGGTTCAAACACCAGGCGCACGGCGGCGTCTTTGTTGCTCTCGTCACGGCACACGTCCAGCAGGGCCAGCATGCTGGCTTTGAGCTGCGTCTGCTCCAGGCTCAAAGTCTTTTTACCCGTCTTGACCTTGGGGTTGGTAATTTCTTCGATTTCTTCGAGTACACGCTGCGTGCTGGTGCCCGGTGGTAGTTCGGTCACCACCAGTTGCCACTGGCCACGCGCCAGTTCTTCCATCTTCCAGCGGGCACGCACCTTCAGGCTGCCACGGCCGGTTTTGTAAGTGTCGGCAATGTCGGCAGCGCTGCTGATGATTTGGCCGCCGTTGGCGTAGTCGGGGCCGGGAATGAGGGCAAACAGCTCGTCGTCGGTCAGCTTGGGGGACTTGATCAGCGCAATGCAGGCATCGGCAATTTCGCGCAGGTTGTGGCTCGGAATTTCGGTGGCCAAACCTACGGCGATGCCGCTGGCACCGTTGAGCAGGTTGAACGGCAAGCGCGCAGGCAGTTGCCTGGGTTCTTCGGTGGAACCGTCATAGTTGGGAATGAAATCGACCGTGCCCATGTCGATTTCGTCCATCAGCAAGGTGGTGATGCGGGACAGGCGCGCCTCGGTGTAACGCATGGCGGCAGCGCCGTCGCCGTCGCGGCTGCCAAAGTTGCCCTGCCCGTCGATCAGCGGGTAACGCTGCGAAAAGTTTTGCGCCATGCGCACCAGGGCGTCATAGGCGGCCTGGTCACCATGCGGGTGAAAGCGGCCCAGCACGTCACCCACCACGCGGGCAGATTTGACGGGTTTGGCCCCATTGGCCCCATTGGCTCCCCCAAACGACAAGCCCATGCGCGCCATGCTGTACAAAATGCGCCGCTGCACGGGTTTTTGGCCATCGCATACGTCGGGCAAGGCGCGGCCTTTGACGACGCTCAGGGCATATTCGAGATAGGCGCGCTGTGCGTAGTTAGCCAGGTTCAGGTTGTCGTCGCCTTCACCCGATGGTGGGCCCGCCGGTGGGTCAGATGGAGGGTCAGATGGGGGGCCTAAAGTGGAGCCAGAAGGCAGGTCAAGAGAAGGTTGCTCGTTCATCGGGGCTTTTGAGTCAATTCTGGAAAGGGTAGAGAAAAGTATTTACCAAGCTGTTCGGGTGCTGTGCGTTATCCACACGGCTCTATGTGTCCACTACTCAGATCCCGATGGGGGCGTGGGCATGGTAGCTACAGAGCCCAAAGGGGTGACCATATTGCCACGGCCAATAGCACCGCCCATAGCGGGTGCGTTGCCACCCATTTGCACGCGCACGCGGTTGGGTGCAGAGCTGGGTAATTGCTTGAAAGCCGCCACCACGATAGGCGGTTTGAGGTAGGTGTACATCTGCATCACGGTTTTGACGTAGTTTTGCGTTTCCTTGTAAGGCGGAATCTGGTTGCCATAGCGCTGCACAGCGCCTTCGCCAGCGTTATAGGCGGCAATGGCCAGTTCCAGCTTGCCTGGAAACAGCTTGATCAAGTAACTAAGATAACGGCTACCCGCGCGGATGTTGGTGCGCGGGTCTGACAGCTTTTGTTCAACGCTTTTCTTGGGGTCCGCCTGAACGCCGTAGCGCTGTGCGGTCGCGGGCATCAGTTGCATCAGGCCAATGGCACCTTTGGGCGACACGGCGTTAGGATCAAAGCCCGACTCGGCCGCTATCAAGGCCTGCAACAGTTCGATGTCGATATGGTTGGTGTCTGATGCTTCGCGCAAATGGTGTTTAACCGCTTTAAAACTGGGCGATATCTCAAAGTAGGTCACCAGCTTGGACGCTGGCTTGGCTCCAGCGGTCTTGCCTGTAGGTTCGCCTACGGCAGCCGTAACGCCAGGGTTTTTGGCAGCGTCTTTGCCGTCCAGGTCTTGCCCGCCGCGAAAGAAAAGCTCGTAGCGGTCATCTATCTTTTCAGCCGCAAAATGCGTCACACCCCATTCGTCCACAAAACCCCACACATCGGCATGGGCGGCACTGGTAGCCAGCATCCATAGCGCGCTGGCGCACACAATAGCTTGCAAAATTTGGCGTGCCTTGACTGCCATACGATCATATTTTGATAGCTGCTTGCGCATATTCCACGCTGGCATCAGGCTAAAAAGCATACCAAACACACTATGGTGATGGCCTATCGACCACGGTGACCGTTCATTCGCTGGCATCACACGTCTACCTCGACCGCATCGCCATGCAGTTCCATCAGCTCACGGCGTGCACCCGCCTCGCCTTTGCCCATGAGTTGGGTAAATTTGTTGGCAGTTTGCGCGGGGTCAATATCGCCGTACACCACGGGTAATAACCGGCGGGTGTCGGGGTTGAGCGTGGTGTCCCACAATTGCTCGGCGTTCATCTCGCCCAGGCCCTTAAAGCGGCTGATCGTCCATTTGCCGTCCGCCACGCCTTCCTTGCGCAGCTTGTCTTGTATGGCGTGCAGTTCGCCTTCGTCCAGCGCATAGGCTTTGCTAGCGGGTTTTTTGCCGCGTGCGGGAGCGTCTACACGGTACAAAGGCGGCCTGGCCACATAGATGTTGCCGGTCTCAATCAACTTGGGAAAGTGTTTGAAAAACAGCGTGAGCAGCAGCACCTGGATGTGCGAGCCGTCTACGTCAGCGTCGCTCAAAATACAGATTTTTCCGTAGCGCAGGCCGCTCAAATCGGGGTTATCTTGCGGGCCGTGCGGGTCTACGCCAATAGCGACTGAAATGTCGTGAATTTCGGTGTTGGCAAACAGGCGGTCGCGTTCGACTTCCCAAGTGTTCAGCACCTTACCGCGCAAGGGCAAAATGGCCTGGCATTCCTTGTCGCGGCCCATTTTGGCGCTGCCGCCTGCACTGTCGCCCTCTACCAAAAATACTTCGTTGTGGCTCAAGTCTTTGCTTTCGCAATCGGTCAATTTTCCGGGCAGCACCGCCACGCCAGAACCTTTGCGCTTTTCTACCTTCTGGCCCGCGCGCTGGCGGGTTTGCGCGGCCCTGATGGCCAGCTCGGCCAATTTTTTGCCATAGTCCACGTGCTGGTTGAGCCACAGCTCCATGGCCGGGCGCACATAGCTGCTGACCAAACGCACCGCGTCGCGCGAATTCAAACGCTCCTTGATCTGCCCCTGAAACTGCGGGTCCAGCACCTTGGCGCTCAGCACATACGACGCGCGTGCAAACACGTCTTCGGGCAGCAGTTTTACGCCCTTGGGCAGCAGCGAATGCAGTTCGATAAAACTCTTGACCGCGTTAAATATTCCATCGCGCAGGCCGCTGTCGTGCGTGCCGCCCGCGCTGGTAGGAATCAAATTGACGTAGCTCTCACGCACGGGCTGGCCGTCTTCGGTAAAGGCCAGGCACCAGGCTGCGCCCTCGCCTTCGGCGAAATTGTCGTCCTTGGCATCTGCAAAACCGTCGCCTTCCCAAAGAGGAATGACCGCATCGGCGCTGAGCGTTTGCTCCAGATAATCCTTCAAGCCGCCCTTGTATTGCCAGTTTTGCGTTTCTTTGGTTTTTTCGTTCACCAGGGTCACGCTCACACCAGGCATCAGTACGGCTTTGCTGCGCAGCAGGTGGGTCAGCTCGGCCAGCGGAATGACCAAAGATTCAAAATACTTGCCGTCAGGCCACACGCGCACACTGGTGCCCTGCTTGCGATCGCCTTCAATTTGTTTGCGCAGGTGCAACTTCTCGGCGACGTCGCCGCCAGCAAAAACCAGCTTAGCCACCGTGCCCTCACGGTAGGACGTAGCCTCCAGCCGCTTGCCCAGCGCATTGGTCACGCTCACACCCACGCCGTGCAAGCCGCCCGAAAAGTTGTAGGCCCCGCCCTTGCCTTTGTCAAACTTGCCGCCCGCGTGCAGACGGGTGAACACCAGTTCAATCACGGGGGCCTTTTCTTCGGGGTGCATGCCAAACGGAATGCCGCGCCCGTCGTCTTCCACGCTCACCGAGCCGTCGGTATGCAATGTGACCTTGATCTTTTTGCCGAAGCCCGCCAGCGCTTCGTCGGCGGAGTTGTCCAGCACCTCTTGAATGACGTGCAGCGGATTGTCGGTGCGCGTGTACATGCCCGGGCGCTGCTTGACGGGCTCCAGGCCCTTCAAAATGCGGATCGAGCTTTCTGTATATCCGGTAGTCTGCGGTGGGGGTGTCTTCTCTGCCATAGCGCGATTGTAGTGTCAGACTATTCAATATCTAGGTTTATTTACAGTCATTTGCCGAAATGGTACTGTGAAAGAATTTACAAAAGACTAAGATATTGACTGACTGGCAAAGTTTTATAGATTGCCTCAAAAGAATCAAAGCTACACGCATTTACACATCGCTTACGCCGCATCAACACAAGTAGTACCCACAGTGACATGATAAAGATGGTTTACATCTAACCAGAAAGTGAGACCCTATGTTCAAGCATATTTTGGTCGCCACCGATGGCTCTGAGGCTTCGCAACATGCAGCCGCGCTGGCCGTAGGCTTGGCGCGTGCCCACGGTGCCCAGTTAACCGCAGTGTACGTGGTTGACCCCTACCCTTACCTGGGTGTGGGCGAATCCAACCCCTATGGGTTTGAATCCTACATGGCGGCAGCGCGCCAGGTGGCGTCTGAAACCCATACCAAAGTAGCGGCCCTGTGCGCCAACGAAAAACCTGTAGTGCAAATGCAGGCCAGCCTGGTAGAAGGCGCAACCGTGACCACAGGCATTTTGCAAAGCGCCAAAGACCATGGAGCCGATTTGATCGTGGTGGGCTCCCACGGCCGCACCGGCATCAGGCGCTTGATGCTGGGCAGCATTGCCAACAAGATCGTTGCCGAGTCGCATGTGCCGGTGTTAGTGACGCGCTAGCAACACTGTAGCGTCGCAGATTGCAACTTTTTCACTTTTTTTGGCGCTTAACTCCCCCCCTGCACCGACCGAGCAAGGTTCTCATTTACATCGCTGCGATTTTTTTTAATTAAACATGCTATGTATTTCATAGCTCCTTGCGCATATTCTGTAAGGCAAATCGGCTGAAATAGCGGGAAAATACCCATGCATGGGTGCGGTTGGCAACTGCGCAATGCATCACGAAAAGCGCATGCTTTAATCTCCATTACCCTATTCAAATATGTGCAATAAGTCACAGTATCTTGTCCAATATTTCTCCAAAATACGCTAAAAGCCGGTACCACTTAGGTATTTGGATACAGCTCCTACCCAGTTCTTGGGAGGCCACATAGTTGACTTTATGTAACTATATATTCCAAAATGTATCGGTCGATGCATCGTGGCGCAATGCTATGCGTGTAGATCGACAAGAAAAAACTCAAAACTGTCACTTCATCATGAAAAAACTACTTTCTATCCTAGCCGTCAGTGCAATCTCTTTTAGCGCACAAGCAGGTGACGTCTACGGCGGCTTCGGCTTTCCTGGCATTACCCTCGGCTATGCCCACCCCATGTCTGACTCCATCGGCTTGCGTGGTGAGTTTTCTGGCGGTCTAAAGGCCAATAAAAACGGCTCTCGCGACGGCGTTGACTATGTGGGCAACTTCAAGGCTCAAAGCATTGGTGCGTTTGCCGACTGGTTCCCCGGCAGCAGCGCCTTCCGCCTGACGGGTGGTTTGACATTCAACAACACCAAGTTCAGCCTGAACTCGACCGCCAACGGCAACGCAAACTCAACCATCAACGGCAAAACCGTCAGCCTGGCCGGCGAGACTTTCAACGTAGATGTCACCTACCCCAAGGTCACGCCCTATTTGGGTTTGGGCTATGGTTTCAAGCCCAGCAGCGAAAAAGGCTGGGGCTTTTATACCGACTTGGGCCTGACCATTGGCAAGTTTGAAGCTACGACCTCAACCAGCATCGTAGGCAAGAATAACATTACCCAAGCCGACGTAGACGCACAAACCCAGAAGCTGCGTGACAACCTGAACAAGCTGTCGGTGCTGCCAAAGTTTTCCATTGGCGCACGCTATAGTTTTTAAGTTCTGCGCAAAACCAAGTCGTTGAAGCAACACGCTGTTGTATTCAGGATCGATCAGGGATGCCCACATGGGCATCCCTTTTTGTTTATGGCTGGTGAAACTGGACCTTTTTTGGGTTATGGTTGCGTATAGATAGTTAGAAAACAGGAGACATCATGAACCGCCGCACCCCCCTCTTAGCCCTGCTTGGCGCTACACTTTCAATAGCTGCTTGCGCACAATCTACGCTGGCTACCAGCCAAAAGAAGTATAAAGTGGTGATGCAGATGAGCGATGCAGACCCTGCGCGCTGGAATCTGGCTTTGAACAACGCCAAAAACGTGCAGGACGAGTTGGGGGCAGCGCAGGTAGACATCGAAATCGTTGCCTACGGCCCTGGCATTGGCATGCTCAAGCTAGACTCAGTGGCCAATTCGCGCGTTGCCGAGGCCGCCAAAGCCGGAGTCAGCATCGTGGCCTGTGAAAACACCATGCGCAATCTGAAAATCAGCAAAGACGATATGCACCCTGTGGCCAGCTACGCGGTGTCGGGCGTGGTGCAACTGATGCGCCGGCAAAGCGAAGGCTGGGCCTACATTCGCCCCTGATTCATGCTGATGCAACTACCAGCTACTATAAAATTAATAGCTGCTCGCGCATATTCCACGCTGGCTACAGGCCGAAAACACCTTTGAACGTGGTTCAAACCTTCTTTGCCAGCCCCAGCCGCTCTATCGTGCTGCGTTCAGCTTCAAACGTGCGCACGGCGTATTTGCCGTAGTCCTCGGTGTTCATGTAAATGATGGGCTGGAAGAACTTGTCCAGCGTCTCCAGCACCTTGGGGTCTTCCAGCGTTTTTTTGAACGCGTCGTGCAGGCTGCGCACTACGGTTGGGTCCATATTTTTGGGGCCACCGATACCAAATGGTGATTCGCTGATGGTGTCCCACCCGCTTTCTTTCACGGTGGGCACGTCCGGAAAAGCCTTGTTGCGTGAGCGGCCCAGGGTGGCCAGCAGGCGCAGTTTGCCGCTTTGAACATGGGGTGCAAACTCGGTCGTACCGCTCATCACGCGGATGTGGCCGCCCAAAATAGCCTGTATCAGCTCTGCCGAGCCTTTGTAAGGGATGGGGTTGAGTTCTATGCCTGCCTTTTGACTGAATTCTTCAATGGCCAGATGCGGCGTGGTGCCCGTGCCCGTGTGGCCATATTCCAGCTTGCCTGGGTTGGCCTTGGCATACGCCACCATCTCCTTCAAGTTTTTGAAGGGTGAGTCGATCGTTGCGGCCAGGCCGAAGGTGTAGCCGGTCAGACCAACAATATGGGTGATGTCCTTGACAGGATCAAATGCCGTTTTTTGCATGTGCGGCAGGCGGTAAATACCCAACGGCAACTGCGTCAGCGTATAGCCGTCAGGCTTGGCATTGACCATGGCCGTGGCACCCAGCGTGCCGCCCGCGCCGGGCTTGTTGTCGATGATCACTGGCACGCCCAGGGCGCGCCCTGCACTCTCGGCAAACGCGCGCATCACGGCATCCGAGCTGCCACCGGGGGGCCAGGGGGCAATCAGTGAAATAGCGCGGCTGGGGAACTTGTCTTGCGCGTAAGAGGTGCTGCTTAGTAATGCAGGTAAAGCGGCGCTTGCAGCAGCGCCAGCCAGGCCAGCTAGCGTTTGGCGTCGGTTAAAGTCAATTTTCATGCTTTTAGTTTCTGATCAAATTAACGGGTGAGCAAAACATTAACGTTGAAACCGCTTTTTCCCAAGCGGGCTTGTACTTAGCCCCTCTATAATTTACCCATCTGCGGGTGTCGTTCAATGGCAGGACTCTTGCTTCCCAAGCAAATAACGTGGGTTCGATTCCCATCACCCGCTCCAGGTTTGGCGCCTCTGACAGGCTTAGCCAAACAGCTTGTCTACCTTGAGTAGTGCCATCACACCCATGATGGCAAAGATGCCTGCTGCAATGCTGTGCACCAGTTGCATCGGTATCCGGGCGGCAAATTTATCGCCCACCAACACGGCGGGCACATCGGCTATCAACATGCCTAGCGTGGTGCCAATAACCACCAAGACTGGATTGCTGTAATGCGCGGCCATGGCGATGGTAGCGATTTGGGTTTTGTCCCCCATCTCGGCTAAAAAGAAGGTGCCCAGGGTGGTACCAAACACGCCAAGTTGGCCTGCAACTTTTGTTTCTTCTTCCTCTATTTTGTCTGGAACCATCGTCCAGATGGCCATGCCAATGAAGGACAGGCCCAGCACCCAGCGCAGTGTATCGGGGCTGACCACCGACGTGATCCACGCGCCTAGCGCACCTGCCAAGCCGTGGTTGACCACGGTAGCGCACAAGATGCCTGCGATGATAGGCAGGGGCTTCTTGAAGCGTGCGGCGAGGATAAAAGCAAGCAGCTGCGTTTTGTCGCCGATCTCGGCCAGAGCCACCACACCGGTGGAGATGAAAAGTGCTTCCAAAACCCGACTCTTACAACGCAGCTGCCAGGCGCTTGACGCCCTCTTCTATCTTGGCCAGGTCAGACGTGGCATAGCTCAGGCGCAGGGTGGCGGTGTCTGCGTTGTTCGCAAAAAAAGGTTCGCCGGGCACAAAGGCTACGCCGTAGTCGGGCGCGCGTTTGGCAAATGCCGTGGCCGCTACAGGTTTGCCACCTGCACCGGTCAAGCGCGTCCAAAAGAACATGCCGCCTAGGGGTTGGCTGTAGGTCAGCGCATCGCCCAGTTCGCGTTTCAGGCAGTCGGCCATGGTTTGGGCGCGCTGTGCATACACGGTGCGCACGGTGGCCAGGGCTTTGTCCAAACGCGGCACTGCGCCGTCTTTCAGCGCCAGATAGTTGGCTGCAATCGCCTGGCTCAGGTTGCTGGTGTGCGCATCGCTAAACTGTTTGCACATGGTCGATTTGGCCAGCAATTCGGCGGGGCCGATCATCCAGCCCACCCTCAGGCCGGGGGACAGCACCTTGCTGAAGCTGCCGCAATAGGCCAAATAGTCGCGGCTGCCCGGAACGTCTTTAGACAAAGCCATCATCGACGGCGGGGGCGGAGCGCCAAAATACAGCTCACCATACGGGTCGTCTTCTACCACCAACACTTGGTGCTGCGCGGCCAGTTCCAGTACGCGTTTGCGCCTTGCCAGCGTGAGCATGGCACCGCTGGGGTTGCCAAAGGTCGGAATGAGGTACACCAGCTTGGGTTTGTGTTCAATGATGAGCCTTTCCAGTTCGTCCACCTTCACGCCATCGGCGTCAATAGGCGCGCTAACCAGGTCAGCGCCGTACAGGCGAAAGCACTGGATGGTGGCCAAAAACGTGGGGCCTTCGACGATGACCTTGTCGCCGGTGTTGATCATGGTTTTGCCAATCAAGTCCAGCGCCTGTTGACTGCCCGTGGTGGTGATCAAGCCGTCGGGCTGCACGGCTATGCCTTTGCCTGCCATGTGCTGGGCAATGGCTTCTTTCAGTGCTGGCCAGCCCTCGGTGGGGCCGTATTGCAACACCGCACCAGCGCCCTCGCCCAGCGCTTGGTGGGTAGCCTCGCGAATACCCTCTACATCAAACAAATCCGGGTCCGGAAAACCGCCCGCAAAGCTGATGATGCCGGGACGTGCCAGCAGTTTAAAAATCTCGCGAATGGCGGATGTTTGGACGTTGTTCAGGCGGTTGGCAAATGGCAGCATGGTCAAATCTCTAAGAAATCAACCCACCATCATAGTGCCTCAACCGTACAATCTGGCCATGAATGTACTAGAGCTGATAGAAGAAAGTGCCGCCAAGCTACAGGCCGCAAAAGTAGCCTACGGCCACGGCACTACCAACGCATTTGACGAAGCTGCCTGGCTGATGCTGTGGGCACTAAAATTGCCACTGGATGACCTTGATTCGATAGAAAAAAGGCCGGTTTCCAGCGTAGAATATGCGCAAGCAGCTAGCATTTTAATAGCACGCATAGAAACCCGAAAACCTGCTGCCTATCTTACGCAAGAAGCCTGGCTGCAGGGCGTGCCCTTCTATATCGACGAGCGCTCGATCGTACCGCGCAGCTTTATTGCCGAATTGCTGGCCGATGGCTCTATAGACCCCTGGTTGTCGCCCAACGCCCAAAACGTACTCGACCTGTGCACGGGCAACGGCAGCCTGGCCGTATTGGCCGCGATGGCCTACCCGGATGCTCGCGTTGATGCAGCAGACATTAGCCCCCAAGCGCTGGAAGTAGCCACCATCAATGTCGCCAAACACGGCATGCAAGAGCGCATCACCCTCATTCAGTCAGATGGTTTGGCCCAGTGCAAAGGGCCCTACGATCTGATTGTGTGCAACCCGCCGTATGTCAACAGCAGCAGTATGGGCAAGCTGCCAGCCGAGTACCTGGCCGAGCCTTCGTTGGCATTGGCTGGCGGCGCTGATGGCATGGACTTTGTCCGCCCCCTGTTGCACGACCTGCCCGCCAAGCTCAGCCCGCAGGGTGTACTGGTGTTAGAAATCGGCAATGAACGCGAACACTTCGAACGCGCCTTTCCCAAGCTGGAAGCTGTTTGGCTGGAAACCAGCGCAGGTAATGATCAAGTACTACTGCTCACGCGCAACGACTTGGTATAGCGCAACCAGAAAAAAACAGCCCCGTGATTTATTGCCGCACTTGCCCTTGTATTGCGTGCTTTTCCTCTGATTCGTAGCACTTCTCTAAGTGTCTGATAGCTGCTCAAATTACAATCGAGCACACCCGGTTGTACCCCATTACACAACGACCGGCACTCAGGTTTTGAGTCATGAACACAACACGAAAAGAAATCCGTTGGACGCAGAAAAATTAGGCCGATACGACATTCTTCGCATCCTCGGACGAGGTGCGATGGGCGTCGTCTATGAGGCACGCGACCCCAATCTGGACCGCCGGGTAGCCATCAAAACCGTCAAGATCGCAGGTTTGTCGGACGAGTCAGCCGCCGAATACGAAATGCGCTTTCGGACCGAAGCGCGCTCTGCCGGGCGTTTGCAGCACCCCAATATCGTCAGCGTGTACGACGCAGACCGTGACGACACCACTCCCTTTTTGGTGATGGAGTTTGTGGCCGGGCAAGACCTGAAGCAGCATTTGGACAGCGGCGTGCGTTACCCGCTGGAGCAGACCGTGCACATGATGAGCGACCTGCTCAGCGCTCTGGAATACGCACATGCACGCAAGATCGTGCACCGCGACATCAAACCCGCCAATTTGCTGATCGAAGCCAGTGGCCGTCTGAAACTGACCGACTTTGGCGTCGCACGCATTCAAGACTCTGGTGACGCCACGCGCACCCAGGGCGGCATGGTGGGCACGCTGAAATACATGTCGCCCGAGCAGGCGCAGGGTCTGACAGTCGATGCTGCTTCCGACATTTTTTCCGCTGGCGTCGTGCTGTACCAGTTGCTGACGGATCGCCGCCCTTTTGATGGCGAAAGCTACTTCCAGATATTGACCAATATCACCCAAACTGAGCCGCAAGCGCCCAGCAGTATCAACCAGAAACTGCCCCACGCACTAGACGCTGTGGTCGCCAGGGCATTGGCCAAAAACAAGGCAGCACGCTATACCAGCGCGGCAGAATTTGCTTCTGCGCTGCAAGCTGCTGCAAGGTGTGCCAGTGACCCGACCGTTACCCCTAGCGCCAATCCGTTCAAGCCTATCGTTATGCCGAGTGTGGGTGAACGTACGGGCAGTACTGTAGGCTCAACCAGCAACGCTACGGGAAGCACCGTCACGCAAGAATTGGAGCTGGTGTACTGGAAAGACATTAAAGACAGCAGTGAGGTGGAAGAGCTGGAAATTTTTCTGGCCAAATTCCCTGAAGGCGTATATGTCGACCTGGCCAAACGCCGCCTTAAAAAACTGCATGACCAGATCGTGGCGCAAGGTGCTAGCTCGCGTTATGAAAGCACCATGGTGGCTGCCCCAGCTACTCTAGCCATTCATGCGGATCCAACATGGCCAACTACAACGGCTGGAATCAACCAGCAAACGAAAACTAAAGACCGCACGATAGCGGCCCCAGCACATTCTGTTTTGCATAACGACACGTGGCCAAGTCAATTCTCAGTGCAACCTGTTGCTGATGTTCAGACCGAGAAAGAACCCGTAGTAGAACTTTTGGCACCTGCAAGCACAACTCCCCCAAAGCCGTCTCAGGCTGCGCAGCCAGAGGCTAGGTTGCCTGCACCTGTCACAGCAACTACACAAACCAAAAGTAGCAAAAAACCATGGTTGGTGGCTGTAGGCGTGGCTGTGGTAATGGGGCTTGGCGCTATCTTCTTTGGGCAATCGCAGCCCAACGCGACGGATCTTGCTGGGCCCCTGCCAGTCGCAACAGCAGCCACATCTGCTGTTGCAGCTTCCTCTTCAACCCCATCATCGGTGGCGACAGAAGCAACTGTTACCGTTGCCAACAAAGCTGCAACCAACCAACCCGCAGCTACAGCATCTATCGCCGCTTCCGCCAGTGCAACAGCCGTTGTACACACAACCACCAAGGCTGGTACAGCCAGCCAAGCCATAGATGCCAAAACAGCGGCGCTGCACCGCAACGCAGCCAGCAGCTCAAAAACTGCGAGCAACTTGAACAAAACCAGCCAGGTAGGTACCCAAAGTCAGAACCTTGCAGTTAACGAACGCGCGCACCCCGTACAAGTGGTTGTTGCGCAACGCAACGCTACCAGCGAAGCAACCGTCGCAGCCAAACCTGTGGGCAAAACCAGCCCACGCGATGCTTGCGAAAACCGTGTGTTGCTGGGTTTTCAATTTTGTATGAAAGAACAGTGTTCTAAATCAGAATTTCACGCACACCCCGTTTGCCTGGAACGTCTGGAAATGGAAGACCGTCGCCGTGGCATAGAGAACGCGCGATAATCAAGGGTATTCCCGCGCATCCTGTTTGGGTGGATGCGCATGGTGAGGCACTTGTGCCATCACCTGTGCTTAACAAAATAGCACGGCTCCACCGACCCTGTTCCTGCTTTTAAATACATGATTTCCCTGAAAAACGTTATCCTTCGCCGCAGCGCGAAGGTTTTGCTCAACAACGCATCTCTCACCATTAACCCGGGTGAAAAAGTCGGCCTGGTGGGCCGCAATGGTGCAGGCAAGTCCACCCTGTTTGGGTTGCTGAATGGCAGCTTGCATGAAGACGGTGGTGACTTCTCGTTCCCTAAGCAGTGGCGCATGGCACAGGTGGCGCAGGACATGCCCGAAACGGAAGAGTCTGCCACAGATTTTGTGGTCAATGGCGATTCGCGCTTGTCAGAACTGCGCGAGCAGCTATTAAAAGCAGAGCAAAAATACGCACTGGACCATGACGACCACGATGCAGGCATGGACATCGCCCATGCGTACACCGACCTGGCTGATGCGGGTGAACACGACTCTGCACCACGTGCCCAAGCCCTGATTTTAGGCCTGGGCTTTAAGGTGAGCGAGCTTACCAACCCCGTCAACAGCTTTTCGGGCGGCTGGCGCATGCGCCTGCAACTGGCGCGTGCCCTGATGTGCCCCAGCGACCTGATGCTGCTGGACGAACCGACCAACCACCTGGATCTGGACGCTCTAGTCTGGCTGGAAGCCTGGCTCAAAAAATACGAAGGCACGATGATCGTCATCAGCCATGACCGCGAGTTTTTGGACGCGATCACCGATGTGACGGTGCATATTGAAAACGCGCAACTGACCCGTTACGGTGGCAACTACAGCAAGTTTGAAGAACTGCGCAGCGAACAAATGCTGCTGCAGCAAGCCGCTTTTTCCAAACAGCAGGACAAAATCGCCCACCTGCAAAAATTTATTGACCGCTTCAAAGCCAAGGCCAGCAAGGCCAAACAGGCACAAAGCCGCGTGAAAGCGCTGGAGCGCATGGAAAAAGTCGCTCCTATGCTAGCCAGTGCGGACTTTCAGTTTGAATTTAAAGAGCCAGGAAACATTCCCAACCCGATGCTGTCGATTACGGACGCAGACTTTGGCTACCAGATCGAGGTGGAGCCAGCGGTGCAAAACATGGGTGTGGTGGTGAAACCCGCTGTAACCGAGCCCAAAATCATTGTGCGCAACGTCAGCAAGTCGGTGCTGGCTGGCCAGCGCATCGGCATTTTGGGGGCTAACGGGCAAGGTAAATCGACCGTAGTGAAAACCATTGCGCGTGATTTAAAAGCCATCAAAGGCACGATTACCGAAGGCAAAGGCCTGACGATTGGCTATTTTGCCCAGCAAGAACTGGACGTTCTGCGCCCGCAAGACACGCCGCTGGAACACATGGTTCGTCTGGCACGCGAGGCGGGTGCCAATAGCCGCGAAGCAACGAGTGAACAGGCATTAAGAGGTTTTTTAGGCAGCTTTAACTTCAGTGGCGATATGGTCAAACAAGCCGTGGGCACGATGAGCGGTGGCGAAAAAGCCCGCCTGGTGCTGGCCATGATGGTCTGGCAGCGCCCTAACCTGTTGCTGCTGGACGAGCCCACCAACCACCTGGATTTGGTCACGCGCGAGGCCTTGGCCGTAGCCCTGAACGAGTTTGAAGGCACGCTTATGCTGGTGAGCCACGACCGCGCCCTGCTGCGCAGCGTGTGCGATGAGTTCTGGCTGGTAGGCCGTGGCGGCATTGAACCGTTTGATGGCGATCTGGACGATTACCAAAAATACCTGCTGGATGAAGCCAAACGCATGCGTGAGGAGGCCAAGCTGGACGCCACCCAAACTGCGCAGGCAGCCAAGGCCCCCGTTGCTAGCGCTATTATTTCAGTAGCTGCTCACGCACATTCCACGCTGGCTACAGCCAATATGTCTACCCCTAAGGCAGAAGAAAAAGGTTTCAAGAGCAAAGAGCAACGCCAGAATGACACCAAGGAGCGTCAGCGCATTGCCGAGCTGGTCAAACCCCTCAAACGCGAGCAGGAAAAGCTCGATGCCACTATTGCCAAACTCAGTGCAGAGCGTGCAACGCTGCATGGCAAGCTAACCCAGGTTTTGCCAGCAGCAGAACTCGCCACCATGAGCAAACGCCTGGGCGAGGTAGACAAGCTTCTTGAGACCGCTGAATTGCGCTGGCTGGAACTGGGTGAACAAATGGAATCTTTAGGAACGGCTACTGCGGCCTGAAAGCCCGCAAGGATGTTATAAATCTTTATCCCTCCACCCAATCTGCGTTCCATGGCCTACTTTTCTGCCACCGTACTTGCGCAAGGCGATGCCGCTTTCCTGGCTGCCATCCAGCGGTCTCGCCGCATGCTCAACCGCCGTGCGCTGGTAGCCGCCGCCGCGGGTGTAGTGCCTATTCCTGGACTGGACTGGGCCGTAGACGCCGCACTGCTCTCGCGCTTGTTGCCCCATATCAGTGCCGAATTTGGTTTGAGCCCTGAACAACTGGACCGGCTAGACCCCCACCAACGCGAACGCGTGCAAAAAGCGGTAGCCATGGTGGGCACGCTGCTGATAGGCAAGTTCATCACCCGCGATCTGGTGCTCAAAGCTGCTAAAACGCTCGGCATGCGTTTAACCACGGCTCAAATCGCCAAATTTGTACCTTTGGCAGGCCAGGCGATCTCTGCGGTCATGGGCTATGCGGCGCTGCGCTATTTGGGTGAAGAACACATCAAAGACTGTGTGCGTGTGGCGCGCCAGGCGCAGTTGGCATTGCCAGCGCCCAAAGCCTCTTAAATCCACCCTCATCCAGGCAAAAACCCCTTGCAAGATCACTCTTGCAAGGGGTTTTGTTTTTGGTGGGCGATACATGGATCGAACATGTGACCCCTGCAGTGTGAATGCAGTGCTCTACCGCTGAGCTAATCGCCCGAAGCCATTGATTATACAACGCGCCAAACGGTCTTTCCTCCACTGGCCTTGTCGATTTGCGTCAGCACAGCTTCGTGTGCAGCTGACTCCAGCTCATTGGGCTGCAACACCATAATCTCGAATGCGCTCAGGTCTGTGCTCACCGCACCTGCACTGCTGGCGTTGGAAGATGTAGCCTCCATCAACAGCGCGTCTTGACCGCGTGTCAGGCTGATATAAACATCGGCCAGCAGCTCGGCGTCCAGCAATGCGCCATGCAAGGTGCGCCCTGAATTGTCTACGCCCATCCGCTCACACAGCGCATCCAGGCCGTTACGTTTGCCAGGAAACAAGTCCTTGGCCATGGCCAAGCTGTCAGTGATCTTGGGTGCATAGGTTTTAAAAGGCTTTTTGCCCACCTTGGCCAATTCGGCGTTCAGAAACGAGACATCAAATGGCGCGTTGTGGATGATGACTTCTGCGTCCTGTATGTAGTTTAAAAAATCATCCACAATCTCGGCAAACTTAGGTTTATCTGCCAAAAATTCACTGGTAATGCCATGCACGCGCAACGCTTCTTCGTGGCTGTCACGTTCTGGGTTGATGTAGAAGTGCTTGTTGTTCCTGGTCAGTTTGCGGTTCAACATCTCGACGCAAGCCAGTTCCAAAATGCGGTCGCCACCAGCGGCCGACAAGCCCGTAGTTTCAGTATCTAAAAAAATTTGTCGCATGTAGGGATTATCTATGCTACGACCTGACCCTCAAGAAATTTTTACAAGGGCTTTGCATCTTCTTGAACTGAATGCGGCTGTTTTCGCCCTGCCGTGATGGTTTGTGCAAGACGTTCGCTCACCTATCTTGCAGTGACGAAAGATGCTTGCCAACAGACGAAAAAAAGCCACCCGAAGGTGGCTTTTTTGAATAAGGGCAATGATGGGATTAGCGAACCACAGCCATCTCGCTACGCTTGCCGCCTTTGTAGGTGTACAAAGTCAACGCGCCGTCTTTAACGTCGCCTTTCTGGTCGAAAGAAATCGTACCAGTGACACCTTTGTAACCGCTAGTGGCAGCCAATACAGGCAAATACTTTGCTGGCTCAGAAGAACCCGCTTTCACCATGGCTGCCACCATGATGTTCATGGCATCGTAAACATAAGGAGCATACACCTGGACGTCAGCATTGAATTTCTTCTTGAAATCAGCGCGGAACTTGTCCATGCCCACTTTTTGTGTACCTTCTACACCGCCAGCTTCAGCGCAAACCACTTGACCGTCGGCCATAGCGTCACCAGCCAATTTGGCCAATTCTTCAGAGCAGATACCGTCACCGCCCATGAACTTGGCGCTGATGCCCAGGCTCTTCATCTGGCGCATCATGGGGCCAGCAACTGCATCCATGCCACCAAAGAACAGAATGTCAGGCTTTTTGCCTTTGAAGGTGGTCAGGATAGATGTGAAATCAGAAGCTTTGTCGGTCGTAAATTCGCGCCCAACCAGCGAGCCACCAGCAGCTTTCACTGCTTTTTCAAACTCGTCAGCCACACCTTGTCCGTATGCAGTACGGTCGTCAATCACGGCGATAGACTTGCCTTTCAGGGTATTTACAGCGTAGCGGCCCAGAGTACCACCCAACTGCACGTCATCAGCAACGACACGGAAAGTTGTTTTGTAACCCTGGCGAGTGAACTTGGGGTTGGTTGCAGATGGGGAAATCTGCGGAATGCCCGCATCGCTATAAATTTTGGAAGCTGGAATGGATGTGCCAGAGTTCAAGTGACCAATAACGCCAACCACCTTCATGTCAGCCAGTTTTTGGGCCACTGCAGTGCCTTGCTTTGGATCGCCAGCGTCGTCTTCAGTCAGCAATTCCAGCTTGACTTTCTTGCCGCCGATGACTACGCCCTTGGCATTGAGCTCTTCAATGGCCATCTTGGCACCGTTTTCGTTGTCTTTACCCAGGTGGGCAATGCCGCCAGAGGTTGGCCCAACGTGACCGATTTTGACCACTTGCATATCTTGTGCAAAAGACACAGAAGAGATTGCCGCAAATGCTGCAAGAACTGTTAATTTCAATTTCATAAAAAACCTCCAAAAGGGATGGATACGAACATGCGAGAATAGTTGAGAGTATTTAATTTACCCAACAACAAGAAGATACTGCAAAAAACAGGCCAAACCTATAGGGAAGATACTGTATGCCTAGGGGTTTCAATGAACGTTACCGCTATCTCGGCAAGCTATTCAGGCGATAAAGCGAGGTCATGTCGCACGATCTGGTAGCCCAAATCGGTGTACTGCTTCCAGCGCTGGCGCGCAGACCTGCGATCCGTTTCGTCGTTGGTCACCACTTCAATCAGCCTTTCAAAGCGCTCAAAACCTGTCGGCACAGCGTTATCCAGGTTCACCAGCACCTGGTGGTGGGGAGACTGTTCCAGCTTGTCGCACAAAATGACAGGCGTTAGCTCTGTAGCTACGCCCTCCAAAGGCGCGCGCTGGTGGGCTACAAAATCCAGCGCGCTAAAAGTCCACAACTCCACGTCCAGCCTGGCCAGCAAGCCATCGTCACCCAGCACCGCTACGCGCGCACCTGCATTGGCTGCCTTGCGCAACAACTTGCAGGCGTAGCTGACTTTTTGCGGCGCGTTAAAGTGAAAGGCGATTTCAGTCATGCTCACTTTTTAGGAGCTGCTTGCGCATATTCCACGCTGGCTACCAGGTAATTTAGCAGTAAAGACACCGGCCGCCCGGTAGAACCCTTGGCTGCCCCGCTTTTCCAGGCTGTTCCGGCAATGTCCAGATGCGCCCACGGATATTTGCTTGCAAAACGTTGCAAAAATTTGGCTGCGGTAATGGCTCCTCCAGCGCGGCCACCCACGTTGGCCACATCGGCAAAGTTGGATTTGAGGCCTTCGGCATAGTCTTCGTCTAAAGGCATGCGCCAGCAGGGGTCCAGCGCCTCGTCGCCCGCTTTTTGCAGGGCAGCGGCCAGAGCATCGTCGGTAGAAAACAGGCCGCTGCGCAGGTTACCCAAAGCTACCACGCAAGCGCCTGTCAGGGTGGCAATGTCCACCACGGCGCGGGGTTTGAGGCGTTCTGCATAGGTCAGCGCATCGCACAAAATCAGGCGGCCTTCGGCATCAGTGTTCAAAATTTCTATGGTTTGACCACTCATGCTGGTCACCACGTCGCCTGGCTTGACAGCCTTGCCGTCTGGCATATTTTCGCAAGTAGGAATCAAACCCACCACGTTAATGGCGGGTTTGAGCACGGACAGCGCCTTGAACGTGCCCAAAACACTGGCCGCACCGCCCATGTCAAACTTCATTTCGTCCATGTCGGCGGCGGGTTTGATGGAAATGCCACCTGTGTCAAAAGTGATGCCTTTACCCACCAATACGGTGGGCGCTTGCGACTTGGCCGCACCGCTGTAGTGCAAGACGATAAAACGCAAGGGCTCGGCCGAGCCCTGGGCTACCGACATGAAAGACCCCATACCCAGAGCGGCCACCGCCTGTGGCCCCAGCACTTCGCAGCGTATGCCCGATTTGGGCTTGACCAGGGACTGCGCGGCCTGTGCCAGCATGGTCGGCGTGCAGTAGTTGGCGGGGCGGTTGGCCCATTCTTTGGCAAATTCCACACCCTGCACCCCCGCTTGCGCTTGCGCAAAATCAGCTTGCAGGGCTTTGGCTGCGCTGGCGCTGCTTACACTGATTTGCACCAGGTTGATCTTGCGTGGCTCAGACTTGCTTTTGCTGGTGGTGTACACATAGCTGGCGGCAGCGGCAGCATGCACGGCCGCTTGCAGGGCTGGGCCTGTTAAATCGGTTATTTCTGCCATGCACACATGCACCGCAACAGTTTTGGCTGTCTTTGCTGGCTTATAGGCCCCGATAGCCGCAGCCACAGCACGCGAAACATCACGCGCACTGCAGTTGCCCGCCCCCGCAAAAATCAGCCTGGGTGCACGCACACCCTCTGGTCGATAGCAGTGCAACAATTTGCCAGCTGCGGTGTCCAAGTCACCCTGCTTCAGAGCATTACGCATGAGTTGTTCCAGTTCACTGGATTTGGCTGATTTTGCGTTTGCTGCCTTGGCTGAAGCTGCGGGCACCAACACGACAAGCGCGTCACACACGGCATCAGAAGTAGCCTGCCAAGAGAGGTTTTTTAATTCAAAGTTCATAATGCGGGTCTGCCTTAAATAATTTGACTGCCCTGATGTTATTCCATTCTTCCATTCGCCGAGAGCTGGCCCGCAGTTTTGGGGCTACTTTGGTGGTGCTGGTAACGGTTGTGATGAGCATGATGCTGATTCGCACCCTGGGGCAAGCCTCGCGCGGCGGTGTGAACCCGCAAGACGTGATGATGGTCATGGGCTACTCGGTTCTAGGCCATCTGCCCACGATTTTGACCCTGAGCCTGTTTATTTCCATCACGGCCACGCTGGGGCGCATGTACCGCGACTCTGAAATGGTGATCTGGTTTTCTGCCGGGCGCGGGTTGGCTGGTTTTTTGGGGCCTGTGTTTCGCTTTGCGTGGCCGATTTTGCTTGTCATTGCCCTGCTGGCACTGGTGGTGTGGCCATGGTCTAACCAGCAAACACAGGATTTGAAAAACCGTTACGAACGCCGAGGCGATCTGGACAGGGTAACGCCAGGCCAGTTTCAGGAAAACGCCTCTGGTTCCCGCGTCTTTTTTATTGACAAAGCGGTTGAAACAGAAGAGTCAACCAGCGAAACAACTCCAGCGAAAAATACCTCAACCTTGCGCGCCACCCCCGCTGCGCGCAACGTGTTTATTTCTGCCACCGAGCGCGGCAAACAATCCATCACCTCTGCGCGCAGTGGCCATATCGACACCATCGAGGATCAGCGTTTCTTGCTGCTGAGCAACGGCCAGCGGCTGGAACGTGATCTGAACCAGCGCGAAATCAAGATCAGCGAGTTTGAAGAGTACGGCACCCGCATTGGCGATGACAGCGTTTTGGACAAAGACCAAACCCCTCCCAAAGCCATGTCTACGCTGGCACTTTTGCAAACCGCTAATCGCACCTACCAGGCAGAACTGTCATGGCGACTAGGTTTGGCTTTTGCTGCCATGAACCTGACACTGCTGGCTTTGGCTCTGTCCAATGTCAACCCGCGCGGCGGACGGGGCAGTTATCTGGTTTTCACTCTGCTGGCATTTGTGGTTTATTACAACCTGCTCAATCTTGGCTTCGGCTGGATCAGCAATGGCCAGCGTGACTGGCGGACTTTTATGCTGCTACTGCACGGCGGTATCTTTGCCCTGGGCCTGCTGTGGCTTACCGTGCGCCACCATCGCTGGTCATGGCGTAATCTTGTTGCACACAAAGGCGCAGCATGAAAACATTGAGACGCCTGGTGCACGGTGAAATGCTGGTTTCGGTAGCTTTTGTCGCGCTGGGGTTTTTGGCATTATTTGCATTTTTTGACCTGGTGGATGAAATGCAGTACGTGGGCCAGGGCCCTGCAAACAATGCCTACCAAGCCAGCCATGCCGTGCTGTACTGCCTGTTGCGGGTGCCCAGCCATTTGTATGAACTGCTTCCCATAGCGGTGCTGATTGGCACCATCGCCGTGATGGCGCGATTTGCGCAAAGCTCAGAATTCACCATTTTGCGCACCAGTGGCCTGGGGCCTTGGCGTGCACTCAAAACCTTGCTTGCCATGGGAACCGTGTTCACCCTACTCACCTTTGCATTGGGTGACTATGTGGCACCCTTTGCGGACCGCACTGCTCTGTTGCTCAAGTCTCGCTACCTGGGGCAAATTACGGTGGGTCAAACGGGTGCCTGGCTGAAAGAGAAACAACCCTATTCCAACTATGCCGTAAATGTGGGTGCGTTAACGGCTGATGCCGGAATGCGCAATATTCGTATTTTTGAATTTGATGCCAAGGGTAAATTAATTTCTACGGTACAGGCTGAGTCCGGGCGTTTTGGTGATGATGCCGCATGGGTACTGCAAAAGGCTGAACGCACTGATTTCACTACCACCAAAGACCGGGCCGCTGTGGAAACCATTCTTTCACAAGGCGATTACCGCTGGCCCACCGAGCTGAGCGCCGAGATGGTATCTGTAGCTTTGCTCAAACCCGAGCGCATGGGCACGGTTGATTTGTTTCAATTTATCCAGCACCTGGACGCTAACGGCCAAAGTGCGCAGCGTTATGAGATTGAATTTTGGCGTAAGGTGTTTTATCCGCTCAGTTGCCTGGTGATGGTGGTGCTGGCCCTGCCCTTTGCGTATTTGCACTTTCGCAGTGGTTCCATCACAGGCTATGTTTTTCTGGGTGTCATGATCGGCATCAGCTTCTTTTTGCTCAATAACGTCTTTGGTTACATGGGCAATTTGAATAACTGGGAGCCCTGGCTGGCTGCAGCCGCACCTGGCTTGTTGTACAGCATTTTCTCGCTCGGCGCGTTTAGCTGGCTGGTCTTGCGGCAATAGAAACCGATCAACATGTCGTCACCCCAAGCCATTATTTTATTTGCCCACGGATCGCGTGACCCGCTGTGGCGCGTGCCTATGGAGGCCGTTGCACAGCGCATTCGCTCCAGCCAACCAGCTGTGCGAGTGCACTGCGCCTATCTGGAGTTGTGCTCTCCTGATTTACCCACAGTTGCTACAGAAATAATAGCTGCTCACGCATATACTACGCTGGCATCAGGCCAAAATGCACTAAAAATACGCATCATCCCCATGTTTTTGGGCATGGGCAAACATGCTCGCGAAGACTTGCCCGAGCTGGTGGTTCAATTGCGCGGCGAGCACCCTGGCGTAGCGTTTGAAGTAAGCCCCGCCATAGGCGAGGACCATCGCGTGATCAGTTTGTTAGCCGACATGGCACTGCAACCATGACCATTGCGGCACAATAGAAAATCAAAATATGTCCACCCGAAACCGGTAGCCCTTGAAGCTGAAGACAACGTGGTCTTGGGCAATCTGATCCAGTTTCATGCCTGATTGCAGTTCGTCGCCTTCGCGCAAGGTGCGCTCGTTGATGTTGACCACCCGGCTGGCTGCGTCTGAAGAATACACATAACCCCCCGAGGCTATTTTGGGCACTTGCTTGCGGATATCGGCTGGCAACTCATCCAGAGTCAACACCCGTAGACCTAGCGACATTTTCAAGTCGAGTGCTTCTGGGGCTTTGCCGACTGGCTTGTCTGCAGGCTTGGCCGTCTGAACTTCTGGTGCTTTGGCAGTAGCTACAGCGGCTTGCGGTTTTGCAGACTTGGCATTGGCAGGTGGCTTGGCACCTTGCTCAAGGGACACAACGGGCACACCAGGTTCTGGCGAGCGCGCTATCGGTTTGACTTCGGGTTCTAGTGCACGAGGTACTACGGGGGGTGCGGTGGGGGGTGCGGTGGGGGGTGCGATAGCAGATACCGGAGCCGTCGTTGCAGGCGCCACAGCAGCTATCTTGTCAGCGATGACTTTGCCAGAGGATTTGCCTGAAAACCACCAGCCAGCACCAGCCGCCAGCACAATCACTGCACCCACCGCAGCCGCATAAGGCCATTTGGGCTGCGCATAAGCAGGCCCTTGCGCTGCTGGCACCATTGTTGGCATCTCTGCCCGCCTAACTGCCGTGCGGTCTTGCTCAGCCTTTTTGAGCGCCTCCAGAATATAGGACATGCTATTGGTCCTTTCGCACCATGCTTAGCTGCGGGATGCGACTATCGGCTGCGGCCATCAGGCGAATTACTGTACGTGGCCCTACTCTACCGTCTACCCGCATGCCCTGTGAACGCTGAAAGCGTTGCACTTGCTGCGCCAGGTTGTCGTCAAACAGGTTGGAAGACTGGGTGGTAGGAGCCAAACGACCCAGTTGCACCAACTGGCGGCGCAGCCACAGCACACCGTTACCCCGGTCGCCACGCTCCATCACACCAGCATATTCTGGCGGCACACGCCATAAAACCGTATAGCCCCCGGTCCATACATCAGACACCTCACTGATAGCGCGGGTGATGCTGCCATCCTCAGAAACAATCGTGGCGGTCGTGCTGCTTAACGCTACCAAAGCCACTTCACGCGGGCCCTGCGCAGTTTGAAGCTGCAGCAAGACTGGCTGATTCAACTCACGCAATTCTTGCAGCGTGCCATTGGTTTGCAGGCAGCGCAGTCCTGTGATTTGCACCTGGTCGCAGGCCAACTGTCCACTGTCAGCGCGATAACTGAGGCCCCAGCGCTCAAATAACGCTTTCCACGCGCTATTACTGGCTGTTGTATCTGCCTTTACAACGGATTCAGCCGGTGCAAGCGCTGGTAAAGCCACACTCTGGGCTGCTTTAACCGGCGCTGCAGCAGAGACAGCAGGTATAGCCACTACAGCAGGTGCGGTTGCAACTGCGGCTGGCGCAGGCAACTCAGCACCCGCCGGTTTGCGTGAAACGTCAACACTGGCCTGGGTGGGTAGCTTGTCCGTTGGCAACACCTTGTAGGCAACAACGGCCACGGCTGCCAGGCCTGCGAGCGCTGCTGCGCCCCACACCCACGGACGAATGGACGATTTTGTACCCTCGTCGCCTTGCACTTCGTGTACAGCCTTGGCCAGCACCTTGCGGTTGACCTGGTCTGCATTTTCCGCATAGGCCCCCAGCAAAGCGCGGTCGCTAATGAGGTTAACCAAGCGAGGCACGCCACGGCTGGCACGGTACAGGGCGGGCATCAAGTTAGGCGGAATGATCTGGCGCTGCCCGCCCGCATTGGCAATACGGTGGGCAATGTAGCCTGGCAGGTCGCTCTTGGACAAGGGCCCCAGGTGAAAGCGGGCTATCACGCGCTGCGCCAATTGCGCAAGCTCTGGCTGGGCCAGCATGTCGCGCAGTTCTGGCTGGCCAAGCAAAATAATTTGCAGCAACTTGCGCTCAGTAGTCTCCAGATTGGTCAGCAAGCGCATTTGTTCCAGCACATCGGCAGACAGGTTTTGTGCCTCGTCAATGATGAGCAGGGTGTTGCGGCCCTCGGCATGTGCAGTAATCAAATGGGCATTCAAATGGTCTACCAGGTCTTTGGTGCTCAATGAACCTTCTGGGAGCTGGATATGCAGTTCCTCGCACACCGTTTGCAGCAACTCCAGCGCGGTGAGCTTGGGGTTGTAGATAAACGCCACATCACAGGTTTTGGGCAACTGCTCCAGCAAGCAACGGCACAGCGTTGTCTTGCCGGTACCAATTTCTCCGGTCAGCAACACGAAACCACCACCCGCCGTGGCACCGTACAGCAAATGTGCCAGCGCCTCACGGTGCTGCTGGCTCATGTACAGGTTATGCGGATCGGGCGCTATCGAAAACGGTGATTTGGTAAAGCCAAAGTATTGGTGGTACATATCAAAAATTGAATGTGAAATGGGCTATGTGGTTACGAATCGCTGCTATGTTTATCTTACTGAAGAGACCGGGGCAAGGCAAACAGGGTTTAGCTTCACCGCAAAACCCATGATGCATAATAAACCTAATCTTTAGCTAATTTTCGATATGAACCTGCATCAATTCCGTTTTGTGCAAGAGGCCGCACGGCGCAACCTCAACCTGACCGAGGCAGCCAAAGCACTGCACACCTCGCAGCCCGGCGTGTCCAAAGCTATTATTGAGCTGGAAGAAGAACTGGGCGTAGACATCTTTGCGCGCCACGGCAAGCGGCTCAAACGCATCACCGAACCTGGCCAGCATGTACTCAAAAGCATTGAACTCATCATGCGCGAGGTGGGCAATTTAAAGCGCATCGGCGAACAATTTAGCCTGCAAGACAGTGGCACCTTGTCGATTGCCACCACACATACCCAGGCGCGCTATGTGTTGCCTGGTCCCATCACCAAACTGCGTGAGACTTTTCCCAAAGTCAATATCAGCCTGCACCAGGGCGCGCCTGACCAGGTTGCCAAAATGCTGATTGACGAGGTAGCCGAGATTGGCATTGCTACTGAATCGCTAGCAGACTACTCAGATCTGATAACCCTGCCCTGCTATGAATGGCAGCACGTGCTGGTACTGCCCAAAGACCATAAACTGGCGCACGTGCAGTTGGTGACTTTGCAAGACCTGGCTAACGAGGCGCTGATTACCTACCACCCGTCGTTTACGGGCCGCACCAAGATTGACGCTGCATTTGCAGCCAAAAAGCTAACGCCCCGCATTGCGCTAGAAGCGATTGACTCTGACGTGATCATCACCTACGCACGCACGGGCCTGGGCGTGGGTATCGTGGCAGAAATGTCTGTAAAAGATAACGTTCCCGCAGATATGGTGGTCAAACCCGCTGGCCATTTGTTTGGCAAAAACACAGCGCGCGTGGCCTTTAAGCGCAGCGCGTATCTGCGCAATTTTGTTTACACCTTTGCCGAACTGCTGAGCGATCGCCTGAACCGCAACCTGATCACCAAGGCCATGAATGGCCATACGGACGATTACGAACTCTGATTTTTATTTTTATAGCCAGTCCACCATGTCTGCCGTTTTACAACACAACCTGCCCAGAACACCGGTTCTGCAAACCAAACTGCCCGCCGTTGGCACCACCATTTTCACCGTCATGTCGGCGCTGGCCACGGAAAAAGGTGCGGTGAATCTGGGCCAGGGCTTTCCAGACTTTGACTGCGACCCCAAGCTGGTGAATGCCGTCACAGATGCCATGACCAAGGGCCTGAACCAGTACCCGCCTATGACAGGCATACCCGCGCTGCGTGATGCAATTGCTAGCAAAATACTAGCGCTTCACGCGCGCCAGTATTCGGCTGCGAATGAAATTACCATCACCGCCGGGGCTACGCAAGGCATCATCACGTGCATTCTGGCCGTCGTGCGCCCGGGCGACGAAGTCATCGTACTGGAGCCCTGCTACGACAGCTACGTACCCAATATCGAACTGGCCGGTGGCACCGTGGTGCGTGTGCCCTTGACGCCTGGCAGCTTTCGTCCCGACTTCGACAAAATCAGCGCAGCGATAAACGAAAAGACGCGCGCCATCCTGATCAACAGCCCGCACAACCCCAGCGCCACCATCTGGAGCGAGGCCGACATGCTGCGCCTGCAAGAGATTTTGGCCCCCACCGACGTGCTGCTGATCAGCGACGAAGTGTACGAACACATGGTGTTTGACGGCCAACAACACCAAAGCGCCGCCCGCTTCGCTGGCCTGGCCGCCCGCACGTTTATCGTCAGCAGCTTTGGCAAAACCTACCACGTGACTGGCTGGAAGGTAGGCACTGTTGCCGCGCCCGCGCCGCTCACGGCAGAATTTCGCAAGGTGCACCAGTTCAACGTGTTCACCGTCAACACCCCCATGCAGCACGGCCTGGCCTCGTATATGGCCGACCCCGCACCCTACGCACAACTACCCGCCTTTTACCAACGCAAGCGCGACCTGTTTTTGCAAGGCCTGGCCAAAACCAAACTCCAACCACTCAAAACCCAAGGCACCTACTTTCAGTGCGTAGACATCTCCGGCCTGCCCGCAGCCAAGGGATTGAGTGAAGCCGAATTCTGCAAATGGCTCACCACCGACATCGGCGTAGCCGCCATTCCCCTGTCCGCCTTCTACGGCAACGGCTTTGACCAGCGCGTGGTGAGGTTTTGCTTTGCCAAAAAAGACGAAACGCTGCAATTAGCGCTGGATCGTCTCGCCAAACTATAAAAACAGGCTAAAACTGCCTGATGCCAGCGTGGAATATGCGCGAGCAGCTACTGAATTGATAGTGTTACCAAGAAAAATACCCCATGTTTGAACAAACCTTCAAAAACATTGACGACGCCCTGTGGAAAGAAAGCGGCTGCACCACCGAGCTGGATTACACCGAGCAAACCTCATGGCTGCTGTTCCTCAAATACCTGGACAGCCTGGATCTGGAAAAAGCCGCTATCGCCACCCTGGAAGGCAAAAAATACAGCCATATTCTGGCCACCCCCTACCGCTGGGACACTTGGGCCGCCCCCAAAGGCGCAGACGGCAAGCTCGACCACAACAAAGCACTGACCGGTGACGATCTGGTGCAGTTTGTGGACACCACGCTTTTCCCCTATCTGCACGCCTTCAAGCAAAAAGCCAGCGGCCCGGGCACCATCGAATACAAAATCGGCGAGATTTTTGGCGAGATCAAAAATAAAATCCGCAGTGGCTACACCCTGCGCGACATCATTGACCATGTTGACGAGCTGCGCTTTAACTCCCAAGCCGAAAAGCACGAGCTCTCGCACCTGTATGAAGCCAAGATCAAAAACATGGGCAACGCCGGGCGCAACGGCGGCGAATATTACACCCCGCGTCCGCTGATTCGCGCGATGATCCAAGTCGTCAAGCCCCAGGTGGGCGAAACGATTTACGACCCCGCCTGCGGCAGCGCAGGCTTTTTGTGCGAGGCTTTTGACTACCTAAAAACCAGCAAAAAGCTCACGACCAGCGACCTGAAAACCCTGCAAACCCGTACGTTTTACGGCAAAGAGAAAAAATCCCTCGCCTACGTGATCGCCATCATGAACATGATCTTGCATGGCATCGAAGCACCCAACATCATGCACACCAACACGCTGGCCGAAAATCTGGCCGACGTGCAAGAAAAAGACCGCCACCACATCATCCTGGCCAACCCGCCCTTTGGTGGCAAAGAACGCCCCGAGGTGCAGCAAAACTTTCCCGTGCGTAGCGGCGAAACGGCTTTTCTCTTCCTACAGCATTTCATCAAAATGCTCAAAGCCGGTGGCCGCGCCGCCGTCGTGATTAAAAACACCTTTTTAAGCACCACCGACAATGCCTCCGTCGCCCTGCGCAAGCTCCTGCTAGAAAGCTGCAACCTGCATACCGTGCTGGACTGCCCTGGCGGCACTTTTCAAGGCGCAGGCGTGAAAACCGTCGTGTTGTTTTTTGAAAAAGGGTCGCCAACGCGCAAGGTCTGGTACTACCAGCTCAACCCCGGCCGCAATATGGGTAAAACTAATCCGCTTAATGACGCAGATTTGGCCGAGTTTGTGGAGCTGCAAAAAACCAGCGCCGATTCTGCCAAAAGCTGGAGCGTTGACGTTAAGAAAATTGACACGGCCAGCTACGACTTGTCATTGAAGAACCCGAGCGGCAATGAAGAAGTGATTCACCGCAGCCCGCAAGAGATCATGGAACAAATTGCGGGCTTGGATGTGGAGAGTGCGCGGGTTCTGGAGAACATCAGGGCGTTGTTATGAAAGCTAGATGGGAGCGGAAGACAATTGGCGATGTTTGCGATGTTGTTAACGGTGGCACACCGAAAACTGGAGTAGCAGAATATTGGAACGGACCAAATCAGTGGGTGACACCAGCCGAGATGGGCAAACGCGCATCTCCCTACATTGCGCAAACTGATCGAACCATTACAGATGATGGCGTGAGAGACAGCTCTGCTCGTTTGTTACCTCCACAATCAGTCATTCTGTCCTCGCGTGCACCGATTGGTTACTTGGTCATCAACACAGAGCCAATGGCGACCAATCAAGGCTGCAAAGGCTTAGTGCCAAAAAAAGAGCTTGATACCAAATATCTCTATTACTTCCTCAGCAGCATCACTCAGTTATTAAACGATTTAGGAAGCGGCGCGACTTTTAAAGAACTCTCGGGCGGTAAGCTCAAGGAAATTCAAATTCCAATCTCGCCGCTTAAAGAACAAAAACGCATCGTCACCCTCCTAGACGAAGCCTTCGCCCACATCGCCACCGCCAAAGCCAACGCCGAAAAAAACCTCCAAAACGCCCGCGCCCTCTTCGAAAGCCACCTGCAATCGGTTTTTTTCAGAGGTGGCACAGGCTGGAAAACTACAACTTTAGGGAAGGAAATTGACTTGCTTCTGGGATTCGCATTCAAGAGCACGCTGTACACAGAGGCTGATGACTCAATCAATCTTCTACGCGGCGACAACATCATGCAAGGTGCGATCCGTTGGGATGACGCAAAAAGATGGCCGCTCAGTAATCTTGAACCCTATGAAAAATATCAACTAGCTGAAGACGATATCGTGCTGGCTATGGATCGACCTTGGGTAAAGGCTGGCTTAAAACGAGCAATCGTCAGCACTCAAGACTTACCTTGTCTACTGGTTCAACGAACTGCTTGTATTCGTACTAGAGAAAATATGAATGCACGCTTTTTGCTCAGCCTAATTAGTAGTCATGCATTCACTGAGCATATTTTGAGTGTTCAAACGGGTAGCGGTGTTCCGCACATCAGCGGTCAGCAAATTAAAGACTTTGAATTTCTCTGTCCGCCCATCGTAATTCAGCGCGAATTAGCGGCAAAGCTAGACGCACTCTCCACCGAAACCCAACGCCTCGAATCCCTCTACCAACAAAAAATCAGCGCCCTCGAAGCCCTGAAAAAATCCCTGCTGCACCAAGCCTTCAGCGGGGCGCTGTAGCCCCTGAAATCCTGCCAAGTTTTACATCTTTAGCGAGAGAAATGCCATGACCAACAAACGCATTGCCAATCAGCACCACGCTACCTTTGAAGGCATTCGGCATACCGATGTTGCAGGTCAAGAGTTCTGGCTAGCAAGGCAATTGGCCGAGGTACTGGATTACTCCCAATACCGCCATTTTCTGCCTGTGATTGAGCGCGCTAAGGAGGCCTGTCTGAACAGTGGCCAGCCAGCGGAAAACCATATTGAGGATGTCCTCACAATGGTCGAAATTGGCTCGGGAGCGCAGCGTGAAATTGCCGATGTGCGCTTGTCTCGCTATGCCTGCTATTTGGTCGTGCAAAACGGTGATCCATCCAAACCCGTGATTGCAAATGGCCAAACTTATTTTGCGATGCAAACACGGCGCCAAGAACTGGAAGACAACGCGAAGTTTGCGCAATTGTCTGAGGATGACAAGCGGCTTGCCATTCGCAATGAATTGGCGGCTCACAACAAATACTTGGCTGCAGCGGCGAAGGACGCGGGTGTCGTCACGCCTTTGGACTACGCTATTTTCCAAGACCATGGCTACAAGGGTTTGTATGGCGGCTTGGGCGCAAAAGATATTCATACCCGCAAAGGCCTGAAGAAGAGCCAGAAGATTTTGGATCACATGGGCAGCACAGAGCTGGCGGCCAACCTTTTTCGCGCTACACAGGCGGAAGAAAAATTGAAGCGCGAGAATGTGCGCAGCAAGCAGCGCGCCAACAACACCCACTTCGAGGTTGGCAAGAAAGTTCGTGACACCATTCGTGAACTGGGTGGCACGATGCCAGAAGCTTTGCCAACACCCGAGCAAAGCGTCAAGCAAATTGAAAGTGCGAAGAAAAAACTGACGAGGAAGATGTGAGCTGCTTAAGGCTGCCACATGAATGAAGCTGAAACTCAAATGGAACCACGCAGCAGATGTCGCTTCACGCGACACATCCTTAGAACGTGTTGCAAAATCATGAAAAATTGAACACATTGCCCTGAACGTGATAAATAACCTAATTTTTCTATACACATCACTGCTAATTTGATAAGATAAAATGCAATTTCTTATCATGTGTAGCCCAGCCAACAAGGATTCGCACGGTGACTGAGTTAGATATTCCCAGCAGCCAAAGCTTAGAGTCGCCCCAGGTATGGCAGGCTTTAGCGCTGGCACACCGGCATTTGGCCGAGCTCAAGGGTTTGTGCGAGGCTCTACCCAACAGTAGCATTTTGCTGGACACGCTGGCCATTCAAGAGGCCAAAGACAGCTCTGAAATTGAAAATATCATCACCACGCATGATGAGCTGTACGCCTACGATCAGAACAGCTCAACCGCGTGCGCGGCCAAAGAGGTGCAAAACTATGTGGCCGCCCTGCGCGTGGGCACACAAGATGTGGCGCAATCTGGGCTGATTCGCTTGGCCACAGTGCTGCGCGTGCAGGCAGAGGTAGAGCAAAACAATGCGAGCCTGCGCAAGCTGCCCGGCACGGTTTTGAAAAACCAAAGCACAGGTGCAGTGGTGTACGAGCCGCCGCAAGATGCCCAACTGGTAAAAAAGCTGATGCAAGATTGGGTGGACTTTATCCATACGGATGACAAGCTAGACCCTTTGCTGCGCATGGCCGTGGCTCACCATCAGTTTGAAAGTATTCATCCGTTTTACGATGGCAACGGTCGCACCGGGCGCATTCTGAATTTGCTGATGCTGCAGCGCGAAGGCCTATTGGATTTGCCTGTGCTGTATTTGAGCCGCTATATCACCTCGACCAAAATGAGCTATTACGCGCTGCTGCAAAGCACGCGCCTCACGCGCGACTGGGCACCTTGGTGTGTGTACATGCTCAAGGGCGTGGCCTTAACGGCAAAAAGCGAAGTGTAGCTCATCAAGCAAATGCGCACGCTGATGCAAGACACCAAGCACAGGCTGCGCGAGGCGCTGCCCAAGGTGTATAGCCAGGAGCTTTTGAATAATTTGTTTCGTTACCCCTACACCAAGATTGAATTTGTAGAAAAAGATCTTGGGGTTTCGCGCATCACGGCCGCCAAACATCTGGATGCGCTGAGCGCAGCAGGTTTTGTGGGAAAGAGAAAAATTGGGCGCACCAATTTTTATATCAACCAACCTTTGTTTGCATTGCTCACCCAGATTGCACTAGACAATGAATGAAGCCGAAACCCGCGCTGAACACATAGACCCAGCACTGGCCGCTGCGGGCTGGGGCGTGGTGGAAGGCAGTCGCATTCGGCGCGAATACAGCATTACGCTGGGCCGCATTGAAGGCGCGGGTAGGCGCGGCAAGGCGCTGACGGCAGACTATGTGCTGGAATACCGCAACACCAAGATGGCCGTGCTGGAGGCCAAGGCCTGGGACAAGGCATTGACCGAGGGTGTGGCGCAGGCCAAAGACTACGCTACCAAATTGGCTGTGCGCTTTACCTACGCCAGCAACGGGCAAGGTTTTTATGGCATTGACATGCAAACCGCTGCCGAGGCTGAACTAGCAAAATTCCCCACGCCCGATGAGCTATGGAACCGCCAGTTTGCCGTGCCCAACGCCTGGCGCGACCGCTTTGCGGCTGTGCCCTTTGAAGACAACGGCGGCTACTGGCAAGGCCGCTATTACCAAGACATTGCCATTGAAAGGGTGCTGGCGGCCATAGCCGATGGGCAGCAGCGTATTTTGTTGACGCTGGCTACAGGCACTGGCAAAACGTTTATTGCTTTTCAGTTGGCATGGAAGCTGTTTCACAGCCGCTGGAATTTGGTTGACTGGAAAAAAACCGACGGGGTGACGCATCAACCGCGCAGGCCACGCATCTTGTTTTTGGCAGACCGCAATCTATTGGCAGACCAGGCCTACAACGCGTTTTCAGCCTTTGCAGAAGATGCGTTGGTGCGAATAGCGCCAGAGGACATTCGCAGACAAGGCAAAGTGCCCAAAAACGGCAGCGTGTTCTTCACCATTTTTCAAACCTTTATGAGCGGGCCACCCAAAGACGGGCAGCCATCGCCCTATTTTGGCGAATACCCGCCAGACTTTTTTGACTTTATCGTGATTGACGAATGCCACCGAGGCGGCGCGAACGACGAAGGTAATTGGCGCGGCATTTTGGAATATTTTGCACCGGCAGTGCAGCTTGGCTTAACCGCTACGCCCAAGCGCAAAGACAACGTAGACACGTATGCATATTTTGGTGAACCCGTGTTTATCTATTCACTGAAGGACGGCATCAACGACGGGTTTTTGACGCCGTTTCGGGTAAAGCAAATTACTACGTCGCTGGACGACTATGTGTACACCGCCGACGATACGGTGCTGGACGGCGAGCTGGAAAAAGGTAAGCGCTATACCGAGAAAGACTTTAACCGCATCATCGAGATCAAGGAGCGAGAACGCAAGCGGGTAGAGATTTTTATGGCACAGATGAACCAGAAAGAAAAGACGCTGGTGTTTTGCGCCACGCAAGACCATGCACTGGCGGTACGTGATGTGGTCAACCAAATAAAAACCAGCAAAGACCCGGACTATTGCCACCGGGTAACAGCTAGCGACGGCGCACAGGGCGAGGAAAAGCTGCGCACGTTTCAAGACAATGAAAAATCCATACCGACGATTTTGACGACATCACAAAAACTGTCCACTGGTGTAGACGCGCGCAATGTGCGCAACATTGTGCTGATGCGGCCTGTGGCGTCGATGATTGAGTTCAAACAGATTATTGGTCGGGGCACGCGGCTGTATGACGGCAAAGACTATTTCACGATTTATGATTTTGTAAAAGCGCACCACCACTTCAGCGACCCTGAATGGGACGGTGAACCCATAGAGGTTGTTGAATCGACTAAGTTACCTCCAGTATGGCCGCCACCCCCGGCCACACCAGCTAACGAAGTGCGCGAGCCTGGGCTTGACACGCTGTCTAGTCGAAAAGCCAAGGTGGAGCTTGCAGACGGTAAATCTCGACGCATTCAGCATATGGTGGTCACCAGTTTTTGGCACCCGGACGGCACGCCCATGTCGGCGCAGCAGTTTATGCAGGCGATGTTTGGTCAATTGCCTGATTTTTTTCAGAACGAAAACGAGCTACGCGCACTGTGGAGCGCGCCAGACACGCGCCGCAAGTTGCTGGACGGTTTGGCCGAAAAGGGCTTTGGCGCCGCGCAGCTTGCCGAGATGCAAAAAATCATTGATGCAGAGAAAAGTGATTTGTTTGACGTGCTGGCGCATGTGGCCTATGCGCTGGAGCCGCTTACCCGCGAAGAGCGTGCAGACAGAGCAATGGCCGTGATTAGCCAGAACTTCAATACCAGGCAGAAGGTATTTTTAGATTTTGTGTTGTCGCATTATGTAGCGCAAGGCGTTGACGAACTAGACCAAGCCAAGCTGACACCGCTACTAAAGCTGAAGTACCACGACTCGATTGCAGACGCGGTGCAGGACTTGGGAAAACCAGACGAGATTGGCAGAGTTTTCAACGGTTTTCAAGTTCACTTGTACGAAAAAACCACTGCGTAAACATCGTCGCTAAACCACTGGCCGCCGATACCCGCCCTGCACACCCTTGGGCGAAAAAACAAACTGCCATAGCTGGTTGTCCCGCGCCCTGAAGGTGCCTGCGCAGGTGAGCAGGTAGTAGCGCCACATTCTGTAAAAGCGTTCGCTGTATGCTTGTGCAATGCTAGACCAGGCGGCTTCGAAGCGCTGGTGCCAGGCCATCAGGGTGCGGTCATAGTCAGCGCCAAAGTTGTGCATGTCTTCCATCACAAAATAGTTTTCACTGGCGTCGGTGATGTGCCCCACGGCGGGTAGTTCGCCGTTAGAGAAAATGTATTTTTCAATCCATGGGTCAATCCACAGGTTGCGACGGTTCTTGCCAATGGTATGCAGTAAAAACAGCCCGTCATCTACCAACGAGCGGCGCGCCACGGCAAAAAATGCCGGGTAGTTTTTATGCCCTACATGCTCAAACATGCCTACCGAGGCGATGCGATCAAAGCGCTGGTGGCCGTCTAGGTTGAACTGCCGATAGTCAGTCAACTCAAAGCGAATGTCCAGGCCGCGCGCCAACTTTTGCCCATGAGCGGCTTGTTCTTTAGACACCGTCAAACCAACGCTACTGACACCATAATGTTCAGCCGCAAAACGCATCAAGCTGCCCCAACCGCAGCCAATGTCCAGCAGGCGCGTGCCGCTGTGTAATTGCAGCTTGCGGCAAATCAAATCGAGCTTGTCGCGCTGTGCTTGTTCCAGCGTGTCAGTGTGCGCCCAATAACCGCAGCTGTAGGCCATATACGGGTCTAGCATGGCGTCAAACAGGTCATTGCCCAGGTCGTAATGTTCGTGGCCCACTTGCCAGGCGCGGCTTTCCGATTGCAGGTTCATCAAGCGCGCCTTGAGCGCCCACATGACCAAGCCGGGGCGACGCAGTTTTTCGTCCAGCCGCGCCAGCAGCGCTCGGCATACAAAAGCATCCAGCTGCTGGCAGTCCCACCAGCCGTCCATATAACTCTCACCCAGCCCCAGGCTGCCGCGCGCCATGATGCGGTTGAGCGTGTCGGGGTGGTGAATTTGCATGTCCCATGGGCGGTCGCCGTTGATGCGAATGTCGGCCTGATCACGCAGCGTTTGCGCGAGCACGCTAGCCACGCCCGATACCGGCTGTAGCGCCGTATTACTGCCAGCCTGTGTGCTCGCCAGCAAGCTTGAAACATCCTGCTGTGTCAGTTTCATTTTTGCAGCCTTTCTCGTTGCAGATTCCACGCAACGTTTGCTGTGCACTTAGCAAACAAGCTTTCTTCACATGGTCAGATGCACAAGAGCAAATACAGTTTTACTGTACTGCAATATTAATATTAGTTCAACACCATCGATTCTGGGATTGCGAATTATCAAAGATGCAATTTGCTACATATTTAGTAGCTGCTCGCGCAGCATTTACGCTGGCTATAGGCCGATTTGCATCCAAACCTTGTCCAGGCGCTTGATACTGACGGGTTGCGGGGTGCGCAGCTCTTGCGCGAAGAAACTGACTCTTAATTCTTCCAGTAACCAACGGTATTCTTGCAGTCTAGCGTCCTCAACGCCTTTGCGTTCGGCCAGCAAGCGGTAAAAGCGCTGTTCCTGGGGTTTAAGTTCACCCAGTTTGAGGGCATCGCGGGCGGGGTCGGCACGGTACTTTTCCAGCCTCGCTGTAATGGCTTTGAGGTATCGGGCGAAGTGTTGCAACTGGGTGAAAGGCGTATTCACCAAAAAGCGTTTGGGCATCAGGCGCTGCAATTGCTGGGTGGCGTCTGCCACAGCGTCGGGGGCAGATTTGGTGTCTTTGATCTTGCGGGCCGCGGCTGCGTATTCAATGAGGATGGTATGGCAAATGCGGGCGACTTCGTTGCTAATCAAGGTCAAGCGGCCACGGCCTTCGTCAATACGGCGTTTGAATTCTTGCTCGTTGGTTGGTAACGGGTCCAGCAAGAAAGCCTTGTCCAGCGCTACATCGATGATCTGGCTCTTCAACTCGTCGGCAGTTCCCAAAGGTACGTAGAGCATGGACATTTTTTGCAAGTCTGGAATGTTCTTTTCCAGATATTTGAGAGCGTCTTTGATCTGCAAAGCAAATAAACGGCGCAAGCCTGCACGATGTTTGCTGGCTGCCACCTCAGGTTCGTCAAACACTTCTATACCTACCGCATCACCATGGTCCACAATGGCGGGAAACCCGATCAGGGTTTGCAAATTGCTGCCCGAGCCGCGCTGAATTTCCATCAGCTCGGGTAGTTCGCCAAAGTCCCAGGTGGTACTGCGTTTTTCGGCTGCGGGTATTTCATTGCAGGAAAATGCTATGTTTTTAGTAGCTGCTTGCGCATTATCCACGCTGGCATTGGGCTGTTTTTCTTCTGAATTTACTTTTTGGGCAGCATCACCAGCCAGCGCGGGCTTGGCAGACACCCGCAGCGCTGCCAGCGCCTGGAAAGCACCTCGCGCCTGTGCGCCCAGCTCGGCTTTCAACGCGGCCAGGTTGCGCCCCGTGCCCAGTTGGCGGCCATGTTCGTCCACGACGCGAAAATTCATAAACAGGTGGGGCGAGAGGGTGTCCAGCTTCAAATCGGTGCGCTTGATTTCCACACTCGTCGCTTCGCGGCACAGCTTCAAGACTGCATCGGTCAAACTACCTGCACCAAAAGTTGCAGGTTCGATCAACATGCCATAAAAACGCGCCGCGCTCTCGGGCAAGGGTACCAAACGCGAACGCGGGCGCTGCGGCAGGCTTTTAATGAGGGATTGAATTTTGGTTTGCAACATGCCGGGCACCAGCCATTCGCAGCGCTCATCGCTCGCCTGGTTCAGCGCAAACAGCGGAATGTCCACAGTAAGGCCATCTTTGGCATCACCCGGTTCGTGCAGATAGACGACGCGGCAGTCCACGCCGCCCAGGCGAATGGTTTTGGGGAAGGCGTCGGTGGTAATGCCCGCCGCCTCGTGGCGCATCAACTCTTCTTTGCTCAGTTGCAAAAGCTGTGGCTGCTTCTTCACCTCGTTCCGGTACCACGCCTCCAGACTGTGACCGCTGCACACGTCTTGTGGAAGCTGTTGATCGTAGAAAGCGAAGATCAATTCATCGTCCACTAGCACGTCTTGCCTGCGCGACTTGTGTTCCAGGTCTTCCACCTGTTTGAGCATTTTCTGGTTGTGCGCAAGAAAGGGCAGCTTGGTGTCCCAGTCGTTCGCCACCAAGGCTTCGCGGATGAAGATTTCGCGCGCTGCGGCCATGTCTACTTGGCTGTAGTTCACGCGCTTGCCACTGTAGATGACTAAGCCATACAGTGTGGCGCGCTCCAGCGCGACGACTTCTGCGCTTTTCTTTTCCCAGTGCGGGTCCAGCAATTGCTTTTTCAGCAAGTGCGCTGCAACCTGCACCAGCCACTGCGGCTCAATGTTCGCAATCCCCCGACCAAAGAGCCGCGTAGTTTCTACCAGTTCAGAAGCGACAATCCATTTGCCCGGCTTTTTGGATAAATTGGCCCCCGGATGCCGATAAAACTTGATGCCGCGTGCACCCAGGTACACATCTTCCTCGTCTTGCTTGGCGCCGATGTTGCCCAGCAAACCACTGAGCATGGACAAATGCAGTTGCTCGTACGACGCGGGCCGCTCGTTCAGCGTCCATTTGTGTTCTGCCACGACAGTGTGCAGTTGCGAATAAATGTCCCGCCATTCACGCACACGACGGATGCTGATGAAGTTTTGGCGTAGCAGCGATTCGTACTGCCGGTTACTCAACTTATGCGTTGCATGCCCTAGGGCTGGCTCAGGGTGAACGGCAGCTGCATGTACCCCCGTTCTGGCTGAGCCTGCCAGAGCCTTGGATTCGTGTCCGCCACCTCGCGCGTCATTGATCCATTTCCACAGCTTCAAATAGCCTACAAACTCAGACTTTTCGTCGTCAAACTTCTTGTGCGCTGCATCGGCCAGCTGCTGCGCTTCCATCGGCCTGTCGCGCACGTCTTGCACGCTCAGGGCAGAGGCAATCACCAGCACTTCATCTAGCGCTTGGCGCGAACGCGCTTCCAGAATCATGCGGCTGATGCGCGGGTCTAGTGGCAGTTTGGACATCTCCATGCCCAGCTGGGTCAGCTCGTTAAAGTCGTCCACCGCGCCCAGTTCTTGCAGCAACTGGTAACCGTCGGTAATCGCGCGGCGCGATGGCGCTTCGATGAACGGAAAGTCTTCTACCATTCCCAAATGCAGCGCCTTCATGCGCAAGATTACACCTGCCAGAGATGAGCGCAAAATCTCAGGCTCCGTAAATTTAGGCCGCGCATCAAAGTCTGGCTGGTCATACAGACGAATGCAAATGCCATCGGCCACGCGACCACAACGCCCTGCGCGCTGGTTGGCTGCTGCCTGGCTGGTGCTTTCCACCAGCAACTGGTCAACCTTGCTGCGAAAACTGTAGCGCTTCATGCGCGCTGTGCCTGCGTCAATCACATAGCGAATGCCCGGCACCGTGAGCGATGTTTCGGCCACATTGGTGGCCAGCACGATGCGTTTGCTTCGCCCCGTTTCAAACACCTTGTCTTGCTCGGCTTGCGACAGACGCGCAAAAAGCGGAACGACCTCTGCATTTCGGTGCAGCGGCTGGTGCGCCAAATGGCGGCGTAGGTGGTCAGCAGCTTCGCGAATTTCACGCTCACCGGGTAAAAAAACCAAGATGTCACCACCTTGCCCCGGGTTGCGCCACAGCTCGTCCACGCCGTCTGCAATCGCGTCATTCAAATCGTATTCACGGCTTTCTTCAAAAGGCCGATAGCGCTGCTCCACCGGAAACATGCGCCCGCTGACCATGATGACCGGCGCTGATCCTCTGATGGATTGAAAATGCCGAGCAAACCGGTCCGCATCAATCGTGGCCGATGTAACGATGATTTTGAGGTCGGGCCTGCGCGGCAAAATCTGCTTTAAATACCCCAGCAAAAAATCAATGTTGAGCGAACGTTCATGCGCTTCGTCAATGATGATCGTGTCGTACGCCTTGAGCAGCGGGTCGGTCTGCGTCTCGGCCAGCAAAATACCGTCCGTCATCAGCTTGACGGACGCATCGCGCGACAAACGATCCTGAAACCGCACCTTGAAACCCACCACATCCCCCAGTGGTGTTTTCAGCTCTTCGGCAATGCGCTTGGCTACCGACGAGGCAGCAATACGGCGTGGCTGCGTGTGGCCTATCAACCGGCCCTGCCCCGCAGGCGCGTTGCATTTGCCACGCCCCAAGGCGAGTGCAATTTTAGGTAACTGGGTGGTCTTGCCCGAGCCCGTTTCACCACAAATAATGACAACCTGGTGCTGGGAAATGGCCTCCATGATCTCCGCACGGCGGGCGGAAACTGGCAGGGATTCGGGGAAGGTGATTTCAAGCATTCAGCGGGACAATTTGAGTATTCATCAATTCATTCAAAAGCACATTGTGCAACTGAGCTTGTGGTTTGATATTCGTAACTATGCAGCGATAGCAGCAGTGCTGCTTGAGTGCATGAGAACATACGCATTGCACGAAAACACGTGCTACACTTGTATATGTGAAGGTATTTTAACTACCAACTACGGAGAAAGCCATGACCAATTTAACCATTTCTTTGGACGAAACTATTGTGCGTCAGGCTCGCATGCGGGCTATTGGGCAAGGCACCTCCGTCAGCGCCAAGATACGCGAATTTTTGGCCAGTTATGCATCGGGCGCAGCTACGCGCACGTCGGGCGATGCCACTGCTGATTTGCTACGCATGATGGGTGATGTGCGCGCCGAGATTGCGCAAAACAAGAACCAATCCGCCAAAACCAAGGCCCCCACAGATAAAGTCACTACGCCCAAACGCCGTACATTGCGCGACGAAACATACGAAGGCGACTACCGTGCCCGTAGCAGGATTACAGATGCTTGGCGTGACGCAAATGGAGCGCCTCGCGTGTGAGCCAGCCTTTGCATTTTCTGGACACGAATGTCCTGTTGTACGCCATTGATGATGAAGATATGCGCAAGCAACGCATCGCGATAGATTTGATTGCAAGTTTGGGCAATACCAAAACTGGCATATTGAGTACTCAAGTGCTGCTGGAATATGTAGCCAACTTGACCCGCAAATACAAAGTCAGCCGTAAAACCGCTGCACTGATGGCTGCTGCGTTTGGCGAATGGCCCGTGGTCGATGGAGACATGGCTCTGGTTATGCGGGCAATGGCGCGATCCGCTGAAAGTGACCTGTCTATTTGGGATGCAATGGTAGTAGAAGCAGCCATGCGTGCGGGAGCGCAAACGCTATACAGCGAAGACTTGAACGCTGGGCAACAGTTTGGCAGCCTCACAATCGTTAATCCGTTCGCTTGATTCCCCAACCCAAGCCGGGTGCGGGTAAGCACATTCGCTCAAACGGTGCACAGCGCCGCACTGAAGTGGTCGCCTTGCAAAAAACGGTGCGGCGACAGGGCGACTAAATTTTTGCCATAACGGCAGCAGCATAGAACCTATGCCGCCAGCGATCTTGGTTTAGCGCACCCAAAAACCGCCGCGCAATACCCACCGGCCACCTACAGGTTCCCAGCGGTGCGGTGCAAAGCGGTGACCCGCTACGGGCCGTGTGTAGTGGCCAGGCACCCAGTAGTGGCGACCGCCGTTCCAACCCCAATAGCCGCTGATAAACACGGCCCCTACAAAAGGCACGGCTGGCACCACCTCTACCTGGGTAGGCGGGGGCGGCAGGTTACCGTAGACGACACCGCCCGGGGGCGGCTGTTCGTACACGGGGTAAGTGTTGTAGACAATCTGAGGCTGCGCTTGTGGCACGGGCTGGACGATGGTGTAGGGACGCGCTGGCGCTATGACGCAGCCGGTCAAGGCAAGCGCAGCCAGTGCAATGCCAGCCATGTGGGTGTTATGGAGATATGGGAGAGGTGCAAACTTCATGGAAAGGCTCCTTCGTGTTACTGCCACAGTCCACAGCGGGTGGCAGTTGGGTGTAGCTACACAACGCCCCGTGCGTCCCGTCCGCTGACCATCTGTATCCGGGGGAAACCAACTTTACCCAGCAGAAACATGATGCACAATGGCGCCATGTCCACTGTATTTAACTTCACCTTCGTGCCCTGGTTTCGCTCGGTCGCGCCTTACATCCACATGCACCGTGGCAAAACCTTTGTGGTGGCAGTGTGTGGCGAGGCGATAGCGGCGGGCAAACTGACCAATATTGCACAAGACCTGGCGCTCATCCAGAGCATGGGCGTCAAAATCGTTTTGGTACACGGGTTTCGCCCCCAAGTGAACGAACAGTTGGCCGCCAAAGGCCATGCACCCAAGTATTCGCACGGCATGCGCATTACCGATGGCGTGGCGCTGGACTGCGCGCAAGAAGCCGCTGGCCAGTTGCGCTACGAAATTGAAGCCGCCTTTAGCCAGGGCCTGCCCAACACCCCCATGGCGGGTGCCACGGTGCGCGTGATCAGCGGCAACTTTATTACCGCGCGGCCCGTGGGCATTGTGGACGGGGTAGACTTTGCGCACAGCGGCCTGGTGCGCAAGGTAGACACCGCAGGCATTATCAAAACGCTGGACATGGGCGCGATGGTGCTGCTGTCGCCGTTTGGGTTCTCGCCTACGGGTGAGGCGTTTAATTTGACGATGGAAGAGGTAGCCACGTCAGTAGCGATGGACTTGCAGGCTGACAAGCTGATATTTTTGACTGAAGTTCCCGGCATTGGCCTTGACCCCACGATGCCGATCAGCGAAGACAACCCGATTGACACCGAGCTGCCCTTGCTGGCCGCTGAAAAGCTGCTTACCAGCCTGCGCAAAGCCAACAACGGCAACCCCGCACAACCTACCGACACGGCCTTTTATTTGCAGCACTGCGTGCGCGCCTGCAAGGCCGGTGTGGAACGCAGCCATATCTTGCCCTTTGCGACAGATGGCGCACTGCTGCTGGAGGTGTACGTGCACGATGGCATTGGCACCATGGTGGTGGACGAAAAACTCGAATCGTTGCGAGAAGCCACGCCAGATGACGTGGGCGGCATTTTGCAACTCATAGAACCGTTTGAAAAAGACGGCACCCTCGTCAAGCGCGACCGCACCGAGATAGAGCGCGACGTAGCCAACTACAGCATTATTGAACACGACGGCGTGATATTTGGCTGCGCTGCACTGTACCCCTACCCCGAGGCACGCACCGCAGAAATGGCCGCCCTCACCATCAGCCCCCAGGTGCAGGGCCAGGGCGATGGCGAACGCATTTTGAAACGTGTAGAACAGCGCGCCAAAGCTGCTGGGCTAGACAGCATTTTTGTACTGACCACGCGCACCATGCACTGGTTTATCAAGCGCGGCTTTGTGCAGGTAGACGCAGACTGGCTACCCGACGCACGCAAGCGCAAATACAACTGGGACAGAAAGAGCCAGGTGCTGGTGAAAAAGCTGTCATAACCGCACCGTACACAGCTTCGCAGTGAGAGCCTGGCTTATCAAAGCCTGTATGCCGACCATGCCTGACGCAACGCCAACACGGCAATCACCAATGCGATGGCCACAAAGCCCACAAACGACCAGTTGGCTATGGAGCCGCCCAAAAACGTCCAGTCCACCTTGCTGCAATCGCCGCCGCCCTTAAAAATCATGGGAAAGGCGCGTTTGAGCGGAAAGGTTTCGATCATTCCGTAAAAGTCGCGTCCGCAGGAGACGACTTCGGGCGGGTACCACTGCAGCCAGCTTTGGCGGGCGGCCACGAAAGCACCCAGGGCAGCAAACACAGCGGCCAGTGCGCCAAACACCCGTGTGCTGCGCGCCAGCGTGCCTGCGTAAGAAGCATTTCGGCCCAAAGCCCACGCCAGTAATGCGCAAGCAGCTACTAAAATGAGAGCGTAGCGCTGCACAATGCACATCGGGCAAGGCTCCAGGCCAACCACGTGCTGCAAGTACATGCCAAAGGCCAGCATGCCCAGGCAGGCGAGTGCGATCCAGCCTGTGCCTTGGCGCAGGGTGAGGTTTTTGAGGTAAGAAGTCATCAGGTTTGCAGGGTAAGAGACAATAGCAATATTGGACACCCGAAATGGCTCCGGGTTCACACTGCTTGCGGATAATTTCGTTATCGACCCGTTACCTTCAACTTACATTTTTCATTGGAAAGCACGCATATGGCACGCATGGTCAACTGCATTAAATTGGGCAAAGAAGCCGAGGGGCTGGACTTTCCGCCCTACCCTGGCGAACTGGGCAAAAAGCTGTGGCAAAGCGTCAGCAAAGAGGCCTGGGCTGCGTGGATGAAGCAGCAAACCATGCTGGTGAACGAAAATCGCCTGAACCTGGCCGACCTACGCGCCCGCCAGTACCTGGCCCGCCAAATGGAAGCGCACTTTTTTGGCGACGGCGCAGACGCGGTGCAAGGCTATGTGCCGCCAGCGGCGTAAACCCGCAACACCTTCTTGGCAATCTTTCCTGGTTGCCCAAAAAGAAATTTAGTAGCCAAATATGCTTATTGCCAGCGTGGGATATGCGTGAGCAGCTATTAAATTTATAGTGTCACCCAAATAGAGTTAAATTGAAAATCATCGTCATCGGCGCAGGTTTAAGCGGCGCGGCCGTTGCCCACGCCCTGGCCCGCAGAGGCGCGCAGGTGACTGTACTAGACGACGCCGCCGCCCCTGCAGCGGGTGCGTCCAGCCTGCCAGCGGGGTTGATGGCACCGCATGTGTCCAAAGACGACGGCATCGCGTCGCAGCTTATTCGGTTAGGACTGGCGTGCACTAAGGCTGAATGCAAACGCCTGTTGCGCTCTGGTGTGGACTGGCTGGCGTGTGGCGCGCTCTACAAGCCTTTCAAAGCGGGCAAAGAAGCGCTGTGGCACCCCGAGGCGGCGTGGGTCAAACCAGCGGCTTTGGTGCGTGCCTGGCTGGCCGCGCCGGGCATTGCATTTGTGGGCAATACGACCGTGCAGCGCATTGCGAATGCGGGAACGCCGCAAGCCCCGAACTGGCAGGTTTTTGGACAAGCTTTGAGCGGCTCATCTGCTGCTGAAACCACCTTGCTAGCCAGTGCGCCTGCCGTGGTGCTAGCAGCCGCCACGGGTACGCGCGCCATTGCACAGTCTGTGCATCGTGTAGCCGCCAAACCACTCGCTTTACATGCCGTGGCAGGCCAAGTCATTTTTGGCCCTTGGACGCCCGATTGGGAGCAAGCCAACAAAGTTGCCCATGTTGAACACAGCCGCTGCGCTGTGAACGGCAACGGCCACTTCATCCCTTGCATTCCTTCAGAAGCTGCCAACATGAACCCCATCTGGCTCAGCGGCTCCACGTATGAACACGGCGTAGACCACCCCAGCGTTACCCCCGCAGGCTTGCAAGCCAACTGCGAACGCCTGGCGCAACTGCTCCCCGCCACAGCGCCCCTGCTTGCCGCTGCTGCGCACAACGGTCAGCTACTCGCCTGGGCAGGCGAGCGCTGCACCACAGCCGACCGCCTGCCCGCAGCAGGCGCTTTAGACGCTGCCGCCCTGCCCGGCTTGTACATCAGCACAGGCATGGGCTCACGCGGCTTGAGCTTTGCAGCGCTGTGTGGGCAATACGTCGCGCAATGTGTCATGGGTGATAGCGTGACGCTACCCACCGACATGCAACAAGCGCTTGATCCAGCGCGTTTTGCCCCGTAAAACCGCCATTAGCCTGCGTGATCTTTAAGCGACCAGTGTCATCCCAGCGGCCTTGGCCGCTTTGACATCGAATGTCATGGTGCGCTCGCAACCTGCGCTTGCAGCGATACGCTCTATCAGGCAATCGGCAAAATCTGCGGTGGACGATTGGTACAACCGTAGCGCCCTGGCCACGTGCTCGGCTCTGTCCACCATCAGTTCTTCGGCTCTTAATAGCAACTCGATAGCTTGGGCAACCTGCTGTCTGGTCAGCTCGTAGGATTTGGTAAGTACCCAGAACAACTCCAGAACCACCACGACAGGAACATAACCAGGCGCTTGTTGGGCAAGTGATTCAATCAGGGTATTCGCTTTGCGCGCTTGCTTCGGCTCGTCTTGCATGATGTAGCGAACCAGCACATTGGTGTCCAGCCCGATCATCGCGCGCGGGCTCCAGCCTCGGCTATGGCGCTGTTCATCTCGTCAATAGACACCATTTTCTTGGCCTTGCCAAACAGGCCTTTCAGTTCTGTGACCGAATGCGTAGCGGCCATAAATTCAAACCTTCCAGGCTCTATCTCAATAAATTCCACCCGGTCGCCGGCATCTACTTTCAAAGCGTGCCGAACTTCGACAGGTATGGTAATTTGCCCTTTGCTGGTGACGGTAGCGGTGGTCATACACTAGATTCCTTTGCCTTACTCTAATGTAAGGAATATCACTTGTCAAACAGCTTGGTAACTCTATAAAATTCAAGCATGCATCTGTGCCCTCACTGTCAGGCCAACTGGTTTATCGCCAGTTTATATATCTTGATGAGCTTATTTTCATGACCATTTCGCTAGGCAAAGCATTCAAAGTTGTCATGCTGGGCGCCACAGGCGCAGTTGGCAACCACGCTGCGCTCACCCTGGTGCAACTATCCGGCATGCAACGCCTGACGTTATTGGGCAGACGCCCGGCTGACAGCATCACTGGCAGTTTTGTCACCCAGCACGCGGTAGACGTTTTGAACCGCCCAGTTACGAGTCGTTGCTACCTGGCCACGCTAGCGCCATTTGCGCGCTGGGCGTAGGTGAACCTTCCAAAATGAGCAAAGCAGATTTTGTGCGGATTGACCGTGACGCCGCGCTCGACTTTGGGCGCGCGTGCAAGGCGGCGGGTGTGCGGCATTTTGAGCTGCTGTGCGCCGTGGGTGCCAACGCCAAATCGTCGTCGTTGTATTTGCGCACCAAGGGCGAGCTACAAGACGGCTTGAAGGCGCTTGATTTTGAGCGGCTGAGCCTGTTTGAACCGTCCATGATCATCACGCCCACCAACCGCTACGGCATAGGGCAAGCCGTGCTGCTCAAGGCCATGCGTGATAGGACGGCTGCAACATGACCCGAAAACTTATCAGCTCAGGCTCTACGTTTGAAGCGCAGATCGGCTATTCACGCGCCGTGGTGGTGGGCGACTGGGTATTCGTCTCGGGCACCACCGGTTTTGACTACGCCAGCATGACCATATCTGACAGCTTGGTCGAACAAACCGAGCAATGCCTGAAAAACATCGAAGCCGCCCTCAAGCAAGCTGACGCGTCGTTGAGCGATGTGGTGCGCGTCACCTACGTGCTGCCCGTTGCGACAGACTTTGAACAATGCTGGCCCGTGCTGCGCAAATACTTTGGCGATGTGCGACCTGCGGCGATGATGATCTCGGCTGGGTTGGCAGACCCGAGGATGAAGATTGAAATTGAGGTGACGGCAATTAAAGGGGGATGAGACTTGCAGAGGAATTTCCTCTTATTGGCATTATTCTTCGGATTCTTTAATTTCAGTCTTGACAGAAATAAAAGAAGCACCTATATTCAAAGCAAGCAAAGCACATAAACCACCATGAACCTGAGCCAAACCTCTCAAAAATTCATCCTCCACTGGGGTGAGATGGGGACGCGCTGGGGGGTTAACCGCACAGTGGCGCAGATTCATGCGTTGCTGTACCTGCATGGCAAGCCGCTGCCTGCGGACGAGATTGCTGACACGCTGGCCGTTGCGCGCAGCAATGTGAGCAACAGCCTGCGCGAGCTGCAGGCTTGGAACCTGATCAAGCTGGTGCATGTGCTGGGCGACCGGCGTGACCATTTTGAGACGAGCACCGATATTTGGGAGCTGACCCGCACCATCGTGCGCGAGCGAAAAGAGCGGGAAATTCTGCCAACCGTGGCGGTGCTCAAAGACCTGCTGAACAGCCCCGAGCTGATGGTGGACGGCGTAGAACGTGCGACCCGCATTCGCGAAATGCTGGTGATGCTGGAGGCGATGTCGCTGTGGTCTGAAGAGATGCTTCGGCTGGACACCGAGACGCTGACCAAGGTATTGAAGCTAGGTGCCAAGATTCAAAAATTGATTCGCGGTGAAGCAGTATTACCTGACAAATTTGCAGACAAATCAGCCAGCAAAGACGCTGCACAAGACAAGATGAATGCCATGGGCGCGGTGATGGGGCCTTGAATGAACAACACTCTGCCTACTTCCTTTTTTTTGACTATTAATTTCTGTTTAGACAGAAATAACTGAATATACAGACTCATTCAATACCCAGTTTACACATCTGAAAGGACGAAACATGAAAACCACGGCTCCTGACAAAAACATCTACCCCCTCACCCTGCTATACGACGGTGCATGCCCCGTGTGCAAGCTGGAGATGGACCGCCTGCAGGCGCGCAACTGGGAAGGCGACTTGCGGTTTGTGGATATTTCTACGCCCTTGTTTGACCCCAGGCGCTACGGTGCCACGCTGGACGAGATGAACGCGATCATCCACGCCGTGCGCGCAGACGGCACCCTGGTGGCGGGGGTAGAAGTGCTGCGCCTGGCCTATGGCGCGGTGGGTTTGGGGCACTGGGCTGCGCCCACCGCTTGGCCAGTCATCAAGCCGCTGGCAGACGCGGCCTATGCGGTGTTTGCGCGCAATCGTTATGGATTTTCCGCCGCCTTCATGCCAGTGCTGGAGCGTATTCGCATGGCACGGGCTGCGCGGCGCACGACCCAAGCAGCAACCGCTTGCCATGCCGGTGCATGCGACATGCCGCCTGCCACGGCAACTGTAACCAGTAAGTCCTAGAAAAAATTCACTACAAATTTTATAGCTGCTTGCGCATATTCCACGCTGGCTACCGGCATAAAACCTCTCTAAAACCCTTTCCAAAATCTTTCCAAACCCTTTCAACCCGTTTTTACAAGGAGCGCATCATGAAAGTTATTGTCTTCGGCGGTGCAGGCCTGATCGGCAGCGCCATTGCCCGCGAACTTCGCAGCCACGGCCACCAGGTGGTGACGGCGGGGCGCAGCGGCTGCGACCTGTCGGTTGACTTTGCATACGACCACAACACCGAGGTTTTTCGCGCCGCCGTCAAAGGTGCAGACATCGTCGTCAACGCGGTGGGTATTTTGATAGAACGCGGTGCCAACACGTTTGTCAAGGTGCACGTGCAAGCCCCCACCGCGCTCTTTCAAGCCTGCGCGCTAGAACACGTGGCCCGCATTGTGCACATTAGCGGCATGGGGGTGGCGGATGGTCCTGGGGGCATTGCCGGGGCCTACAGCGCCAGCAAACTGGCCGCAGAGCGCGCCCTGGCGGCCTGCCCTGTGGACTACGCCATTGTGCGACCCACCCTGGTAACCGACGCCGCCAGCCCCAGCACCCGACTGCTGCAATGGCTCTCCCGCATGCCCGCCATCGCCCTGCCCGGCCTACTGCGCCCCGGCAGCGCGCTGGTTCAGCCCATCACCACCACCGACCTGGCCGAAGCCGTAGCCCGCATCTGCGAACACGAAAAAGCCCTGCGCCGCGTGATAGAACTGGCCGGCCCCGAGGTGATGAGCTACAAAGAAATGCTACGCCGCTACCGCGCAGCGGGTGTTGACGGCACACCCGTTGAAGGCGCAACGCTGTGGTTGCGCGTAACGGGTGGCGCAGCGCTGTGGCTGCGCGTAACAGGTGGGGCCGCCCTGTGGCTACCCGTCCCCTGGTGGCTGATGAACCTGACCGCCCGCCTGGCCGCCCACGTTCCCCAAAAAGTCGTCAGCATCGACACCCTGCGCATGCTGCGCGCCAACGCAGTGAGCCGCCATAACGAAGCCTTCTACTGGCTTCGTCATATGCCAAAACAAGCGATTGCCAGCGTAGAATATGCGCAACCAGCTACTAAATATGTAGCATATGCACGTGATGGGGCAAGTGGTAACAAGTGAAGTAATACCGGTCTAATTTACGGTGTAATGCATGCCTTCATGCATACAACAACATCCATCCCATCTTGAATCCCCAAAAAATAGCCATCATCGGCGCAGGCTTTGCCGGTCTGGCCAGTGCCACCCTCCTCGCCCGCGCAGGGCACCAAGTTCAGGTTTTTGAATCGCAGAGGAAAACGCACAGTTGGTGGGCTAGCGCCGCGCTCGGGGTATGCGCTGCAAAATATTTTTGGAAAACACGCGCGAACCGTGTCTTGCAATGCTCGACCATTGACAACGCGCGTCTTCCCAAAAAATTTTCATCGCACACCCGCTCACCCGTCGCCTGCATGGTTGATCACTGGGCCTTTGAATACCGCAAACCCGTGGGGCTGGGTTTTTGTAGCTTTACAGTCAGGTAGTTGGGTAGCTTTGCCGTTCAGTGACTTGCGATTTTGCAATTTTTTGATCATGCACTTACTATGCATTTGATAGCTGCTCGCGCATATTTTACGCTGGCTACTGGCATATTTTAGTGCTGAAAACTGTCAAAACACTTCCGAAGCGGCATTCATGTTCAATTGCGGACTCTCGGTCTTTGGTATTTGGTATTCAAAGGCGCGCCCACCACACTTTGAAGGCTTTGGGGGAGGGGTGTCCGATGAAAAATTTTTAGGAAGGCGCGCGTTGTTCAAGGTCGAGCGCTACAAGACGCAGTTCGCGCGTGTTTTCTAAAAACTTTTTGCAGCGCATACCCCGAGTCCAAAGCATGCCAGCCAAGTCAGCCAAAGCCCACCAACCGAGTCCAAAGCCTGCCCACCAAGTCAGTCAGCTCTCTAAACCCCTGAGATAGAAAAATTCACCCAGTGGAACTGATTTTCCCGAGTAGATAAAACCGCCCAACGCCAGCGCCAAATGTGCGCAAGCAGCTACACTTTTAGTAGCAAGTCAGTCAACTCCCCAGGATGCAAAGGTTTTTGCATCACCTTGCAGCCGCTGATTTTGGCGGTCAGTCGGGTGGTCACGCTGATATGTTCGCCCGTAATCAGCACCGTGCGCAGCCGCCATTTGGCTGCAGACACCGCCATCCAGGCGTCTTCGTCTTGCAGGTTCATGTCGATGCACACAAAATCATAGTGCCGCTTGCCCAGCAGCATTTTGGCTTGCATGACTGTGGTGGCTACATCAATCAGGGTAATGTCCATCATGGCCAGCTTGCTGCACATGTACAGGCGCGCCTCGGGGTCCTGGTCTGCCACCAGGGCACGCTTGGGTCGGGCTAGCTGGTCAGACAGGCTGACAGGCCCTGTATTTTCAATCGCCGGGATCAGGGTGTCGCCACCCAGATCAAAGTCCACAAACTCGGCCAAAGATGCAGCTGGCTTAAAGTAAGCGTCCATCGCCCGCAAGACTTCGGGCCAGTTCAGCGGGCGGGTAAAGGTGCGCCAGGCATGCGCGGGCGACACAGCGCCCACCCAAATCAGGGCAGCGTCGGGGTTGTGGCGTAGCCCGGCCAGTTCTTCTGATGCGCTGCCTGCAGACCCGTCAATCAGCACCAAGCGGGCGGGCTCGGGTGCGTCGGGTAACCAGGGTTCATAGCTGATGCTGCGCCCTGCTTTTTCGTCACGTGACAACCTGAACACCGTGTTCAGGGCGTGCCGCTCTGCGTCACTAAAACCGACCACCCTGATAAACACACGTTGCAACATATAGAGTGATCATAAAGACATATCGCCCGAAATTGAACGGGGGAACGCCCTACCTACAGCGAACTGATGAGGTCTTTCAGCTTGGCCGGATGGGGCGGTTTGGACAAAAAGGCGTCAGCCCCGGCCAGGCTGGCGCGCATGCGGTCTACCACGCCACTGCTGGCCTGGTCTATGTCTGCCACCGGCCCGGCCAACAACAGTTTGGCCTTGAGATACAGGCGCGCGGTTTGGTCGTCGTCTACCACCAGCACTCTTTTGCGAACTGGCCTGGGCGTGGGAGCGGGAGCGAGGGCCTGCAAACCCGGGCCGGTTGAATCAAAGTTGATGGGTTCAGACTGCTGATAATCAGAATCTATTTGAGCATGCGTGGCGGAATAGGCGTCGTCCATACCGCGCAAAATTTTGACCCGGGAAATGGGGCGCTGGTAGCTGCGCCAGGCAAATATGTGCGGCTCGGCTCCCACCCACAGCACCTTGGCCTGCGGGTCGCTGCGGTGCTGCGCAAAACTGCTGGCGTGGGGGTGCTGGGCGTCTACCAGCAAGATGCTGGGCTCGCGCTCTGCATCTACCGTCCACAACGCAAAACTGGGACTGCGCTGCTGGGATATGCGCAGCAAGCTGTTCAGTGCATGCTGCTCGGCATGGCTAAACCCGACTACTCTGACCAGTGCTATCTTAGGCATGCTAATTTATAGTAGGCCAGAACCCTAAAAATCGTGACTTACTTCACAGCCTCTGCGGGGCGACGGGTTTTTACATAAGCGTCGCTAGGCAAATACGCCTTGCCGTCTGCATAACGCCACTGCACCATGGTGCCCTTGCCGCCGCGCACATCCAGCTTGCCTACAAAGGCACCCATGGTGCTTTGTTGGTCAATGGCACGGAATTCGGCAGGGCCAAACGGGGTGCTGAATTTGAGACCACGCATGGCAGTCACCAGTTTTTCGTTGTCAAGGCTTTTGGCTTTGTTGATGGCCGCAAAAATGGCCTGCATGGTGGCGTAGCCCACCACCGAGCCCACCTTGGGGTTCTCGTTAAAGCGCTTGTAGTAGTTGGCGGCAAAGCTGGCATGTTCTTTGGTGTCGATCTGGTCCCACGGGTAGCCGGTGACGATCCAGCCCTTGGGTGTTTCGTCTTTCAAGATGTCCAGATATTCTGGCTCGCCCGAGAGCACCGAAACGACGGGCGTTTTGGGGAACACATTGCGCTGGTTGCCTTCGCGCACCAGGCGGGCCAGGTCGGCACCAAAGGTAACGTTAAAAATAGCGTCGGGTTTGCTGGCCATGATGGCAGACAAGGTGCTGCCTGCTTCCAGCTTGCCCTGCGCGGGCCATTGTTCGCCCACAAACTCTACGTCGGGGCGCTTGGCTTTCAAGAGTTCTTTAAAGCTGGCGACTGCGCTTTGGCCGTATTCGTAGTTGGGCGCAATGGTGGCCCAGCGCTTGGCGGGTAGTTTGGCGGCTTCTTCTACCAGCATGGCCGCTTGCATGTAGGTGCTGGGGCGCAGGCGGAAGGTGTAGCGATTGCCTTTGTCCCACACAATCGCATCGGTCAACGGTTCGCTGGCCACAAACAGGCGTTTGTTTTTGGCGGCATGGTCAGCCAGAGCCAAGCCCACATTGCTAAAAAAACCGCCCGCCAGTACGTCTACCTTTTCGTTCGACGTGAGTTCTACGGCGTGGCGTAGCGCTTCTTCGGGCTTGCCAGCATCGTCACGGGCTATGACCTCGACCTTGCGCCCCAGCAGGCCGCCTTGGGCATTGATTTGCTCCACCGCCAGTTGCCAGCCTTGCTTATAGGGCGTGGTGAACTGGGGAATGGTGGAATAGCTGTTGATTTCACCAATTTTGATGGGGTTGATGGGCTGTACAGAGCTTTGGGCCAAAGCACCAAGGCTTGTTACAGCAGCAACAGTAAGTATGGAGCGCGAGATAAAGTTTTTCAAGTGACTTCCCTATGAAAGATAAAAAAGAACCTAGGCCGGGACTGTAACGCAATCTCGGGCCTGCACGTTGACCCATGGCGTGAATACATATGTACCAGCCCTACATGATTCATGGTGGCCTTGCTTACACACGCCGGTTCATGTTCTTGCTTATGCGCGCTGGCTCATGTGGATGGTGTGTTCAGCTACGCGGCTGTCCCCCGGCGCGAGGGCGTGGTTTCTACTTGTCGAGTCTTGTACGCGCCTCCGCCTTTATGCCGCTACGCTAAACACACCATCCACATAAGCCAGAGATGGCTGGTTTGAAACCGTGCCGCACTTGGGCTGTGAGGCGGGCAGGCTGTCTGCGCGGATACCGTAGGTAAGAGGAGGAGCCAGGTACAAAAGCCGACAAGAAGCCAAGGCCTATACCCTGGCGGGGGACACGAAGGTATCCGCGCAGACAGCCTGCCCGCCTCATAGCCCAAGCGCTCCCCACCCGTACCCTAGCCACCAAAGCAAACCACGCGGCGGGCGACCTGCTGGCCTGGGGTACTTCACACAGACCCCACATACCCCATATACCCCATGCGTCTAAGCATATGCGCATAAGCGTCCAACCAAAAAGTAGTTTGGTTCAGGGCCAGGCTGATGCACAGTAGCGACCTATGGCTGATTTTGCTTTCATATTTGCTGGGTTTTTTGTAGGGCTTGTGGTCGGGCTGACCGGCGTGGGTGGTGGTTCGCTCATGACACCCATTTTGATTTTTGGCTTTGGCATCAAGCCTTATCTGGCTGTGGGCACCGACTTGCTGTTTGCGGCGTTTACCAAACTGGGCGGCACCCTCAACCTGGCACGCGCCAAAGTAGTGGACTGGAAGATCGTCGCATTGCTGTGCGCGGGGTCGATCCCGGCTGCCTTGGTCACTGTTTATTTTTTGCACCGCGTAGGCGCTGCAGACCCCGTGGTGCAAAAAGTGATGACCACCACCCTGGGTTTTGCCTTGCTGCTCACCGCCGCAGCCACGTTGTACAAAGCCGTCAAAGGCAAGGCTGCACCGCGCAATATTTCTGTGCAAGACCTGGCCAGGGCCACTACGCCGCGCCACTGGGCATTGCCCGTGCTGTTTGGCGCGCTGATCGGCACTCTGGTGTCCATCACATCCGTAGGCGCAGGCGCCATTGGCGTGACGGTGTTGATGTTGCTCTACCCTGCCCTGCCCCTGCACCGCATTGTGGCGGCTGACTTGGCCTACGCCGTGCCACTCACGCTCGTAGCGGGTTTGGGCCATGCGTCCATCGGTTCGGTAGACTGGCCCCTGCTGGCCAAGCTGCTGGTGGGCTCACTGCCCGGTATTTGGCTGGGTACACAGTTTTCATCCAAAGTGCCAGAGCGGGCCATTCGCTCGCTGTTGTCCATGCTGCTGGCCTACGCAGGTGTCAAGCTGCTGGCCATCTAAATCAAGAATTTCGAGGATTCATCCATGTACCAATACACCGACTTTGACAAACAGTTCGTCAAGCAACGCGCCGCGCAATACCGCGACCAGCTGGAACGCAACCTGGCTGGCAAGCTGGGTGACGACGAGTTTCGCCCACTACGCCTGCAAAACGGCTGGTACGTGCAGCGTTACGCACCCATGCTGCGCGTGGCGGTGCCCTATGGCGAATTGTCTAGTGCCCAGGTGCGCGTATTGGCGCACATTGCTGCGCAGTACGACCAGCCATCCAACGAAGTTTTTCAAACTGCAGTGGACGGCCAGGCCAAGCTCAGCGGCCACGGTGTCAAGCTGACCAAAGGTTACGGTCACTTCACCACCCGCCAAAACATCCAGTACAACTGGATTCCACTGGACAAGTCTGCCGACGTGATGGACCTGTTGGCCAGCGTGAACATGCACGGCATTCAAACCAGCGGTAACTGCGTTCGCAATATCACCAGCGACGAGCTGGCCGGCATTGCACCCGACGAGATTGCCGACCCGCGCCCGTTTTGCGAAATTTTGCGTCAGTGGAGCACACTGCATCCAGAGTTTGCATTTTTACCCCGTAAGTTCAAGTTTGCTGTCACCGGTGCCAAAGAAGACCGTGCCGCCACCTCTTGGCACGATGTCGGCCTGCATCTCATCAGATCCTCTGATGGAGATTTGGGTTTCAAAGTGCTGGTCGGTGGCGGCATGGGTCGCACCCCCGTCATTGCCACCACCGTGCGCGAATTTTTGCCATGGAACCAGGTGCTGAACTATCTGGAAGCCGTTATCCGCGTCTACAACCTGTATGGCCGCCGCGACAATATTTACAAGGCGCGCATCAAGATTTTGGTCAAATCCGAAGGTCAAAAATACATTGATGATGTAGAAGCCGAATACGCCCGTATCTTGCAGCAAGACGGCGCGCCGCACACCATAACGCAGGCTGAGTTTGACCGTGTTGCAGCATCATTTGTGCCTCCAGCCAGCGTAGAATGTGCGCAACCAGCTATTGAAAGAATAGCAATTAAGGTCAGCAATGTTTTGAAGGCAGCTGCCGAAGACGACACCGAATTTACCCGCTGGGTCACCCGCAACGTGGCTGTGCATGCCAACCCCAACCTGCGCGCCGTCACCTTATCGCTCAAACGTTTGGGCTATGCACCTGGAGATGCCACACCTGAACAGTTAAACGCCGCTGCCGATTTGGCCGACCAGTTTTCTTGTGGCGAGATCCGCGTCACGCATGACCAAAACCTGGTGCTGCCCTGGGTGCACTGCGACCAGTTGCCCGCCCTGTGGCAAGCAGCGCGCAAAGCCGGCTTTGCCAAGCCCAACATTCGCCTGTTGAGCGATATGATTGCCTGCCCAGGCGGCGATTTTTGCGCACTGGCCAATGCGCGCAGCCTGCCTATTGCCGAGGCGATTACCGCACGTTACCAAGACCTGGACGAGCTGGACGACCTGGGTGAGATTGACCTGCACATGAGCGGTTGCATCAACTCCTGCGGCCACCACCACAGTGGCCACATCGGCATCTTGGGTGTGGATAAAGACGGCAAGGAGTGGTACCAGATCACGCTGGGCGGCTCGGACGGATCGAAGCTGTCCGGCACGGCGCAAGCGGGCAAGGCTGTAGGCCCATCGTTCAGTGCAGAAGAAGTGCCCGAGGTGATTGAAGCGATTTTGTCTGAGTACAAAAATCAGCGGATTTCCAAAGGCGACAAAAACGAAACCTTTATCGACACCGTGCGCCGCGTCGGTTTGGACGCCTTCAAAACCGCAGCCAACAGCGCGCGTTTTGCACAAAACGAATCTGTGGCGCATGCAGCTTGATAGGAGCAAGAAGATGACTAATACTATTAAATTAATAGCTGCTCACGCATATTCCACGCTGGCAACAGAGCAAAATGCTCTCCAAATCGCCAATAATACTCATGTTGAGAGCCTGCAAACTCAATTGGCCCAAGCGCAGGCCGTGGAACTGCACTTTCCCAAATTTACCGATGGCCGCGCCTTTAGCCAGGCTGTGCAACTGCGCCGCCGCCATGGTTTTAAGGGCGACATTCGCGCCACCGGCGACGTGCTGATCGACCAGCTGGTGCAAATGCAGCGCGCTGGTTTTACCACCGCTGTGCTGCGTGACGACCAGGACGCTACGCATGGCGAAAAACTACTTGCGCATTACAGCGGTTTTTACCAAGGCGATGACCAGGTAGGTGCCACGACCCAAAAGCCGCGCTTTGCTGCAGTGGCCACAGCTTAGGTAGCCAACATGAGCGCCATCAGCCTGTACGCCAAAGCATCTGCCACATTTGCAGACAAGCTAGCCACCACGCAAGCCGTGTTGCGTGACGCTACCGAGCGTTTTCAACCCATCACCCAAGCGTCCAGCCTGGGTGTGGAAGACATGGTTATCACCCATTTGCTGCACACACTGCAGTTAAAAAGCGAAGTGTTTGTGTTGCAAACGGGCAAACTGCATGCACAGACTTTGGCCCTGCTGGCCACCGTGCAGCGCGAATACGGCACACAGCGCACCGTGCGTGTGTATGAACCAGATGCTACGTCTGCCGCGCACTTTGAGCAGGTCAACGGCTTCGATGCTATGTACAAAAGCATTTCACTGCGCAAAGCCTGCTGCAATATTCGCAAGATGGTGCCACTGGACAAAGCGCTGGACGGCAAACGCGCTTGGATCACAGGCCTGCGCAAAGAGCAGTCTGACGCACGCGCAGATGTGCTGCACATCGACACACCCAAAGAGTCGAATAGCAGTAAACCCGCCAAGATCAACCCTTTGGCCGACTGGACTCTGGGCGATGTATGGCATTACGTCAACATTCAGCAGGTTCCCTACAACCCACTACACGACCAGTTTTACCCCAGCATAGGCTGCGCACCTTGTACACGTGCTATCACCCTGGGCGAAGACATTCGATCAGGCCGCTGGTGGTGGGAAAACGAGAGCGCCAAAGAATGCGGATTGCATGTGGCTCCTGTGTCTGGCGTTGTGCCTATCTACGCTAGTACTTGACGATTTTTTAATACAGAGAGAGGGGGATTTTTGAACGCGAAAGGCGCGAAAGTTACGCGAAAGTCGCAAAAAGAAGTCAAGAAAAAAGAAAAAGTTTTTGATATTCATTTTCAAAAATTTTGAATTTTTTTCGCGACTTTCGCGTAACTTTCGCGCCTTTCGCGTTCAAAAAATCCCCTACCCCCTCAAGAATGCATACCAACATGAACGCCAGAACCGAACCCCATCTCCTGGAACATCTGTCCAACCACCATCTGGACGCGCTGGAAGAAGAAACCATCTTCATCCTGCGCGAAGTAGCCGCCGCCTTCGAGCGCCCCACCCTGCTTTTTTCAGGCGGCAAAGACTCGCTCGTCATGCTCAAATGCGCTGAAAAAGCCTTTGGTGTGGGCCGCATCCCCTACCCACTGTTGATGATCGACACCGGTCACAACTTTCAGGAAGTGATCGACTTTCGCGACAGCCGCGCAGCCCAGTTGCAAGCCAAACTGATCGTGCGCAGCGTCGAAGATTCCATGGCACGCGGCACCGTGCGTTTGGCCCACGAAGGCGAGTCGCGCAACGTGCACCAAAGCGTCACCCTGCTAGAGGCGATTGAAGAATTCCGGTTTGACGCGCTCATTGGCGGAGCAAGACGCGACGAAGAAAAAGCCCGCGCCAAAGAACGCATTTTTAGTCACCGCGATAGCTTTGGTCAGTGGCAACCCAAAAGCCAGCGCCCCGAGCTGTGGACGGCGTTCAACACCAAGCTGCAACCGGGCGAGCATTTTCGCGTGTTCCCCATCAGCAACTGGACGGAACTGGACGTGTGGCAGTACATTGAGCGCGAGAAGATTGCCCTGCCGTCCATCTACTATTCGCACAAGCGCGAAGTGATCGAACGCAAAGGCTTGCTGGTGCCCGTAACCCATCTCACACCGCCACGCGATGGCGAAAAAGTTGAAACACGCGACGTGCGTTTTCGTACCGTGGGCGACATCACTTGCACCTGCCCGGTGGCCAGTCTGGCAGCCAGCGCGGCAGAAATTGTTATAGAAACACTGGCAGCCGATGTGAGCGAGCGTGGCGCAACCCGCATGGACGACAAAACCAGCGAGGCTTCCATGGAGAAGCGCAAGAAGGAAGGGTATTTCTGATGAACACGACACACCATGCCGCATTGAAATTCATCACCTGCGGCAGCGTAGACGACGGCAAATCTACCCTGATTGGCCGCCTGCTGATCGACAGCAAAGCCGTGCTGCAAGACCAGTTGGCAGGCGTGTCCAAAAGCGGCACGGCAGACCTGGCCATGTTCACCGACGGATTGAGCGCCGAGCGTGAACAGGGCATCACCATCGACGTGGCCTACCGCTACTTTTCCACGCCCACGCGCAAGTTCATCATTGGCGATGCACCTGGCCACGAGCAGTACACCCGCAACATGGTGACCGCCGCCAGCAGTGCCGACGCCGCCGTGGTGCTGGTGGACGCTACCAAGCTGGACTGGAAAAACCCCGCACTGCAATTGCTGCCCCAAACCCGCCGCCACAGCCTGCTGGTGCACCTGCTGCGCGTGCCCAGCGTGGTGTTTGCCATCAACAAGCTGGACGCGGTTCAAGATTCTGCACTGGCGTTTAAAAACATCAGCGCAGCTTTGCATAGTTTTGCCGATCAAGCCAGTATTCAGGTTGCCGCCACGGTGCCCATTTCTGCCCTCAACGGCAGTAATGTAGTGGAGCCTGGTAGCGATTTCCCAATGTACAGTGGCGAAAGTTTGCTACAAATACTGGAGCGGCTGCCTTCTGGCCGCCCTGAGACACAACTGCCCCTGAGCTTTCCGGTGCAATGGGTTGAAAAGTTCTCTGGCTCATCAGACACCAGCCAAGGCCGCCGCATTTTCTGGGGTCGTGTGGCCACTGGCGGCGTGCAGGTTGGGCAAGAAATTACCGTGCTGCCTGGCGGCCAAACCGCCATAGTGGCGCAAGTGCTCGACCATACTCGCAACCCCAAAGCAGTGTTGGCCGGCATGTCGGCAGGCATTGTGCTGGACCGCGAAGTAGACGTGTCACGTGGCGACTGGCTCCTGGCCCACATGGACGGTAAAACCGCCTTTGGCACGAGCCGCAGCATCATTGGCACTGTGGCCTGGATGGACGACACTGCGCTGGTGGCAGGCCGCACCTACTGGGCGCTACACGGTCACCGCTGGGTCAAAGCCAAGGTGGCACGTATTACGCACCGCTTGAACATCCACACATTGGCACAAGAAGACGCCACTGAACTAGCACCCAATGCCATTGGCGGCATTGAACTGGCCCTGCAAGAACCGCTGGCCACCCTGCCCTATACCCAGTCCAAAACCCTCGGGGCGCTGATTTTGGTAGACACTGCCAGCCATAAAACCTCGGGCGCGGTGTTGATTAGTGCCGCCGCTTCGTAAAAACAGCTCAAAAGCCAATAAAATCATGGGCTTGCACTAGTTTGCAACCCCACAGTACAACCTTGGGCGTACCAACGCCGCTACCACACCATGACCCACATCGTTTCTGAAGCCTGCATCAAATGCAAATACACCGACTGCGTGGACGTGTGTCCCGTGGACTGCTTCCGCGAAGGCCCCAACATGCTGGTCATCGACCCGGACGAATGCATCGACTGCGCGGTGTGCATTCCAGAATGCCCGGTGAATGCCATCTACGCCGAAGAAGACGTGCCTGCAGACCAGATGCACTTTATCAAGCTCAATATTGAACTGAGCCAAAAAGCGGGCTGGAAAAGCATCACCAAACGCAAACCCGCGCCTGCTGATGCAGACGAGTGGAAAGACAAAACTGGAAAACTTGCGCTCCTGGAGCGCTAAGCAAGACTTATGGAACCTATTGCCAATCAAGCTATTGTGAATACCGCCAAAGCGCATGACGGCTCTGCCAGCAGCGGCCCTATCGAGACAGATGCTGTCATCGTTGGCGCTGGCCCTGTGGGTCTGTTTCAGGTGTTTGAACTCGGCCTGCTCGAAGTCAAAGCCCACGTCATCGACAGCCTGGCCTACCCCGGCGGCCAGTGCATCGAGCTGTACCCCGACAAGCCGATTTACGACATTCCCGCTGTGCCTGTGTGCACGGGCAAAGAACTGACCGACAGCCTGCTCAAGCAAATTGCCCCGTTTGGTGCGACTTTTCACTATGGTCAAGAAGTGACTACCGTTCAAAAACAAGACGATGGCAGATTTTTTGTAGAAACCAGCAAGGGTATACAGTTCCTCACCAAAACCATCTTTATTGCCGCAGGCGTAGGTGCTTTTCAGCCGCGACTGCTCAAGGCAGACGGCTTGGCTGCCTATGATGGCAGCCAAATGCATTACCGCGTCAAAAACCCGGCAGACTTTGCAGGCAAAAACCTCGTGGTTGTGGGCGGTGGTGATTCTGCTTTGGACTGGGCGCTGAATTTTTGCGAAGGCAACCAAGACGGTGGCGTCAACAAAGCCGAAAGCGTCATCCTCATCCACCGTCGCGACGGCTTTAAGGCCGCACCAGCCAGCGTAGCCAAAATGCGTGAACTGTGCGAGCAGATGGAGATGCAATTCATCGTTGGCCAGGTCACTGGCATTGAAGAAAAAGACGGCAAGCTCAGCGGCGCCAAAGTAACGGGCGCTGACGGTGTCACCCGTGTGGTGCCGCTGGACGTGATGCTGGTCTTCTTTGGCCTGTCTCCCAAGCTGGGGCCGATTGCCCACTGGAGCCTGGAAATCGAGCGCAAGCAAGTCAAGGTAGACACCGAGAAATTTTCTACCAACGTGCCTGGCATTTTTGCTGTAGGTGACATCAACACCTACCCCGGCAAAAAGAAGCTCATTTTGAGCGGCTTTCACGAATGCGCGCTGGCCGCTTTTGGTGCCATGCCCATCATCTTCCCCGAGAAGAAAGTGCATTTGCAGTACACCACCACATCGCCCAAGCTGCACAAGGTACTTGGCGTTGAATCGCCGACCTTTGACGACTGAATTTAGGGCTATAATCTGAGGCTGTATTCCTCAATAGCTCAGTTGGTAGAGCGCCGGACTGTTAATCCGTAGGTCCCTGGTTCGAGCCCAGGTTGAGGAGCCAAAATACCTAATTAAATCAAAGGCTTGCAAGAAATTGTAGGCCTTTTTTCTTTGGTTTTTCAGCACAAAACATAACTTTGCCATAGAAGTATCAGGGACTGACAGTGGTAGGCAAAACGATCTTGACTTGCCTGTCCACTCAATCGGTCTGGCTCACCGCAAAACACGAGCCAAAGATGCTTATTTCATCTGCACAGACCCATTAACCGTCACCACCACGGTGCTGCGCCCAGCTTCTACAGGCACGGGCGCGTCTGATGCCATGGATTTGGCTTGCATGTCCATCATGCGCGGGCGGGGTGAATAGCCTTGGTCGCTGGCATTGACCGACACTTCGCGTAGCGTGTAGCCGCCAAAGCCAAAGTTTTTGGCAATCTCGCTGGCCTTGGTTTTAAAACGCTCTATCGCCTGGGTCTGGGCTTCGCCTTCCACTTTGGCGCGCGCTTCGCGGCTTAGGCCAAAGCTGACCTGGCCCAGCGTCAGGCTTTGAATTTTGCCTGCCGCAGTGCTGATGCGCGCAAAGTCGCGGCCTTCCAGCACCAGTTCGGTGGTGCCTTGCCAGCCGTTGATTTTGCCGTCACGCCCATAGCGCGGGTACAGGTTGAACGCACCGGTTCGCGCGTCTAGCTGGCCGGGTTGGGCTGCTTTTTTGGCCTCGTTCAACGCTGCGTCCAAGGCTGTCTTTAGCTGGGTTTGTACCGCGTTGGCATCTGCCCCGTCTTTGGTGGTGTTCATGGAAATCATCAGCAAGTCTTGCTGAGCTTCTACCTGCCCCGTAGATTGCAGGTTGATAACGTTTTGCGGTACTTCCATACGTAAATTCTGAGAAAAAGCGCTGAATGCCAGCGTGGATACTGCGCAAGCAGCTATGAATTTAATAGTGTATGCCATTCGTCAACCAAATTGGATAGTGTTCTGACTTACCACTGCGCGCTCAGTGCTGTGCACTCAGTTCACGCGCCAGTTGCTTGCGCAGTTGCGCACGCTCTTCACCTGTCAGGTGCCGATCATCTTTTTTGGCAGCCTCCAGGTTTTGTGCCATTTTTGGGGTTGCAGTACTCTGCTTGGCGTTTTTGGTAGCGCTGATTTGCTGTAGGCGCACGGCGCTGCGCAAGTCCTGAGGTGCTGCTTGCACTGGGGCTGCGGCTGGCAATGGGGGCACCGTTTGCTGTGCTTGCTGCGCCCAACCCAGTAAAGGCCATGCAGGCACAACCAGAGCCACCACAAAACGCTGCACAACGCAGCCGACCAGTTGCCCGGCTTTGGCAAGTGCAGGTTCTGGGACAAAAAACATGGTGTTCATTCAGCGCTGTCTCCTGATTTCATAGCTATATCCCGAATTAACGGTCAAAATCGAGCTACAGAATACATCTTGAACGTGAATATCATGCTCGGGGTTGCAATATTTGTAACAGAGTTGATAAAACCGCCATTTTTCACGGTTTGTAGGGGCAATTTGTGTGCAAAATCGGCTCTGTTACATATTTACAGCGAGGTGTTTTATGACTCAAGTTCCTAAACAGGCTGACCGTATCCTGGTGGTAGACGACGATGCGCGCATCCGCGACCTGCTGCGCCGCTACCTGACGCAAGAAGGGTTCGAGGTCATCGTGGCCGAAGATGGCAAAGCGCTCACCCGCATCATGATGCGCGACCCGATAGATTTGATCGTGCTTGACCTGATGATGCCCGGCGAAGACGGCCTGAGTATTTGCCGCCGCCTGCGCGCTGCCAGCGACCGCACCCCCATCATCATGCTCACTGCCAAGGGCGAAGATGTTGACCGTATCGTGGGCCTGGAAGTAGGTGCCGACGATTACCTGGGCAAACCATTCAACCCCCGTGAACTATTGGCACGTGTACACGCCGTGCTGCGCCGTAGGCCAGCCACCGAAGCGCCGGGCGCGCCGTCTACCGAAAGCGAAGTGGTGACCTTTGGTCCGTTTGACTTTGACATGGGTCAGCGAACTTTGAAGAAAAGCGGCGAAGAAATGCCGCTTACCACGGGTGAATTTGCCATGCTGAAAGCCTTGGTGCGCCACCCACGACAGCCGCTTAGCCGCGAAAAGCTGGCCCAGTTAGCCCGTGGCCGCGAGTTTGAACCCTTTGACCGCAGTCTGGACGTGCAGGTGTCTCGCCTGCGCAAAATGGTGGAAGCCGACGTGGCCCAGCCGCGCTACATCCAGACAGTGTGGGGCGTGGGCTATGTTTTTGTGCCAGATGGCAAAAACTAAGGCACACTGCCTTTCATGCACGCCAATGCCAGACTTATTGAAGACGCGACAGGCCCGGCACCGCTAGAAACCTCACCCGCACCACTGGAGCTGCGGCAAGAGGTTTATAGCCGTGTGCGGCTGAACCTGTTTTGGCGCACGTTTTTCTTGCTGGCTTTGTTGCTGGTGGGTTCAGTAGTAGCTTGGCTGCAAACTTTTCGGGTGCTGGAAACCGAGCCGCGCTCTGTCCAAAGCGCCCAGCAAATTGCGTCTCTGGTTAACCTTAGCCGCGCTGCCTTGGTGTATGCCGACGCTATTGCCCGCGTCTCACTCATCAAGCAATTGGCCGAGCTGGAAGGCGTACGCGTGCTGCCGCGCGAGACTACCGACAAGCTGGTGGACTTTAGCGGTGACTCACAAACACAGCAAATCATTGCCGAGCTGCGTTCACGCTTGGGCAAAGACACGGTGCTGGCCCGCGAGGTAAACGGAGAACCAGGGCTGTGGGTAGGCTTTACGATTGAAGGCGACGCCTATTGGCTGCTAACCGATTTGTCTCGCATTATTCATGTTGCGGGCAAAACCTGGCTGATTTGGCTGTCGATTGCAGCCGCTTTGTCTTTAGCCGGTGCGGCGGTGATTGCGCGACTCATCAACCGACCGCTGAAAGCGTTGAGCTTTGCTGCCAGCCGCGTGCGCGATGGTGACTTTGATGCCAGCCGCCTAGACGAACGTGCAGCCACCAACGAAATACGCGAAGTCAACGTGGGTTTTAACCGTATGGCGCAGCAGTTGGCCAAGATTGAACAAGACCGCGCTGTCATGCTGGCGGGCATCTCGCATGACCTGCGCACCCCATTGGCACGCTTGCGGCTGGAAACCGAGATGAGCGTGCACGACCTGGATGCCCGCGCGCACATGGCGGCCGACATTGAGCAACTGGACGGCATCATCGACAAGTTTCTGGACTACGCTCGCCCAGACCAAACCAGCCTGACCCCTGTGAGCCTGAACGATGTGGTCGAAGCGGGTGTGTTCGCAATCAACGACACGGGCGATATGCGCATCAATCTGGATATCAAAGGCAATGTCCACGTGCTGGCTGACGAAGTAGAGCTGAGCCGCGTCATGGCCAACCTGATTGAAAATGCCCGCAAATACGGCAAAACACCGGGCACTGACTATACCGAACTGGATATTGGTGCCAAAGTGCGGGACGACTGGGTACTAATCAAGGTGCGTGACCATGGCCCCGGTGTGCCCACCAGCGTCATCACCCACATGACGCAGCCGTTTTTCAGGGGTGATGCGGCCCGCACGTCAGCCACCGGAGCGGGCCTAGGCCTGGCGATTGTGGAGAAAACCATCCAGCGCATGGGCGGCCAGTTTGCACTGGCCAATTCAGTCACTGGCGGGCTGGCTGCGCATATCAAACTGCGCAAGGCGATCAGCTAAGCTGTTTTTGGCTTACGGCTGACCGACTAACCAGTTTACCGCGGGTTCTCAAAGAAGACGTAGTTGGAACCGTAATCGCTTACCTCAAAATACACACGCTTTTCGTTCGCGTCGGCAATGAAATTGAGGTTTTCGTCCAGCACGCCGTAACCATAACGGTAAGGGCGTGCCTTGCCATCGTCGGTGCCCATGGCCGTGCTCATTTTGTCGATTTTGAGGAAGCGCCTCACCAGCTTGTCACCGGCATACACCTCCAGCACGCCATTGGTACCCGTCCAGTTCTGTACATCGCGTTTGATCTTGTTTTGTTGCTCTTGTGTGCAGGATGCCAGCGTCAATACTGCGCAGGCAGCTATCAAAAGTGTAGCGAATCGTTTCATTTTTTTCTCTTTCTAAAAAGTTCTTTTAAATGTTAGCTGCCCCGTTGGCGTAGCGCTTCATACAAACATACACCGCTGGCTACCGACACGTTCAAGCTTTCGACCGCGCCGCGCATGGGTATGCGCACCAGCTCATCGCAGCTCTTGCGAGTCAACTGGCGCATGCCCGGGCCTTCAGCACCCAGCACCAAGGCAACGGGGCCTTTGAGGTCTACGTCATAAATGGTTTTGGTTGCATCGTCGCTGGTGCCAATGATCCAGATATTGCGTTCTTTCAGCTCACCCAGGGTGCGCGCCAGATTGGTCACCATAAAGTACGGCACGGTTTCTGCCGCGCCGCTGGCTACCTTGGCCACCGTGGCATTAATGCCCACCGCATGGTCTTTGGGGGCTATGACGGCCTGCGCACCTGCGCCGTCAGCCACGCGCAGCACCGCGCCCAGGTTGTGCGGGTCGGTCACGCCGTCCAGCACCAGCAGCAGGGGTTTTGCGGTGTCTACGCCCTCTTCCAGGCCTTCCAGCAACTCGTCCAGCGACGTAGCCTGTGCGACAGGGTTCACCAGTGCCACCACGCCCTGGTGGCTTTGGCCACCCGACATTTTGGAAAGCCGCAAACCATCGGCCTCTATCAGTCGAATGGCGGCATCACGCGCCTTGTCCACAAACGAACGCATGCGTGCGTCCTTGCGCGAGGCATCAAAGTAAATTTCTATCACGGACTGGGGCGCCATTTTTAGGCGCACACCCACGGCGTGAAAACCGTAGAGCATTTTGGAAGCAGACATAGGGTGATTATCCGGGTATTCAGTGCATTGGGCGACAAATTCAGGCAAAACAGCACCACCTCAAAGCGCTGCTGTTTGTAGATTTACCTGTCAAATCTTTCAATGTAATGTGATTCATCGTAGGCCTGACTCCTCGCGCTGGCGTATGCCGCTGGCCTGTGCAGCTACGCGGCTGTCCCCCGGCGCGGGGGGCGTAATTTCTACTTGTCCAATCTTGTACGCGCCTCCGCCTTTATGCCGCTGCGCTGCACAGACCATCGGCATACGCCTGAACTGGGGTGGTTGGGCCACAGCAGCCACAGCTACACACCGCCAACACCAAGCCACGCGTTTGCGCTGTCAGGCACTGTGGGTGCGCGGATACCGTAGGTAAAAGGGGGAGCCAGGTACAAAAGCTGACAAGAAGCTAAGGTCTATACCCTGGCGGAGGACACGAAGGTATCCGCGTACCCACAGTGCCTGTCAACACAAACGCTACTTCAAACAAGCGCACCCGCCTCAATCGTCACCGTACGCTGGCACTGCGTGGCAATGGCTTTGTCATGCGTCACCAGCACCAGGGTTGTGCCCAGCTCGGTGTTCAAGTCAAACATCAGTTTCATCACCCGCTCCCCCGTAGCAAAGTCCAGGCTGCCGGTGGGTTCGTCGGCCAGCAGCACGGCGGGTTTGACGACGAAGGCCCGGGCCAAGGCCACGCGCTGCTGTTCGCCACCACTCAACACCTTGGGGTAATGTTTGAGGCGCTCGGCGAGTCCTACGCGGTGCAGCATGTCAGTGGCTGCCGTGCGCGAGTCCCTGCGGCCTGCCAGCTCCAGCGGCAGCATGACGTTTTCTAATGCCGTGAGGTTGCCCAGCAACTGGAAGCTTTGGAACACAAAGCCCACATGCGTTGCACGCCAGGCGGCTCTAGCGTCTTCGTCAATAGCAAACAGGTCTTGCCCCGCCAGGCGCACGGTGCCGCGCGAGGGGGTGTCCAGCCCCGCGATGATGGACAAGAGCGTGCTTTTGCCCGAGCCCGATGCTCCCACAATCGCGCAGGTTTCCTTGGAACTTAAGGAGAAATCAATATCGCGCAAAATATCGAGTGTGCCGGTAGAGTCTGTGACTGATTTGTAAACGTGCTCTACCGCAATAATGGGACTTGCCATGAATAACTTTCTTATGCTTTTGAACGGGTCCAGGCGCTACTGTATCGCGTCTTGCCTGGCTACGGCCACAGCGGGGCTTTGCTTGCTGACCGTGCCTGCTTTCGCTGCGTTACCCGTAGCGGCTCAAACCGATGCTGTCGTTCTCGTGTTGGGCGATTCGCTGAGTGCCGAATACGGCTTAAAGCGCGGTGAAGGCTGGGTGGCCTTGCTGGACAAAAAGTTGGCCAGTGAAAAGATAAAAGCCAAAGTCGTCAACGCCAGCATCAGTGGTGACACCACATCGGGCGGGCGCTCGCGCCTGGCGCCCCTGCTTGCACAGCACAAGCCCACGCATGTGGTGATAGAACTGGGCGGCAACGACGCACTGCGCGGCCTGCCGATCAACATGACGCAAGACAACCTGACAGCCATGACCACCGCAGCGCAAAAAACCGGTGCCAAGGTGCTACTATTGGGCATGCAATTGCCGCCTAACTATGGCGCAAACTACAGCGACAAGTTTTCAGCCACCTATAGCGCGGTGGCCAAGGCTCAAAAAACCGCTCTGGTGCCCTTCCTTCTGAAAGGCGTGGCCGATACGCAAGACGCGTTAAAAATGTTCCAGGCTGACCGCATCCATCCCAAGGCCGAAGCGCACCCCATCATGCTGGCCAATGTATGGCCCGAACTGAAAAAATTGTTGAAATAATCCATGCCAGTTACCAAAATCAGCGCGCAAGACGCGCTTGCCCAGTTAGACAGTTTTGCCACCGTCATCGACGCACGCAGCGAGAGCGAATACGCGCTGGACCGCCTGCCCGGTGCAGTCAATTGGCCCACGCTGAATGACGTACAGCGCCACGAAGTGGGCACCGAATACGTGCAGGTCAGCGCCTTTGACGCACGCAAACACGGCGCGGTCTATGCAGCCCGCAACATCGCCAACCACGTAGAGCGCGAATGCGCAGACAAACCCAAAAACTGGAAGCCACTGATTTACTGCTGGCGCGGCGGGCAACGCAGCGGTTCGCTGTCTTTGGTGCTGGGGCAGATTGGTTTTAACGTGATGCTGGTGGAAGGCGGCTACAAAGCCTTTCGCGCCGCCATGGTGCTTGATACCACCCGGCTGGCAAGGCTGTTCAACTACAAGGTCATCTGCGGCCCCACTGGCAGCGGCAAAACCCGCCTGCTGCAAACCATGCAGCGCGAAGGCGCACAGGTGCTGGACCTGGAAGCCCTGGCCGAGCACCGCAGCAGTGTGCTGGGCTCGATACCCGGCCAGCCCCAGCCCAGCCAAAAACAGTTCGACATGCGCGTGTGGGACGCACTGCGCAAGCTGAACCCAGCCAAACCGGTGTACTGCGAAAGCGAAAGCAAAAAAGTAGGCAATGTGAGCGTGCCCGACGCACTGATAAGCGCCGTGCGCGAAGGCGACTGCCTGCTGCTGGAGTTGCCGATGCAAGAGCGCGTAGAACTGCTGCTGGAAGACTACGACTTCTTCGTCAAAGACCCAGAATTTTTTTGCCAACGCCTGGATGTGCTGACCGACTTGCGCGGCAAAGCCGTTATCGACGCCTGGAAGGCGCAAGTGCGCAGCGGCGACAAAGCGCAGTTAGCCAACGTGGTGCGCGAACTCTTGCAAGTGCATTACGACCCCGGCTACGCCAGCTCGACCCAACGCAATTACAAGAAGCTTTCTGCTCACAAATTAGTAGCTGCTCGCGCACGTTCCATGCTGGCTAGCAGTGTATTTGTGCAAGAAATACTGGCTTAGGCAATAAGTTGGTATCGCTACGGCTAAGCGAGTTGTTGGCGACCACTCCCCATGCAGGAGTACCTGAAATCGTAGTATTCACCAACAACTCGCTCAGCCGTTGCGATAGCAGGCTTTCAAACCATCTACAGCGCCTGCAAGGCCTGCGCAATATCGGCCTGCAAGTCGCGTACATCTTCCAGGCCAATGTTAAAGCGCACCAGGGTGCCTCGGTAGGGCCACAGGCTGACGGTGGCGTCGCGCATGCTGGGCACGTCGTAGGGCACCACCAGGCTCAGGTGCCCGCCCCACGAGAAGCCGAGTTTGAAGAGTGTGAGCGCATCGCAAAACCGGTCTACCTGGGCGCTGCTGTAGCTTGGTTTGAAGACAACGCTAAACAGGCCAGCGGCCAAGCCGCCCTTGCCTGCGCCGTCGTTTACATCACCGCCTGCACCTGTTCTGTTTGCATTCTTTGTCTCTGTATTTGCTATATTTTTAGTAGCTGCTTGCGCAGTATCTACGCTGGCATAACAGGTATTTGTTAGTAATTTCCAGTTTTGATGCCCGGGCGCGCCTGCAAGGGCCGGGTGCAGCACGGCTTCAAGTTCTGGCCGGGTTTGCAGCCAGGTGGCCAACTGGCGGGCGGCCAGGTCATGCGCTTTGTAACGCAGGGCGATGCTGGGCAGGTTGCGCAGCACCAGTTCAGCGTCGTTGGCGGCCACGCCCAAACCCAAGCGCATGTGGGTGAGCTTGATTTTCAGGTGCAGGGCCGCGTCGCGGGTGACCACGCTGCCCATCAGCACGTCGCCGCCGCCGCTGGGGTACTTGGTCAGCGCCAGCATGCTGATGTCTACCCCTGTGCCCTGCCCGTCCAGGTTAAAGGCGTTAAAAGCCAGCCCTGCCCCCCAGGTGTTGTCCAGCGCGCACAACACGCCGCGCGTTTTGCAGGTGCGCGCCAGCGCCAAAAGGTCTGCAAACTCCATCGTTACCGAGCCGGGCGCTTCCAGCCACACCAGTTTGGTTTTGTGGTTGATCTTGCCTGCCAGGTCGGCAGGGTCCATGGCGTCAAAAAAGCGGTGGGTGATGCCAAAATTTTTCAATTCGCCATCGGCCAGCGCCTTGCCGGGGCCATAGGCGTTGTCGGGTATCAGTACCTCGTCGCCGGTTTTGAGCAGGGCCAGGTCGATATTGGCAATCGCCGCCAGGCCGCTGGGCACCAGCAGGCACTGCAAGCCACCTTCCAGCGTAGCAATGCGCTCTTCCAGCATAAACGTAGTGGGCGTGCCGTGCAGCCCGTAGGTGTAGCCCGACTTGTCCTTCCATTCGCGCGAACGCATGGCGGCTACATTGGGGAAGATGACGGTGGACGCCTTGAACACACCCGTTTGCGGCGCATGAAACTCTGCGGGCGGCACGTAGGGATGGTGAATGAGGTGGGTAATCGGCTGAGTAGGAGCTTGTGTCATGGGAGGGCGACCAGGTTGATTTGAATTCTTGTAGCGTGTTGTGGGTCTTTAATTCAAAGATGCTTTGATCCAGTTTTCCAACTGAAGATTCGGGTAAGCCGCAAAGTCAGCTTCGTTATTGGTTACCAGAGTCAAGCCAAGCGATATCGCATGCGCAGCTATCAGCCTGTCTAACGCGTCGCGCTTGCGATCTGGCACAGCAGCGCACACCACGCCATAAGCCAGCGCCGCAGCCTGGTCAAAAGGAACGACCGGAAAAAAGCCCAGCATGACATTCAGGGCCAATTGCGCCTGTCCACGTGTCGCGGGGTTGCGCTCTACGCCATGGCGCAGCTCAGCCAACACGATGGACGATAAAACTGCATCGCCGTATGCCAGTGTTTCGCAGCGGGCAATCAGGTCTTGCGGCTTTTGCTGAATCAGGTGGACGCAGATATTGGTGTCAAACATGTAGCGCATGCTTTATGCGCTCTTGGTAGTCTTTATAGCCTCGGTCGGCAGTGCAGCGCTACCCCAGTCGCGCTCCTTTTGCTCGTGAAATTCACGGCCTTGTGCCATAAAGTCTGCCGGAAAAAGCCTGAGCGCATCACCCAGGCCCTGGAGCATGCGCTGTGCCACAGGCCTCACGATAAGCGTGTTGCCCAAGCGCTCAATCTCCACGTCTTGAGAAGGTGCTAAAAAAACCAGCTCTTTGGGTATGCGAACGGCAAGCGAATTACCGCTTTGAAAAACTCGGGTCAGCATGGTGATTTCCTTGATGTATATACGCAATATACATCAATTCACCCGTTCGGCAAACCAGAAGGTTTATACCTTCCACTTCTCCAGCAACTTGTCAGGCGACATGCTGTCGTAGCCTTCAAACGGCTGGTGGATCCAGGGGTTGGTGGGCAGCGTCTCTACCGAATAGTCGCACTGAAATTGCGACACGCCCTTGGTCCAGATCACGGCGGTGCGTAGTTCGGTCACGGGTTTGTAGTTGTTGCGCAGGCTATCGACCACGGCTTTGAGGGTGTGGCCGGTGTCGGCCAGGTCGTCTACGAGCAGCACTTTGCCAGCGATTTCGCCTTAGGGGGTGGTGATGAAGCGCGCAATGTCCAGGTGGCCTTGCACGGTGCCCGCGTCAGCGCGGTACGAGCTGGTAGACATGATGGCCAATGGCTTATTGAAGATGCGCGAGAGGATGTCACCGGGGCGCATGCCACCGCGTGCCAGACACAGGATGGTGTCAAACTGCCAGCCCGACTGGTGCACCTTGATGGCCAGTTTTTCGATCAGGTTATGGTATTCGTCGTAGCTAACGTACAGGTGTTTACCGTCTTCAGTGAGCATGTGGTGCCTTTGGGATAATGTGCTGATTAACTACGATGCGTTATAAATATACTATTGAATATGCTATTATTTTTATAGCTGCTCACGCATATTCCACGCTGGCAACTGGCTGTTTTCTCTGTTAAAACTGTTTCTCAAGCCAAAAACGGGTGCTGCATCATGATGGTGTGGTCGCGGTCAGGGCTGGTGGACACGATGTGGATAGGCACGCCGGTGGCATGTGCAATGCGTTGCAAGTACAACTGCGCGTTGATGGGCAGTTTGGCGTAATCGGTCACGCCCACGGTCACGTCGCTCCAGCCTTCCATGGTTTCATAAATCGGTGTGCAGCGCTCGATGTCGTCTGCGCCCATGGGCAAGATGTCGGTCGTCACGCCGTCCATTTCGTAGCCTACGCAAATTTTCAGCTCTTTCAGGCCGTCCAGCACGTCTAGTTTGGTGATGCACAGGCCGCTCAAACCGTTAACTTGGGCACTGCGCTTGAGCAAGGCCGCGTCAAACCAGCCGCAACGGCGGCTACGGCCCGTGGTAACGCCTTTTTCTGCCCCCACCGTGCTCATGTGGTAGCCGGGGGTGCCGGGCTTTTCCCAGTCCAGTTCGGTTGGGAAAGGGCCACCGCCCACGCGGGTGCAATAAGCCTTGGTAATGCCCAAAATGTAGTGCAGCATGCCAGGGCCCACGCCTGCGCCTGCGGCGGCGTTACCAGCCACGCAGTTGCTGCTGGTCACATAAGGGTAGGTGCCGTGGTCTACGTCCAGCAGGGTGCCTTGCGCGCCTTCAAACAGCAGGTTGGCGCCAAGCAAGTGAGCGTCGTTCAGCTCGCGCGACACGTCGGCCATCATGGGCTTTAATAGCTCGGCATGCTGCATGGCTTCGCAGTAGGCAGCATCGAATTCAATAGCAGATGCACCCAGATAAGTTGTCAACTGGTGGTTGTACAAGTCCAGCAGCACGCGCAGTTTGGCGGCAAAACGCTCAGGGTGTTTCAGGTCTTGCACCTTCAGCGCACGGCGGGCGATTTTGTCTTCGTACGCCGGGCCAATGCCTCGGCCTGTGGTGCCGATTTTTTCGGTGCCGCCTTTTTCGCGGAAGGCTTCGCGGGCGATGTCTAAAGCCGCGTGAAAGGACAAAATCAGCGGGCAGGCTTCAGATATGCGCAAACGGTCGCGCACCTGCACGCCCGCTTTTTCCAGGCCTTCAATTTCTTCAAACAACTTGGCCACCGACAGCACCACGCCGTTACCGATGTAGCACTTGACCCCTGGGCGCATGATGCCGCTGGGAATAAGGTGCAGCGCGGTTTTAACGCCGTTGATGACCAGGGTGTGCCCCGCATTGTGGCCACCTTGAAAGCGCACCACGCCCTGGGCTGATTCGGTCAGCCAGTCCACCAATTTGCCTTTGCCTTCGTCCCCCCACTGCGTTCCTACGACGACGACGTTACGGCCTTTTACTTGTGCGCTCATGTGTCAAGTTTTCCTATTAAATTCTGTAATGGCTAAAGCCTGAGCCTAGCCTGTTAAATCGCTTTGACTACCCACTGACCAGCGGCTTGCACCAGTTCGCGGTCGCAGGTAAATTCTTGCACTTCGTTTTCATGCCCGGGCAGCACGCACACCACGGTTTCGCCGCGTGCACGCAGGCTGCTGACGGCCGCCCGCAAGGCGCTTGACTCTGCCCATGGCGCGCGAATGGCCGCCTGCAACGCGCGCGCAGGCACCACGCTGACCAGTTCTTTCAAGTCCAAACTGAAACCAGCCGCCGGGCGGTTGCGGCCAAAGGCAGAACCCACCTCGTCATAGCGCCCACCGCGCACCAAGGCGTCTGTCGCGCCGGGTGTGTAGATGGAAAACCGCGCACCGCTGTAATAGGCGTAGCCGCGCGAATCTGCCAGGTCAAAACTGATGTTGACCTGCGGGTACACTGCCTTCACCTCGTTATGCAGACGCTTCAAATTTGATAGCTGCTCGCGCATATCTGGCGCTGACATTAAGGCTTTTTCTGCCTCCAACAGCACTTTTTCGTCACCATAGAGCGTGACCAAGGCGTTCAAGCCATCTCGGCTGGCAGCCGAGAAGTTTTGGGTCAACTCTTTCAAACCGGCAGCGTCTTTGGCAGCCAGAGCGGCGTGCACTTGGGCCAAATGTTCAGGCGTAGCCGCCACGCCTGCCAGCAAGCTGCGCACCAGTTGGGCGTTGGCCATGTCCACCGTGATGTTTTTCACACCCGCGCGCTGTAGGCAGTCAATCGCCAGCAGTTGCACTTCCAGGTCAGCTTCCAGCCCGGCGTGGCCGTAAATCTCGGCGCCCAATTGCATGGGTTCGCGGGTAGCGTGGGGTTTGGCGGGCGCAGTATGTAACACCGGGCCGCAATAGCAAAGCCGCGTTACGCCGCTGCGGTTAAGCAAATGCGCGTCAATGCGGGCGACTTGCTGGGTGGTGTCGGCGCGCAGGCCCATGGTGCGGCCAGACAATTGGTCTACCAGCTTGAAGGTTTGCAAATCTAGCGCCTGGCCACTGCCGGTGAGCAAAGATTCCAGATATTCCAGCTGGGGCGGCATGACCAGTTCGTAGCCATAGCCACGGGCGGTGTCCAGCAGTTCACGGCGTAATTCTTCGATGTGCCGGGCCTCTGAGGGCAAAACATCGGCAATGTGATCGGGTAGCACCCAGGCGGACATGTTGGACACGTAAAGGGGCGCTCAATATGCGCGGTCGGTTAAAAACAAGATTTTACCGGGTTCAAGGGCTGGTTCTGTGAGTAGCTGGCAAATTTGGTGGGCGGGCTGATGGCTCTTGACTTGCTTAGTTGGTGGGCGAGCTGAAGGTGGCTCAGTTGGTGGGCGGGCTGAAGGTAGCTTAGTTGGTGGGCGAGCTGAAGGTGGCTCAGTTGGTTGGCAGGCTTTGGACTCGGGGTATGCGCTGCAAAAAGTTTTTAGAAAACACGCGCGAACTGCGTTTTGTAGTACTCGACCTTCAACAACGCGCGCCTTCCTAAAAATTTTTCATCCCACACCCCTCCCCCAAAGCCTTCGAGCATGGTTGGTGCGCCTTTGAATACCAATACCGAAAACCGAAGACCAAATACCCTTGACGCAGTACCAAAGCTCAGAGATCGAGCACCGACAGCCTGCAATTCGACCTGGGTAACACTACGGAAGCGTTTAGACGTTTTTCACCACTGGAATATGCCGATAGCCAGCGTAGAATGTGCGCGAGCAGCTACTAAATACATAGCAATGCGCAGTAAATGCAAGATTGCAAGACGGCAAAGTCACCAAGCTGCAAAGTTACACGTTACTGAACTGCAAGTCGCCAGTCATTGAACGGCAATGCTACCCAAGCACCAGACCGCAAAGCACAAAACCAAGCCCCACGGGTTTGCGGTATTCGGTATTCAAAAGCCCTGTAACCACCCTTGCAGGCGACGGGTGAGCGGGTGTGCGATGAAAATTTTTTGGGAAGGCGCGCGTTGTTCAAGGTCGAGTGCTACACAACGCAGTTCGCGCGTGTTTTCCA
>JAYVTG010000007.1:0-84745 GCA_043774625.1 Polaromonas sp. | reverse complement strand
GATTGGCATCACCATTGCTGGCGGTGCCAACGTGATTTTGCTGGATGAGCCAACTGCTGGCATGAGCCGGTCAGAGACCAGCCGCTTCATCAAACTCATCAAGGACGTGACCGTCGGTAAAACCCTGCTGACCGTGGAGCATGACATGGGCGTGGTGTTTGGTCTGGCTGACAAGATTGCGGTGGTGGTGTACGGCGAAGTGATTGCCTATGACACGCCTGAAAAGGTCAGGGCGGATCAGCGTGTGCAAGAGGCGTATTTGGGTTCGTCCGTCGCCGATCAGCAGGCCGGAGGCCACTAGATGTTGACCATCAAAAACCTTCACGCCTTTTACGGCAAAAGCCACGTGCTCCACGGCGTGTCATTTGATGTGCAGCCCGGTGAAATTGTGGCGCTGCTGGGACGTAATGGCTCGGGCCGCTCGACAACAGCTAAGGCCATCATGGGTCTGGTTGATTGTCAAGGCTCCATCAGCTGGAAAAACGCTGAAATCATGGGCAAGGAAGCCTACAAGATTGCCCATTTGGGTATTGGCTACGTACCTGAAAACCGCGATATTTTTCCCAAGCTCACCGTGCATCAAAACCTGTTGCTGGGGCAAAAAGGTTCTGGCAAGGGGTCACGCTGGTCGTTTGACGACATGTACGGCATGTTCCCCCGGCTGCTAGAGCGCCAGCATACTGAGGCGGGCGTGTTGTCGGGCGGTGAGCAACAAATGCTGACACTTTGCCGCACGTTGATGGGTGACCCGGACTTGATCATCATTGACGAGCCGACCGAAGGCTTGGCCCCCAAGATTGTCGAACTGGTTGGTCAGTATTTGCAAACTCTCAAGGCCAAGGGCATATCGGTGCTGCTGATTGAACAAAAGCTGACGATTGCGATGGCCATTTCTGACCGCGCGCTGGTTATGGGCCACGGCAGCATCGTGTTTCAGGGCACGCCCGACAGCCTGCGGGCCGATGCCTACATTCGCAAAGAATGGCTTGAGGTATAAACCACCGGCTTTGTCACGGCTGGGACAAGGTCTGGTGCATATTGCGGTTTTTCAGGTTGCACTGCTTCAAAGCGAACCTACAATGTAAAAAGAACGGTCGTACTATTTCATTGATGGCTAGCCAGCTTCTGGCACGCCAGCATTTCGATTTCAGTTTCATACAAGGAAAGAAACCCCTCCATGACAACCCTCTACGAAGTCCACGGCACGGTTGCCGTTATCACCTTGAACAATCCGCCCGTCAATGGTTTGGGATACGCCACACGCGTATCGATTGCCGACAACCTGCAAAAAGCCAACAGCGATGCAACGGTCAAATCCATCGTCATCACGGGCGCAAGCACAGCGTTTTCTGGCGGCGCTGACATCAAGGAGTTTGGCAGCCCCAAGGCGCTGGCCGAACCCAATCTGCTCAGCGTGATCTTGGCGATTGAAAATTCTGCCAAGCCTGTTGTGGCGGCAGTTCATTCGGTTTGCATGGGTGGCGGGCTGGAGCTGGCACTCGGTTGCCACTACCGCATTGCCGCGCCTGGTTGCGCTGTGGCATTGCCAGAGGTCAAACTGGGCCTGGTGCCCGGTGCTGGCGGTACGCAACGATTGCCACGTGCGCTGGGGGTCGAGCCTGCACTGAACATGATCGTTAGTGGTGAGCCCGTCAAGAGCGAGTTGCTGGCGCAAATCCCCGGTCAAAACCTGTTTAACAAAATGGCCAGCTCCGTTGAAGCACTGCCGCAAGAGGCACTGGCCTATGCCCAATCAGTTGCTGACACGCGCCCACTGCCTCTGGTACGCAACCTGCCGTGCAAACACAAAAATGGCGACGCCTACTTTCAGTTCGCCCGCAACATGGTGGTCGGTATGTCTAAAGGTTATCCCGCGCCGCTCAAATGTGTGGATGCGGTTGAGGCGGCGACCAAGCGCAAGTTTGACGATGGCCTGGCCTTTGAACGTGAACTTTTCATCAATCTGATGTGGAGCCCTGAAGGCCGCGCACTGCGCCATATTTTTATGGCCGAGCGTGCGGCATCCAAAATCCCGGATGTACCGGCCGACACGCCCAAGCGCGACATCAAATCGATTGCCGTGATTGGTGCGGGCACCATGGGTGGCGGTATTTCAATGAACTTTTTGAACGTGGGCATCCCTGTCAAGATGCTGGAAATGAAGCAGGACGCGCTCGACCGAGGCATCGCCACAATTCGCAAAAACTACGAAGCGCAGGTCAAAAAAGGCAAACTCAATCAAGAAAAATACGAAGAGCGCATGGCGATGCTTAGCACAACGCTTAGCTATGACGACCTCAGTGAAGCCGACATGGTGATTGAAGCCGTGTTTGAAGAAATGGGTGTCAAAGAAAAAGTCTTCAAACAACTGGACACGGTAATGAAGCCAGGCGCCATTCTTGCATCCAACACATCTACCTTGGACGTGGACAAAATTGCCTCATTCACCAAGCGCCCGCAAGACGTGATTGGCACCCACTTTTTCAGCCCTGCCAACGTGATGAAGCTATTGGAAGTCGTGCGCGGCAAAAAGACAGGCAAGGACGTGCTAGCGACCGTGATGGCGCTGGGCAAAAAGATCAAGAAAACCTCGGTCGTATCTGGCGTGTGCGACGGTTTTATCGGCAACCGAATGATCGAGCAATATTCACGTCAGGCAGGCTTTTTGATTGAAGAAGGCTGCACCCCTGCACAGGTAGACAAGGCAGTGGAAAAGTTCGGCTTCATGATGGGTCCTTTTCGCATGGGTGACTTGGCGGGTAACGACATTGGCTGGGCGATTCGCAAGCGCCGCTACCAAGAAAAACCAGGCATGAAGTACAGCAAAACTGCCGACCTGCTGTGCGAAATGGGCCGTTATGGTCAAAAAACCAATGCTGGCTGGTATGACTATGTGCCCGGCAAGCGTGACGCGATACCGAGCGACGTGGTGGTCAAGATGATTGAAGAGCACCGCAAAGCCATGGGTTTGAAGCCGCGCAAAATCAGTGACGAAGAAATTGTGCAGCGTTTGGTTTTCTCACTGGTGAACGAAGCCGCGCACATTCTGGAAGAAGGTATTGCCAGCAAGGCGGGCGACATCGACATGGTGTACCTCACCGGCTATGGTTTCCCTATCTACCGTGGCGGCCCGATGCATTACGCCGACCAGGTGGGCTTGTTCAACGTGATTTTGGCGATGAACAGCTTTGCCAAAAACCCGAATGATGACGCCAACTTCTGGAAGCCAGCGCCGCTTCTTGCACGCTTGGCAGCGCAGGGCAAATCCTTTACCTAAAACCTCTAAACCGTTACTAAACCTTCAGGAGCCACGCCATGGGACTAGCAGCCAGTATCGTCGTTGGACTGATCGGCCTGTTGCACGTGTACATACTTGTGCTGGAAATGTTCTTGTGGGACAAGCCCCGTGGCATGACTGCATCCAAAAAAATCATCTATATCTAGACTGTGCCTGCCGTGATTGGTATTGCACTCTTGTTCCTGTCAAAATAAATTATTGGAGTTCAAAAATGACATCCGCACTCATCGTATCTACTGCACGCACCCCCCTGGCCAAGAGTTGGAAGGGCGCTTTCAACATGACCCACGGTGCCACGCTGGGCGGCCACGCTGTCAAGCACGCTATTGCGCGCGCAGGCATTGACGCCGCCGAGGTGGACGACGTCATCATGGGTTGTGCCAACCCCGAGGGAGCCACGGGCGCCAACATCGCGCGCCAAATCGCGCTGATGGCCGAGTGCCCCATCACCACTTCGGGTATGACGGTGAACCGTTTTTGTTCATCTGGTTTGCAAACCATTGCTTTGGCAGCGCAGCGCGTGATCGCCAATGAAGGCGACGTGTTTGTGGCGGGCGGTGTGGAAAGCATCAGCTGTGTGCAACAAGAAATGAACACACACATGCTGGCCGACCCGGTGCTGGCAAAGAAGAAGCCCGAAATTTATTGGAACATGCTGCAAACCGCTGAGCAGGTGGCCAAGCGTTACAACATTAGCCGCGACGCGATGGACCAGTATGGTGCACGCAGCCAGCAGCGCGCCACGGCAGCGCTGGCGGCGGGGCTTTTCAATGCCGAGATTGCGCCTATCACCGTCAAAGCTGGCGTGGCCGACAAAGTCATGGGCTTGATGACCAAAGAACTGACTGTCTCGCAGGATGAAGGCATTCGCGCTGGAACGACTTTTGAAGGCATCACCGGCCTGCGCTCTGCTTTGCCCGGCGGTTTGATTTCTGCCGGTAACGCGAGCCAGTTTTCTGACGGCGCGGGCGCCTGCGTGGTCATGCATGAAGACCTGGTGGCCAAGCGTGGCTTAAAGCCTCTGGGTCGCTTCCTCGGTTTTGCCGTTGCAGGCTGCGAGCCCGACGAAATGGGCATTGGCCCCGTCTACGCCATCCCCAAAGTGCTCAAGCGCCTGGGTTTGAAGGTGAGCGACATTGATTTGTGGGAGCTGAACGAAGCCTTCGCCGTGCAAGTGATCTATTGCCGCGATAAGCTGGGCATTCCAGATGACAAGCTCAACGTCAACGGCGGCGCAATCGCAGTAGGCCACCCCTACGGCGTCAGCGGCCAGCGCTTGACCGGTCACGCCTTGATAGAAGGTAAACGCCGCGGTGCCAAGCGCGTGTGCGTGACGATGTGTATTGGTGGGGGCATGGGCGCGGCAGGTATTTTTGAAGTGCTATAAGTATCGTAGCTGCTTGCGCATATGGGGTCTTGCTTAGACCCCATATTTTATCCTGATGCAGTAAAATGAAGCAATGAAAACTACGAAGCTCCTACAATTGTTGGTTGATCAGCATATTGAATTTGTGCTAGTTGGAGGTTTGGCTGTGCAATTGCATGGCTACATGCGAATGACTTATGACTTATGACTTATGACTTATGACTTATGACATTGTGCTAGTAGTGAACGATGCTAATTTGTCCAAATTCATCGAATCGGCCAAATCGCTAGAATTGGCCCCAGTGATTCCAGTGGCTATTGATTCGTTGAAAAATGCAGAGCTAATTGAGCAATGGCATCGAGAGAAAGGCATGTTGGCTTTTGCGTTGAGAGAGCCAGGAATTGCAGGTAGTGTTGTCGATGTATTGGTACGACCAGATGTGAGCTATGAGGTGCTAGCTGCTGATGCAGTGGAAGGTGACTTGTACGGGCGCAAAATAAAGATTGCATCCCTTGACCATTTGTTAACCATGAAGCGGACTGCCAATAGACCCAAAAATCAATTGGATATTGTGGCCTTGGAAAAAATCAAACGAGGAGAAGATCCAAATGAATAGCTCTGCGGTTCTCCATAAAAAAACCATTCCTCAAGAAGTCATGCTGGTAGTTTTGAACCGCTGTGACGAAACAAGGGAATTCATGGCTCAAGTGTGGTTGCAAAATCCGCATCTTGCAAAACAGGGTGGTCGTAAGGCGGCAGAATTGATCTCTAGTTGGCCTACCTATGCTTTGAAAGATGTTCAAAAATGAGTTTTCGCTCGACGCTTGAATTTCTTTTGTACGACTGGCAAAACGCTGAATCTTTAAATCAACGAGAGCACTTTGCCGATCATTCCCGCGAAACCTTTGACGCGGTGCTCGATACCTGCGAACGCATTGCACGCGAAAAATATGCGCCGTTTAATCGGTTGGTAGACACGCAAGAGCCGCATTTTGATGGCGAAAAAGTGATCTTGCCGCAGGCTACGCATGATGCACACCGCGCCTACGTAGAGTCGGGCATGCTGGCGGCGGCGCAGACTTATGAGATGGGGGGTATGCAACTGCCGTACACGGTTGAAGCTGCAGCCAATGCGTTTTTCGGTTTGGCATCCATCTCCATCGGTTCGAACATGCTCACCTCGGGCAATGCCAATTGCATCATGGCTTGCGGTACGCAGATGCAAAAAGACGTGTTTGCAGCGAACGAATTTAAGGGACGCTGGGCGGGCACGATGTGTTTGAGCGAGCCGCAGGCGGGGTCTTCGCTGTCTGACATCACCACGCGCGCCGAAGCCGAAGATGCGAACGACGCGCTGGGGCCGCGCTATCGACTGCGCGGTAACAAGATGTGGATTTCCAGTGGTGAGCATGAGCTGACAGAGAACATCGTGCATCTGGTACTGGCCAAAATCCCGGACGAGAATGGCAAGCTGGTTGCGGGTGTACGCGGTATTTCGCTCTTTATCGTGCCCAAGAAAATCGTCAATACCCAAGGCGAGCTGACTGGTGTGCGCAATGACGTGGCGCTGGCGGGTTTGAACCACAAGCTGGGCTGGCGTGGCACCACCAATACCTTGCTGAACTTTGGCGAAGGTAAATTTCTGGTGGACGGTAAGGCTGGGGCCGTGGGCTACTTGGTCGGCAAGCGCGGCGAGGGTTTGAAGGGCATGTTCCACATGATGAATGAGGCGCGCATTGCCATTGGCATGGCGGCCACCATGCTGGGGCTAGCGGGATATTACGCGTCGCTGGACTATGCCAAGCAGCGTCCACAGGGCAGGCCGGTAGGTGCGGGAGGCAAAGACGCCAGCTCGCCGCAGGTGCGATTGATAGAGCATGCAGACATCAAACGCATGCTGCTCGCGCAAAAATCCATCTGCGAAGGTGCGCTGGCCTTGCAGCTGTATTGCGCGCGTTTGGTTGACGAGGTGCGCACAGGCGAAGGCGCTGCTGCCGACGAGGCGCGCTTGCTGCTGGAAGTGCTGACCCCCATTTCAAAAAGCTGGCCGAGCGAGAACTGCCTGGAAGCGAACAGTCTGGCGATTCAGATCCACGGTGGCTACGGTTACACGCGGGATTTTCCGGTAGAGCAGTATTGGCGCGACCAGCGGCTGAACATGATCCATGAGGGAACACACGGCATTCAGGCGCTCGATTTACTGGGCCGCAAGGTAGTGATGGACAACGGCCGTGGCCTGCAACTACTGGCCAGCAAGATGAACGCCACGATTGAACGTGCCTTGCAGGTACCCGATTTGGCCGCGCATGCCAACGCGCTGGCGGGCGCGCTCCAGAAAATTGGCAACGCTACCCAAGCCGCATGGGCTACTGGCAACCCGCTGGACGCTCTGCCCAACGCCGTGCCCTACATGCAGGCTTTTGGCCACACGGTATTGGCCTGGGTGTGGCTCGATGTGTCGCTGGCCGCCAACCAGGCTGCTACACAATCAATAGCTGCTCGCGCAGGTATTACGCTGGCTTGCACGTATTTTTACCACTATGAACTACCAAAAATAGACGCCTGGCTGGCGGTGGTAACCACACGTGACATGACCTGCGCCAACATGCCTGAAGAGGCGTTTTAAGGCTGCTTACGGTGAACCCGAGTGGTTGGTGTTAAGGTACGCCATGCCTCTTATCAAAGATACCCCGGTACCTGACAACAAAAAGCGCGCCCGCTTGCAGGCAGCTGCCTGGGTGTGCATCTACAGCGGGCTACTGGTGCTGATTACCGGCATTACCGCTGGCCGAACCGATGCCACGCTCGGCTGGACTTTAGGCAGCATTGGCAGTTTGGCGACAGCCGTTGGCGCTGGTTTGATTTATATTCGTTCTCGAATGATATAACGCTGGTTTTCGGCTTTATGTTCGCTGCGAACCGCGCAATCTTTTGGGCTACGTTCCCACAACTTCAGGAGTCACCATGAACCCCCGCACCATCCAACAATTATTTGACCTCAAAGGCAAAACGGCCCTTGTCACCGGCGGCTCGCGCGGGCTGGGCTTGCAACTGGCGCATGCGCTGGGCGAGGCAGGAGCCAAAATTATGTTGTCCTCGCGCAAGGAAGCTGACTTGAAAGAAGCCGCAGCCGAGCTGAAAGCCGCTGGCATAGACGCGCAATACATTGCTGCAGATTGTGCGAACGAAGCTGACATCACCCGTTTGGCCGACGAGACCATCAAAGCGCTGGGCCATGTCGATATTTTGGTCAACAACGCGGGCGCTGCCTGGGGCGCACCCGCAGAAGACCACCCGGCAGATGCCTGGGACAAGGTGATGAACCTGAACATTCGCGGCTACTTTTTGCTGAGTCAGCAGATCGCCAAAAAGTCGATGATTGCACACAAGAAGGGTTCGATCATCAACATCGCGTCCATCGCCGGTTTGGGCGGCAACCCCAAGGGCATGAATACGATTGCCTACAACACGTCCAAGGGTGCTGCCATCAACTTTACCCGCGCTCTGGGTGCAGAGTGGGGGCAGTACAACATCCGCGTCAACGCGATTTGCCCAGGCTTTTTCCCCAGCAAAATGACCATGGGCACGCTCAAAGCGCTGGGCGAGGACAAACTCAAGGAAGGCGCACCACTGGGGCGTTTGGGTGATGACGAAGATTTGAAAGGCCTGTGCCTGCTGTTCGCGTCAGACGCTGGCAAACACATTACCGGGCAGTGGATGGCGGTCGATGGCGGTGTAAGCGTAGTTTCTGGCGGTTGACCTGGCCATGAAGTTTAGCGTCCACATTCCCTTTGTTGAGTACCTGGGCTTTGAACTGATCAAGTTTGAAGGTGGCGAGGCAGAGATTACCTATGCTGCCCAGCCCGAACATCTGAATAGTTTTAACGTCGTCCACGGCGGCGCAACGATGACCCTGCTGGACGTGGCGATGGCGCACGCGGCGCGCAGTGTAGACGTGGAGATGGGTGTGGTCACGATCGAGATGAAGACGAGTTTCATGCAGGCCACCGTACCTTCAGCTTTGGGGCCGCTGACTGCCAAGGCCAGACTGATTCACCGTACCGCAACCATGGCGTTTACCGAAGGCACGGTGTACGACATGAAGGGCAGGGCATGTTCGCATGCCACAGGCACTTTCAAATATGTGAAGCGCCTGCCTACCAGCAGCACGAGTGTGCAGAACTTGAACGGTATTTCAACCGATTGAACTTCATCCTTCCAAGTGCTTCAAAGCTTTTTAGTAACAAAAATAGCTGAAAACCAGCGTGGAATATGCGCAGGCAGCTATTAAATCAGGAGTATTTAACATGAACAATACACAATGCGTTTTAGACAATCGTCCTCTGGCCGAGGCAAACACCAGCAACTTCAAGCTGGTGCAAACCACCACGCCCGCACTGCAAGACGGCCAGGTGCTGGTGCGCCACCACTACCTCAGCCTGGACCCGTACATGCGCGGCCGCATGAACGACAGTAAGAGCTACGCCGAGCCACACCCGCTGGGCACGCCGATGATTGGCGGCACGGCAGGCGAGGTGGTGGACAGCAAGCACCCCAAGTTTGCTGTGGGTGATAAGGTGGTGGGCATGGGCGGTTGGCAGCAATACAGCGTGGCGGACGGCAATGCCGTTGGCGCACTGCGCAAGGTAGACACCTCGCACATTCCGCTCAGCGCGTATCTGGGTGCAGTCGGCATGCCGGGGGTGACAGCCTGGTACGGCCTGGTGAAAATTTGCGAACCCAAGGCAGGTGAGACCGTGGTGGTCACTGCGGCCAGCGGTGCTGTGGGCAGCGCAGTAGGCACATTGGCCAAGGCACGCGGCTGCCGTGTGGTGGGCATTGCAGGTGGCAAAGACAAGTGCGATTACGTGGTGAACGAACTGGGCTTTGACGCTTGCTTAGACTACAAGCAGCACAGCGACCCCAAAGCACTGAACGCAGCGCTCAAAGAGGCTGCGCCCAAAGGCATTGACTGCTATTTTGAAAACGTAGGCGGCTGGATTTTGGACGTGGTGCTGGCCCGCATGAACGCCTTTGGCCGCATCGCCGTGTGCGGCATGATCGCTGGATACGACGGCAAGCCTATGCCGCTGGCTGCACCTGCACTGATCTTGATGAGCCGCCTAAAAATTGAAGGCTTTATCGTCAGCGAACACATGGACGTGTGGCCCGAAGCCCTGAAAGAACTGGGCACCATGGTCGCCACAGGCAAGCTCAAGGCACGCGAGACGGTCGCACAGGGCATTGAAGCCGCACCCGAGGCGTTCCTGGGTTTGCTGAAAGGTAAAAACTTTGGCAAGCAGTTGGTGAAGTTGGTTTGATCGGCCTTGCGAACAAACTCAAAAGTAACTGCCGACTGATTTGTAAAGAGCTTTGATTCATGCACTCCGAGCTGCATTGGACTTGGCAACGCTTTGCAGATTTAGGCGTTCAGGGCCTGTACGACGTGCTGGCTTTGCGTTGCCGAGTGTTCATCATGGAACAAGGTGCTTTTCAAGACCCCGATGGCCTGGATCAGGCATGCTGGCATTTGCTGGGCCGTGACGATACTGGCGCTCTGCAGGCCTATTTACGACTGGCAGACCCCGGCGTAAACTACCCTGAACCGTCGATTGGACGTGTCATCACATCCAAAGAACGGCGCGGTGGTGGTGTGGGCAGGGCGTTGATGCTTGAGGGGTTGGTCAGAGCGCACACAGCATGGCCTGGGCGAGCCATTCGCATCAGCGCGCGAGCGCATTTACGCAAGTTTTACGCTGAGTTTGGCTTTATCAGCGTGGGCCAGGAATACCTGGAAGACGATATTCCTCACCAGGAAATGCTGTTGAGTAGAGATGAAGTTGCAAAGCCGCAAGGAGCCCAGCATGGCTGATACCTCAAGACCAGATGAGAGTGATACAAGGACAGCGCCAGTTACACATGGCGAAGAGTTTCGCAACGACTTGCGGGCCATTGGCGACCTGAAACAGGCAAAACCTGCATCTGCACAGGTGGGTAGCGGTAATGTTGCAGCACGCAGAATCTTGAGCGCTGTAGAGCTTGCACCCTTGACGCAGCTGTCAAACGCCCGGTCCATGCTTGCAGTGCTGCAAACCGTGGCCTTGATTGCGGTGGGCATTGCTGGTGGTGTAGCAAGCTGGGGCACGCCGTGGATGATTGTGCCCATTCTTCTGCTGGGCGTTGCGCAGCACGGCCTGTTTATCTTGTCGCACGAGTCGGCGCATTACCGGCTGCTGTCCAACCGCAGTTTGAACGACTGGCTGGGCCGTGCCATTGGTTTTGCAGGCGGTGTCAGCATGCTCACTTACCGCGTCACGCACCGCTTGCACCACAACAACCTGTACACCAGCGAAGACCCCGACACCGCCATTCACGGTGGCTACCCGCGTGGCAAGGCATATTTATGGCGCAAGCTGGCGCAAGACCTGGTGGGCTGGAACGCGTGGAAAACCTATGCCTACTTTTTCGGCTCTCCCGCCATCAATGACCAAACCGGCAACAAGATCAACCCACTGAACGACACTTCGCCCGCGTTGCGCCACGCTGCGCGGGGTGACCGCTGGTGGGTGGTGGGTTTTCATCTGCTAGCGCCCTTGGTAGCTTTTCTTGCAGGCGGTTTGCATGGCTTGCAGCTGTACTTGGTGCTGTGGCTGCTGCCCTTGCTGACTGTGCTGCAACCTATTTTGCGGCTGCGCGCCATTTGCGAGCATGGCGCGGTGTTTGACTTGTCGTCCCCCTTGACCGCCGCGCGCAGCAACAACACGCGCAACAAGCTGGGCAATGTGCTAGCGCGAGCTTTGCTCTTTCCGCACCACGTCAACTACCATCTGGAACACCATTTGTACCCCGCTGTGCCCCACTACAACCTGCCGCGTTTGCATGCCCTGCTGCAAGAGAAAAACGCGCTGCAAGGCGCAGAAGTACGCGACGTGGCTGACACGTTTGACTTGATCTTTGCGCCGCGCCGCGCTCGCCAACCACCCGACACTACGGAGACTCCCCATGCAGCAACCTGACTTGTATTTTCACCACTACCCCACGTCGCCTTTCGCCGAAAAAGTGCGCGCCATCTTTGGCTACAAGGGCTTGACCTGGAATTCGGTGATACAGCCCCAGATCATGCCCAAACCCGACTTGCAAGCCCTTACGGGCGGTTACCGCCGCATTCCGGTGCTGCAAATTGGCAACCACATCATTTGCGACACCGCACTGATTTGCGACGTGCTGGAACACATCAGCCCTGAAAAACCGCTGTACCCCCAGGGCCTGAAAGGCGCAGCCCGCACCGTAGCGCAGTGGGCGGACAGCACACTGTTTTGGACGGCGATGGCGTATAACTTTTCACCCACAGGCGCAGCCGCCATGTTTGCAGGCCGCCCACCCGAGGCGCTGGCCGCCTTTGCCGAAGACAGGAAAGCCATGCGTGCAGGCGCAGCGCGCATGCACCCCGGTGATGCAACGCCTGCGTACAAAAGCTATCTGCGCCGCATCAACACCATGCTGGACGGCCAAAACTACGTTCTGAGCGATGCTCCCAGCGTGGCCGACTTTGCCATTTACCACCCGCTGTGGTTCACCCGAAACATTCCTGCCATTGCCGGCATTTTGGACGCGACTCCTGCCGTGCTGGCCTGGATGGACCGCATGGCTGCCCTGGGTCACGGCAATATGACGAAAAGCAGTGCTACAGAATCAATAGCTGCCTGCGCAATATCCACGCTGGCTATTGACCTATTTGACAAGCAATACGAGGTTTTTCAGGACGAGCATGGCATACCGCTCGGTTCGCAAGTTAGCATCACCGCCGAAAGCTTTGGCCTGGAGCCCACCGCAGGCGAACTGGTCGCCGCCACCCGCACCCGTTACAGCCTGCGCCGCGTTGACCCGCGCGCGGGCACCGTTTACGTGCACTTTCCCCGCATCGGATTTATCTTAAAGAAAGCCGACTAAATGATTTCTGACTTCAAAAATAAAACCGCCGTGTTGACTGGCGCAGGCTCTGGCTTTGGCCTGGAGTGCGCGCGCATTGGCGCCAAGCTGGGCATGCATCTGGTGTTGGTAGACGTGCAACAAGACGCGCTGGACAAAGCTGCTGCCGAATTGCAGGCAACAGGGGCGCAAGTTTTGCCTAAGCGCGTAGACGTGAGCAAAGCCGACGAGATGGAAGCTCTGGCCGCAGAGGTAGAAAAACGCTTCGGCGCCCCACATTTCGTCTTTAACAACGCAGGCGTAGGCGCGGGCGGCATGATCTGGGAAAACACGACCAAAGACTGGGAATGGGTGCTAGGTGTCAACATCATGGGTGTTGCCCACGGCGTACGCGTGTTCACCCCCATGATGCTGGAAGCGGCCAAAAAAGACGCTGCCTACCAAGGCCATATCGTCAATACCGCCAGCATGGCCGGGTTGCTTAACGCCCCAGTCATGGGTGTATATAACGTCAGCAAGCATGCTGTCGTTGCTCTAAGCGAAACCCTGTACCAAGACCTGCACTTGGTCACAGACCAGATCAGCGCGTCTGTGCTGTGCCCCTTTTTCGTACCCACGGGCATCAGCCAAAGCCACCGCAACCGGCCTGCAGACATGAAGCAAAGTGATGTCAAACCCACCAAGAGCCAGCTGATTGGCCAGGCCATGAACGACCAAGCCGTGACCAAAGGCAAAGTGAGTGCGGCTGAGGTGGCACAAATGGTGTTTGACGCCGTTCACACCGACCGTTTCTACATCTACAGCCACCCCAAAGCCATTGGCTCGGTACAAACGCGGCTGGAAGACATCCTGCAAGCGCGCAACCCGACGAACCCGTTTGCACACAAGCCCGAGATTGGGCAAGAGCTGAAAAAGGCTCTGCGTGCAGATTGAGTGTACTTGCCGAAATGTGTTGACGCTATTAAAATAGTAGCTGCTCGCGCTTATTCCACGCTGGCTATGGGCACTTTTTATTGGAAGAATTCAAGCCAGATGCTGTAAATCCCTTAAAACTGCCTCGCAATCTGCAGGGCGGTCGTCCGGGTTTTTCGCCATCAGGCTATTGAGCAAAGGCTGAAACTTGCTGTGCTCGGCAGGCAGGGTGGGGGTATCGCCGTGGATGTGGCGGGCTAAAAGCATGTGCAGGGAGTCTGCTTGGTAGGGCCGCTCGCCCGTCAGCAGTTCATGCAGTATGACTCCCAGGCTGTAAAAGTCTGAGCGGTTATTTACCTCTTTGCCGCTGGCTTGCTCGGGGCTCACGTAATACGGTGTGCCGATAATTTGGCCATGCATCGTGTGCGCCAGGCCAGTGTCGTCGCGTACATTTTTGACAATGCCAAAGTCCACCAAGACCAGCTCGCCAGTGGCGCGAAAAATCAAATTGTCGGGCTTCAGGTCGCGGTAAACCAGGCCCAATGCATGAATGGTGGACAGTGCGCTGACGATCTGGCGCAGCAGGTCTAGCACGCGGGCGTGGCTAGGGCGCGCTTGTATCACGGCCTTCAAGTCGCCGCCAGACAAATATTCCATGGCGATGTAAGCGTATTCGTCGGTAAAGCCCTGGTCAAATATTTTGGCAATGTGGCGGTCTTCGATGCTGGCCAGTACGGTATATTCCTGCACAAAACGGCGCAGCATATCGGCGTCGTTTTGCATCGCAGTGCGCAGCACCTTGAGCACCACTTCGCACTTTTGTGCTGCCGAAAAGGCCAGATACACAATGCTCATGCCGCCTTCGCCCAGCCGGTGAATCACCTCATAGCCCTTGAAGCGCTGGGGTTTGGCCTGGAATGCATTGGACTGCAGGCTCCACAACGAGTCCCTCAAAGCGCCCTTGGCGGCGCGTGCAGTGACCTCGGAGTTTTGGCGTACGGCGGCGTCAATTTCCTGGTCTGCAAAAGCCGCAGCAGCAGCCTCGGGCTGTAGATGAAAGTCCATGGTGCTGGAAAAGTCGTGCACCTCGCAGGCGCTGACTGGCGTGCCACGACCGCGTATTTGCACTACCTGTTCGCGCCCACGCCGTACGCCCAGGCCTGCAAGCTCGGCTGTGGTAGTGCTGGCTATCACTACCCAACCCAGCTCCTTGCTGGCATTTTGCAAACGAGACGCAATGTTGACACTGTCACCCAAAGGCGTCACTTCACGCAGATTGCCGCTACCCAGGGGGCTGAGTGTGACTTCACCACTGTGCAGACCAATGCCAACGGCAAAGTCAGGCAGGCCGCGTGCGCTGTATTGCTGCGCCACCCACACACCAAACTCGTGCGCGGTATGGCGCAAGGTGAGGGCGGCAGAAATGGCGCGCCGTGCGTGCGCCCCGGTGTCGTCATGGGTGTGCTCTTCAAACAAAGCCAGCAAGCCGTCGCCCAGCATTTTGATGTGTGTGCCGCCATAGGCCAGCACAGGGCGGCAGGCTAATTCAAAATACCGACCCAGCAGCACAGACAGTTCTTTGGCAGACAAACGCTCGGCCATGGTGGTGAAGTTGCGGATGTCGGCAAACACCACCGTGGCTTGCAGGGTGATGCTCTCCTCGTTCTTGCCCGCAAAATCATCTAGTGACCCCGATGACGACGCAAAACCAGTGTTAAATCCGCTGGTGTTGAATCCGCTGTTAAAGCCCTCGGACGATGCATAGCGTTGGTGGTAAAGCTGCTTGGTCTTTTCTTCGGTGCTGACGATGGCCAGGCTCACGGCATGGTCAATAGCCTGGTCTTTGTGCCGTTCAAAGCGCTTGCGTTTTTGCAGCTGCGCCAGCAGGGTGTCCAGCAGTTCTTCGCGCTTAAAGGGTTTGGTCAAATAATCGTCTGCACCCAAGCGCATGCCTTCGCGTATCTTGGTACGGTCACTGGCGGCAGTCAGCATGATGACGATGCAGCGTTCCAGGTCGGGGTGCGCGCGCACGGCGGCCAGCAAGGCAAAACCGTCCATCAGCGGCATGTTGATGTCAGTGATGATCACGTCTGGCAACATCGACTTGGCCAGCACCATGCCGTGCTGACCGTTAGGGGCGCTGGCTACCTCAAAACCTTCAAGCGTGAGCAGCCGCTCGATGTTCTTGCGGATGGCTTCCTCGTCTTCGACTATCAAAACTCTTTGCATGGTGATTGTTTAGTTAAGGACTTGCGTTACGCATAGTGAATGTTAAACTTATTTCATGATGAATACTTTGGTGCCGCTCCACGCAGAAAGCCCAGAGCAACGCGCGCAGCGCTTTGCAGATGCCAGCACGGAAGGCATTGCCTTTTATAAAGACGGCATCATACTGGACTGTAATCAGGCGCTGGAAGAGCTGCTGGGGCGTTCGCTAAGCACCATGGTAGGTGCCCAAGTGGTAGATTTGTTTCCGCCCAAAGACAAAGCCCTTGCCAAACGCCATATGCACCTGACCAGAGAGGTGCCTTACTACGCCACCCTGACTCGCCCCAACGGTGCTTTGGTAGATGTGGAAATATCCAGCCGAGCGGCAAAGCTGCACGGCCAAGACGTGACCGTTGCTGCGGTGCGCGACTTTTCCAAGGTGTCTGCAGCCACCGAGCTGCTCATGCGGTCACAGGCGCGTTACCGTGCTTTGGTAGAAAACACCGATCAAGCCATCATTTTTACCCAGGGCCACAATGTGGTGTATGCCAACCCGGCGGCGCTGCGCTTTTTTAGAACCACAGTGCAAGACATTCTGGGCTTGCCGTCGCTGTATCTCGTACACCCGCAAGATAGAACCCAGACGCTGGATCGCCGCAAAAAAATGCTGGGCGGTGACGATGAGCAATACATTGTGCGCATGGTGGCTCCTCCGTCACTGCATTTGCACCATGACACCGTGGTGTCCTGGGCCAAATTGTTTGGGCAAGAAATGGAATGGGATGGCAAGGCTGCTGCGTTGATTTTTATTTCTGATATGACCAGCCAGCGCGAAACGCAAGAGCAAATGCGCCGCGCACTGATGCAGGAAAAAGAACTGGGCGAGCTGAAAACCCGCTTCGTGTCGATGGCATCGCACGAATTTCGCACACCGCTGGCAACCATACAAACCAGTTCAGAATTGCTGCAACATTACAGCGACCGACTGACCGATGCGCAGCGCAAGGAGGCGATTGCAGACATTCAAGGCTCGGTGCACCGCATCCAGGCCATGATGGACAATTTTTTGTCGTTTGGCCGCATTGGCGCAGGTGCACAGGTGTGTTCGCTCCAACCCACCATCCTGCTGGCCGTGCTGCAGTCGGTAGCACAGGGCGTGTGTGCAGCAGACGGTTACCAACACAGGGTAGACGTAGTGCCTGGCCAAGGCATAGACCTTGCCACCTGCCTGATGCTGGACGAGGTGTTGCTGCGCCAGATTGTGGGTAACCTGCTGACCAATGCCTGCAAATATTCCAACCATGGCCTGCCCGTGAAGCTGGACACCTACCTGCAAGTGCAAGACAGCGGCGTGGCCCAACTGTGTATCAGCGTGGCTGACAGCGGCATTGGCATTCCACCCGATGACTTGCCCCGTTTGTTTGAAACCTTTCACCGCGCTACCAATGCGGGCACGGTGCAGGGCACAGGGCTGGGCTTGGCGATTGTGAAACGTGCGCTGGATGCACATGGCGGGCAGATTGACGTGCACAGCGAGCTGGACAAGGGCTCTTGCTTTACAGCGCGCCTGCCCTGGACTTTGGCTTAGTTTTGGCCGCCGGGCGAGAGCATCTCGACCCCTTTTAGCCAGATGGGTGCGCCATGGGATTGAAAACCCAGGCGTATAAATCCGTCGTTAACCACAGCAGCTACTCAGGTTCCAACTGGTGCCAGCTTGACAAAATAGCATGCTTCGATTAGATTACTAACCAGTCAGTCATTAATAATTTGAGGGCAGTACTTCAAGCCAAAGTACTACCCGCCACCCTATACCCGCAAGGTGCACCATGTCGATAAAAGAGTCACTGAAAACCCCAATTGCCACCGCCGTATATGCGCAAGCAGCTACTATTTTAATAGCGTCTGTGGCATCGACAACTTTGTTGACCCTGACGGCCTGTTCCAAACCCGAACCACAACCTGAGCCGATTCGATCTGTGAAAGTTATCACGGTGGGTACGCAAGGTTTGCTGGCTGGGCATGAATATGCAGCCGAGGTGCGGGCGCGGGTGGAGTCGCGTTTGGGTTTTCGTGTGGCGGGCAAAATCACCAAGCGCCAGGCAGAAGTGGGCCAGCGCGTAAAGGCCGGGCAACTGTTGGCACAAATTGACCCACAAGACTACAAACTGGCTGCCGACGCAGGCCGTGCACAGGTGGTTGCGGCTGCTACCAACCGCGATCTGGCAGCGGCAGACTTCAAGCGCTTTTCTGCCTTGAAAGACCAAAACTTCATCAGCGGTGCAGAACTGGAACGGCGCGAGGCAACACTCAAAGCAGCGCAAGCCCAGGTAGAACAGGCACAGGCGCAATTGGCCTCACAAGGCAACCAGGCCCAATACGCCAATCTGGTCGCCGACGTGTCGGGCATCATCACGGCGGTAGAAGCCGAACCCGGCCAGGTGGTGTCTGCGGGCACACCGGTGGTGCGCATTGCGCAGGACGGGGCGCGTGACGTGGTGTTCAACGTGCCAGAGGATAAGCTGAAAACGGTTGCTGTGGGTACATCTGTTGCTATCAATTTATGGGCGCAGGGCACTACTGCTCAAGGCAAGGTACGCGAAGTGGCGGCCAGTGCCGACCCGGTGACGCGTACTTTCCCGGTCAAGGTGTCTGTAAATAGCGGCGATGCCAATAAAGTGCCCGCATTGGGCTCCACCGTCAATGTGGTGCCACCGTCCAGCACGGCAGGAGTGCAGGCCATCAAGCTGCCCACCAGCGCGCTGTTTCAAGTAGGGCAAACGTCTCACGTGTGGGTGCTGGACAAAACCAGCATGACTGTGAAATCGACCCCGGTGCAAATTGCCACGGCAGACGGTAACGACGCCGTGATTGCAGGCGGCATACAGAGCGGTGACCTGGTGGTAAGTGCGGGTGTGCATGTGCTGTCGCCTGGGCAAAAAGTGGCCATTTTTAAAGAAAATACGGCGCAGGCCAGGGCGGGTGTTGCGCAAGCAGCTATCAAATCTGCAGCAAACGCCAGCGCCAGTGCTTCTACCAAGTAACGCAGCCATGACGGAACCTACCAATAACACGCCAGTAAGCGCTGTGCAGGCGCAGTCGCCTGTCCACCAAGAGGAACCCAGCGAAGGTTTTAACCTGTCCAAATGGGCGCTGGACCATCGCCCGCTGACCCGCTACCTCATGCTGGTGATGATGATTTTGGGCTTTGTGGCCTACTTTCAGCTAGGCCAGGACGAAGACCCGCCGTTTACCTTTCGCGCCATGGCCATTCGGGTGTTCTACCCCGGCGCTACTGCCCAGCAGGTCAACGAGCAGGTCGTAGACAAGATAGAAAAAGCCCTGCAAGAAGTGCCCTTGGCAGACAAGATTCGCGCCTACGCCAAACCAGGTGAAGCGTTGATTATTTTTCAGGTCAAAGACAACGGCCCGCCCAAAGAAGTACCCAACATCTGGTACACGGTGCGCAAAAAAGTGGGTGACATTCGCGGCACCTTGCCTGCGGGTGTGCAGGGGCCGTTTTTCAACGACGAATTTGGCGATGTATTTGGCGTTATCTACGCCCTGAAAACCGACGGTTTTAACTATGTGGAAGCCAAGACCTTTGCCGACGACGTGCGCCAGCAGTTGTTGCGCGTGAAAGACGTGTCCAAGGTAGAGCTGTTTGGCGACCAAACCGAAAAACTGTATGTAGAAATTTCTCAAAAGCGCCTGGCGCAATTGGGGCTCGATTTGAACGCCGTGCTGGCGCAGCTCAACGCGCAAAACGCGGTTGAATCTGCGGGCACCATCAACACCCCACAAGACGTGTTGCAGGTGCGCATTGGTGGCCAATTTGACAGTGTGGAACAACTCAAGGCCATGCCCATTCGTGGCGTGACTGGAGCGGGTGCTGTAGCAGGCAGTGCACAACTGCGCTTGAGCGATATTGCCGACGTCAAGCGTGGCTATATCGACCCTGCGCAGGTCAAGGTACGCTACACCACGCCTGCCGCAGACGGCAAGGCGCAGAGCCAGGAAGTGATTGCACTGGGTGTGTCCATGGCCAAGGGTGGTGACATCATCGCGTTGGGTAAAGCTTTAAAGGTGGCGACCGACAAGGTCGAAAAGTCTTTGCCCGCTGGCGTAGAACTGGTGCAAATTCAAGATCAACCCAAAGCGGTTGCCAAGTCGGTAGGCGAGTTTGTTGCCGTGCTGATTGAAGCCGTTGCTATCGTTTTGGCAGTCAGCTTTTTAAGCCTGGGGCTGCACAGCCGTGGCAAAGCCGTGCCTTTGTACAAGCGCTGGTATGTAGACATTCGTCCGGGTTTGGTGGTGGGCATCACCATTCCGCTGGTGTTGGCAGTCACGTTTTTGTCAATGTGGTACTTCAACATTGGCCTGCACAAAATCTCGCTCGGTTCCCTCATCATTGGCCTGGGCCTGTTGGTAGACGACGCTATCATTGCAGTGGAAATGATGGTGCGCAAGATGGAAGAGGGCTACGACAAAGTGCGCGCCGCCACTTTTGCGTATGAGCTGACCGCTATGCCTATGTTGACAGGCACCTTGATTACCGCCGTGGGTTTTCTGCCTATCGGCATTGCCAAGTCGCTCACGGGTGAATACACCTTTGCCATCTTTGCCGTGACGGTGCTGGCCTTGCTGATTAGCTGGGTGGTGTCAGTCTTTTTCGTGCCTTACCTTGGCGTGCTCGTTCTCAAACACAAAGCCATTGTGCGCAACGCAGCCGGCGAGGTAGTGCATGAAGAGCACTTTGACACGCCGTTTTACCGCAGCTTTCGCAGGGCGGTGAACTGGTGTGTCAAATACCGTTACACCACTATTGGGGCGACGATTTTGATCTTTGCACTGGGCATTGTGGGCATGGGCAAGGTGCAACAGCAGTTCTTCCCGGACTCATCGCGGCCCGAGATTTTGGTGGACTTATGGTTCCCCGAAGGTACCAGTTTTGCCGCCAACGAAACCGTGGCCAAGCGGCTGGAAGCGCGTTTGGTGCAAGAGCAGGGCGTAGAAAGCGTCAGCACCTGGCTGGGTTCTGGTGTGCCGCGTTTTTATTTGCCACTGGACCAGATCTTTCCGCAAAGCAATGTCAGCCAGATGATTGTGGTACCCCAAGATTTGCCTTCGCGTGAAAAGCTGCGCCTGAAGTTGCCCGCATTGCTGGCCACTGAATTCCCTGAAATTCGCGCACGCGCCAAGCTTTTGCCCAACGGCCCGCCCGTACCGTACCCCGTGCAGTTTCGTGTGGTGGGGCCAGAGCCTGCGCAGCTGCGCTTGCTGGCAGATACCGTCAAAGCCGAAATGCGCAAGTCATCCAATACGCGCGGCGTTAACGACAACTGGAACGAGTCCGTCAAAGCCCTGCGCCTGGAAGTGGACCAAGCAAAGGCGCGGGCGCTGGGCGTTACCAGCCAAAGCATTGCCCAGGCGTCACACGCCATCCTCACAGGCTCTACCGTGGGCACGTTTCGAGAAGGCGACAAGCTGATTGACATTGTGCTGCGCCAGCCACTGAGCGAACGCGATGCGATCACCGATTTAGGCAATGCCTATTTGCCCACGGCCAGTGGCAAAAGCATTCCCTTGGTGCAAATTGCCAAACCCGTGTTTACGTGGGAACCTGGCGTGATGTGGCGTGAAAATCGCGACTACGCGATTACCGTTAACGCCGACATCATCGAAGGCCTGCAGGGCGCGACGGTGACCAACGAATTGCTGCCTGCCTTGAAAACTTTAGAAGCCAAATGGCCACCCGGCTACGCCATCCAGGTGGCGGGCGCGGTGGAAGAAAGCTCTAAAGGCTCGGCATCTATCGTGGCGGGCTTGCCCATCATGCTGTTCATCACCTTTACCTTGTTGATGCTGCAATTGCACAGCTTTAGCCGTTCCATGCTGGTTTTTTTGACAGGCCCCCTGGGTATTGCAGGTGTAGCCGGTGCCTTGCTGGTGCTGGGCCGCCCCTTTGGCTTTGTCGCCTTGCTGGGCGTTATTGCCCTGATGGGCATGATCCAGCGCAACTCTGTCATCTTGATCGACCAAATCGAGCAAGACCGCGCCAAGGGCGTGCCCGCCTGGGACGCTATTGTTGAATCTGCGGTGCGGCGCTTGCGACCCATTGTGCTCACAGCTGCGGCGGCTGTATTGGCCATGATTCCACTCTCGCGCAGCGTTTTCTGGGGCCCGATGGCTGTGGCCATCATGGGTGGCTTGATTGTGGCTACCTTTTTGACCTTGCTGGCCTTGCCAGCCATGTATGCGGCCTGGTTCAGGGTAAAGCGGTAATATTTTGGGCTTTTAGCGTTAAAAAATACTGATTGTCAGCGTGGAATATGCGTGAGCAGCTATTAAATTCATAGTAAACCTGCGTTGAGTCCATGGGCCAGAATTTTTGTCCCCAAGTACTTATTTGCGTAAAACAAGGGTAACCAGAGCCGATGCGTCTTCCAGTGCAACAAGGCCATGTTCTATACCGCCAGAAAGGTACAGCAATTGGCCAGCTTGCAAGATTTGCTTGGTGCCTTGGGAGCTGAATTCGATGCTGCCTTCCAGGCATTGCACCGTGATCTCACCCGCCACGCTGTGCGGCGGAAAGGCCTTGCCAGCCGGTAACACCAGCCGCATAACCTCCAGTTCGGTAGCCTTGAACAACGCATAGGTTTTGGATGATGGCAGTTGACTACCACCACTGTGGATGTCAACAACCTGACCAGAAGCTGCATGCGGAATAGCCATTTCTACACTATACGCCGTTGGCAAACAGCATGCAACCACTACTAAATTGATAGCTGTTTACGCATATACGACGCTGGCATTGACTGGTTTTTAGCTCGCTGAGGAATACATCCAGCTTGGTGGGTTCGCAAAGGAATACATCCAGCTTGGTTGGCTAGCGCCGCGCTCGGGGTATGCGCTGCAAAAAGTTTTTAGAAAACACGCGTGAACGGTGTTTTGTAGCACTCGACCTTGAACAACGCGCGTCTTCCTAAAAATTTTTCAACGCATACCCGCTCACCCGTCGCCTGCTTGTTTGGCGGGTTTGCCTTTGAATACCCGATACCGAATACCACAAACCCGTGGGGCTTGGGTTTGTAGTTTTGCGGTCTGGTAGTTGGGTAGCTTTACCGTTCCGTGACTGATAACTTTGCACTTTTGAGGTTATGTACCTACTATGCATTTAATAGCTGCTCGCGCATATTCCACGCTGGCTACCGGCATATTTGAGCGCTAAAACTTGTCAAAACGGTTACGTAGCGTTACCCACGTCGAATTGCGGGCTGCCGGTGCTCGATCTCGGGATTTTGGTATTGCGACCAGAGTCTTCGGTCTTCGGTTTTTGGTATTGGTATTTAAAGGTGCACCCACCACCCTGTGAAGGCTTTGGGGGAGCGGGTAGGAGATGAAAAATTTTTGGGAAGGCGCGCGTTGTTCAAGGTCGGGTGTTACAAGACGCAGTTCGCGCGTGTTTGCCAAAAACTTTTTGCAGCGCATACCCCGAGTCCAAAGCATGCCCACCAACTGAGCGAGTCAAAAAACCTCAGCCAACCAACCAAGTTCGCCAACCAAGTGAGCCAAAACCCCAAAGTCGATCGACAAGGCATGCCCGTACGCGGTTTAGCCGGGCGCACAAGCGGCTCCCCCAGTAGCCCAAGGATAGAAACCCCCCCGGTTCCGGGTTAAAATCGAAAGCTGACCTAATATTTAACAGGCGGGTGCTGCAAGCTGTAACCTTTTAGGTTGTGGCTTAAGTGTTCCGCCTGTTTCATTTGTACCGCGCGGGTGGCGAAATTGGTAGACGCACCAGGTTTAGGTCCTGACGCTGGCAACAGTGTGGGGGTTCGAGTCCCCCCCCGCGCACCACCTTGTTGAGTTGTTGAAAAGTTGAGATAAACCATGGCCGTAGCAATTGAAACCCTCGAAAAACTCGAACGCAAGATGACTTTGACTCTGCCTGTCGATGTGATCCAGTCCGAAGTGCAAACTCGTCTGAAAAAGCTGGCACGCACCGTCAAAATGGACGGCTTTCGTCCAGGCAAAGTCCCCATGAACGTAGTCACGCAGCGCTATGGCTACAGCGTGCATTACGAAGTGATGAACGACAAGGTGGGCGAGGCCTTCTCGGTTGCCGCCAACGAAGCCAAAGTGCGCGTTGCAGGCCAGCCTCGCATCAGCGAAACTGAAAATTCTCCAGAAGGCCAACTCAGCTTTGACGCGATTTTCGAAGTTTTCCCAGACGTCAAAATTGGCGACTTGACTACTGCTGAAGTAGAAAAAGTCAGCGCTGAAGTGAACGACGCTGCCATTGACCGCACAGTAGACATCTTGCGCAAGCAGCGCCAAACCTTTGCCCAGCGCGCGCAAGATGCCGCTGTGGCCGCAGGTGACCGCGTGACGGTGGACTTTGTTGGCAAGATCGACGGCGAGCCGTTTGAAGGCGGCAAGGCCGATGATTTTGCCTTCATGGTCGGCGAAGGCCAAATGCTCAAAGAATTTGATGATGCCGTGCGCGGCATGAAGTCGGGCGAGAGCAAAACCTTCCCTCTGGCTTTCCCTGCCGACTACCACGGTGCAGATGTTGCGGGCAAAACTGCCGACTTTTTGACCACCATCAAAAAGCTCGAAGCCGCACACCTACCCGAAGTGAACGAGGCCTTTGCCAAGTCCTTGGGCATTGCCGACTCTACTGTTGATGGCCTGCGTGCAGACATCAAGAAAAATCTGGAGCGCGAAGTCAAATTCCGCCTCATGTCCAAAAACAAAAACGCCGTGATGGACGCGCTGATTGCCAAGGCTGAGCTGGACTTGCCCAAGAGCAGTGTGCAGTCCGAGCTTGACCGCATGATCGAAGCTGCCCGCGCAGACCTGAAGCAGCGCGGCATCAAGGACGCTGACAAGGCACCGATTCCTGATGACGTGTTCCGCCCCCAAGCCGAGCGCCGCGTGCGCCTGGGCCTGACGGTGAGCGAACTGGTGCGCAGCAATAACCTGCAAGCCACGCCAGACCAGATCAAGGCCCACGTAGAAGAACTGGCTGCCAGTTACGAAAAGCCCAGCGACGTAGTGCGCTGGTACTTCAGCGACAACCGCCGCATGGCCGAAGTTGAAGCGGTGATCATTGAAAACAATGTGACAAACTATGTGTTGTCCAAAGCCAAAATCACTGAAAAGGCCATTTCGTTCGAAGAGCTGATGGGCCAGCAGCAGTAAGCGTGCACCATTGAAATAAACCAGACATGGGGCTTGCATCACACGATGCAGGCCCTATTTACTTGGGGTAGGCCAGTCCGCCTGTCAAACTGGTACAGTAACACTTAGATTGGAGAATATATATGAGCCGTTTTGACAGATTTGCAGAACAAACCTTCGAACCCGCGCAGGCATTAGGCATGGTGCCCATGGTGATCGAACAGTCGGGCCGTGGTGAACGCGCCTACGACATTTACTCCCGCTTGCTCAAAGAGCGCATCATTTTTATGGTGGGTGCAGTAGAAGACTACATGGCCAACTTGGTCGTTGCCCAATTGCTCTTTTTAGAGAGCGAAAACCCCGACAAAGACATCTTTTTGTACATCAACTCCCCCGGCGGATCGGTCAGCGCCGGTTTGGCGATTTTTGACACCATGAATTTCATCAAGCCCGATGTATCGACTCTGTGCACCGGCATGGCTGCCAGCATGGGTTCCTTCTTGCTCGCATCTGGCGCTAAAGGCAAGCGCATTGCCTTGCCTAACGCCAGCATCATGATGCACCAGCCTTCGGGTGGAGCGCGCGGCATGGCCAGCGACATTGAAATTTCAGCACGCGAAATCATGAAAACCCGTGAGCAGTTGAACAAGATTTATGCAGAACGCACGGGCCAGCCGTTAGAAAAAATTGCCCGCGATGTAGAACGCGACTTTTGGCTCAGCGCTGACGAGTCCAAGGACTATGGCCTGGTGGATCAGGTAATTGCCAAACGCCCATAACATGCGTAGTTGGTGCGTATAGTTGGTACGAACCCACAAAAACGGTATCTTGCCCTGCGGGTAGATGCCGTTTTTTTATGTTGCACGCCATGTTTGCGTCTTGGCTGTATCATTGGGAAATTAGCGTAACAATGCACTTGTAAAGGCACCTGTCGTATGGCCGAAAAAAAAGGCTCCTCTAGCGAAAAAACGCTGTACTGTTCCTTCTGCGGTAAAAGCCAGCACGAAGTCAAAAAACTCATTGCAGGCCCGTCTGTATTTGTGTGCGATGAATGCATTGACCTGTGCAATGACATTATCCGCGACGAAATGCCGCTGGAGACCAAGCGCGAAGGCGGTAGCGATTTGCCCACGCCGCTAGAAATCAAAAACAATCTGGACAACTACGTCATTGGCCAAGAGCATGCCAAGCGTGCTCTGTCGGTAGCTGTGTATAACCACTACAAGCGCCTGCGTTACAAAGATAAAGCCAAGAAAGACGATGTTGAGCTGACCAAGAGCAACATCTTGCTGATCGGCCCCACGGGTTCGGGCAAAACACTGCTGGCGCAAACTATGGCGCGCATGCTCAACGTACCTTTTGTGATGGCAGACGCCACCACATTGACCGAGGCAGGCTACGTGGGCGAAGACGTAGAAAACATCATTTCCAAGCTGCTGCAAACCTGCAACTACGACGTAGAACGTGCGCAGCAAGGCATCATTTACATTGACGAGATAGACAAAATCTCCCGCAAGTCCGACAACCCCTCCATTACCCGTGACGTGAGTGGTGAGGGCGTGCAGCAAGCCTTGCTCAAGATTATCGAAGGCACAATGGCCAGTGTGCCGCCTCAAGGTGGGCGCAAGCACCCCAACCAGGACTTTTTGCAAATCGACACCACGAATATTCTGTTCATTTGCAGCGGCGCTTTTTCGGGTCTGGAGAAAGTAGTGGAGGCGCGTACCGAAGCCTCGGGCATCGGTTTTGGCGCGACCGTCAAGAGCAAAAAACAACGCAGCTTGACACAGTCATTTAAAGAGATTGAGCCTGAAGACTTGATCAAATTTGGCTTGATTCCCGAGCTGATCGGTCGTATGCCCGTCGTCGCATCACTGTCTGAGCTGACCGAAGAAGCCTTGATGCAAATTTTGACCGAACCTAAAAATGCGTTGGTCAAGCAGTATGCCAAGCTGCTGTCGATGGAAGGCGCTGAGCTGGAAGTACGCCCCAGCGCGCTCAAAGCCATTGCCAAGAAGGCGCTGTTGCGTAAAACGGGTGCTCGCGGCTTGCGTTCCATCTTGGAAAACGCACTGATTGATACGATGTTTGACTTGCCGAATACGAATAATGTGGCCAAAGTAGTGGTGGATGAGTCCACCATCGACGAAAACAAACCACCATTGCTGGTCTACCGCGAAGCAGCAAAAAAAGCTTAAAAAACCCCCTGACTTGAAAAGTCAGCCTTTTGCCGCCATATTGCAAGAAATTAGTTTAAGGATTCATATGCCAGGCAACGTAACACTCCCTGCAGAGGCTATTGACCTGCCACTGCTACCGCTACGCGACGTGGTGGTTTTCCCCCACATGGTGATCCCACTGTTTGTGGGGCGCGCCAAGAGCATCAAGGCTCTAGAATCTGCCATGGAGGCGGAACGCCGCATCATGCTGGTGGCGCAAAAGGCAGCCGCCAAAGACGAACCCGTAGTAGAAGACATGTTCAGTGTTGGCTGTGTGTCTACTATTTTGCAAATGCTCAAGCTGCCTGATGGCACCGTCAAGGTGTTGGTAGAAGGTCAGCAGCGTGCCTTGGTGAACCATATCACCGATGGTGAAGAACACTTTACAGCCAACGTGACGCCCATCGCGCCAGAAGATGCGACCGAGCCGCGCCACAACGATGTAGAGGCTCTGCGCCGGGCTGTGGTGGGGCAGTTTGATCAGTACGTCAAGCTCAACAAAAAAATCCCACCAGAAATTTTGACCTCCATTTCCAGCATTGACGATCCTGGGCGCCTGGCAGACACCATTGCTGCCCATGTGCCACTCAAGCTTGAAAACAAGCAAGCCGTGCTGGACTTGTCGGATGTGAAAGAACGCCTGGAGAGTGTTTTTCAACAGTTGGAACGTGAAGTAGATATTCTCAACGTCGATAAAAAAATCCGTGGCCGCGTCAAGCGCCAGATGGAAAAAAACCAGCGCGATTTTTATTTGAATGAGCAGGTCAAGGCGATTCAAAAAGAAATGGGCGAGGGCGAGGACGGGGCTGACATTGAAGAACTTGAAAAGAAAATCAAGTCTGCCAAGATGCCCAAAGACGCGCTCAAAAAAGCTGAATCAGAGATCAAAAAACTCAAGCTGATGTCGCCCATGTCGGCCGAGGCTAATGTGGTGCGCAACTATATTGAAGTGCTGGTGAATTTGCCTTGGGCTAAAAAGACCAAGATCAAGCACGACTTGGGCAATGCCGAAACTGTGTTGAACGCCGACCACTTTGGCCTGGAAAAAGTCAAAGACCGCATTTTGGAATATCTCGCGGTGCAGCAGCGCGTAGACAAAGTGAAGGCACCTATTTTGTGCCTCGTAGGCCCGCCCGGTGTTGGTAAAACATCGCTGGGGCAGTCGATTGCCAAAGCCACGGGTCGTAAATATGTACGCATGGCTTTGGGCGGCATGCGTGACGAAGCCGAGATTCGCGGCCACCGCCGTACCTATATAGGCGCGCTGCCAGGTAAAGTGCTGCAAAACCTGACCAAGGTGAGCACACGCAACCCGCTATTCTTGCTAGACGAAATCGACAAGATGGGCATGGACTCTCGCGGCGACCCATCCAGCGCCTTACTGGAAGTGCTGGACCCTGAGCAAAACCATACATTCAGCGATCACTATGTAGACGTGGATTTTGACCTGAGCGACGTGATGTTTGTGGCGACATCCAACTCCATGAATATTCCTTCTGCGCTACTTGACCGTATGGAAGTGATTCGTCTGTCGGGCTATACCGAAGACGAAAAAACAAATATCGCCATGGTCTACCTGCTGCCCAAGCAGTTGGAAAATAACGGCGTTAAAAAAGCTGAGCTTGACGTGCAAGAAGCGGCTGTGCGCGATACTGTGCGCTACTACACCCGCGAGGCGGGTGTACGTTCGCTTGAGCGTGAACTCTCTAAAATCTGCCGCAAGGTTGTCAAAGGCGTTCAGCTTAAAAAGTATGTGGACCAGGTCACAGTAACGGCTGAGAATTTGAACGACTTTTTGGGTGTGCGCAAATTCAGCTACGGCATTGCAGAAAAGCAAAACCAGGTAGGCCAGGTGGTGGGTTTGGCATGGACAGAAGTGGGGGGTGATTTGCTCACCATCGAAGCAGCCACCATGCCCGGCAAAGGCAATATCATTCGCACCGGCTCGCTCGGCGACGTGATGAAGGAGTCGGTTGAAGCTGCCCGCACCGTGGTGCGTTCTCGCGCACGCCGCCTGGGCATCAAAGACGAAGCGTTTGAAAAACGCGACGTGCACATCCACGTGCCAGACGGCGCTACGCCCAAAGACGGGCCCAGTGCCGGCATTGCCATGACTACGGCCTTTGTGTCGGCTCTGACGGGCATTCCCGTGCGCGCTGGGGTGGCCATGACGGGCGAGATTACCCTGCGTGGTGAAGTTACAGGTATTGGCGGCTTAAAAGAAAAGCTGTTGGCTGCGTTGCGCGGTGGTATCAAGACGGTCATGATTCCAGAAGAGAACACCAAAGACCTGCAAGAGATTCCAGAGAACGTGAAAAACGGGCTGGAAATAGTGCCAGTAAAGTGGATTGACCAGGTCTTGGCGGTGGCCTTGGAGCGCATGCCTGTGGCCTTGCCAGACGACGAACCTGTGGTGCCAGCCGTTACCGCTGCTGACGTGGTGAAAATTTCTGCACCTGATGTGGCGCCCTCTGTAAAACACTAAAAATCTTCTGCTATAATTTATCTATCGATGCGGGAATAGCTCAGTTGGTAGAGCGCAACCTTGCCAAGGTTGAGGTCGAGAGTTCGAGCCTCTTTTCCCGCTCCACATCGTGTTGTTTGCAACCTCAAACAGCAGCCTAAAAGGGAAGCAGCTGCTTCCCTTTTTTGTATGCATTAACTCTTAAAAGTTTAAGGCGCGGTAGCAAAGCGGTTATGCACCGGATTGCAAATCCGTGTAGGTCGGTTCGACTCCGGCCCGCGCCTCCAATCATTGTGGCTTACGCCTAAAATCGGCCTGGATGGTGGAATAGGTAGACACAGCGGACTTAAAATCCGCCGCTTCGTTCACAGCGGGCGTACCGGTTCGATTCCGGTTCCAGGCACCATCTACCCCCTTAGGCATGGTCCACACAGCATGCCAACCCCCAGGCAGCGTAAGATCAGCCTCGCGCAAGCCCGATTGAACACCATGCCCATTCGATTCCCCGCACCCCAAGACATACCCTCTTTGGTAGAAGGCTGCGCGCGCCTGCTCAAAGCCTTTGAGCAATGGGCCAAAAACCGCCACGTAATAGAATCAGTATTGACATCAATAGCGAAGACGATATGCGGCGCTTAGCCCATACGCCCCAAGCCTGCAATGCCCACTTTGAGTTTGTGCGAACCGCGCGACATGGGCTTTACTTTTTCTTGGGTTTAAAACGTGACAGGCAGGCCGCTTTGGCAACTTTGTGTTGCCGCGTCGGCCAGCTTTTGTGCGGCCACGCCATCGGCCACGGTTGTCTTGAAAGCAGCGCCGGTTTGCAAGCATTCAAAAAAGTGTGAGATTTCCAGGCGGTAAGCCGCTGCATAGCGCTGTAAAAAGAAAGCCTCGGGTTTATCTGCGCGCACACCGCTTGCGTCCCACTGCATCACTTGTGAAGGCGTGTGGTTGCCGCACTGCAACAGGCCTTGCGACCCCAGCACTTCAAAGCGCTGGTCGTAGCCATACGCTGCGCGGCGGCTGGTGTTGATCTGGCACAAGCGCCCCAAGCGGGTGCGAATCGTCACGGCGGTGCTGTCCATGTCGCCCACAGCGGCGATGGCAGGGTTGGTCAACACAGAACCCGTAGCGCTGAGCCACACGGCTTCGTCGCCATCGGCACACAATATCCAGCGGAACACGTCCAGATCGTGGATCAGCATGTCACGAAAAATGCCGCCTGATGCCTTGATGTAGTCTGCTGGCGGCGCGCCCGGGTCGCGGCTGGTGACGACCAACATTTCGGGTTTGCCAATTTCGCCACGGTCCATGCGGGCGCGGGCTTCGGCAAAGGTGGGGTCAAAGCGGCGCTGAAATCCGATCATGCAGGCTACACCAGCGGCTTCAACAGCTTTGGCACAAGCCTCGGCGCGAGGCACAGACAAATCTACCGGTTTTTCGCAAAAGATATGCTTGCCCGCAGCAGCGGCGCGGGTAATCAGGTCGCTGTGGGTGTCGGTCGAAGAGCAAATCGCTACGACGTCAATACTGGTATCGGCCAATGCGGCGTCAATGCTGGCCACTTGAGCGCCCACTTTTTGCGCCAATTCTGCGGCGTACTGAGCCTGCGGGTCGGCTACATATTTGACGTGGATGCCGGGCAGGGCGGCTATGTTGGATGCGTGTATGCGGCCTATGCGGCCCGCGCCAAAAACTGCAACGTTTTTCATGAAATCTCCGGGAGATAAATTGACAAACAAAAGGAGTTAAAACGGACTATAACGGCACCCAATGCAAGCGGAAAGAAATTTCAAAAGTATTCAATCGAATTATTTTCTCTAAAATCAAGCGTAGCGACAATCTGACTTAATGCTACAACCCACAAATAAAGCCCAGCCTTGGGCGTTTAATCTGAGATGAACAATCTGCTGCTTCCTTCTGATCGACGCATAGACCTTGCCTGCCTTGGCAGGCTGGCGGTGGATTTATATTCCAATCAGTTTGGCGCGCGGCTAGAAGATGCCCGCAGTATGGCCATGTATTTGGGGGGCAGTTCGGCCAATTTGGCCTTTGGCGTGGCTAGGCTGGGTTTGCGCAGCGCGATGATTTCGCGGGTAGGCAATGAGCAAATGGGGCGCTTTTTGACTGAAACCCTGCTGCGAGAAGGCTGCGACATCAGCCAGGTGCAGGTAGATTCTGAACGCTTGACTGCTTTGGTGTTGCTGGGCCTGAAAGACCGCGACACCTTCCCGTTACTGTTTGTGCGCGAGAACTGCGCGGATATGGCGATTGACGCTGCCTCAATCAGTGAATCCTTCATTGCACAATGCCGCGCCCTGGCCATCACTGGCACGCATTTGTCAACGCCCACAACGCGTCACGCATCCCAAACTGCGTTGTCCTATGCCAAAACACACGGCGTAGTGAGGGTGCTGGACATTGACTACCGCCCCGTACTATGGGGGTTGACTACGCGCGGAGCGGGGGATAACCGCTATGTAGCAGATGCGCATGTCACGCAGAAATTGCAAGAAATGTTGCCGCAGTTTGACTTGTTGGTGGGCACGGAAGAAGAGTTTTTGATTGCTGGTGGTGTGGGGGGTGACCTGATGGCCAGCCTGCGCGCTGTGCGCTCAGTCAGCGCTGCAACATTGGTGGTCAAGCGCGGAGCCTTGGGCTGTTGTGTGATCGAAGCTGCAATTCCTTCAGACATTCACAGTGCCCCCACTTATTTGGGCGAACGCGTGGAAGTACTCAATGTGCTGGGCGCGGGCGATGCGTTTTTGTCGGGTTTGATGGCCAGCTTGTTGCAGGGCAAAGACTGGGCACAAGCGACCCAAGTGGCCAACGCCTGTGGTGCCATCGTGGTGTCACGCCATGCGTGTTCTGTTGCCATGCCCACGCCCGCAGAGTTGGCGCACTGGTTCAGTGGCAATCGCAACCCCAAGGTCGATGCCGACCAGCAGCTTGCGCACTTGCACCGCACTACCGCAGCGCGCCCACAGTGGAATGAGCTGTGTGTGATGGCGTTTGACCATCGCAGCCAGTTTTTGGAGATGGCGCGAGAAGCAGGAGTGAGCGAGTCACGCATCCCGGCATTGAAGAAACTATTGGTCAAGGCCACTGAGCAAGTCGAGTCAGACTGCTATTTGCAAGGCCATACCGGTGTGTTGATCGACGGTGGCGACTACGGGGCCGATGCTTTGGCCAGTGCGACCGGACGCGGCTGGTGGGTGGGCAGGCCGGTGGAGTTGCCGGGGTCACGCCCGTTACGTTTTGACGGTACACGATCCATTGGCAGTGCGCTGATGCGCTGGCCGACCGAACAAGTCGTCAAATGCCTGGTGCACTACCACCCGGACGACGCTTACGCGCTACGCCTGGAGCAAGAGCAAAAAGTGCTGGAGCTGTGGGAAGCCACGCGCGTCAGCGGTAACGAGTTGCTGCTTGAAATTATTTTGCCACGTGCACTCACCGCGGCGGGTACTGAAGACGCATCGGTGCTGCGTAGTGTCAAGCGTTTTTACAACCTGGGCATCAAACCTGAATGGTGGAAGCTGGCACCCATGCAGGCGACCGGTTGGTCGGCGCTTGAGCAGTTGATAGCCGAGAGTGACCCGCAATGCCGTGGCGCTGTTATCCTGGGTTTAAACCAGCCAATTGCACATTTGGCCAGCAGCTTTCGCAACGCCACCAATCCGGTCGTCAAAGGCTTTATGGTGGGACGCAGTTTGTGGGCAGACGCGTCGTTACGCTGGTTGAAGCAAGAAATGACGGATCAAGCTTTTATCAGCGAGGTAGCGCACAATTTCACCGTGCTGGTGAACGCTTGGCGTACACGCCACAGTGTTGAAAATTTAAACTGAATGTGATGTTGAAAACTCAACGACTAACAATGTCCCAGGCCTTGGTGGAGCACCTGGCTGCGCTGCGGGTAGAAATGCATGACGGCAGTGTGCAGCCCTATTGCGGCGGCGTATTCGCCATCTTTGGCCACGGCAATGTCGCTGGCATTGGCGAGGCACTATCTACCCACAGAACTGCGCTGCCCACCTACCGCGCGCACAACGAGCAGGGCATGGCGCATGCAGCCATTGCGTACAGCAAGGCACAGTTTCGCCAGCGCATCATGGCGGTCACCACCAGCATTGGCCCTGGCGCTACCAATTTGGTAACCGCAGCAGCGGTGGCGCACGTGAACCGCTTGCCTGTGCTGCTGCTGCCGGGCGATACTTTTGCATCACGCGCGCCAGATCCGGTGTTGCAACAACTGGAAAATTTTCAGCAAGGCGATGTCAGCGTGAACGACTGCTTTCGCCCCGTCACCCGCTACTTTGACCGTATCTCGCGGGCAGAGCAAATTCTTACCGCGCTGCCGCGTGCGGTGCAGGTGATGACTGACCCGGCCAACTGCGGCCCCGTGTGTCTGGCGCTGCCGCAAGATGTGCAAACCCATGCTTTTGATTGCCCGATAAGTTTTTTGCAACCGGAGCTGTTGCGTTTTCGCCGTCCACCCGCCGATGCACGTGAGCTGGCCCGCGCCGCCGCTTTGCTCAAGACGGCGCGTCAGCCTCTCATCGTTGTGGGCGGCGGTGTGCTGTACAGCCATGCCAGTGGCGCGCTGAGGGTCTTTGCTGAAAAGCATGGTGTGCCCGTGGTGGAGTCGCATGGCGGTAAAAGCAGTTTTCCTTGGGACCATCCATTGAACCTGGGTGCTATCGGCGTTGATGGCGCAAACCATGCCAATGAGATGGCCCGCAATGCGGACGTAGTGTTTGCCGTCGGCACGCGCCTGCAAGACTTTACAACCGGCTCGCATGCGCTTTTTGCAAACGCCAAACTCCTCAGCCTGAACGTGCAAAGCTTTGATGCAGGCAAATGGAATGGTGCATCCCTGGTGGCGGATGCACGGGCAGGGATGGAGCAATTAACCGAGGTGCTGGCCGACTGGAAGGCCGATGCAGCCTGGACGCTGCGCGCCAAAGAACTGGCCGCGCAGTGGAACCAGCGAGTGACAGAAATCACCACCGCTGCAGCGCAACCGGGCGTGTTGCCGTATGACGGCGAGGTGATTGGTGCGGTGCGTGATTCACTGAACGATGCGGGCGGCAACAGTGGTACCACAGACGTTGCAGTGTGTGCAGCAGGCACATTACCAGCCGAACTGCACAAACTGTGGCGCGCCAGCAGCCCCGGCAACTACCATATGGAATACGGCTATTCCTGCATGGGCTACGAGATTGCAGGGGGTCTGGGCGTGAAGATGGCGCGGCCAGAACAGGAAGTGATTGTGATGGTGGGCGATGGTTCCTACATGATGATGAATTCTGAGCTGGCCACCTCGGTCATGCTGGGCAAAAAAATCATCGTCGTGGTGCTGGACAACCGGGGGTATGGCTGCATTCAGCGTTTGCAGGTCAGCTCGGGTATTACTGGTTTTAACAACCTGCTGGATGATTGCGTTGCAGTTGGTGGCGAAGCTAGTAATATTGACTTTGCCATGCACGCGCGCAGCATGGGCGCTGATGCCGTGCATGTTAAAAATGTGGCCGAATTGAAAGCTGCCATGGTGCAAGCCCGCGCTGCCAAGCGCACTCAGGTGTTGGTGATTGACACCACCCACACCCGCGTGAGTGAGGGGGGCTGCTGGTGGGAGGTGGCCATCCCGCAAGTGTCAATTCGCACAGAAGTGAACGAGGCCCATGCGCGCTACGTGGTTGGCAAAAAAGACCAACGGATTTAATTTTTAACACACCAAGAAAGCAACTGACGATGAACTGGAACGTACGCATCGGTATCAACCCGATTAGCTGGATGAACGATGATCTACCCGCACTGGGCGGAGAAACGCCTTTGGAAACAGCACTATCTGAAGGCAAGGAAATTGGCTACGAAGGTTTTGAGCTGGGTAATAAATTCCCCAAAGATGGCCCAGGCCTGAAAGCCAAACTGGACGAGTTTGGCATGGCTTGCGTGTCAGGCTGGTATTCGGGGTTTTTGGCTGAAGACACGGTAGACAACGAAATTGAGCGCTGCAAGGCGCATATGGCCAAGTTGCAGTTCAACGGCGTAAAAGTGGTGGTGTACGGTGAATGCGCTGGCACTGTGCAGGGCCAGATCGACACGCCCGTGTCCAAGCGGCCACACTTCATGAACGATGCACTGTGGCAGGCATACGCGCAGCGGCTCAACGCCTTTGGGGCACATTTGCTCAAAACCTATGGCATCAAACTGGCTTATCACCACCACATGGGTGCGTATGTAGAGTCGCCACAAGACATTGACAAGCTGATGGCTCTGACCGACCCGGCGGCAGTAGGTTTACTGTTTGACACGGGCCATGCGTATTTTGGCGGAGCAACCGACCCAGTGGTTGAAATGAAAAAGCACCTGGCCCGCATCGTACACGTGCACTGCAAGGACGTGCGCCCGCAGGTCATTGCCAGCTCACGCAACGATGGCTGGAGCTTTTTGACAGGTGTGATCAACGGCACCTTTACGGTGCCGGGTGATGGTGTGATTGACTACAACGCGGTCTTGTCTACGCTGCACACCGCAGGTTATGAAGGCTGGCTGGTAGTAGAAGCTGAGCAAGACCCGGCGGTGGCACCGAGCTACCAATACGCCAAGAAGGGTTACGACACCCTGCGCGGTATTGTCAATCGCATCAATCAGGCCGCTTGATATGGTCAGCCCCTTGCTTGCCAAAGCCGCGCCTGTTGGGCGCGAGATTGTGAACGTGACGCCGCAGCGGGCAGGTTGGACGCATGTGGGTTTTCGCGCAGTGCGTTTGGCTGCCGATGAGACAGAAACCATAGACACTGGAACACGTGAGCTGTGTCTAGTTGTGTTGACTGGCACGGTAGATGTGACGGTAGACGGCCAATCCCACACCGGCTTGGGCATACGCACCAGCGTGTTTGACGATATATCGCCCGCCGCTGTCTATGTGCCAGCAGGCAAAACAGTGACGATACGTGCCACCTACGCGGCAGAGGTGGCTTTGTGCACTGCTCCTGCGGGCGATGGTAATTTGGCACGCACTGTCCGCGTGATCGACCCCGCCAGCATGCGCCGCAGCGTGCGCGGCAATGGCAGCAACACGCGTTACATTTGCGACATCTTGCCGCACGACGACCCCACGGCCGCGCACTTGTTGGTGGTGGAGGTGATGACCCCGGCCAGCCATTCATCCAGCTACCCACCGCATAAACACGACGTAGAAACCCCGCCCCTTGAGACGCAACTGGAAGAAACCTACTACCACCGCTTGAGCCCGCCCCAGGGCTTTGCCTTTCAGCGTGTGTACACCGATGACCGCAGCCTGGACGAAGCCTGTGCGGTAGAAAACCACGACGTGGTGATGGTGCCGCGCGGTTACCATCCTGTAGTGGCGTCGCATGGTTATGATCTTTATTACCTGAACGTCATGGCTGGCCCGAACCGATTCTGGGTCTTCAAAAACGACCCTGCGCACGAGTGGATGTTGACTAAAACACCCATTTGATGCGGTAGTTTGGGATGTGCATGGGTTAATATCCCGTTTCTCTTTCCTCCCCCGTGCAGCAAGAGCAAATTCTTTTGCACTTGCTGCTCTTGCGTACTACACTAATCCCATGTCTTCCAAAATCACGCCCTATGAAATTCACGTGCATGGCGATGTGCCCTTGCGCCCGGACATCACGCTTGCCCAGCTTGAAGAAGCCTTAAAACCACTGTGGTCTTATACAGGTTCCAAAACATTTGTCAAAGGCGCTGTCAGCTCGTATGAAGAAGAGCCGGGTCTGCGCCTGGACAGTAAAGAGCATGTGCTGCACATGTGCTGGACGGTGCCAGCAGAAGAAGACTTTCGCCAGGCACTGGAAGAAATGTGCATGGGTCTGAATGAACTCGCGTCTGCTGGCGCAGGCATCGAGATCAGCATCTACGACACTGAATTTGACGAGGATGACGAAGAAGAAAGCGACCAGGAATCGCGTGACGACTTTGTCATGCTGTTTGTAGGCCCTACGCCCGGCGACATCATGCAGGTGCAGCGCGACATGCTGGTGGAAGACGTGATGGCGCTGATGGAGCGTCACTTTGACCGCACCGAACTGGAGGGTGTGGTGACTGAAGTAGACAAACTGTTTACCCAGCGTTTTGACGCACTGGTCAGTTCGCTGCAAGTGGGGCGCCCACCGCGTGGATCAACGGGTGGTGGTAGCCACGGCGGTGGTCGCAAACCACGGCATTTGCACTAATTTTAAAGGTTTTTTGCCTGTAGCCAGCGTAGATACTGCGTGAGCAGCTACGTTTTTAATAGCACTTCATTTTTCGTAAAAACAACCCGGGCACAGCGCCCGGTAACGCGTGTTGCCACCAATCAGTATTTGCGAACCTTCACGAATGCGCTCGCCGTCGTCGTTAAAGCGTGCGTTCATGCTGCCTTTGTTACCGCATTCGCAAATGGTTTTCATCTCTTCAATATCATCGGCCAGCACCAGCAAAGTGGCTGATCCTTCAAACGCCTTGCCCTGAAAGTCGCTACGCAGGCCATAGCAGATGACGGGTGTGTCAAAGGTATGTGCCCAGCGGTGCAACTCTTGTGCCTGATCCCGGGTGAGAAACTGGGCCTCGTCGATGAGAACGCAGGCGAGTTTGGCTATCCACTCGCTTTGCTGGGATGCGGCAATGCGCTCTGCCATGCTGTGGCTGGCGTTGAAGGTGTGGGCAGGGCGAGCGATACCAAGGCGAGAGCTGATACTGCCTGCCCCGTCTCGGGTGTCCAGCTCGGCTGTCAGTAGTACTACCGCCATGCCGCGTTCTTCGTAGTTGTAAGCCGCCTGCAGCAAAGCGGTAGATTTGCCTGCATTCATTGCGGCGTAGCGAAAATACAGTTTGGCCATGTTGTGTCAATTTGTCTTGTGACTCCATCATAATGCGATGCATCAACCACCTTTCGGAGACCAGCATGGCCCTGTTTAGCCAAGATGCCCTGAACCCCGGCGTGAAAAAACGCGAAGTATTTGGTTGGGCCATGTATGATTTTGCCAATTCGGGTTACACCACGGTGGTCATCACCGCTGTGTTTGCCGCGTATTTTGTAGGTGGCATTGCACAAAAAGCCGAATGGGCCACGTTTGCGTGGACGCTGGCGCTGAGTATCTCTTACGCTATCGTGATGTTCACCATGCCAAGCCTGGGCGCACTGGCCGACATGCGGGCAGCCAAAAAGAAGCTGTTAATGCTGTTCACGATTGGTTGCGTACTGTCTACGGCCGCACTGGCATTTGCAGGGCCAGGTAACGTGGCCTTGGCTTTTGTACTCATCGTTATTTCCAACACTTTCTATAGCTACGGTGAATCGTTGACGGCATCGTTCTTGCCCGAACTTGCCAAACCCGAAGCCATGGGCAAGGTTAGCGGCTGGGGCTGGAGCTTTGGCTACTTTGGTGGCATGTTGGCGCTCGGTTTGAGTCTGGCTTATGTCATTTGGGCAGGCGGCCAAGGTATACCAGCGGACAAGTTTGTCCCGGTCACCATGCTGATCACCGCATTTATTTATGGCGCAGCCGCCTGGGTAACCTTTGCGCTGCTGACCGAACGCGCCGTGCCCAAGCCGCAGGCCGCGCAGCACAGCGGCTTGAAGGCGTCCCTAATGCAGCTGCGCCAGACTTACAGTGAGGCACAGCGCTACAAAGACTTCATCTGGTTATTGGCTTGCGCTGTGTTTTATCAGGGCGGCGTGTCGGTAGCCATTGCGTTAGCTGCCATTTACGCTGAGCAAGTGGTTGGTTTTGTGCAGCAGGAAACCATGGTCTTGATCTTTGTGCTGAATATTGCCGCTGCCGTTGGCGCCTTCGGTTTTGGTTATTTTCAGGACAGAATAGGGCACAAACTGGCCTTGGGCATCACCCTGGTAGGCTGGGTAGCTACCTGCATCATTGCCGCACTGACTACAACCAAGGGTGGTTTTTGGTATGCCGCCGCCATTGCGGGTTTTTGCATGGGCTCCAGCCAGTCTGCGGGTCGCGCCATGGCGGGCATGCTGGCGCCGCCTGCGCAGCTGGGTGAATTTTTTGGCTTATGGACGTTTGCCACTCGCCTGGCCAGCATTTTTGGGCCGCTGATGTATGGCGCAATCACTTGGATGACCGGTGGCAACCAGCGCATTGCCATTGGGTCCACTTGCATTTTGTTTATGGTTGGACTGGCATTGCTGCAGAAGGTCGATATGGTGCGGGGCAGAAAAGCTGCGTTGGGTGAGTAGCCAGATTGCTACATTTTTAATAGCTGCTCACGCATATTCCACGCTGGCAACGCCTGATATTTGGTTAAATCAGGCGTTCCAGCACTCTGTAGTGGGTAAGTTAAAGCTGGCTGACCGTCGCACTGCGGCTGTTGGAGAAAGTAGAAAGCGCTTGACGCGATGCTTTGATCAGTTCTTCGCCAGCAGGGCCCACCCGCAGCGCCATGGGTTCGAATTTATCAATCAGCATTTCAAACTGCGGCAGGTTACGCACCGCCTCTAATTCAAGCAAGAGGGAGAACGACAGTGAAGGAAGATATTGCAAAATAAAATCAGCCATCGCTTCAGATACATCACGAATAATCTCTGGCTGTGATCCAGGTTCAACAACAGGCAATGTGTCGGCTCCACCGTCGATTTGTTCCGTTTTGCCCCCAAACGAGTCGGCTTTGTTGGGCTCAGTAGGCCCGGCGCTCTTGGCTGAGACGTGTTGTTGAATCAATCCTGCGCGCTCCAGTGAGTCAAGCATGGCTTGCACATCACTGATTTCTGAAAGTTGGGCGATGATAAAAGCGCTTTCAGCTCTTCCATTGACTTTCAATAAAACGGTTTTCAGATTTGCCGAAATGCTGGTGGTGCGGTCAAAAGCTGCAAGCTCGCCTTTAACTGTCTTTGCGTAAATCATGTGGCAAACTTGGAGAAGTTAATTTTGAAAAGGGCTGATTTTTGTATGCACTGTAAGTGTGTACTATAAATCAAACGCTAACGCTTGTACGACATATAGTCACAGACACTATGGCTTAAAATTGTAAGGTGCTATCCAGGCAATCCAACATAATTCTCTGCTAGCGTCATCTGCGCAGCCTCTGAGGCCATCAAATAGCCCAATTCCGCCTCTTGCATCTTTTGCCCAAAACCGGCGGAGTCTGGAAAGCGGTGCATCAGCGTGGTGAGCCACCAGCTAAAGCGCTCCACACGCCATACCTTGCGCAGGGCGCGTTCGCTGTAACCGTTAATGCCAGCATCGGTTTTTTCCAGGTAATGTTCTGCAAAGGCCTGCGACAACATGACTACATCACTGGCGGCCAGGTTCAGCCCCTTGGCCCCCGTAGGCGGCACAATGTGTGCAGCGTCGCCTGCCAAAAACAAACTGCCAAAGCGCATGGGTTCGGCCACAAAGCTGCGCAACGGGGCAATGCTTTTTTCTATGGACGGACCCGTAATGATGCGGCTAGCGGTGTCTTCGTCTACCCGCAGTTTTAGCTCCGTCCAAAAGCGCTCGTCGCTCCAGTCTTCCACCTTGTCTGTCATGGGGCATTGCACGTAGTAGCGGCTGCGCGTTAGGCTGCGCAGGCTGCACAGGGAGAAGCCACGTTCACTGTTGCCGTAGATGATGGCGTGGGGCGACACGGGCGGCACATCGGCCAGCACGCCCAGCCAGCCGAACGGGTAGTCTTTGATGTACTCGGTGATTTTGTCCTTGGGCACGCTGGCGCGACTAACGCCGTGAAAGCCATCACAACCCGCAATGAAGTCGCAGTCGATGCTGTGCTGCACGCCGTCTTTCAGGTAGGTGACGCGCGGCTTGGCACTGTCAAACTGGTGCAGCACCACATCTTTGGCTTCATACACGGTGGAGCGACCTGTTGATACACGGTGATTCATCAGGTCTTTGGTCACCTCGGTTTGCCCATAGGCGGTGACGACCTTGCCATTGGTACGAGAGGCCAGCTCTATGCTGTGGCGCTGGTTGTTAAAAATAAGTTCAATATGGTTATGGCGATGGCCGTGTGCCTCTACGCCAGCGCTCACGCCAGCGTAGGTCAATGCATCCACGGTGGTTTGCTCCAAAATGCCAGCGCGAATGCGGCCCAGCACATAGTCTGGGCTTTGGCGCTCCAGGATGATATTGTCAATGCCAGCTTTGTGCAGCAAGGCACCCAGTAACAAGCCTGCAGGGCCAGCACCAATGATGCAAACCTGGGTTCGGTGAACGGTAGTCATGGTTGAGATGGAAATAGATCGGGCAGATCGTGGGTGCCAGCTCAGACGCGATGCGAAATCTCCAGCACTAAGGCGCGCTGGGCCAATTGGTTTACCAGTTGCTGCGCTTCGGCTCCGTTTTTGGCATCCAGGTTGGCATCCCATTCGTCCAACAAATACACTTTGGCGTGCGTATTTTTGACGATTTCGCGTAGCGACTTCAACTGGTGTTCGCCTGAAGAAAAAGCTGTTTTTGAAGCGGGCGTTTCAGCAACTTCTTCGGCGTCGTCATCTGCTTCAGCTTCAGCTGCATTCAACCCGCTGTTAAAGGCAAAGGCCAATTGGTCGCTGGTGGGCCAATAAAACGCGTGGGCACCCATTCTGGCTTTAACTGCGGCCAGCAATGTAGACTTGCCAGAGCCGTTGCCACCGCGTACCAAGATACGGCCTGTGGTTTGGGCGTGTAGGTGCGCCAAAAGCACGTCCATTGATTGGCAATGCAGCACTTGAACGGGGGTGCCGGGCAAGTGGTCGGTTTGTTTAAGTTGCAGCCGGTCAAAGCGAATACGGTTTTCAAAGTCTGCATCGGCTGCAGGTCGCATGGCATTGCTGGCACCTTTGATGCGCGTCCAGATGGCCAGCAGGTCGTTTAAACCAGTGGCCAGGCCGTGCAGGTCGTGCGACAGTTCTATTTGGCGGGGCAGGGTGGCTGCCAAACTGATCAACAAAGCGGTATTGGTGACGTTCATGCCCGCCACATAGGCCAGATAAGCAAACACCACCAGCAGGGCAAAAATCCCGTTGGCGGCTGCAATGCCTTCGCGGGCCATGATGGCGCCGATTTGCGCACGCAAAGCATTGCGAAGACGCTCTTTAAAGCCGCCGTGCCAGATGCGAAAGTTATAGCGGTTACCGCTCAAAATATTGTCCCACGCAGTGTAGGTGTGGGCGGTCATTCGGTTGGTGGCACGCTGGTTGGCTGCATAGCGTTTGGCAACCCAGTTGCGCAGGCCAAACTGCAAGGCCAGGAGTGCGACGAATACTGCGCCGTAAACGATGGGCAGGCCAGCGTCAATCGCGACACCAAGCACAATGGTATTGAATAACAGGTTAAAAAAGAGCTTGAGGTCAGCTTCAAGCTCATACACCAACTCAAAAAAGATATGAAACGTTTCATTGGTTAAAAACGGCTCCACTCTTTCGCGTTCGTCCTTGTTGGCAAAGACGCGAGTTTGATGCTTGTTGTCTTTGGTAAAGCGCAACATGTAGCGCGCAAATGCCCCAAAACCCGTTTGTTCAGCAAAAATCCAGCTCAGCGCGCCGACCAGGTAGGCCGCAGACTGGGCCAGAACGATCCAGCCAAAGTCTTCTATCAAAAAATCTTCGTTGGCCAAGTCTAGCCCAGCCTGGATGATCAGCCAGGTGGTTAATGCGGCCAAGCCGGACTCGATAATGAGCAGGCCCAACATCCAAAATATGGGCGGGCAGACTAAAAACCGCAAAAAATCCGTGTCGCGATAAGGTGTACGTGTGGTCATGGGCTCGAATTATGGGGCCTGCTAGCGGGGATGCCGCCAAGGGGCCAATTTGGCAGTTTTATGATAGTTGTAAATAAATCTGTATTTTTTATGCCTACTGTCAACCGCAGTACTGAACTTTTCGTTGTGTGTAGGCTCGGGTAATGGGGTTTTTCAAGCTACACTGGGCGGTCTGTTGAAAAACAGGCTAAGACTAACTTTTTTCCTTAAGGACAAGTACCATGGCAAAGAAAATGAAAAAATCCAAAAAGCCAGCGAAGAAGTAATTGGGCAACCAATTGCCTTCAGGCTTAAAGCCCGCCGCAAGGTGGGCTTTTTCATTTGTGGGTCCGGTTTTTAGACGCCCAGGTGCTGTTCTAACAAGGCTGGCTGGCTCAGTAACTCCGCTGAAGTGCCCGCAAACACGACCTCGCCCTTGACCAAAATCACATTGCGGTCGGTGACTTGCGTTACATGTTTGTAGTTTTTGTCCACAATCACGCTGCTGATGCCGGTTTGCTTGATGGTTTCGCAGATGCGCCAGATCTCGCGGGCAATCAGCGGGGCCAGGCCTTCGGTGGCTTCGTCCAAAATCAACACATTGGGGTTGGTCATCAGGGCGCGGCCAATGGTGAGCATTTGTTGCTCGCCCCCGCTCAGTTGCTGGCCGCCGTGGTTCAGCCGCTCTTTCAGGCGGGGGAAGGTGTCCAGCACGCGGTCATAGGTCCAGTCGGTTTGGCCTTTCAAACCCGACCGGGCAGCCATCACCAGGTTTTCTTTCACGCTCAGGTTGCCAAAAATGCCACGCCCCTCCGGTACGTAAGCCACGCCCAGTTGCGCAATTTCATAGGCTGATGCGCCCGTCATGTTCCAGCCGTTAACCCTGACCGTGCCACTGCGCGGCTTGACCAAACCCATGATGGATTTCAGCAAAGTGGATTTGCCCATGCCGTTACGGCCCATCAAACCAATGGTTTCGGCCTTGCCCACGTGAAAGTTGATGCCCCGCAGGATGTGGCTGGCACCGTAGTAGGTGTTCAGTTGCTGGACGTCGATCAGCGCTTGCGCTGTTTGAGCTGCCTGGTTGCCAGCGAGGCCGGGTGCTTGGCGGTTGGCATGTGCTGTCATGCTAATGCTCCTCACCCAGGTACGCAGCTTGCACGGCGGCGTTGGCGCGAATCTCAGCTGGTGAGCCGCTGGCGATCATCTGGCCGTTGACCATGACGGTGAGCGTATCGGCCAAGGCGAATACAGCGTCCATGTCGTGTTCTACCAACAAGATGGCATGGTCTTTTTTCAGGATTTTCAGCAGGGCGATCATTTTCTCGGCTTCGGCGCTGCCCATGCCTGCCAGCGGTTCGTCCAGCAACAGTACCTGCGGCTGCGTGGCCAAAGCCATGGCAATTTCCAGCTGGCGTTGCTCGCCGTGTGACATGGCTGCAGCTATTGTTTTTAAGCGGTTTTTTAGACCAGATTGCTCAATTGCCAGCGTAGATAGTGCGCGAGCAGCTACGAAATTTGTAGCATTTGCCAGCCAGCTAAAAGGGTGTTGCGCACGCGACTGCGCCGCCAGATGCACGTTGTCCCACACCGTCAGGGGTAGCAAGATATTGGTTTTTTGGTAGCTTCGACCTAACCCATTGCGCGAACGCTTTTCGGGTGTGGCGGCTGTCATGTCTTGGCCGTTGATGTGGATGGTGCCGGATGTGGGCAAAAAATCACCCGCCAGCATATTGGTCAGCGTTGATTTACCTGCACCGTTGGGGCCAATCACTGCATGGATGGTGTTGCGGTACAGGCTGATGGAAATGTCGTTGACCGCAGCCAGGCCGCCAAAGCGTTTGGTCAGGTTTTTGGCAACCAGCAGGGGCTCAGTCATGCTGGCCACCTTTCCTGGACGATTTTTCAAAAAACCCCAGCAGACCACGTGGCGCGAAAATCACCACAGCGACGATGAAAACGCCCATCAGCAATTGCCAATGTTTGCTGATGTCTTTGAACACGAAAAGCAGGGTTTCAAAAGCAAAGGCACCGACGATGGCACCTGCAAAATTGCCCATGCCGCCCAAAATCACCATCATGATGACGTGCGCACTGTTATGAAAACCCATCAAATCGGGGTTGATGTAGCCCGTTTGCACGCCCCACCAATACCCTGCCACACCCGCAAGAGCGCCCGCCAGCGTGAAGGCTGCCAGCTTGTAGCCAAAGGTGCTGTAACCCATGGCGCGCATACGGCTTTCGTTGATGCGGATGCCCGAGAGCGTACGGCCAAATGGGCTGAACAGGAGGCGGCGCAGGAAGACGTAGACAAGCAGCGTGAGGCCAAACACCACAAAGTACAGCGTGCGCTTGTTGTCCAGATTGAGTAATTCAAAACTGCCCAACATGACCGTGGGTTTGAGGTTGATGTACAAGCCGTCAGACCCGCCCAGCGCCTTGTTGTCAAAAAACAGGTAGTACACCATTTGCGCAAACGCCATGGTGACCATGATGAAGTAAATGCCATGGGTGCGCACCACAAAAAAGCCGATGACCAAGGCGGCCAGCGCAGCACCCAGCACCGAGACAGGCAGTGACCACCAAAGGCTCACGCCACTGTCCTGCGGTGAAATGAAAGCCAGCACATAGCCTGCCAGACCAAAGTAGGCTGCGTGACCCAGCGACACCAGGCCGGTGGTGCCCTGCAAAATGTCCAGGCTCATCGCAAAGATGGCAAAAATCATCATGCGTGTAACCATGGAGATGTAAAAGTCGCTGCCCACAAAGGGAAAGGTGGCCAAAGCCATCGCGCCAAGCGCCAGTGTGACTTGCAGGCTACGCGGAAACTTTTCGAGGTTGGCAGTTGCGATACTCATTGCTTGAACAAGCCCTCGGGCTTGCAGAGCAGCACGCCAGCCATCAGCACATAAACCAGCATGCTGGCCACTGACGGAAACAGCACCTTGCCAAAGGTATCAACCAAACCCACAAGCAGGGCCGCTATCAACGCGCCGCGCACCGAGCCAATGCCGCCGATGACCACCACCACAAAGCACATGATGAGCACGCTGCTGCCCATATTGGGGTACACCGACGCAATCGGTGAGGCGATCATGCCGGAGATGGCGGCAAGGCCCACACCCAAGGCAAATACGATCATCTGAATGCGTTTCACGTTCACGCCCAGCGCCTCGGCCATGCCTGGGTTGAAGGCACCCGCACGGATCTTCATGCCCAGCTTGGTTTTGGAAATGAGCAGGTACAGGCCAATGGCCAGGGCGATGCACACGCCCGACATGAAGAGCCGGTACACCGGGTAGGACAGATTTTCTGTCAACTGGATTGACGCGCTCAAAGCATCAGGAATTTGCACCGCATGCACATCGTCACCCCACAGGATGGAGCGGGTTTCTTCAAAGATGTAGATCAAACCGAAGGTGAGTAGCACCTGGTCCAGGTGCGAGCGGTGGTAGAAATATCGGAACAGTACGCGTTCGAGCAGTAGACCGAACACCACCGCCAAGATCACCCCGCCGACCAGAGCCAAGGTAAAACTACCCAGCAAACTCGATAGTGACCACGCCATGTACGCGCCCAGCATATAAAAGCTGCCGTGCGCCAGGTTGACCACGCTCATGATGCCAAAGATCAGCGTCAAGCCCGCGGCCAACATGAACAGCAGCAGACCGTACTGCACGCTGTTGAGCAGCTGGATGAGGAAGGTGCCGAAGTCCATATGCTGACGCAACTATTTGCGTGTCACCAGCAGCAAACCACCCATGCCTGCAAACAAACTGCCCGAGACGCGGTTGAACACCCGTGCACGGCCTTGTTGGCGCAGCCAGGGCGCGATGCGTGCAGCAAACACACAGCATAAGGACAGCACGCCCATTTCAAATACGACAAAAGTGGTCGCCAGCACGGCGAACTGCGGTGCCCAAGCTTGGGTAGTGTCAATAAATTGCGGAAAGAAAGCCGTTAAAAACAAAATCGCTTTTGGGTTGCTGGTACCTACCAAGAAACCTTGGATAAACAGACGCAGTGGGGTTGTTTGGGTTTTTATCGCAGCAGATGGCAAATCAAAACTACTCACTGGACTACGAAAAGTTTTGATGCCCAGGTAAATGAGGTAAGCCGCACCGCATACCTTGAGCACGTTGAAGGCGGTGTCTGACGCAGTCAGCAACGCGCCCAGGCCCAGTGACGATAGCAGCATGACCCCCAGCACGGCAGTGACACTGCCTGAGCAAGAGGCCATAGCTTTAGGAGCACCGTGGGTAATGGCGTTGGTCATGCTCATCAGCATGGTGGGGCCGGGTGTCAGCACCAGCAGGGCCACGGCAGCAAGGTAAAGGAGATATGAAGTAATTGACATTGACATTGACATTGACTGAGCATAACAAAACAGGAGGTGGCTTGACACTTAACACCCTGTTATATTGATATTGGAAAATTAATCGGCTGGATGGTGATCGGGCTAATAAATGTTTACCTGATAGCGCAAGCGGTTGTGACGAGTTATGGACTCCAGCTAAATGGCATGCATGTCCACATCCATCGCCTCATGCAGCACCCGCGCAACGTCCAGGTGGGTGCTGGTGCTTCTAAAAAATACGATGTGACGCGGCTTGGATACCGGGGTTGAAGCAGTTGTATTTTTTCGACTCATGCTCAAGTGATAACAGCTGACAGCGCGGCCGATGTCAGGCCTGGCTTTTACACCTGGCCGCTTCGGGTCTTTGCGCAGGTCGGTCAAAGCAGCTATCAGTAATTTTTCGTATCGGAGCCTTGCAGCACGTCCAAACTGGGTTTGCGCGCAACTCAAAATATCGTCAATGTCGTTTTGTGCACTTGCAGATACACGTAGTTGGTGTAGTGGCGTAGAAGCCATTGTTACAGCGTTACGAGACAACCGCACGCGTACCGGCAGCGCGAATGTATCTTGTAATTTCTTCATCGTTATCCAGCGCCACAAAATCGCCGGAGTTGATGTCTGCAAAACCGCGCGTAGTTGCCTTGCGCAAGGCTTGCAGCTTGGCTGCATCGGTGTCAATACGGTCCTCCAGTAGTCGCAGACTGTCTCGAATCACTTCGCTCACATTGTTATAACGGCCAGATGAAACCAAACGCTGGGTGAGTGATTCAAAATGTGGGGTCAGAGCGATACTGGTTGGCATGGTACTGGCCTTTGATAAAAGTTAATAACTATTATTATGCCATTGAGAAGAACAACAGGGAGGTGACTTTGCAGTCAACTCCCTGTTTTTTTGGAAACAATGCGATCAGGCCATCTTGCAGCCCGCGCCGCTGTCTTCAAGCGCTTTGGCTGCAACACCCAGTACTTTGTTCTCTTTGTTTTCCACTCGGCGCAGGTAAATGTCCTGAATGGGGTTGTGTGATTTGCTCATCGTCCACACGCCGCGTGGGCTGTCGATGCGGGCGCTTTCCATGGCGGCGTATAGCGCGGGCTTGTTGCTCAAATCACCCTTGACTGCGTTGGCGCCCGCCATTAGCAGCAAGCCACTGTCGTAGCCCTGCACGGCATACACGTCGGGCTGCTGTTTAAAGCGCTTGGCGTATTCGAGGCGGAATGCGCGGTTGCGCGGCGTGTCCAGCGAATCGCTGTAGTGCAGGGTGGTCATAACGCCCTCAGCAGCAGCGCCTGCGGCTTCCAGTACGCCTTCGGTCAAAAAGCCGGAGCCATACAAAGGAATTTTGTCCTTCAAGCCCGCCGCCGCGTAATCACGCATGAACTTGGCTGCGCCACCACCTGCAAAGAAGCAGGCCACGGCATCGGGTTTGATGGCGGCAATCTCGGTCAGCAATGCCTGGAATTCCACGTTGGGAAAGGGCAGGCCCAGTTCTTTGACAATGGTGCCGCCAGCAGCGGTGTAACCTTCCTTGAAGCCTTCAAAAGCCTCGTCGCCCGCAGCGTATTTCCAGGTGATCCACACCGTCTTTTTGTGGCCTTTGTCCATCATCACCTTACCCAGGGCGCGCGTGGGCTGGCTGTTACTAAAGCTGGTGCGAAACACGTTGGGGGCGCACAGGGCGCGGGTGGCTGCGTGCACGCCTGCGTTGGGGATGATGCTGAGCACGCCGCTTTCGCGCGCCACGCGCTGAATGCCCATTTGCACGCCGCTGTGCACCGTACCCAGCAGCACGTCTACCTTGTCGCGCTGCACCAGTTTGTTGGCGTTTTCCACGCCTTTTGGCGGCTCTGACTCGTCATCGACCTTGAACCATTCAATATCGCGGCCACCCAGCTTGCCGCCTTTTTCGTCAATGGCCATGCGAAAGCCGTTTTCGATGGCAACGCCCAATGCTGAAAAGGTGCCGGTGTAGGGCAGCATCAAGCCGACGCGCACTTTGTTGGACTGGGCGCGTGCGAATTGCGGCAACAGCAGGCCAGTAGATGCGGCGCCGATAACGGCAGCGCTGCGGGTAAGGACGAGGCGACGGGTAGACATGGAAAACTCCTGTAAAAATAGTTAACGTAAATGTAGCGTGTAGTGGCAGTTTGGCTATGGTGAAATACCCTAGCGATGGGACTTGGGTAAAAGGTTTTGCTAAATGGGTTTGATGACCGAATTGGGCAGTAAATCGTTGTCAAACACAGCGATACGCTGGTTGAACTTCCATTGGCCATCGACCGTGACCAGTTTGTCCAGATAACGCCCCACGCTTACCACATGGGGCATGGCGTCGCGCTGGGTGCGGATAACGACGTAACTGCTCTCGCATTCAATGCTGCCATCGCCAAAACTGCTGATGAGGGGCGCACTGCAAATATGCCGCTGGCTGTACGGGTCGTGGAAAATTGTTTGCATTACGCCGTATACACGGTCGCGCAGCATGGCCTGGCTTTCCAGATGCAGGATGCACAGTGGGTGGCCAGCGTCATAATTTTCGCGCGACTGCAGCTTATAGGTGCATAGTTCGGTAAACAAATCTGGCCAGCCGCTGATGTCGTTGCTGTCCAAAACTTGGGCGTAACGCAGGTGCAAGGTTTGCACTTGATGGAAGATATTGAAATCCATATGCTATAGTTTTAATAGCTTCTTGCGCATATTCCACGCTGGCATTAGGCGGTTTTTAAGGGTAATTTGCATAAAAATTGCGCTAAACACCCATCTGCCCACGCCAATACGTGTACATGCCGCGTATCAGGGTTTCGGTCACGTTGTGGTCGGTGTTTTTCACTTCAACGCCATCCATCTCGCTTACCGTGCGCGCCTGCTGGTTGGCTGTATACGCCTGCTGCACAAACGCAATCACCTCGCCATCGTCCGCACTCACATAACCTGCAGGGCCAAACAGGTTGGCCTGGCGCAGGCGGCGGCGGGTCATCTCTTCCGTGTCGTCTTCAAAGCCAAAATGCGTCCACACAAAGTCGAACACCCCCGGTTCTACCGGCTGAATGTGCCGGGTAGACAGCGAATTGACCTGTTGCTGAATGATAAGGGAGGGAAAAAGCGTCATCATCGTCACCGTGGGGGTGATGCGCTGGCCGGGGTGCAGGGGGTCGTCCACGGCCCACCACGCTTCGGGCACCACGTCCAGCAGGCGGTCGTCACCCAGCGCCATGTTTTCTTTGAACGAAGTCACGCCTTGGGTGACCGCGCCTGCGCCGCCTTCGTTGCGGCGGCTCACCATCACGGCGTGGCGGTGCTTACCGTCCATCACCATCTGGCTTTTCTGGTCACCGCGCCACAGGCCAAAGGTAACAAACCAGGTGTGCAGCAGGCCAGGATGGTAAGGGTCTTTGATGTTCTCTTGCATCAGCTTCCAGTTGGCCGGAATGCGCTGGCGGTTGATGCCTAACAGCTTGAGCGGCTTGTGAAAGATGCGGTCAAAATACGCCAGCACATCGGGGCCTAAATAGTCTTCAAAACTCTCCACTCCATGGTCAAAACTGGCAAACACCATGCCGCCGCGCCGCGCTACTTTCAGTTTGTTCAGGCCGTGGTCGCACAGCTGAAAGTCGTCGCCCATGCCGCCTTGCTGCGTTGTGCTGCCATCGTCATTCGTGCGCTGTACACCGTTCTTGAAAGTCAAGCCCACCAGGTCTCCGTTCAGTTTGTACGTCCACTGGTGGTAAGGGCACACAAAGCTGCGGGCATTGCCCGCGCGTTCGCGGACAAAGGCCACGCCACGGTGGGCGCAGCGGTTTTCTAGTACGTGGATAGCGTCGGGCTGACCCGGCCTGCCACGTTCGCGCACCATCACCACCGAGCGTTCACCAATCTGCGTGCGCTTGTAGTCACCCGCCTTGGGTATCTCGCATTCCAGACCCACATAGCACCAGTGGCCCTGGTAAAACAGTTGCTCCATCTCGCGCTGGTACAGCGCTTGGTCGGTGTACACCCAGCCGGGGGCGCGGCTGGTGGGCGCGTCTCCCCATGTGCGCTGCATAGGCAACTCTGGCACGATGGGGATGCTGTGCATGGTGTTTAGACCCGTTCAATCACTATCGCAATGCCTTGCCCCACACCAATGCACATGGTGCACAGGGCATAGCGGCCATTTGTTCGGTGCAACTGGTTGACTGCGGTGGTGACCAGGCGTGCGCCGCTGGCACCCAGCGGGTGGCCCAAGGCTATCGCACCGCCGTTGGGGTTGACGCGTGCGTCATCGTCTTGCAGACCGAGGTCGCGCAGCACGGCAAGGCCTTGCGCGGCAAAGGCTTCGTTCAGCTCGATCACGTCCATCTGGTCCAGGCGCAAACCCGTCATGGCCAACACCTTGCGGGTGGCAGGCGCAGGGCCAAAGCCCATGATGCGCGGAGCCAGCCCGGCGGTAGCCATGCCCACCACTCGGGCGCGGGGCGTAAGGCTGTATTGCCCTGCTGCAGCTTCATTGGCCAGCAGCAGGGCGCAAGAACCGTCGTTCACGCCCGCTGCGTTGCCTGCGGTTACGCTGCCCTCTGGCGTGACCACGCCTTTGAGCTTGGCCAAAGCTTCCAACGTGGTTTCGCGCGGATGCTCGTCTTGGCGCACCACTACGGGGTCACCCTTTTTCTGCGCGATGCTCACGGGAATTATTTCCGCGTCAAACACACCGTCTTTTTTGGCGCGCAAAGCGTTCAGCTGCGAACGCAGCGCCATACGGTCTTGCGCTTCGCGTTCAATACCGAAGTCTTTGGCCACGTTTTCTGCCGTCTCGGGCATCGAATCCACGCCGTACTGCGCCTTCATCAGTTTGTTGACAAAGCGCCAGCCGATGGTGGTGTCGTACACGGCATTGGTGCGGCTAAAGGCCGTCTCGGCCTTGGGCATGACAAAGGGCGCGCGGCTCATGCTCTCGACGCCACCCGCTATCATTAATGCAGCTTCACCGCTTTTGATGGCGCGCGCTGCCGTGCCCACGGCGTCCATGCCTGAGCCGCACAGGCGGTTAATCGTTGCGCCGCCCAGCTCGATGGGCAGCCCCGCCAGCAGGGCGGACATGCGCGCCACGTTGCGGTTGTCTTCACCAGCCTGGTTGGCGCAGCCGTACAGCACGTCCGTTACCGCCGCCCAGTCCACCTTGGGGTTTCGCTGCATCAATGCCCTGAGTGGAATGGCCCCGAGGTCGTCAGTACGGATGGACGACAGAGCGCCGCCATAACGGCCAAAAGGGGTGCGAATGGCATCGCAAATGTAGGCTTGGGTCATGCTTTTGCTCTCAATTTGAATCGCTGAATCTTTCCCGTCGCTGTCTTGGGCAGCTCGCTCACCACCTCAATCCAGCGCGGGTATTTGTAGGGCGCCAACTGTGCCTTGACGTGGGTTTTCAATTCGGCTTCGGTTGCAGACTGGCCGTTTTTGAACACCACAAAAGCCTTGGGTTTGATGAGTTCGTCCACATCGGCCACACCAATGACGGCGGCTTCCAAAATGGCGGGGTGGGTCATCAGGCTGGCCTCTACTTCAAAAGGGCTGACGTAGATTCCGCCCACTTTGAGCATGTCGTCGCTGCGGCCGCTGTAGGTGTAGTAGCCATCAGTATCCATCGTGTATTTGTCGCCGCTTCGGGTCCATTCGCCGGCAAAGGTGGCCTTGGTTTTGGCGCGGTTGTTCCAGTACATAAGGGCGCTGGTGGGGCCGCTGATCTGCAGTTCGCCGATCTCGCCCACGGGGCATTCCTGGCCGTCCTCGCCCACAATTTTGAGTTGATACCCCGGCACGGCTTTGCCGGTGGTGCCGTAACGCACCTGGCCTGGGCGGTTGCTTAAAAAGATGTGCAGCATCTCGGTAGAGCCAATGCCATCCAAAATTTCTACGCCGTATTCAGCCGTCCATTTTTTGCCAATTTCTGCGGGCAAAGCTTCACCCGCGCTGGTGCACAAACGCAGGTTCAGGTCTGTTTTGGCGGGACGCTCCGGGTCTGCCAATAAGCCTGCGTACAGGGTGGGCACGCCGTAAAAAATGCTGGGGCGGTATTTTTTCAACACACCAAAAACGTCTGCAGACGTAGGGCGACCGGCCAGCAATACCGAAGTAGCGCCCACAGCCATAGGAAAGGTGAAGGAGTTGCCCAGACCATAGGCAAAGAAGAACTTAGCAGCCGAATAGACCACGTCAGATTCTTTGATACCCAGCACCGCACGACCGTACAGCTCTGCGGTTTGCACAAGGTGGGAATGCAGATGCACAATGCCCTTGGGTACGCCTGTGCTACCGCTGGAATAGAGCCAGAAGGCAGCATCGTCTGCACAGGTATTTGCTATTACTTTAGTAGCTGCTTGCGCATATAGTACGCTGGAAAAGCCGTGTTTTTCTTGCAAAACCTCGTATTTTTCTGTGCCACAGACAATAACCGTTTGCAGCGTAGAAATTTCACCGATCAAACCATCAAAAGCTGGCAGCAAAGCCTTGGAAACGATCAGCCCCTGCGCACGTGAGTCGCGCAGCATGAAGTCAAAGTTTTTCGTAGTCAGCAGCGTATTGGTAGCCACTGGCACCACGCCCGCCAACAGGCAACCTAAAAAGGCGACAGGCCATTCGGTGGTGTCCAGCGCGCACAGCATGACACGCATCTCGGGTGCAAAACCCAGAGCACGCAGGGCGTTGGCAAACTGGTAGCTTTGCTCGGTCAGTTGACCGTAGCTGAGGGTATGACCCGTCGCAGAGTCAATGAACGCGGCCTTACCCAGGCGCGCTGCGTTGCGCTGCAAGAGGTCATACGCGGCGTTGTACTGGCGCGGAATGGTGACCTGTGGCGGGCTGGTGCTGTGGTCTGCGTGGCTCAATTCCATGGGTATTGTCTCCTCGTCTTGTAGGCATATTTGTGTGGTTATGCTATATATTTAGTAGCTGCTCGCGCATATTCTGTGCTGGCAATTGGATGTTTTTACTCTTGAAACTGGTTTCAGGTGGTAGCCAGTGCACTGGCCAGCCAGTCTCGGCACCAGGCTGCACCCGCAGGCTCGGGCAGCACATCGCTGGACGCGTCATGTCGCCAAATATCACCGATGCGCTGCGCTCCCAGGCTCTGCAGGCGTTCGTCAAAGCGGTGGCCACCACCTGCAAAGGTGTTGGGGTAGGTGCCGTAGTCACCCAAGGCAATCACGCCGTAGCGCACGTGGCCTAAAAATTTCGGATTGGCATCCAGCGAGTGGTACAGCGTTTGGGCGTTGTCGGGCACATCGCCTGTGCCATAGGTGCTGGTGCAGATCAGGTACAGCACATCCTTGTCGTCAAAGGCGCTGATGTCCAGGCCGTCCATCAACTGCACATCAATCCCATCGACCAGGTCAGCGCATTCCATTTGAATGGCTTGCGCCACGTAGTCGGCGTTACTGGTCATGGTGCCGACGAGGATCTTTAAGGTACGCATGCTGGTAAGTGGCTGTGGCAGGCTAGTGTGGATTCAATAAGTTTCCAGATGCAAGCGGCCATTTTTCTTCATGGCATCGCCTATCGCGTCCCAGTTTAAACCTGCTTGCTGCGCAATGTCGCGCAGCGCCAGCACCACGCCTTCTTCCATGCTTTTAAGACCGCAGACATAAAAGTAACTTTGCGGATCGGCCAGCAGGGCAGCAAGATCGGCAGCGCGCTCGCGCATCACGTCTTGCACATAGCGTTTGGATTTTCCGGCCTCGCGAGAAAAAGCGAAGTGGGTGTCGATAAAGTCTTTGGGCAGGGTTTGCAGTGGGCCAAAATAAGGCAACTCTTCCTTGCTGCGGGCACCAAAAAACAGCATGAGTTTGCCGCCTTCAAACTTGCCAGATGCACGCAGGCGTCTGCGCCACTCGGTCATGGCGCGCATGGGGGCGCTGCCGGTGCCGGTGCAGATCATCACGATATGGCTCTTGGGGTGGTTGGGCATCAAAAAGCTGCTGCCAAAGGGACCAATCACCTGCACTTTGTCGCCCACCTTCAGGTCGCACACATAGTTGCTGGCTACGCCGCGCACGGCACTGCCCTGGTGGTCTTGCAACACGCGTTTGACGGTGAGCGACAGGTTGTTGTAGCCGGGGCGCTCGCCATTGCGTGCGCTGGCAATCGAGTACTGGCGCGGATGGTACGCGCGACCATTGCTATCTGTGCCCGGCGGGATAATGCCAACCGACTGGCCCTCGAGCACCGGAAAAGGCAAACTGCCAAAGTCCAGCACCAGGTGGTGGGTGTCGTAGTCGGTGCCTACCTGGGTCACGCGCACATTGCCGCTGACGCTGGCGTTCACGAATTTTTCTGCACCCTTGGGGCCATACAAGTTGGTGTAGGCATGCGCCGCAGACCAGGGCGGCAGCGTGGCGCCGTATTGCGCGCTGGTGGTTGCCTGGACCTGGGGTGCTACAAAACCAGTAGCTGCTTGCGCATATTCTACGCTGTCTGCAGCCGGTTTTTGTTCTGAAACGCCAGCGCTGCCGCCTGCTGCAGCCAGTTCTTCAGCGCTCAGCGGTGCGGGTAGGTCGTCCCAGCCTAGCTGCTCAGCCAGGCTGTAGGCTTTGACCATTGGCACTTCATGCCAATGGTCTATCGACCCCGTGGGGCAGGGCGGAACGCAGGCCATGCACAGGTTGCATTTAGCTGCGTCCACCACGTAGTTACGCGAGTCGTGGGTGATAGCGCCCACCGGGCAAGTGGCTTCGCAGGTATTGCAGCGAATGCAGATCGCAGGGTCGATCAAATGTTGTTTGATGACAGTGGTCTCGTTCATGCCCATGGTGGCTCTCCAAAGCAGCGTTTAGTTAAAACGCACGTAATCAAAATCCACCGGCTGGCGGTTGATGCCCATGGCAGGTGGTGCAATCCAGCCTGCAAACTTGCCTGGCTCAATGCACAGGCCCATCAGGCTGGCCACGTAAGCGCGGTCTTGGGGCGAAGGAATCCACTCGTATTTCTTGGCTTCCCATTCCGCGTCACTCACCACGCGGCCTTCAGGGGCCAGCTTGACACCTGCCAGCGGGCCAATGTTGCGGTTAAACGCCTTGTGCGGCACCGTCAGGCGGGTGGAAATGCCAGCCTTTTCCAGCACGCGGTTCCAGCGGTCCACACCGGCGACTGAATCTTTGATGTAATTGTCGCGCAGCACCTCATTCAGCGCGTTCAGCATGGGCACTTCTTTGCTGCCAATCTGACCGTCTTTCACTTCCAGAATGCTGTAGGTCTGGCCGCGCAGCATGTGGTCGTCGGTGCGCTTGCCTTCTTCGTAGCGACCCTTTAGGCCAGAGCTGTAGAAGGTGGCGGCGTTGCTGGACTCGTCTGCACCAAACAGGTCAATGGTGACGCTGTAGTGGAAGTTGACGTAGCGCTGAATGGTGGGCAGGTCAATCACGCCCGCCGCCCGCAGCTTGCCCACATCGTCGGTTTTCAGCTCGTTCATGACCTGGACGGTGCGCTGCAGCACGCGTGAGATGCCGCTTTCGCCCACGAACATGTGGTGCGCTTCTTCGGTCAACATGAATTTGCAGGTGCGTGATAGCGGATCAAATGCGCTTTCAGCCAAGGCGCTGAGCTGGAACTTGCCATCACGGTCTGTGAAGTAGGTGAACATGAAGAAGGCCAGCCAGTCGGGCGTGGCTTCGTTGAAGGCACCCAAAATGCGCGGGTTGTTTTCGTCACCGCTGCGGCGCTCCAGTAGGCCTTCGGCTTCGTCACGGCCATCACGGCCAAAGTGTTTGTGTAGCAAGAAAACCATGGCCCACAGGTGGCGGCCTTCTTCGACGTTGATCTGGAACAGGTTGCGCATGTCGTACATGCTGGGCGCTGTCAGGCTCAGGTGGCGTTGCTGCTCGACCGATGCTGGCTCGGTGTCGCCCTGCGTGACGATGATGCGGCGCAGGTTGGCGCGGTATTCGCCAGGCACGTCTTGCCACACTTTTTCACCCTGGTGGTCGCCAAAGTGAATCTTGCGGTCTTCGGTGGCAGGATTCATGAAAATGCCCCAGCGGTAGTCGCGCATTTTGGTGTGGCCAAACTGCGCCCAGCCTTGCGGGTCTACGCTCACTGCGGTGCGCAGGTACACGTCGCTATTGGTCGAGCCCTCGGGGCCCACGTCGTCCCACCAGTTGATGAAGTTGGGCTGCCATTGCTCAAGCGCGCGCTGTAAGGTGCGGTCTTCGCTGAGGTTGACGTTATTGGGGATCTTCTCGCTGTAGTTGATGCTGCTCATGGTGTGCTCCAAGGTTACTTAAGACATTAAAGAAATTTACGACATTCGACGCGAAAGACGCAAAAATTACGCGAAATTCACGAAAAAATCTAAAGCAATAAAACAAATTAGAAAGTTAATTTTGGCTGTTCTTTTTGTGGATTTCGCGCAGTTTTCGCGTCTTTCGCGTAATTGCATTCGGTATTGCGTTAGGTATTGCGTTCGGTATTGCGCTCGTGTTCAAACCCGGTTCCAATCAAAGACAACTTTTTCGCCTTTGCCATACACCTTCAATGCGCCTTTTTCTCCCACCGCATTAGGCCGCTGGAAAATCCAGTTTTGCCACGCTGTCAAGCGGCCAAATACGCGGGTAAACATGTTCTCGGGCCCGTTAAAGCGCAGGTTGGCTTCCAAGCCAGTCAGCGCGTCGGGCGACATGGCCACGCGCTCTTCGATCACGATGCGGATTTCGTCTGCCCAGTCAATGTCGTCAGGGTTCAGCGTAATCAAACCGACAGCAAACGCGGCATGTGCGTCCAGCGGTTTGCCTGCTACAGCGCGCACAGCGTCCAACGCGGGCTGCTCGTTGTAAAAGCGGCGCTGCAAACGGCTTTGGTCAGTGATCATCGGGTACAGGCCAAAGTTGACATCGCCCACCGTGATGGTGGGCGCCTTGGCAGCGTCATCAGGTAGGGCGAGCTGGTAGCTGCGGTCGCAGGCTAGGGCCAGCTCCAGAAAAGTGCCAGCGAAGCAAGAGCCTGGTTCAATCAAGGCAAACAGGCTGCGTGAAGACAAGTCCAGGCGGCTCAGGGTGCGGCGCAGCAGGCCAATGGTTTCGCGCACCAGCCAGTGGTTTTGGTGGGCCAACAAAGCTGCGTCCATCGCCAGCACGCCCGCAGCGTCGCCTTGGGTTTTGATGATCCAGGTGCCGATGTCCAACTCATTGGTACGCATCTGCAAAATCGCGTCTTCCAGTTGGCGCGCCATGGCCAGGGCATACCACTTGTCACCCAAGGCTTCGATACCTGCAATATCGGCGGGCTGTGCAGAGGTGGGTGCTTTGACGGTAAAGGTGGCGACGCGCTTACTGCGGTCAATCTCCACAGTCACAAATTCATAGCGCAGTGCGTCAGCGTCAATTTTCACGTCGATTGCATTCAAAGCCACGCCTTTGCCATTGGCGGGGCGGTCGCTCAAGGCGGCCAGTTCCAGCGCGCGTGCCTGCACTTTTTGCGCAAACACGGCGGGCTTGGCAATATCGTCCACCAAACGCCAGTCTTTGGCTTTTTGGCCGCGAACGCCTTCTACGCTGGTGCAAAAAATGTCGGCCAGGTCGTGGCGCACTTTTTTCTTGTCGGTCACGCGCGTCAGGCCGCCGGTGCCGGGCAACACGCCCAGCAGAGGCACCTCGGGCAGGCTGACGGCAGAAGTGCGGTCATCCACCAAAATAATTTCGTCGCAGGCCAGGGCCACTTCGTAGCCGCCACCTGCGCAGGCACCGTTCACGGCCGCCAAAAACTTCAAACCGCTATGGGCAGAAGAGTCTTCCAGGCCGTTGCGCGTCTCGTTGGTGAATTTGCAGAAGTTCACCTTCCAGGCATGGCTGGACACGCCCAGCATGAAAATATTCGCACCCGAGCAAAACACTTTTTCTTTGGCGCTGGTCAGCACGACGGTGCGCACTTCGGGGTGTTCAAAACGAATGCGGTTGATGGCGTCGTTCAGTTCAATGTCTACGCCCAGGTCGTAGCTGTTGAGCTTGAGCTTGTAGCCGGGGCGCAGGCCCGCGTTTTCGTCAAAGTCTGCGCTCAGCGTGGCGACCGCGCCATCGAACTTGAGCTTCCAGTGTTTGTACTGGGACGGGTTGGTTTGGTAATTAACGCGCAGGTCGGTGGTTGTTGTGGAAGTCATCGTCTGGTCTCCTGGCTTTTCAGAAAAATGCGGCGTTGATAGCAACTGATAACATGCATCATATTGCATAAATTATCAATGCCAAGCACCTTACTGCATTTTTACCAAATATCTAAGCGGACAAGGCCAGCGCCTGGCGCACGACCATTCGCAATGCCGCAAATGTGGGCTGCAGGGGCTGGGCGCTAGTGTCCAGCGAGAACTGCGCCTTGGAATAAAAAGCGGCCCGGTCGGCCAAAATACCTTTCAGGTCTTGCATAGCCTCTTTGCTGGCCGCCATGGGCCGCATGTCACCCTGCGCAGCCACGCGCTGCATGTGGTCTTGCGGCGTGGCCTGCAGCCAGACGGTAGTGCACTGCGTCAACAGCTGGTTGTAGGTGGTCGCGTCTGACACAATGCCACCGGGTGTGGCGATCACGGCTTCGGCGTATTTTTGCACGGCTTCATCCAGCGCACGCCGCTCGTACCGGCGGTAGGCGGTCATGCCGTACAGGGCCTGAATTTCGGCCACGTTGCAACCGGCCAGTTTTTCGACTTCGCTATTAAGCTCTACAAACGGAAAACCCAGGTCTTGCGCCAGCAGCTTGCCCAGGCTGGACTTGCCCGCCCCGCGCAGGCCAATCAGGGCAATGCGGCGGCTCACCCCGCCATTGCCCGTGGGCGTGCCCAGCATGTCATTCACCGCCAGCCGCACGCGGCGCAGCAGGGCTTCGTCGCCGCCCCCCAGTTGCGCGCGCAGCATCAGCCATTCGGGCGAAGCGGTGGTCACGTCGCCTACCACTTCGGCCAGTGAACATTGCAGAGCGCTGGCCACTTGCAGCAGTAACAAAATAGAGGCATTGCCTTCGCCACCCTCCAGGTTGGCCAGGTGCCTTTCCGACACCTCTGCAGCCAGCGCCAACGCCTTGCGCGTCATGCCTCGGCGCGAGCGCAGCGCCCGTACCCGGTCACCCAAGGCGACGAGGTAGGGGTTCTTTTCTTCGGTAATGACGGCGTTCATGAAAGTCGACTGATTTAACGCACTATAGTGCATAATGTACCAAGTAGCAAGCTTTTTAGCCCGTTAGAGCGCCTAAAAGCCATGCAGCGACAAAAACAGATCATTTTGATGCCAAAAGTGCCATCGGCCCAGACAAAATAAGCGTGGACAGCTACGAAATATATAGCAAACAGGAGACAGCATGCAGTTTCACCTTAACGGCTTCAGAGCCGGAGACCCCGCGCTGCTAGATGCCGCCCAGCCAAGTATTGGGAAAGCGACGCAAGACGTTTTGCCCGCCGAGGCAGACGTCCTGGTCGTCGGTTGCGGCCCTGCCGGGCTGACCCTGGCCGCGCAGTTATCGGCTTTCCCGGATATTCGTACCGTCATCGTGGAGCAAAAGCCTGGTCCTTTACAGCTGGGCCAAGCCGATGGTGTGGCCTGCCGCACGATGGAGATGTTTGAGGCGTTCGGCTTTGTACACCAGGTGATGAAAGAGGCCTATTGGGTGAATGAGACCACCTTCTGGAAGCCTGATGATGCTGCAGGCGCAGATGCAAACCGCATCGTGCGCAGTGGCCGTGTGCCTGATGTGGAAGAGGGCCTATCGCATATGCCGCACGTCATTTTGAACCAGGCGCGGGTGCATGACTTTTACCTGGAGAAGATGCAAAAGTCTGCGGCGCGCTTGGTGCCGCACTACAGCCGCAAGTTTGCAAAACTGGAACGGGACGCAGACGATTCCCACCCCTACCCGGTGACCGCCCAATTTGAGCGGCAGGACGATGGCCACAAGGGCACGCTGGAAACCATCCGCGCCCGTTATGTGGTGGGCTGCGATGGTGCTCGCAGCGGCGTGCGCCAGTCCATGGGCCTATCGCTCAAGGGTGATTCGGCCAACCACGCATGGGGCGTGATGGATATTCTGGTCAAAACTGATTTCCCCGATATTCGTTTCAAAACCCTGGTGCAGTCGGCCAATGAGGGCAGTGCTTTGGTCATTCCGCGCGAAGGCGGTTACCTGGTGCGCATTTATGTCGAGATGGATAAGCTCAAAGAAAACGAGCGCGTCGCTGGACGCAACATTACCTTGGAGCAATTGATTGCCGCCGCACAGCGCATCTTTCACCCGTATACGCTGGACGTGAAAGAGGTGCCCTGGTGGTCGGTGTATGAAATCGGCCAACGGCTGACAGACCGATTTGACGACGTGGAGCCAGAGCAAAGGCCGACCCGTTTGCCACGGGTCTTTATCGCAGGGGACGCCTGCCACACCCACAGCCCCAAGGCCGGGCAGGGCATGAATGTGTCCATGCAAGACGGGTTCAACCTGGGCTGGAAGCTCGCTGCGGTGTTGCAAGGCCGCAGCCCGGCCAGCTTGCTGCATACCTATTCGGCAGAGCGGCAAGCGGTTGCCCAAGACCTTATCAACTTTGACCGTGAGTGGGCGGCCATGCTCAGCGGTGGTGCCGCCAAAGACCCTGATGCCGTGCAGCGCTATTTTGTGCAGCACGGCCGCTACACCGCGGGCACGGCCACGCATTACAAGCCCGCGCTGCTGACCGGTGGCGGTGCGCACCAGCACTTGGCCTCGGGCTTTGTGGTGGGCACCCGGTTCCACTCTGCGCCTGTCATTCGCATGGGTGATGGCAAGCCCATGCAGCTTGGCGAAGCGCTTTTGGCAGATGGCCGCTGGCGGGTGCTGGCGTTTGCGGGCTGTGGTGATGTGGCTGCTGCAGATTCGCCCATGGCAAAGCTGTGCAAGTTTCTCGCCGAATCGCCACAGTCCCCCCTCAAACGGTTTACACCTACAGGTGCTGATGTAGATGTAGTGATCGATGTACGCGCGGTGTTTCAGCAAAGCCATCACCAGCTTGCAGTGACAGACCTGCCCGAGTTACTATTCCCGAAAAAGGGCCGCCACGGCCTGCACGACTACGAGAAAGCGTTTTGTGCAACGGGCGATGCTGCTCAAAACGCATACGCCATGCGCCGTATCAACACAGAACAAGGCTGCATGGTGGTGGTGCGACCTGACCAGTACATTGCGCAGGTATTGCCGATTGATAGCAATGATGCGTTAAGCCAGTTTTTTGGTAGCTTTATGAGTTTGTAGCCGGATCACGCGGGCTGGGTCGGCTAGGCTGCGGTGGCGCGCCACGCATAGACAACGCCTTGATGCGTTGCCACAGCAAAGCCTTGGCCACTGTCATCTGCATCATCTGCATGCACCGTTCCAACCGCCCCGTGCGCGTTTGCAGCGCATCAATTGCGCTATTCACGTCCCGTTCCACACTGCTGCCATAGGCCTGTTTGGCTTTTTCCAGCGCCTGCGCAAGCAGCGCTGCTTTGGGTTGCATCATGGCCAGGTCGATCAGATCACGGCTGAAAACGCTGTCGTCGGCCCAGCGGTCTGAATTGGCCAGCAGCTTGCTGGTGACCATGTCCAGCGCGGTGAGGGTAGCTACGCCTGCTATCTGGTCGATAGCGTTGGGGCCATCGGCATCAGGCGTTTGCAGCGATATGCGGCCCTCCAGAACGATCTCGAACTTGATCTGAAAACCGTCCACCTCAAGCATGGTGCGTATGCCGTATTGGTCGGCGCGTACCTCGCGCACCTGTTGCACTTGCGGTGCTTTGGGCGCTGGTGTAAAGATGGCTTGCATGCCATGCGCCCCAGTGAGCAATTGGCGCAGATTGCGGTAGCCCGCTACGTCAGATACCAAAAATTCGATGTCCACCGATTCGCGAAATTCGCCGTAGCGCAGCGCAATGGCGGTGCCGCCACCAAAGTAGCAGGCGTTTTGCGCCAACAGTGGCGCGTTCAGCGCTTGCAGCACTGTGGCTATGCGTTGGTGGTGCGGGCGTTCAAACAAGCAAATACCCCTGGCCGATGGTGCGGGTGAGAGTGTCGATCAACGCGCGCTCGGGGGCCAGCATGGCAGCATGGTCAATGTGCCGCCAGTTGCGTTCATACAGGCCGAAAGCTTCTTGCGCGGTCACTTCTACAGCACCGGGCAGGTGCCACGCCAGGCGCTGAAGTTGGGGGTAGTTGGCCAAGCGGACAGTGGTTAGCTGGGCATCGCCAGATTTGTCTGCATGCTTGGTCGTTACGGTAGCTGTTTGGGTCACTGCGTTTGCAGGCAAGGCGTCTTCCACACCAAGTTCCAGCCCCAATGCGGCAATGGCGTTCAAGTAAGCGCCCATCGTCACCGACGGCTCGCCGCGCTCGATGCGGTGCAGGGTAACGCGCGACATGCCCGCCGCCTCTGCAGCCGCCAGGCTGCTAACCTGCAGGCCCCTGCGGTGCGCACGAATGCGCTGGCCTATGGCGCCAAGTTTGGCGCGCAGATCTGCATGGGTGGTGGGTGCAGTTGCTGGCATAGTGTTTCTCATTCTATACATCTAGCAAGACTATTGCAAGTTTGAACTGCTGGTTTTCCACCACAGGCAGCGACCTTGGCACGCCCGATAATGGGCACAGTCAAGTACCTTCAGTGTCGGCAAGACAATAGAGCTACTATAAATTCAATAGCTGCCCACGCATATTTTATCTGGGCCAATGGCCCATTCAGGACCAAAAACATGTCAAAAACACCTTTTAAATCCATTCTTTTGACCACACTGATGCCAGCCTTGCTCTGCGCAAGCCTGCTGGCCAGCGCCCAAACCTTCCCCAGCAAACCCCTGAAAATCGTCGTACCCAACGCCGCAGGCGGCGCGGCAGACATTACCGCGCGCACCGTGGGGCAAAAACTGTCTGAGGCGCTGGGTCAGCCTGTGGTGGTAGACAACAAAGCCAGCGCGGGCGGCATTGTGGCGGGCGAGCAGGTCGCGCGTGCGGACGCTGACGGCCACACCCTGCTGCTGATTTCCAGCGGCACGGCGGTCAGCGCGGCACTGTTCAAAAGCCTGCCGTTTGACACGTTGAAAGACTTCACGCCGGTGTCTAAACTGGCCGACTTTGACCTCGGCTTGGTGCTGAGCGAAGCAGGGCGCTTCAAAACCCTGGCCGAGCTGTTGGCCTATGGCCGCGCCCACCCCGGCGCGCTCAATATTGGCACACCGCAAATTGGCACCACGCAAAACCTGGCGGCCGAGCTGCTCAAGGCCAGCGCAGGTTTTGACTTTCAGATCGTGCCTTTCAATGGCACGCCCCCCGTCATCACCGCCCTGCGCGGCGGCCAAATTGACGCGATGGTGGACATCTTGGGCTCCCTGATGTCGCAAATCAACAGCAAGGCCCTGCGCCCCGTGGCCGTGCTGGGCACCAAACGCTCGCCGTCCCTGCCCGACGTGCCCGCCCTGCGCGAAGCGGGCGGCGCGCTGGCCAGCTACAACGCCAGTTCGTGGAACGGCCTGGCCGTGCCCGCCAAAACCCCCAAAGACGTGGTCGCCCGCCTCAACCGCGAACTGCAAACCGTGCTGGCCAACCCCGAAGTAGTCAAGAAACTGGCCGACCTGAGCCTGCACGCGCAAGGCAGCACGTCAGAGCAGGCGGCGGACATTTTGGCTGCCGACATCAAGCGCTGGAGCGAGGTGATTGCTCGGGCGAAGATTGAGAAGCAGTAGGGCGCAGTCTTTTAGTTTTAGCAAGTAAAAATGGCTTCGACCAGCGTCACCCCGCCCCATAAGCCGTCTGCACGGCCGCAAAAACCTCAGCGCACGCCAAGCGTAGCGCCTTGGCTTCTTTGGCATTGCCTTTGGCCAAGGCAATGAATTCAGGGCCGTGTACGATCAGTTTGAGCCGTTCCAGGTGATCGTCGCGCATGAACAAAACGCTGCGTTCGGCGTTAAAACCCTGCACGCTGCCCAGCAGCAAAATGCGAATGATGTCGCGCGCATCTTTTTGACCGTGCGCCGAGCCGTACCGGTCCACCGCCGCCTCCAGTTTGAGCACCAGCAAATACTCCAGCGCAGCCACCGCCACGCCATCAAAGCGCACCGCATGGGCTATCACATCCGCATACGGCACGGGCAGCGAGGCTTGCCGCTCGGTGTACACGCCGAAAGTGATGCCGTGCATTTGAAACTCGTGCTTGCTCAGGCGCGAGTTTTGTACCACCTCTTCAATATCGCGCAAATCGCTCAGCGCCGACAACGAAATGTAGAGATCGGCATCAACCGTCATTTCGGCGTAGACGCGCGTGCGCTCATGGTTGATGGCATGCAGGTACACCGCAATACCGCCAATGAACACAACATCTGGTTCATACAGCATCGCTACCTCGTGGCAGGCCGTGAGCAGCAGTTGGAATTTCTTATCGTCCATAGTATTTAATATCGTTACAATAACGCTATTATGACATTACCTGTGTTTTTTCCGCAGCCGCGCTTTGTACCGCAGCTTGCGCGCCAGGCGGCGTTGCCGCTGGAAGCGCTTTGTGCGCAAGCCGGTGTTGCCTGCGCCGCGCTTGGCGCATGGACACAGCGGCCCATCGTGCTCGCCGATGGCGGTCAAGCGCCGTTTATCCATGCCGAGCCCGGCGACTGGGGCGCGGTAGTGATCGGTGTGCCCGCCAAGCGGGCAACACCAGCGGCCCGTGCGCAATGGGCACTGGGCGCATTGGCCTATGTGCTGTTTGACGGTGTTGCGCGCGCCAGCATAGCCGGGGCTTCCTGGGCCAAGGCCGAGCGCCCTAGAGGCTTGGCACCGGCCAAACAAAGGCCACTAACCTCTGCAGAGCGGCAGCGCAAACTGCGCGCTAAAAGGTAGCGTGCTGCTTGAAGTCTACAAAAGAAGAGGTGGGTTGCACTGCGCTGGCTCTGCGACTCAGATGCTGTCATTGCCGCGTAGAGTCCCCCGTTTTCACAGACAGTTTAGAGATCAGCGTTTGAGGTCACAAACTGTGATCTCAAAGACTTCCACTCCTCGGCCCAAAGCTGAAACATGAAATCCGCCGGAAAGCGTTCAAGATTGCGCTTGATGGACAGCACCAACATCATGATCTCCACTCCGTATAAATCCTCCAATTCCGCGTCTGGAGCTGCCTCTGTGGCTGGATAGCCCAAATACGCCCAAGATCTGATTACCGCAGCCTACCCGCGCACATGACGCGCCAAAAGTGAGCCAGCTTTTCGTTCAAGGATAGCGACCAATTCGGGTTGCATGAACTCGAATTCATCTGGAATGTTAAGCACAACAATCCGCTTGCCCGCAACGTATTTTTTGAATTTCTTGTTGATGCGATTCCGATGGGCAATTTCCATCACGTAGATCGTGTCAGCCCATTCGATGAGTTCTGGATCAAGCGGTACGTTGGCCTGCTCGTCCGTGCCAGCAGATGCGCACTCGATCCCGGGAAGTTTTGAGAACACCTCTTCAGCAGTTGGGCTACGGAGCCGGTTTTGGCTACAGACGAAAAGTGCATGGTGCATCGTTTGTGTGGCCTAACTAGGCTGTATGAAACCCCGATTTTTGCACAAGAAGTGGCTCGACGAAACTGAACAAGGTTTTAGCTTGCGTGAAATGTGAGGGGACAGCTACTTTTTCTTCGCCTTCTCGCCAGTCCCGCGCTCTTTGCCGTCTGCATCCTCGTTCGGTTGCACAAACCCAATTGGCCGCTTGGGTGGATCTGGCGGTGTTATCAGTTTGGACTTACCCCGTCTCTACGGACAGTTCTGAAATTTTTAATCCGAAGGTTGTCGCCCATCAAATTGACGACTGGGGTCGTGATAGTTTGAGTGCACCGGTGCAGAGCTGTCAACGTGGCTTGCCTGTATTCAAGTCGACGCACCCTCTCGGTGGCAAGTTGTGCAGGGTTTGACCGTTGATTGCAATTTTCAGTCGTATCCGGATAAACACTAATACTAGGATTAAATTCGAGGAGAGGCAGTTTAGCAAACGATTGCTAATATTTAACCATCTTCATTTCAGCAACTCATATCTGATGGACGACCCTTGCCTATGAAGAACTTTGTAACCACAGACAAGCAATTCATCTCTTTGAATAGGGTCAACAGGTTTTTTCAGTTGAAAGTGATTTTTTATCGTATTAGGACAAACACTAATACAAAAAATAATCAAAGAGCAATACAGTTGCGCAATCGATTGTGCACTTGAATTTTTTCTACTAAGTTGTGCGCAAATCAGGAAATTTGTTCATGAAAAACTATGTAACTACAGATAAACAACTCATCTTTTTGGTGATGGTCAACGCCGCGATTGTGGTTTTGGCGACCGCATGGTCCCATGGGCAATTTATCAGTGCATACAACCTGCAATCCATGGCAGGCCAAATCCCGGAAATCGGATTTCTAGCGATTGGAGTTATGTTGGCCATGGTTTCTGGTCAAGGCGGCATCGATTTGTCAGGTGCTGCCATGGCCAACCTAGCGGGTATCGTCGCCGGTCTGGTGACACCAATTCTTTACAGTGCAGCCGTTCATCCTGTGGCTTACACAATTGTATTTGCCGGTATTGCAATATTCAGCGGCACAGCGGGTGGGCTAGCCAATGGGTTACTCATCGCAAAAGCTGGCCTAACACCCATCTTGGCAACGTTAGGGACGCAATTGTTGTTTACGGGTATTGCTGTAGCACTAACCAACGGCTCCACCCTGCGCTTGGGCTATGTGGAGCCACTATCGGCTATAGGCAATAGCGCTGTACTGGGTATTCCAATTTCATTTTGGCTCTTTATGGTCGTGATTACAGGTCTAAGCTGGTTTTTGAAACATAGCGCATTCGGCACACAACTGTATTTGATGGGCACTAACCGAAAGGCAGCTTTTTATGCGGGAATTCCGCAAGTGCGCATGCTGGTTGCTACCTATGCAGCCAGTGGAGCACTTGCCGCGTTGGCAGGAGTCATCATTTCATCACGTACAGCGAGCGTCAAATGGGACTACGGAAGCTCATATTTATTGATTGCCATCTTAATCGCTGTGATGGCGGGCATCAAACCCGAGGGAGGTTATGGGCGCGCTATTTGTCTACTGTTCTCTGCTACCGCATTGCAGTTATTAGGCAGCGCTTTTAACTTAATGGATTTGTCTAATTTTTTCAAGGATTGCGCGTGGGGGTTGCTGCTGCTGCTTTTCCTAGCATCATCCAAATTTAACTTTTCAAGCTATCGCTTACGGTAAAGGTTTGCGCTAGGGCGCAACCACGCTGCAGCCCCTTCCTGCGGCGTGGATTCTCAACGAAGGGTTTTCTAAAGGAATGAAAATGAAAAAAGTATTGCGGGCAACCGCACTGGCTGCTATCGCAGCTTGCACATTCGGCGCCCTGTTTGCTCAGGGTAAAGATCAAACCATCACCACGGTAGTAAAAATTACCGGCATCAATTGGTTCAATCGTATGGAAGTCGGCGTCAAAGAGTTCGGTGAAAAGACACCTGGTGTGAAAACATCGCAAACTGGCCCAGGCCAAGCCGATGCAGCGCAACAGTTGCGAGTTATTGAAGATTTGATCGCGAAAAACGTAGATGCATTGGCTATCGTGCCAATGGATCCGGGCGCACTAGAGCCCGTGCTGAAGAAAGCGATGGAGCGAGGTATCAAAATCGTTACCCATGAGGCGGATAACCAAGTTAACACGATGGCCGATATTGAGGCGTTTGACAACGCTGGATACGGCGCCCGCCTTAACGACCGTTTAGCAGAATGCATGGGTAAGTCTGGCAAGTGGACTTCATTTGTAGGCTCATTAGGCAGCCAAAGCCATGTGCAATGGGCCGACGCTGGCGCAGCCAATTCAGCAAAAAAATACAGCAAAATGGTTTTGGTAGATGCCAAAAACGAGTCTACGAACGATGCCAACAAGGCTTACGAAAAAGCCAAGGAGATTTTGCGCAAACACCCCGATATCAAGGGCTTCCAAGGTTCTTCTTCGCTTGATGTACTAGGCATTGGCCGCGCTATCGATGAAGCAGGCTTGCAAGCTAAAACCTGCGTTTTTGGCACAGGTCTACCCAACGACGCAGCAAAATTCCTTGAGAGCGGTGCCATCAAAGGTATTGCCTTCTGGGATCCAAAAGATGCAGGCATTGTGATGAACAAAGTAGCCAAGATGTATATCGACGGCAAAACAGTGACCGATGGTATGGATTTAGGTGTCAAAGGCTACAACAAAGTGTCAGTCACTAAAGGCCCTGGTAACGGTGTAGTCATCAAAGGTCAGGCTTGGGTAGACGTGGACAAGTCCAACTACAAGCAGTACCCGTTCTAACCTGAACACGGGTTACATCCAATCTGGGGTAGTGCAGCACCGACACTACCCCAAAATGGTAAAGCTCTTGATTGCACAAAAGATTTTATTTACTTTTGCGTATAAAAATATGTTGTGTCCCGTTGATTTTCCTGAGGTGCCGATGCCTAAGTTTGTTGCTAAAACCAATCCACCTTTCTTGGAAATAACACAGGTGCACAAACGCTTTGCTGGTGTACACGCCCTACGCGGTGTGTCACTCACCATTGAGGCGGGCGAGATTTACCACTTGCTTGGCGAGAACGGCTGCGGCAAAAGCACATTAATCAAAATCCTTTCTGGTGCACAGCCGCAAGATGAAGGCACGGTGATGATTGACGGCCGTTCCCACACGGGCTTAAAACCTTTACAGGCACTGGCTTACGGCATTGAAACGGTCTACCAAGACTTATCGCTGATCCCCAATTTAAGCGTTGCAGAGAATATTGGTCTCACAGAGCAACTGGTAGCCAGTCGTGGACGATTAGCCCGATTGCTTGACCGCGAAAAATTGCTGGCCACCACCCGTAGTGCGCTTGAAAAGGTGAACCTTCCCTCTGATGTTAATTTCATATCCACGCCTGTTGAGCTACTGCCCATAGCCACTCGGCAGCTAATTGCAATTGCCCGCGCAATTGCCAGTAAAGCGCGCTTGGTCATCATGGATGAGCCCACCACGGCCTTAACGCAGCGCGAAGTAGACCGTCTTGTCGCCGTAGTCTCGACCATGCGCGCAGACAATGTTGCCGTATTATTTGTTAGCCATAAGCTTGATGAGTGCTATGCGATGGGCGGACAAGTGATCGTGATGCGTGATGGATCCAAAGTCGCTCAAGGCCCCATCGCCGACTACAGTAAGACGCAGCTAAGTCACCTGATGACGGGAAAGACTTTGGGCGCAGAGCGCTACCGCACATCTAAACCCCAAGCAGATGTAATGCTTCGGGTCACTGACTTGGGGCGAAAAAATAGTTTCAAAAACATGAGCTTTGATTTACACCGAGGAGAAATAGTCGGCATCACCGGCTTGCTTGATTCTGGCCGTAACGAGCTGGCCTTGACCATAGCGGGCATATCACCTGCTACGCAAGGTAGTATGTTCTTAAATGGTGAAAACGTGCAATTGAAGTCACCCAGTGATGCGATAAATCTGGGTATCGGTTATGTGCCAGAGGATCGCCTGAATGAAGGTTTATTTCTAGACAAACCCATCCGCGACAACGTAGTGGCGGCAATACTGCATCGGCTCAAAAATCGATTCGGTTTTTTTGATAGCCAAGCGGCTGTCGCGCTTGCAAAGCAAACCATAGCCAAGCTGCAAGTGGCGACACCTGATGTAGAGCGCCCGGTGCAAAGCCTCTCGGGAGGCAACCAGCAGCGTGTGCTGATCGGCCGTTGGTTAACTATTAATCCCAAACTTTTGATTTTGCATGGGCCCACCGTCGGTGTTGATGTGGGTTCTAAAGATACGATTTACAAAATTATTCAGCAACTATCGCAAGACGGTTTATCAGTCATTCTAATAAGCGACGATTTACCCGAGCTACTGCAAAACTGCGACCGCATACTACTGATGAAAAAAGGCAGCATGAGCCATGAGTTCGAGGCATCCAACCTCACCGAAGAACGTCTGCACGAGGCATTGCTTGCTGGCGATTCCATCGATCTGCCCATACAGTGATTTTCCCATGACTAATTTAAAAACTACTACTGTCATTACTGAAACTACAAGCCTTCCGCTCTTAGTTCGCCACCCTGAGATTTTTACTGTAGTGCTGATCGTCGCTACGGTCGCTACCGTTGGTCTTATCAACCCCAATTTTTTCCAAGTGTCTACATTGTTTGATCTGCTTCGCTCCTGCACAGTTGTGGGTATTTTTGCTATGGGTGTGTTGATAGTACTTGCCGCTGGCGGTATTGATGTCTCATTCACAGCGATTGCTGCTTTATCCATGTATGCCATGACTAAAGCGGTGATGTTGTTGTGGCCAACAGCACCGTTCGTTCTTGTTTTGCTAGGTGGTACGCTGATTGGTGCCACTTTAGGCATGTTGAACGGGTACTTGGTGCACACGCTAAATGCCTCTTCTCTAATTGTCACGATAGGCACCCAATACCTGTATCGCGGCTTTTTGCTTACCTTTATTGGTGCTACTTTTTTTATGAATATTCCTGATGCTATGGATGAGTTTGGTCGGTTAGCGATTACGCGCTACCCCACAGCGGAAGGTGCTATTTCTACTTTACCTATGTCAGTGCTGGTGTTCGTAGCAGTTGCTCTGGTAACTTGGTTTTTACTGAACCGCACCTTAATGGGGCGAGCAGTCTACGCACTTGGCGGCAGTCTGCAAATTGCATCGCGTTTGGGATTTAACTTGCGCATTATTCATGTTTTTATTTTTGGCTATGCGGGACTTTTAGCCGGTATCGCGGGAGTGGTGCATGTATCAAGCACGCGCTTGGCGAACCCCTTTGATTTAGTAGGCACCGAGCTGGATGTTATCGCTGCAGTTATTTTGGGCGGAGCGCGCATTACTGGCGGTAATGGCACGGTACTGGGCACAGTGCTCGGTGTTATTTTAATTACCTTGATTAACAACGTACTGATTTTGGCCGGCGTACCAAGTACGTTACAAAAAATCATCATCGGTTCGTTTATTTTGATTGCAGGCGCAATTTTTGCAATCAAGCGGTCTGCATGACCGTAGGCATTACCAAACCGTGCATCTTATGAAAAAGTTTCTTTTAGGCATTGATATCGGCACCTACAGCAGCAAAGCAGTACTTACCGATTTCACAGGAAAAATATTGCGTACCGCAGTGGTTGCGCACGACATCAGCACCCCAGTAGTCGGTCACGTGGAACACGATGCTCTAAAGGTATGGTGGCATGATTTAAAACACTTGTGCAGTGAGGTATTTAGCTCGCCTATTTATGCCAGTAGAGATGTTGCCTGTATCGCTATAAGTGCAATAGGCCCTTGTCTGTTACCCATGGATGCCCAGGGCAATCCATTAAGGCCTGGGATTTTGTACGGCGTAGATGTGCGGGCAGCGCAAGAGGTTCATGATCTCAACGCAGAATACGGCAGAGATCATATTTTTAGCCATTCGCGCATGGCATTTAGCAGCCAGGCTGTTGGGCCCAAAATCCGGTGGCTTCAGAAAAATGAGCCTGAAACTTGGGATAAAACTCACAGTATTGGTACAGCAACATCTTTTCTGGTTCGCTGCTTAACAGGTATTAGCTGTATTGACCATCACACTGCCAGTCACTACATGCCACTGTACAACCCGCACACGGCCGCATGGGATGCCCACTATGTGCAGCAGTTTGGTGTGCAGACCATGCTACCCAAGCTAGGATGGAGCGATGAAATCGCGGGGCACATAACTAACGAAGCGGCGACAGCAACTGGTTTACACGCTGGTACACCCGTGACTTTTGGCACTGTAGACGCGCTTAGCGAAGCCATTAGTGTTGGTGTCACTCAGCCGGGTGATCTCATGATCATGTATGGCAGCACTACGTTTTTCATACTAGTCCAAAATAAGCCTACACCCGCACCTAATCTTTGGACGACTGCGGGCGCATATTCTGGGCAGTACAACTTAGCCGCGGGCATGGCCACCACTGGTAGTCTCACGCGTTGGTTCAAAGATCAACTCGCGCGTGATACATCTGATGTCAACGGATACGAAGAGTTGTTTTCCAGCACTATTGGAATTTCAGCAGGCGCCGATGGCTTACTGGTCTTACCGTATTTCAGCGGCGAACGCACTCCGATCCTTGATCCACACGCACGCGGCGTAGTCGCAGGCTTAGATTTGATGCACACACGTGAGCATCTTTTTAAAGCCACGCTTGAAGGCGTTGGATTCGGTATCAGGCACAACTTGGAAGCTTTCGGGTCAAGCGGTGCAGAAATTAGGCGAGTAGTTGCCGTGGGCGGCGGCGCGCAATCGGATTTATGGCCGCAGATTGTTTCTGATATTTGTGGTTGCTCGCAAGAGATACCCCAGGTCACGATTGGTGCATCTTACGGAGACGCTTTTTTAGCTGGATGTGCTATCGGAGCACTTAAGCGTTCAGACATTGACACTTGGATTACTTCAGGTCGGATAGTCGAACCTAATGCGCAGCTCAAGCCAAAATACGATGCTATTTTCGAGGTCTACTTGAGTTTATATGAGAAGACGCGCGATGTCGTATACGACCTGGGTGCGATTTCTTCAAAACATTTCAGCACCGAGCCCAGTAGCTCGATAACTCAAGAATCCACATTTGAAAAACTCAAAAACCCTGTGAGCTAAAAGTGTTTCAATGTACGTGCTGCACAAAAAAGATTTCATATAACTGGGAACATGCTGTTCCTAGCTAGCTAGCGACTGAAGGGCAGGATTAGTCTAGCTTTACTTATCTATTTGTTAGGTTTTTAGTACCAGCTAAGAGCTGTTTGAAAAGGTGTAGTTTGGTACTTTTCGGATTGCCTTTTCTCTCGAAGTAAAAGCAAATCACATTATGTGTGGTCGTATTTCCACTATTTTCCCTTCGCTGAAAACCCTGCTATCAATGATTTTGAATGCCTCTCTCAGTAAGCCAGCTACGTCTTGTCGTACCATCGTTACAGGGAAACTTAAATGCGCAGCAAACGGATCCCAATCGTAACTGCCAATCGCACATTCAAGCAATTCTTTTTTAGGTAAATTATTAAGAAATCTCACGACACCTTCCAAGGCAATAGTTGAGTTAATGAATAGGCCCCGAGGCAGTCCACCTAATTTTTTATATAAGTTCTTAACCGCTGTTTCTGCATTTTCTGCGTCGTAGCCACAAGTATTTATTTGTACCTTTTTAAACCTACCGAACTCTTTGGTAACTGCATCTGAGAAGCCTTGAATTCGTCTTCCAGTTGCATGGTCAGTCGCTACACCACCAATAAAATACAAACAATTTCTGTCTTTGTTTTCTTGTGGCTTTGAGTTTGCAATAATCTTTCTAACTAGCTGATAGGCACCCCAATAGTTGTCACTGATAACAGAGGGCGCCTTTTCCCCCGGCAGGTCTACATTGACATTGGATATGTTGTGTTGTTTGCATAACTTACTCACACCATCAGGGTCGGTAGCTCCTGTAATCAATAAATATTCGATTTGATACGAAATCAGTGTCCGTACGGTTTCCACTTCAAGCTTAGGGTCGCGCAATGTGCTTACTACTATCGGTACCAAATGCCTTTCTCGCGCCAATTGCTCAAAAGTTTGCGACATAGAACTGAAATACCGATTGTCATGCATGGGAATAATCATCCCGATCAAGCCAGAACGACTCTTTCGCAAGCCACTAGCCTGGCGATTCACACTAAATTCTGTTTCTTTTGCAAATTGAAAAATCCGTTCTGCAGTAGCTACACTGATGCGCCTTTTTTTCCACGTTCCATTCAGCACTGCACTGACCGTAGCCGCAGAGCTGGAAGATAATTCAGCTAAATCGTAGATAGTTGACTTTTTATTTAACACTTGGATTACCAATGTTTACTAGATTCTAAGGAAATCTTGCCTAAAAATAAGTTGGATAAGTTGCAGGCGGTGATCCCTCCAAAAAATCCCGAGGCCATAAAAGAAGAAAATACTATGAAAGAGTGTTCAGATAAAAATGTCGTGGTTCACTGACAACTAGGTCACAGCTACGCTCGATCGAGTTGTGGCGGGCTAGCGGTTCCTGAGATTTACCGAAAGTTAGGTGGCAGCAGCGCCAGCTTCCACAAATCAAGAGCCAAGTGTGATTGTATGGACACCTCTGTATTGCGGACTGCTTAGATTGTCATCTGGTACGGTTATGGGGACAGGTCACTTGAGATAATACAGGCATGCACAATATTTTTTCTCATATCGGTCTCATCGGCTACGGCGAGGTGGGCAAAACCTTTTCTGCTGGTCTCAAAACCAAACCCGGCGTGCAGGCTATGTCGGCTTGGGACTTGAAATTTGTCAACCCCGCTACCCAAGCCGCCGAGCTGGCCCATGCGCACTCTGCGGGCGTGCAGGCCATGGTGTCCATGCAGGCGCTGTGTGCGGGCAGCCGTTTCATCATCTCGGCGGTGACTGCGTCCAGCACGCTGGCGGTGGCGCAAGAGGCGGCGCGGCATGTACAACCGGGTGCTGTGTTTCTGGATTTGAATTCTGCGTCGCCCGGCACCAGGCAGCAGTGCGCGGCGGCTATTCACGCGGCGGGTGCGCATTATGTGGAGGCGGGCGTGATGACATCGGTTCCGCCTTATGGCATCAAGGTGCCCATGTTGCTGGGTGGCCCGCGCGCTACCGAATTGGCAGCAATATTGCTTGCCTGGGAGCTGGATGCCAAGGCGGTGAGCGACAAACTGGGGGTGGCCAGCGCCATCAAGATGTGCCGCAGCGTGATGATCAAAGGGCTGGAGGCCTTGGTGATAGAAAGCTATGCTACGGCGCGCGCATATGGCGTAGAAGACCATGTGTTGCCCACGCTGGCCGAGACCTTTCCCAGCATTGACTGGGACACGCAGGGCGCTTACTTTTTTAGCCGGGTGGTGCAGCACGGCAAACGCCGGGCCGAGGAAATGCGCGAGTCAGCCAACACGGTGCGCGAGGCGGGGTTTGAACCCTTTATGGCGGCGGCCATTGCCAACAAGCACCAGTGGGTGGCAGACAACGCGGCAGCCGGTGTGTTTGCAGGCGTGGACAAAGGTGCACGCTGGCAAGACTATGCAGACAAGCTGCTCGCTGCCAAACCTTTAGCTTAATGCTCTGGTCAAGGCGCAAGCCAGTGCAATGACGAGGCTGGCAGATTACTTGGCCAGCAGCGTGTTCACTGCATCCAGGTCTTCGGGCTTCAAGGTTCCGTTAGCCTGGCGCAGGCGTAAGCCGCCCACCAGCACGTCGTAACGCGCCTTGGCCAGGTCGCGCTTGATTTGGAACAACTGGCTTTGCGAATTGAGCACGTCGATGTTGATGCGCACACCCACCTGGTAGCCCAGCTTGTTGGCGTCCAGTGCGCTTTGGCTCGATGCTTCTGCGGCCTCCAGCGCCTTGACCTGGCCCTGGCCAGACACCACGCCAAAATACGCCGTGCGCGTAGCCTGGGCAATGGCGCGTTTGGCGCCTTCCAGGTCGTTGCGGGCTTTTTCTTCCAGGCTCACGGTTTCCTTGATGCGGTTTTGAATGGCGTAACCAGCAAACAAGGGGTAGTTAAAAACAACGCCAATGCTGGCAGAATTTGTTTGGCTGCTCAAACCGCTGGTGGTGCCGCCATTGGGGTTGCGGCTGATGTTGTAACCCAGGGTGCCGTCCAGCGTGGGTTTGTTGCCTGCCTCGGCTTTCGTGGTTTCCAGCTTGGCAACGTCTAGCGCCACCTGCGCCGACTTGATGCTGGGGTGCTGGTCTTCAGATTGCAGCACCCACTGGTTCACGTCGTTGGGTGTCAGGGCGGGTAGGTTCAGCGGCAGGGCAACAGGGCGGGGGTCGGTGCCGGTTTTGCCGACCACTATATCCAGCGCCAGTTTTTTGACGCGCAGGTCGTTTTCTGCGGCAATTTCTTGTGCAATCACTAGGTCGTAGCGCGCCTGTGCTTCGCGGGTGTCGGTAATGGTGGATGTGCCCACTTCAAAATTGCGTTTGGCAGAAGCCAGTTGTTCGGCTACGGCGGTTTTTTGCGCTTTGACAAAGGTCAAGCTGTCCTGGCTGGCCAACACGTCAAAATAAGCTTGGCTGACACGCACGATGATGTCTTGTTCAACAGCATCGAGGGCGGATTTTGACAGCTCTATCTGCTTTTTACCTTGATCGTAGGTAGCCCAGTTGGCAGGGCGGTACAGCGGCTGGTTGGCGGTGACGCCAACGCTTTGCGTGGTGAAAGTACGTTCTGTGCGGGGGCTGGTGACTTCAAGATTGGTGCGCGAAACGCCCGCGCTCAAGTTGGCTGTGGGCAAAACACCGGCTCGGGCTTGTTCAGACTTGGCCAGGTTGGCGTCGTGCTGCGCTTTGGCAGACAGGTAGGCCGCGTCGTAGGTGCGGGCAGACTCATACAGGGCCGACAAACTTTGCGCTTGCACGCTGTGGCCAAAGGCTGCGGTGCATGCAATGGCCAGCAGGTGATAACGGTAGCGGGTTGTTTTCATGGTTGTCCTTTGGGGCAATGCATTCAAAAAATTAATACAACGGTACAGAACTGTCAGCTTCGGCGCTCCAGGCATCTATACCGCCAGCAATATTCACGACATGCTCAAAACCGTTTTGCAATAAAAACATGGCGACGCGCTGGCTGCGAATGCCGTGGTGGCACAGGCAGGCAATCGTGCGGCCTGGTGGCAGTTCGGCCAGCCGTTGCTGCAGCTCGGTCATGGGAATGTGCAACACGTCAAACGGCACCGCCAGCGGGTGCAGTTTGGCGGTGTTGAACTCCCAGGTCTCGCGCACGTCCAGCACCAGGGGCGGCGCTGTGTCAGCTTGCGCTTGTGCGCTGGCCCATGGGGCAAACGCTGCGGGGCGGATTTGTGCGATATGGCTCTGCATGGCTTGGGGTTGTAGACGTTTAGTAAAGCCGTTGAGTACAGTCGTTCAGAAGTGGAATTTGGAAGCAACAGCAAAACTCACCAGGCGCGGGGCTACCGTGTCCCAGGGCTGGGTGGTCACTGCACTGCCGTCTGCACCCTTGGTCACAAAGGTGGCGCGCATCATGGGTTCGTCGCCCACTATGGCAGCCAAGCGGCCACCAGGCTTGAGTTGGGCCAACAAACTGGCGGGGATATGCTCTACCGAGCCAGACAGCACAATCACGTCAAACGGGCCGTCCACGCTCATGTCTTTGGAGCCATCGGCCACGCGCACCTCGGCGTTGTAGATGCCTGCTTTTTGCAAATTTTCGCGTGCCATGGCGGCCAGTTCGGGCACTATTTCCAGGCTGATGACGCGCTGCGCACGGTGGCCGAGCAAGGCCGTCATATAGCCACTGCCAGAGCCAATCTCCAGCACTTTTTCATGCTTGTGCACGGCCAGGTCTTGCAGCATGCGGGCTTCTACCTTGGGGGCCAACATGCTTTGCCCGCGTGCACCGCCTTCGCGCAGCGGGATTTCCATGTCTACAAAGGCCAGGGCCTTGTGTGCCAGGGGCACAAAATCTTCGCGCTTGACGCTGGCTAGCAACTGGAGCACGTGGCTGTCCAGCACGTCCCAGGGGCGGATTTGCTGTTCGATCATGTTGAAGCGGGCTTGTTCGATATTCATGGTGGTCATTTCAGAACTTATAAGAAAAAAAGAGGAGGGTAGCGGTGTGATGCAGCTCAAAGCGGGGTGCTACTTACTCTGCTGAACGGGGCAAACCATCAATTTTAATTGCTTGGGGATGGGCCTTGCCTGTAAACAGGCGTTTAAACCAATTGGCCAGGTCGTCCATGTAGCAATACACCACTGGCACCACTACCAAGGTGAGCAGCGACGAGGTGATGACACCACCAATCACCGCCTGCCCCATGGGCGCGCGTTGTTCCGACCCTTCGGACAGTGCAAAGGCCAGTGGCACCATGCCAAAAATCATCGCCAGCGTGGTCATCAAAATGGGGCGCAAGCGCACTTTGGCGGCCAGTAACAAAGCCTCGGAGCGCTCGACACCGGGCACAAGGTGGCCGGCTTCGTCATATTTGTCTTCGCGGGCGCGAATGGCAAAGTCAATGAGCAAAATAGCGTTTTTGGTCACCAGGCCCATGAGCATTACCACGCCAATCACCGAGAACATCGACAACGTGGACTTGAACATCAGCAATGCCAGCACCACGCCAATCAGTGTGAGGGGCAGGGCCGTCATCAGCGCCAGCGGTTGCAAAAAGCTTTTGAACTGGCTGGCCAGAATCATGTAGATAAAAACGATAGCCAGCACCAGTGCAGAAATGGCGTAGCCAAATGATTCGGCCATGTTCTTGGTGCTGCCGCCAAACTGGTAGCTGTAGCCTGCTGGAAATGTCGTGGCTTCCAGTGCCTTTTTCACGTCGTTGGACACTTCGCCTGCAGAACGTCCATACACGTTGGCGTTGATGCTGACCTCACGCGTCAGGTCGCGCCGGTTGATCTGGTTCGGCCCAGTCGACTCGCGCACGCTGGCTACCTGGTTTAGCCGCACGACGCGGGCGCTGCCATCGGCGTTGTTGCCCACCGTAAAGGGCAGGCGCTCCAGGTCTTGCGGGGTGTTGCGTGCGTCGGGTGACAGGCGCACGTTCACGTCATAGGTCAGGTCGTCGGCCGCGCGCCAGTTGCCCACGGTTTGGCCCGCTACCAGGGTGCGCAGCCCATTGCCGATCTGGTTGATGTTCAGGCCCAGGTCAGACGCGACGTTGCGGCGCACGTCTACTTCAATGGTGGGTTTGCTGGGTTTTACGCTGCTGTCCAGATCGACCAGGCCTTGCACATTGCGCACTTTGTCCATCACTTGCACCGCCAGCCGTTCCAGCTCTTTCAAGTCTGCGCCTTTGAGCGAAAATTCAAGCTGCTTGTTGCCGCCTACCGAGTCGAGCAAGCCGACGTGGGTAACCGTAATGCCCGCCACGCGGTTCAGGCGTTCGCGCAGCACAGAAGCCATTTGGTCCACACTCAGGCTGCGCGACTTGCGGTCTACCAAACGAATATAAACCGCTGCATAAATTTTGCCCTGCGCATTGCCGGTGTTGATGGTGGTGAGCGTGTACCGTACCTCGGGAAGAGAGCGAATGATGGCCTCTACCTGCTTGGCTTTGGCCTCGGTCGCTTCGAGTGACGAACCTACAGGCGTGTTGAAGTTGATCGTGGTTTCTGAAAAATCTGCCTTGGGCACAAACTCGGTGCCCAGCACGGGTACTATCATAATGCTAGCGGCAAAGATAGCCAGGGCAATGGCTACTGTGGTTTTTTTGTGCTTTAAGCTCCAGCGCAAAATGGTTTGATAGCCGTCGGCCAGCCGCTCTGTGGCAACTTCAAACCAGTGCGTGACGTGGCCTATGGTTTTGTCGTACCAGTTTTGGGGCACAAACGGTTTGCCGTGTTGGTCAATCGCTGGGTCATGCCAGATGGACGAGAGCATCGGGTCCAGCGTGAAACTGACGAACATCGAAATCAGCACGGCAGCGACGATGGTTAAACCAAACTCGTGGAAGAACTTGCCGATGATGCCGCCCATAAAACCAATCGGCAAAAACACCGCGACGATAGAGAAGGTGGTAGCCAGCACGGCCAGGCCTATCTCTTGTGTGCCTTGCATCGACGCATCAAACGGTGTCTTGCCCATTTGCACATGGCGCACAATGTTCTCCCGCACCACAATCGCATCGTCAATCAGCAAGCCCACGCACAGCGACAGCGCCATCAACGTGATGATGTTGATGGTAAAGCCCAGCATGTTCATAAACAAGAAGGTGCCGATCAGGGCGATGGGCAAAGTCAGCCCGGTGATGACGGTAGAGCGCCAGGAATTGAGGAACAAAAACACAATCAGAATGGTCAGCAGCGCGCCTTCAATCAAGGTGCGCTGCACGTTGGCTACTGCCACCCTGATGGGGCGCGAAGCGTCCACAATCGGCTCCAGGCGCACACCGGGCGGTAATTGGGTTACCACCTCGGCCAGGGTTTTTTTCAAGCCGTCTACCACGTCAATGGTGTTGTCGTCTTGTGCTTTTTGCACCGTGAGCAGCAAGGTGCGTTGGCCGTTGTACAGCGCCAGGCTGTCTACTTCTTGCGCTCCGTCGCTGATGCGCGCGACCTGGCCTACCGTAATGGCTGCGCCGCCCTTGCGGGTGACAATGATGCCCGCAAAGTCTTCAGGCCGCTTCATGCGTGCCTGCACCTGCACCACGCGTTCTTGCGTGATGGAGCGCACGGCACCTACGGGCAAGTCCTGGTTTTCGCTGCGCACAGCGGTGGCCACCTGGTCTGCGCTGATGCCCAGCGACTCCATGGCCTGTGCGTTGAGGTAAATGTTGATCTCGCGTTTGGTGCCGCCCACCAGGCTGACGGAGCCCACGCCGCGTACGTTCTCCAGGCGTTTCTTTAATACCTGGTCGGCCCAGCCGGTCAGCTCTACCGCGTTCATGGTTTTTGCTGCTTTGGGGTCGGGCAGTACCGCAACAGACCATACCGAGCGGCTGGATGGGTCAAAGCGCAACACGCGCGGCTCTTTCACTTCGGTGCGCAAAAGAGGGCGGATGGTGCCGATTTTTTCGCGCACGTCTTCGGCAGCCTTGCGGCCTTCAATATTGAGCTGAAACTCCATAATGACAACCGACTGACCTTCGTAACTGCGCGAGGTGAGGGCGCTGATACCCGCAATCGAGTTGACGCCTTCTTCAATCTTCTTGGTGACTTCGGTTTCTACAATTTCAGGCGAAGCGCCAGGGTATTCTGTGGTGATGACGACTACCGGAAAATCTACGTTGGGAAATTGGTCTACCTTCAAACGCTGGTAGCTGAAGGCGCCCAGCACCACCAATGCCAGCATCATCATGGTGGCAAAGACGGGGTTGCGCAGGCTGACTTGGGTGAACCACATGCTGTGTTGCCCCGTTATTTGGCAGGCGAAGCCGCCGCTGCGGGCTGGTCGGCCGCAGCCTCTGCAACTTTGGCTACTGGTTTGCTGCTGGCCATGCTCACTTTTGTGCCTTCACGCAAAAAACCGGCACTAGCCAGCGTCAACTGTGCGCCAGCAGCTACGTTTTTAATAGCAACCATGGCGGTTCCTGCTGCATCTGCCTTGGGGCCCAGCTCTACCGTGCGGTGGGCAATCAGGCCAGATTCAATCACCTGCACATAGGGCGCGGGCTTGTCGTTGCGCACCGCAGACAGGGGCACGGCCAGACTTTGCATGCGGGCGGTGTCCAGGGTGCCTTCTGCAAACAGGCCTTGGCGCAAACCGGGCGACGCGGCCACTGCCAGATACACCAGCACGCTGCGGCTGGCGGCCTGCGCGCTGGGGTTGATGCGCACCACAGTTGCGGCAACCGCGTCTTTGCGCCCTTCAATCTTGAGCTGCGCAGCCTGCCCCACACGCACGTCCACAGAATCTGCCGGGCTGATCTGCGCTTCCAGCTCCAGGCGGTTGTCGTCCACAATCTCCAGCACCCGCGCGTCCACGCCTACACGCTCGCCCGGCTGGGCCAATCGCTGCGACACCACACCAGAGATGGGTGCTTTCAGTACCGTGTCGTCCAGCGACTTGAGCGCGATTTGCACAGCCGCCATGCTGGAGGCATGCGTAGACTTGGCAGCTTCCAGGTTGGCTGCTGACATGTCCAGCGCGGTGGCTGAAATAAAGCCCTGGTTGACCAGTGCCTTGTTGTTGTCAAAACTGCGCTGTGCAATGTCGATCTGCGCCTTGGCTGCGTCGGCACTGCGCTGCGCCTGGGTAACGCGGGCCTGGTATTCGGCTGCGTCTACACGCGCAACGACCTGGCCCGCTTTTACCGTGTCGCCTTCACGCAGTTTTAAGCCTTGCAGTTCGCCAGCTACGCGCGCCTTGACGACGGCGGTGTTGGCTGCGCGCAAGCTGCCAGATATGGGCAAGCCCTGCGCCAGGTCGATGGATTGCAGTGTGAACACATCGCTGGCGGCCAGTTCCATCACGGGTTCGGCCTTGGCCACGGGCGCTGCGGTTTGTGCCTTGCGCGCCGCGACGATGCGCGCCGCAGCAGCGCCAATCAGCACCAGCACCAGTAAAACAATGACCCATTTCCAATACTTTTTCATGTGACTATTAACTATTTATTTGAATGTGAGGGCCAAACAAAGCAGGCATTTAAGCAGGGCTGCGTGAAGTTGGTGTGAAGACGGCATCACGCCGCAGTAAACCTTGCACCACGATGTCGGCCTGGGTCTTGAGGTATTCCAGCGGGTCAATGTTATGGCCCGCGGGGCAACAGGGGCCCAGCGAATGCTTCCACATGATCAAAAACATCATGGGTGCAAGAATCGAAAAGATCGCATTCTCAACGCTCACTGCACGAAACTCGCCCCTGTCTATGCCGCGCTGAATCACGCCGGTAATTAGCACCCTGCAAGGCGTGACGACCCTTTCTTGGTAAAACTGCGCCAATTCGGGGAAGTTGCTCGATTCGCTGAGCATCAGCTTGGTAATGCCCGACGCTTTGGTGGCGCCGTAGCGTTCCCACCAGGTCATCATCATGTAGGGCACCAGCTCGGCGGTGCTGCCGGTGAAGGTGTGCAGTTCCTCCAGCCCTTCTTGCAGCACCGACGCTATGTTTTCTTGCACAACAGCTTTGAACAGGTCTTCTTTGGTGGGAAAGTACAAAAACAGGGTGCCTTTAGACACGCCAGCACGCGCGGCGACTTCTTCTGCCCGGGTGGCGGCAAAGCCTTTTTCTACAAACAGGTCTAGCGCAGCGGCCACCAGTTCGCCCGGACGCGCTTCTTTGCGCCGACCACGGCGGCTGGGAGCCTCTTCTGCAGCGATGTCTTCTAGTACGGTATTTGCTTGCATGGTTAGTTAATGACCAATTGGTTAGTAATGTAACCCGCTTCGGTTTGAGCGTCAAGATGGTGGGCTAGCGCGCGGGGGAAAGCGCCTCGTTGGTGGGCTTGTGCTGTTCTCAAGGGAAAAGCGCCTCGTTGGTGGGTGAGCGCCGCGCTCGAGGGGGGTTTGTTCTCAAAGGGAATACGCCAGTTTGGTGGGCGAGCGCCGCGCTCGGGGTATGCACTGCAAAATGTTTTTGGAAAACACGCGCGAACTGCGTTGTGTAGCACTCGACCTTGAACAACGCGCGCCTTCCCAAAAAATTTTCATCGCACACCCGCTCACCCGTCGC
>JAYVTG010000006.1:0-61781 GCA_043774625.1 Polaromonas sp. | reverse complement strand
GACACGCGGGCATCGCCGAGCTGCGAGTCGCGCAGGCGCGAGACGGCGTCATATTCGTAGAGGCCCTGCTGCGCCTTGGTGGTGGACTTGATGTGCCATTGCAAGAGCGGCATGTTCAATGCAGCGGCGACTTCTTCGGCCAGCATGGTCTTGCCGGTGCCGGGCTCGCCTTTGACCAGCAAGGGGCGCTTGAGGGTGATGGCGGCGTTGACGGCGAGCATCAAATCTTGCGTGGCGACGTAGTTTTGGGAGCCTTGGAATTTCATAACATAGGGGGCTGTGGGGGTTAACTGAGAGCCAGGATTTGGCCGGATATAATTCGATGTTGTTGACAGACGCTAACCGTCTGTGCACTTACCACTATTTTGAACGCAAAATGAACCAGTTGCTCCGCTCCGCCCTGACCTTTTTTGTCGCCCCGGTGACTATTGCTATGGCCCTGACTACAGGCGCGCAAGCGCAAGACAGCAAGGGTAATGCCGATGTTGGCAAAACCAAGGCTGCCATGTGTATCGGCTGCCACGGCATCCAGGGCTACCAGGCCAGTTTTCCAGAAATTTACAAAGTCCCCAAAATCGCGGGCCAGGGTGCCAAGTACATCAGCAACGCGCTGGCGGCTTACCAAAAAGGGGAGCGCAAGCACCCCACCATGGTGGCGATTGCCGCGCCGCTGTCTGAGCAAGACATGGCTGACCTGGCCGCGTACTATGCACAGCTGGGTGTGGTGCAAGGTGCTGCGCTGCCTGAAAAAGCCAGCGTAGAACCCAGCGCCAAGGCTGCCGAACTGCTGACCAAGGGTGCCTGCATTTCTTGTCACGGCGCCAACTTTGCCAAGCCGATCGACCCCAGCTACCCCAAAATCGCCGGTCAGCATGCAGACTATTTGACCGTAGCGCTGAAAGCTTACAAAACTGAAGGCAACCCCAAAGTGGGCCGCTCCAATGGCGTGATGGGCGGTATTGCCAAGCAGTTTACCAATGCCGAAATGAAGGTGTTGGCGGGTTATGTCAGCAGCTTGCCGGGTGATTTACAGACGGTTCCGCAGTCCAAGTTTCGCTGATCGAATGAATATTCGCTATTAAATTAGTAGCTGTTCACGCATATTCTACGCTGGCATCAGCCAGTTTTACCCTCCAAAAGCCGCTTCAAGCCAATTGACGCGGCTTTTTTGTTACTGGGTGTCGAAATTGGATACCATATAGCCACGAGTACTTGTCCAAGAATATTTCAGGAGCCAACCATGCCCGTGATTGTTGTTGCCAACCCCAAGGGTGGCGTCGGAAAGTCCACCCTGGCCACCAATATTGCGGGTTATTACGCCAGCAAGGGGCATGCGGTCATGCTGGGCGACGCAGACCGCCAGCAATCGTCCCGCCTGTGGCTGGGCCTGCGCCCGCCAGCTGCGCGGCCCATTGCCACCTGGGACGTTACGGCAGACCTGATAGCCAAACCGCCCAAAGGCACCACCCACGTGGTGCTAGACACCCCCGGCGGCCTGCACGGCTGGCGCTTTAAAGACGTGATGAAGCTGGCCGACAAGGTGCTGGTGCCCCTGCAGCCCAGCGTGTTCGACATTTTCGCCACCAGCAAATTTCTGGACGAGCTGGCCGAACACACCAAGACCGGCAAGCTGCAAGTGGGCTTGGTGGGCATGCGGGTAGACGGGCGCACGATTTCGGCGGACAAACTGCAAGAATTTACCGGCAACCTGGGGCTGCCCGTTCTGGCTAACTTGCGCGACACACAAAATTACATTCACCTGGCAGCGCGCGGGCTGACGCTGTTTGATGTGGCAAAGAGCCGGGTAGAAAAAGACCTGGATCAGTGGCAGGCCTTGTGCAAGTGGCTTGATTGACGCCAGCTTGGTTCATGGATGCAATTCTGAGGCTAAAAACGCCTGATGCCAGCGTGGAATATGCGCGAGCAGCTCCTAAAAATATAGCAAAAACAACCACCTATCCCGCATCCTGGAACCCATGAAAACTTTCCAAACCCTCGCAGAAATCGCCGCCACCGTAGGTCAGCAAGTCGCTCCCAGCGACTGGATCACCGTCACCCAAGAGCAGATCAACCAGTTTGCGCAGGCCACGGGCGACCACCAGTGGATCCACGTTGATGTGGAGCGCGCCAAGGCAGGGCCGTTTGGTGCACCGATTGCGCATGGGTTTTTAACCTTGTCGCTCTTGCCCAGGTTCTTTGAGTCCAGTTTTGAAATTGTGCAGTCGCGCATGGGTGTGAACTACGGGCTGAACAAGGTGCGCTTTATGGCCCCCGTGCCCGTGAACAGCCGCTTGCGCGCCCGCATGAAGCTGCTGGCCTGCGACAAGATCGACAATGACGGCGTGCAAATGACCTGGGAAGTGACCGTGGAGCGCGAAGGTTCTGCCAAGCCGGTGTGCGTGGCCGAGTCGCTGGTGCGCCGCTATCCATAGCCTTTTGGTCAATAACCTGCTCGTCGTGCGCAGGTTTGGCGCTGGGTTTGGCGCTGGGTTTTGTGCCTGCTTGGCGAGGTGTTCGCGGTTGTGCTCATGCGTTGGTCGCTGCTTGGCTAGGTGTTTGCGACCACTCCTCATACAGGAGTACCTGAAATCGTCGGGTTCGCAAACACCTAGCCAAGCCGCTGAAATAGTTGGCGTTCAACGCTTGAAAACCCATAGTTTCTGAGAGCGTGACTGTCCGAATATTCACCGCAATCGCAGCAGGGTGAGCGTAGGCTCTTGACCCGATTTTAGGTACTCCTACATGAGGGGCTGCAGCCTACGCTCACCCTGCGTACACCCGCAAGCATTCGTCCCCAAAACCCCAGCGCGATACAAATCCTGGGAATTCAACCCCGCTGGATCAACTCAATCTTGTACCCATCCGGGTCGGTAATAAACGCGATAAAGGTGCTGCCACCCTTCACCGGGCCAGGTTCACGACTGATGCTGGCACCAAATTGCGCGGCTACCGCCCGCACCTTGTCGCAGGTGCCCACCACATCGGGTACACCCAGGGCGATATGGCCATAGGCGCTGCCCAGCTCGTACTTATCAACGCCGTAGTTGTAGGTCAGCTCAATCTCGGCATGCTCGGGGTTGCTGCCGTAACCGATAAACGCCAAAGAATACTTTTGCGAAGGCACGTCGGTGGTGCGCAGCAGGGTCATGCCCATGGCCTGGGTGTAAAAGTCGATGGAGCGTTGCAGGTTGCCCACCCGTAGCATGGTGTGTAAAAGTTGCATGATGATGACTCCTTGGGTAAAGATTGCTATTAAATAAGTAGCTGCTCGCGCAATATCTACGCTGGCATTACGGGTATTTTACACAAAATTATGCTTTTTGCATGTCAAAAACCAAACAAGTGGTGGTGGCATGCGCGTACAGCTTGCCGTCCGGGCCGACCAGTTTGCCTTCTGCCGTAGCCAACTGTTTGCCGCAGTGGATGACGGTGCCAATGGCGCGTAACGGCCCAGTTTTGCTGGACGCCGCACGCACGATGTTGACGCTTAGTTCTGCCGTGGTGTAAGCGCGGCCAGCCGGCATCATGGTGTGCACGGCGCAGCCTACGGCAGAGTCGAGTAAAGTAGCGTACCAGCCGCCGTGCACGCCGCCCATGGGGTTGTAGTGTTTGAGTTGCGGTGTGCCCTGAAAGACGGCTTGGCCTAAAGCGATTTCTACCAGGTCAAAATCCATCGTGTCAGAAATATGCGAGTAGGGCAGCTCGCCCGCCATCATGGCCTGCATAAGCTGTAGGCCCGTTTTGCCGGCAAATTGTTCAGGCTGCGCAATGCCAACGCCTGATCCGCTGTGTTTGGCAGCGGTAACGGCTTGCATTTGCTGTTGCCACAGGGCCAGAGTTTCTTCGGTCGTCATAAAAGTTGTGCAGTTAAAAAATGGTCAAACCGTGTAATTGAGCGCCATGCGCCCGCCGTCTACCGTGACGATTTCACCGGTCATATAGCTGGACGCATCGCTGGCCAGGTAGGCCACCACGTCGGCCACCTCTTCGGGCGTGCCCAGGCGCTTCATGGGGGTGCGGCTCATGATTTTAGCTTTGGCCTCAATACTGGTCAGCACGGCCTTGGCTGCCAGTTCGGTGGCAATGGTACCCGGTGCCACGGCGTTCACGCGAATGCCATGGTCTGCCAGCGCCAAGGCCATGACACGGGTGAGCTGGTTGATGCCGCCCTTGCTCATGTTGTAGCTGGCGATATTGGCAATGGCCATGACGGCGTTGACCGAGCTCATGTTGACGACACTTCCACCGCCCGTCTTGACCATCTCCCGCGCGACAGCCTGCGCCACCAAAAACGCGCCTTTTAAATTAACGCGAATCACGGCGTCAAAGTCTTCTTCGGTCACGTCCAAAAAGTCGGCAGCTTTGAAAATGCCTGCGTTGTTCACCAGCACGTCTATGCGGCCATGCGCCTGCACAGCGGCTTGCACCAGGGTGTTGACCTGGGCGCTGTCGCCCACGTCGGCATGCACATACAGCGCGCCCAGCTCGCCAGCCAGTGCCTGTCCGCCAGCATCTGCCACGTCGCACAGCACCGGCTTGGCCCCCTCGCGTGCAAAGCGCCGCGCGCAGGCTGCGCCAATGCCTTGCGCCGCGCCGGTAATCAACACGACCTTGTCGCGCAGCCCAAAAGATATGGTGTTGTCTTGCATGATGTGCTGAGCACCAAAATGTTTACCGTGTTTGGCGCAGGTGTTGGTAAATCAAATGCAGCCCCGCCCACGCGGCCTGGGTGCCCAGTGTGCGGCATTCCACCTGCAAATGTTGCAGCGCCAGGTGGTAGCGTTCACACAGCGCCTGAGAGCCTACGATGACCACCTCGCTGCCTGGCTCCAGTTGCATCGAGATCAACTCCTCCCCTATCACCAGGCCCGACAAATAGCTGGCTGCCTGCGCAGGGTGCATCTGCCCAAAGATCGACTTGACCCGCAGCGAGAACGCGGTGTTGAGCAGGCTTTCACTCAGTGTGGCGTGTTCGATGCCGTGCAGATAGGCCTTGGTGTCTAGTGGTGCTTCTTTTTCGGACGGGTCGGGCAAACTTTTGGCCAAAATGGAATGTTTGGAGAGCAGCGAATAAAATTCGCCAGTCATAAAAGTGTTAAAGCCAGCAATCGCGCCGCCTTCTAGGGTGACCCATTTGCTGTGCGTGCCAGGTAACACCATCAGGCCCGATTCCATATCCAGTACGCTAGCTGCACCAATGATTTGGGTTTCTTCGCCGCGCATCACGTCTTCATATTCGCTGCGCACACCGGGCACGATGGCAATACGGTCTTTCACCACCCAGGCCACCTTGGCCGCAAGGTGCGCTGCGTTTGCCGGGCAAGGGCAGTAGGGTACTTCGACCAGACCGTTTTTGCTGCCGATCATGCCGGACAAGAGATAGACAAAGCCGCCAGCCTTTACAAAACGTGCACAAGTAGCTATTAAATAAGGAGCAAACTCACCGGGTTTGAAAGTCAAAATTCCGCGTGTGTCAGCCAGTTCGTCCAAAATTTCGCCATCGGGCGCGATCAATGCCGCGCGAAAGGAACTGGTGCCCCAGTCCACAGCGATGAAGGGGCGTTCAGGCGTGGTCATGCACGCATTATGTACTGCCCGCTATTTTCTTGGTGCATGGCTTTGAGCCGTGCGTCAACCGCTTCTGGGTAGGGCAATGGGGCTACGGCACCAAAACCCTGCACGGCCAGTGCAGCGGCGACATTGGCATAGCGCGCGGCTTGCACCGCATGTGCCAGTTGCGCATCGGTCAGTACCATTTGCGCGGCAGCAGAGCCTGCGCGCCGGTAGCTGAATTCGTGGCCAACAGGCCCGTGGTTGACAAATTACATACCGGTAGTCGCTATTGAATTAATAGCTACTTGCGCATAATATACGCTGGCCTCAGCCCATAATTGCAGTAAAAGCTTGCCAAAACTGTCATCACCCACTACGCTGACGTACGCCGTGCGTGCGCCTGCCGAGCTGCCGTAATGACGGCGTTGCTGGTATCGCCACCAAAGCCTTGCAGATATTGTGGTTCGCCGGGGCGGGTCTGGTTAAATTCGACCATGCCTTCGCCCAAGGCCACGATGTCGAATCGTTTGTGCATTGGTTTTTAGTGGTTGTCGCGCGGCACAAAGCTGCCGCGCATGCCACGCAAAAAGCCCATGTCGCAACCTTCGTCGGCCTGGTTGACGTTGTCGATATACAGCTTCCAGTAGCCGGAATCAAGCGCGGGCTTGGGTGCTGTCCACTTTGCCATACGCGCCGCAATTTCGTCGTCGCTGACATGCAGGTGCAACAGGCGCTTAGGTACGTTCAGCTCCACCATGTCGCCGTTTTGCACAATCGCCAGTGGCCCCCCCGCCGCCGCTTCGGGCGCGGTGTGCAGCACCACCGTGCCATACGCGGTGCCGCTCATGCGCCCATCGCTCACGCGCACCATGTCGGTAATGCCTTTTTTCAGTAGCTTGGGCGGTAGCGGCATGTTGCCGCATTCGGCCATGCCGGGGTAGCCCTTGGGGCCTGCGTTTTTGAGTACCATCACGCAGGTCTCGTCAATGTCCAGGTTGTCGTCGTCAATACGGGCATGAAAGTCGTCATAGTCTTCAAACACCACGGCGCGGCCTGTGTGCACCAAGAGCGCTGGCGTGGCAGCGCTCGGTTTGATGACCGCACCGCGCGGTGCCAGGTTGCCGCGCAGCACGCAAATGCCTGCGTGGTCTTTAAAAGGTGTCGCCAGCGGCTGAATCACTTCGGTGTTGAAGTTCTCCGCGTCCTTCACGTTGTTCCACACCGTGTCGCCCGTGCAGGTGATGAGGTCTTTGTGCAAAAACTGCGCCATCTCCTTCATCACCACGGGCAGGCCACCAGCGTAGCAAAAGTCTTCCATCAAAAACTTGCCCGACGGTTGCAGGTTCAACAGGCAAGGCAATTCAGATGCAAGCTTGTCAAAGTCTTCCAGCTTCAACTCAACACCCAGGCGGCCTGCGATAGCCAGCAGATGGATGACAAAATTGGTCGAACCGCCAATGGCAGCATTGATTCGAATGGCGTTTTCCATCGCCTGACGCGTCACGATTTTCGATAGCTTCAGGTCTTCATGCACCATATCTACAATGCGCCGCCCAGCCATGCGGGCCAGCACATTGCGCCTTCCATCGACCGCCGGGTAGGCCGCGTTGCCGGGCAGGCCCACGCCCAATGACTCGACCATGCTGGCCATGGTGCTGGCTGTGCCCATGGTCATGCAATGGCCGTGGCTGCGGTGCATGCAGCTTTCGGCTTCGTTGAAATTTTGAATACTTAGTGTGCCGGCGCGCACCTGCTCACTCATCTGCCACAGGCCAGTGCCCGAGCCAATTTCTTTGCCACGCCATTTGCCGCTCAGCATTGGGCCACCGCTCACGCCAATGGTGGGCAAATCGACGCTGGAGGCGCCCATCATCAGCGCGGGTGTGGTTTTGTCGCAGCCCATCAACAGCACTACGCCGTCCATCGGGTTACCGCGAATGCTTTCTTCCACGTCCATACTGGCCAGGTTGCGGTACAGCATGGCGGTGGGGCGCAGCATGGTTTCGCCCAGGCTCATCACCGGGAATTCCAGTGGAAAGCCGCCCGCTTCATAAACGCCGATCTTGACCTGTTCTGCCAGGGTGCGAAAGTGGCTGTTGCAGGGCGTCATCTCGCTGAAGGTATTGCAAATGCCGATCACCGGGCGGCCGTCGAATTGATCGTGCGGCACACCTTTGCCTTTGGTCCAGCTGCGGTACATAAAACCGTCTTTACCATCGCGGCCAAACCATTGTTGGCTACGTAGCTCGGATGCTTTCTTTTTTTGGGGCGTGGTCATGGCAGTCCTTGGGTGAAGAAACGATGAGGGTCACAAATCAGTGTGTCAGGGTCAGTCCTGATTTGTATAAGGTATTATCGTCATACCATTAAAAAATCAAAATCAGTAAAAGTCATGATTAAAAACGTTCACGGAAACACGGTTGACATGCTGGGCGAAGCCATCGTCGCAGGGCAGTACCCGGTGGGCACCAGCTTGCCACCCGAGCCCTTGCTGTGCGCGGAACTGGGTGTCAGCCGCACGGTTATTCGTGAAGCGGTCAAGTCACTGATAGCCAAGGGCTTGATCACCACCGGCCCCAAGGTTGGGACGCGTGTACAACCTTCTGACGCATGGAACTGGTTTGACCCAGACGTGATCATCTGGCAGTCCAAAGCAGGGCTGAATGCAGACTTTCTGCGCGACTTGCAAGACTTGCGCCGCGTGGTGGAACCCGCTGCCGTGCGCCTGGCAGCAGAGCGTGCCAGCGCACAAGACATTGCCGATATTGAAGCTGCCTATGCAGGCATGCGTCGTGCGGTGGAAGAGGGCGGTGACTATGTGACCTACGATTTGCGCTTTCACCAGGGTTTGCTCAAGGCCTGCAAAAACCGCATGCTGGTGCAAATGAGTAAAGCTTTGGGTGCCTTGCTGCGCACCAGTTTTGAAATTTCTACCACCCGTGCCGACGGGCCGCGCCAGTCGCTGCCCTTGCACCGTGCGGTGTTAGACGCAGTCATTGCGCGCAATCCAGCACGGGCTGAAAAAGCAATTGTGATTCTGATAGACGGAGCGCACGAGGATATTGAGCAGGTACTGCTGTCGCGCCGTCGTTTGCCCAAACTCAACCAGCCAGCCTCTATGCTGCGCGCCGCATAAGAAAGCAGGCTATGCAAAAATTGATCGACGGATTTTTAAAGCTCATGGAATTTTGGTGATGTACAGCAAGAAGATGTGGGACACCCTGAGCTAGGAAGAGCAGGCGGCCATGTGCGAAGCGGCTACAGAAGGCCAGAAAGTGCAGCGTGCGACGATTCGTGCCAACGATGCCAATATTCTGTGGGTGCGCATCTACACCGATGAAGGCTTGGTGGGTTTGGGAAAAACCTTTATGGGCGCAGCAGCGGTAGAGGCTTACCTGCACGAATGGGTGGCCCCCAAGCTGCTGGGCAAAGACCCGCTGGCGATGGAAGCGCGTGGCAAAGACATCATGGGATACCTCGGCTGGTGCGGCTCTGGCGTAGAGACGTGGGGCAATAGCGCGGTGGACATTGCGTTGTGGGACATTTTTTGGCAAAACGGCCAATATGCCCGTGCACACTGCGCTGGGTGGCAAAAGCCGCGATGCCATTCGCATTTACGACACCTGGGCTGGCTACCAGTATGTGCGTAGCACCGTAAACCAGAGCACCAGTAACTGGGGTTTGGGTAAAAGCCAGGGACCCTATGAGGACCTGGAGGTTTTTTGCACCATGCCGATGAGCTGGCCGAGTCTTTGCTGAGCGAAGGTATAACTGCCATGAAAATCTGGCCTTTTGACATGGCCGCTGACGCCAGCGATGGCCAGTACATCAGCAATGCTGACCTGGATAAGGCGCTGGAACCTATCAACACTTTTTGGCATGAAGATGCCATCCGCATGGACAGCTTGGACTTGCTCAAGGCCTATGCGCAGGACTGCAAGGCCATGATTTGCGCGAGCGAGACTCTCGCGTACAAATGGGGCTTTAAAGACTATCTGTAGACGGGTGTAGCCGGTGTGGTGATGCTCGATTTAAACTGGTGCGGTGGTTTGACAGAGGCACGCAAAATTGCTGCCATGGCCGATGCTTGGCAATTGCCTGTGGCACCGCCCGATTGCACGGGGCCGGTAGTCTGGGCAGCGTCCAAGCATTTGAGTTTGCATGCGCCCAATGCCTTGATTCAGGAGGGTGTGCGGGCGTTTTACACGGGCTGGTATAAAGAATTGGTGATGCAGCTGCCCTTGGTTATCAATGGCATGATTTCTGTGAGTGACAAACCGGGGTTGGGGATAGAACTGTTGCCAGATTTGCATTTGCGTTCTGATGCTACTGTGCGGGTTACTGGCTTTAGGCCGAGTTTTTTGTCTTGTACGCAGGGTGAGCGTATGCTACTGCCCCCCATGTAGGAGTACCTAAAATCGGGTCAACAGCATACGCTCACCCAGCTGCGATGGCGGTGAATATTCGGACGGTCACAATCTCAGAAGTTGCGGGTATTCAACCGTTGCGCACCAACCATTTCAAGGCTTGGCTGTGTTGGCGAACACTACGATTTCAGGTACTCCTGCATGAGGGGTGGTCGCAAACTCCTCGCCAAGCCCATACAAAAGCGAGCAAATATCCCATAGACCACCAATAAAGCCTCTACAAAACCAGTATGCTGAGTCTCATGAACACCTTGACCCAAACCATTCTGTACACCGATACCGACGGTCGAGCCAAATTCAAAAACGTCAACCTGGAACTGACTGAGGGTGCTGACGCTGCACGTTTATCGCCTCTAGCAAACTCTGGCGGATATCAGTTTCGCCAAAGTCCCATTGGTTTTCGCAGCAGCTTTCATTGCACCACCACACCGCAATGGCTCATCGTGTTGCAGGGCGCGATGGAAATTGGCCTGCAAGACGGAAGCTCGCGCATCTTTAAAGCAGGGCAAAGCTTTTACTCCAACGATACGTTGCCACCAGGAGCCACTTTTGATGCCAAACGGCATGGACACTGGAGTCGGCAAGTGGGTGATGAACCGCTGGTTACCGTGTTTATTCGCAGTGCTTAACCATCGTGTACTGACCAATGATTGCTACAAATTTAGTAGCTGCTTGCGCAATATCTACGCTGGCATAACGGGGTTTTTATCGTAAATTCGTAGTACGGCACGTACAAAACCGTGGTCAGACCGGCTGCGGTCTTTGCCTTCTTGCAAATGGTCGTTGAAATAATCCACCCGGCGAACATCGCCAATGCTAAAGCGGCTGTTGGGTAGCAGCTCTTCGCTCACCAAAATCTGGTCCAACACTTCGGGGTAGCCCAAATGCACATGGCTGTAGGCCACGTCGCGCTTGAGCGCCATCTCGCCTTGCACTTCGTAGGCGTTAAACAAGGCCGTGTCACGCGCGCCCTTGTTGTAAGCCACCTCATTGGTAGCTGCCACCATTTGGGTGGTGACGCTGTGCGGGCCATCGTTAAAGTCGCCCATCACCACCAAAGGTTCATGCGTGCGCTTGAGTACGTCCACCACAATAGCGCGCAATGCAGCGGCCTCTGCACCGCGAATGATGAGGGAACGCAGGGTGGCGCGAGCCGTGGTTTTTTCGTCCTCGCGGTCTTCGGTCGCTTGGCCTTGCGCGTCTTGCAAAAACTTGGGACGTTTGCTTTTCAGATGTGTCGTCAGCACGTGGATGCGTTGCCCGTTCTTCATGCGCAAATTGGCCAATAAAGGGGCACGTTCAAACTTGGCATGCTCGCCCAGCTCGGGCACCTGCACGCTCATACCGGCTGGAAACTGCGAGTAGGACTGGATGTTGTCTACATCCAACCGTGTGACGATGCCCACACAAGGCGTATTGACCGCACCCCTGTGGCTATCATCATTTTCGGCACCGGGTGCAACGACCGTGCTGTAGCGCAACTGGCTATGGTTGACGGCTGCTTTTAACGCCGCCACGTCCCACACCTCTTGCACGGCCAATACGTCGGCATTAAGTGCTGCAATGCGTCCGCCCAACCAGTCGATCTTGCGTTCAAAGTCGCGTTGCGTGTAAGGTTCCTGATTGGCGTAGAACACGCGGCCCGCTTTGGCCAGGTTCAATACATTGGCCGTGGCAATGGTCAGGCTGGATACGTTGTTGGGCGTTGGCTGCATACAGATCCTTTTTGAAAGGCTGTGTCTAGTCACACAGTATGCAGAGCCTATCACCAAACGGTGTACAGCAAATCTTAAGTTCAGACAGGTCTATTGATCAGACTTATTTGTTGCAGTTCATTTAACAGTGCTCGCTATCAAATATATAGCTGACTAAGCAATATTGACGCTGGCATAGAGCAATAATGCATCAATATTTACGGTGCGAGAGTTTGTTTGCACTGTTGCAGGTTGCAACGGTGCAAAAGTTGAGTGCAAGGCGTTAATAACCGCCAGAACGGTTGCCGCCGCCAGAGCGACCACCCCCACCCCCACCGCCTCCACCCGAACGACCACCAAAACCTCCACCACCAGAGCGCGCGCCGCCCGTATTGCCACCGCGATTGCCGCCATAGCCGCCACCACCACCGCCACCACCGCCACCACGGCGGCCTGCGCCCATGACGTCGATACTGGTGCGCAATGGGTCTGGCTGGCCACCGGAGGCTGGATTGCCACCACGGTTACCGCCACCACCGCCAGCGCCACCGCGTCGGTTGCCGCTCAAGGCACGAGATTGCAAATGCAGACTGTCGCTTTGCAGATGCTGGCGTTCACGGCGGTCAAAGTCGCCGTCTTGCTCAAAACCACCCGCTGGTGGGCCGTCTTGGCGCGCTTGCTGGGGGCGTGGATGCTGTGTGCGCTGCTGCGGGGGGCGGGCTGGGCCGCGACCACCACCGCCGCCAGCGTTGTTACCACGCCCGCCGCCGCTGTTGCCACCACGGCCACGACCACCGTCCGGGTTGGCAGCGCGGCTCTCCCGCACGCGGGTCAGCATTTCGCCACGCGCAGCTTTGGCTGCTTGCGCCATCACCTCACGGCTTGGCGGTTTGCCTAGCCCGCCCCATAGGGTTTGGCGACCCATGGCAATCGGCTCGGCGCGCTCGCCGTCTTCGGGCATAAATTCGGGCATGTCCACACGGGGAATGCTCTGTTTGGTAAAACTTTCAATCGCTGCCAAAAAGCCTTCTTCGTCCAGGCTCACCAGGCTCACGGCTTGGCCTTCTTTGCCAGCGCGGCCCGTGCGGCCAATGCGGTGCACATAGTCTTCGCTCACGTTGGGGATTTCATAGTTCACCACGTGCGGCAAATCGTCAATGTCAATACCGCGCGCTGCAATATCGGTAGCAACCAGCGCCCGAATATCGCCGCTTTTAAAGCCTGCCAGCGCCTGCGTGCGTGCGCCCTGGCTCTTGTTGCCGTGCAGCGCCATGGCACTAATGCCGTTCTTTTCCAGAAACTCGGCCACGTTGTTGGCGCCAAACTTGGTGCGTGTAAACACCAGCACCTGGCTCCAGTTGTTCTGGTTGATGATGTGCGCCAGCAAAGGCTTTTTCTTGCCGCGACCCACCAAATGCCAGCTTTGCGTGATGCGCTGCACGGTTGTGTTGCTGGGTGTTACTTGAATGGACTGGGGTTTGTTGAGCAAACCCTGGGCCAGCTCACGAATTTCGTCGCTGAAGGTGGCCGAGAACAGCAGGCTTTGTTTGTCGCGTGGCACCAGAGCCAACACCTTTTTGATGTCATGGATAAAACCCATGTCCAGCATGCGGTCGGCTTCGTCCAGAATTAGCATTTGCACCGTGGACAAATCCAGCATGCCTTGCTGGGACAAGTCCAGCAAGCGGCCTGGGGTGGCCACCACAATGTCTACGCCACGCTTGAGTTTGTTGATTTGCGGGTTCATGCCCACGCCACCAAAAATCACGGTGGACGTGAGTTGCAGGTGCTTACCGTAGGTTTTGACGGATTCTTCCACCTGGGCTGCGAGTTCGCGGGTCGGCGTCAGAATCAACACGCGAATACCGGTGCCGCCAAACTTGTTTTGCGTGCTGCGGCTCATGGCCAGCTTGTGCAACATGGGCAGCACAAAAGCCGCCGTTTTGCCCGTGCCGGTTTGAGCGCCTGCCAGCAGGTCATGCCCTTCCAGCACGAGGGGGATGGCTTGCGCCTGAATGGGGGTAGGCGTGTCATAGCCTTCTTCGTGCACAGCTTTCAAAAGGGCCGGTGCAAGGCCCAAGTCTTCAAATTTCATTCATAAGGCGCTGTGTTTTTAGATGCAGCGCTGCATAACAAACCCATCTTGTTGTAAAGACAACAAGCCAATTCGCAGGTCTGTTGGGTCCTAAATTGAGGTGTTTGGCCTTGCAAAGCAAGAAACTTTGGGCTTGAAACACGCTCCAGCGGGGTGCTGAGCAAAGTCCTATTGGAGTGACTTTGATAGGTGTATTGTCTCACACTCACAACACAGACGATAATTGGGCTTTTGCGCAGCCTGCGTAAACAATTCCCCTAGCCCTTTCTGTCAGTTATAAAGTTACACATGGCTCAATACGTTTTCTCCATGAACCGGGTCGGCAAAATCGTGCCGCCCAAGCGTCATATTCTCAAAGATATCTCTTTATCCTTTTTCCCGGGCGCCAAAATTGGCGTGCTGGGCACCAACGGTTCGGGCAAATCCACTCTGCTCAAAATCATGGCCGGTGTGGACAAGGAGATCGAGGGCGAAGCCATTCCCATGGCCAACCTGAACATTGGCTACCTGCCGCAGGAACCGCAATTAGACCCTGACCAGACCGTGCGCCAAAGCATTGAGGCGGGCATGGGCAAGGTGTTTGCCGCCAAAGCCCGACTGGAAGAGGTCTACATCGCCTATGGCGCAGAAGATGCTGACTTTGACGCGCTGGCCGCCGAACAGGCCGAGCTGGAAGCCATCATTGCCACGGCCGGCACCGACAGCGAACACCAACTGGAAATTGCTGCCGACGCTCTGCGCCTGCCGCCCTGGGACGCCGTGATTGGCGTGCTGTCTGGCGGCGAAAAACGCCGCGTAGCTCTGTGCCGCCTGTTGCTGTCGCGCCCCGACATGCTGCTGCTGGACGAGCCGACCAACCACCTGGACGCTGAATCTGTGGACTGGTTGGAGCAGTTTTTGCAGCGCTATAGCGGCACGGTGGTCGCTATCACCCACGACCGCTACTTTTTAGACAACGCCGCGGAGTGGATTTTGGAACTGGACCGGGGCTCCGGCATTCCCTACAAAGGCAATTACAGCGACTGGTTGACCCAAAAAGGTGCCCGTTTAGAGGCCGAACAAAAAGGCGAAGAAGCGCGTGCCAAGGCCTTGAAGAAGGAACTGGAATGGTCACGCCAAAACCCCAAAGCCCGCCAGGCCAAGAGCAAGGCCCGCTTGGCCCGCTTTGAAGAGCTCTCTGACTTTGAATACCAAAAGCGCAACGAAACGAATGAGATCTTCATCCCCGTGGCAGACCGCCTGGGCCATGAAGTGATTGAGTTTACCGGCGTCACCAAGTCTTTTGGTGACCGCTGCCTGATTGATAACCTGAGTTTCAAAATTCCGGCAGGTGCCATCGTGGGCATCATCGGCCCCAACGGTGCCGGTAAATCTACGCTGTTCAAAATGATTGCAGGCCGTGAGAAGCCCGATTCTGGCACCGTGAAAATTGGCTCTACCGTGAAGATGGCTTTTGTAGACCAAAACCGCGACGACCTGGCCAACGAAAAAACCGTGTGGGAAGACGTCTCAGGCGGGCTGGACATGCTCACGATTGGCAAATTCGTCATGCCTAGCCGTGCGTATTGCGGGCGCTTCAACTTCAACGGGGCCGACCAGCAAAAACGCGTAGGCACCCTGTCTGGCGGTGAGCGTGGGCGCTTGCACTTGGCCAAAACCCTGATTGCTGGCGGCAACGTGCTGATGCTGGACGAACCGTCCAACGATCTGGATGTAGAAACCCTGCGCGCCCTGGAAGACGCGTTACTGGAGTTTGCAGGCACGCTCATGGTCATCAGCCACGACCGCTGGTTTCTGGACCGTATTGCCACCCATATTTTGGCCTGCGAAGGCGACAGCCAGTGGACGTTTTTTGACGGAAACTACCAGGAATACGAAGCCGACAAGAAAAAACGTTTGGGTGAAGAGGGCGCAAAACCCAAGCGTGTGCGGTATAAAGCATTAGGTTAATAACTAGAAAAACATACAGCAACCATGAACGCGCCCAGTCCACGACAACTTGGTGTATCTGATGACCCGCTGGGTGCGCGTGTATCGCTGCGTGACTGTCTGCTAGCTGCATTGCAGCAGGCTGAAGGCCTGGTAGACAAGGTACTTGACAGCCTGATGGGGCGCAATGACAAGGTGTTTGGCACCGTTGTAAAGCCTAACTTTCCGCCACCTGTTCAGGCTGCCCTACAGATCCTGATTGCGCAGCGCAACACGGTCAAGGCGCGCTTTAACGAGCATTTGCGCGCATGTGTTTTTGAAGGGGTTGGGGTAGACGCGCAGTCACCTCAAATGATGCGCTTTGAAGACTTGAAACTCTTTGAAGAAGAAGACCTGGACGAAAGCATTGAGATTGCCCGCGCGCTGCAAGAGATAACCCAGCAGGTAGATGACGTTTTACCGGCGCTGGACGCGCTGGTCAGTAGCTTGCTGGGCTGGACGACCGTGCAAGCCCAGATCAACCCTTTGCGACCCGAGATGTTTGCGCGTGCTTTGCGTGAAAGTTTTGCCGACCAGATAGACGATGTGGATGTTCGTGGCGCATTGCTGTCCCCGGCTGCAGGGCGTTTAGGTACTTTGCTGCGCAAGGTGTACGCAGAACTTGTGGCCTGGCTCAAGTCCAGTGGCGTGGAACCCGCTACGGTGCTGCCACCTGGGCAGGTGCAAAGCAGTGTAGCCAAGCCGGGTGTAGCTAGCACCGTGGGCAATTCTGTCGCACGCACGCTGCTGACACTGGACCGTCTGCGTCGCTTGTTGGCTGGCGAACTGGATGAAGGCAAGGTGCGCAACCCGCAAGACTTTTTGCACACCGTCCCTGCATCTGTTGTGGCATTGCAAGACATGCGCCAGGTAGAAGCCATGGTCAAGCGCCTGGAAGTCAAGGCCCGTACAGCAGACCAGAACCCTGAATCGGATGAGGCACGCAAACGCGCTGCTGCGCGTATGGCCATGGCCGATGGGAAGCATTTGGGCCAACAATTAGGCGAGGAGGTGGTGCGCCTGATGCTGGACAACCTGATTGAGGATGAGCGCTTGCTGTCCCAGGTGCGTGCGCAATTGCAAACCCTGGAGCCTTTGCTTATGCAAATCGCGCAGACGGATGGGCGCTTTTTCAGTGACAAGCAACATGCAGCACGCCAGTTTCTGGACAAGGTCACCAGCCGCAGTCTTGCATTTTCTACAGAGCGTGATGAAGGCTATGTACTTTTCATCAAATCGATTCAAGGCAGTATTGCCCAGTTGTCCAGCAAAACTGATGCTGGTACAGGCGTATCTCAGGCTTTTGGTGATGTCATGGCTTTACTGGATGCGCAATGGGCACGTCAGGACGGCGAGGAACGCGCCCGTCGTGAAGAAGCAGCACGTGCCTTGATGCATGCAGAGCAGCGCAATATGCTGGCGCAATATTTGGCGCAAGAGTTTCGCAGCAATGCAGAAGGCATCGACGTGCCGTATCCCGTGGTGGAATTTGTGTGTGGACCTTGGGCGCAGGTGGTGGCCGAGTCACAGCTACGCTGCACGGATGGCACCAGCGATCCGCAGGGCTACCATGAACTGGTCGCTGAGCTGTATTGGAGTGTTCAGCCTCGTTTGGCCAAGCGTAATCGCCGGCGTTTGGTACAAATCATCCCCGGTATGCTGGGCAAGTTACGCCATGGCTTGCAGCTGATTGAATTTCCACACGAACGCATTACCGATTTCTTTGCCCAGTTGATCAGTATGCACGAGGTAGCGCTGGATGGTGGCAAACGCCAGTCAGCCATGGACTCCTCCGCGACCGATGTACTTGACTCGGTGGTACCGGGCGAGGAACAAGGAATATCTAACCGCACAGAGCTCGAAGCCCTGTATGCAGTATCTGAAGATTTGCCAGACGCAGCTCAAGCAGCTACAGCGCAATTGGAGCAAAAGCCAGAATCGATGCCTTGGCTTGGCAAGCATGAAGCCGCAGAGGTGGGTTTTGTGGATGAAGGCTCGGTTACACCGACGCAAGCGATCAGCCCCCAAAATTTATCAACTGAGACACAGACGCCACAGTTGGTCACCTCTTCTATTGCACTCGGGTCGTGGGTAGAGGTGATGTTGGAAGGCCAATGGGTACGCGCCCAATTGACTTGGGTCAGCCCGCACCGCAGTCTGTTTATGTTTGTTTCGCGTGGTGGCAAAGCGCATTCGATGTCGCAACGCACGATGGACAAACTGCGTTCACAAGGCATGATCCGCGTCGTTTCAGAAGGCCATATGGTAGACAAGGCGCTGGATGCAGTGGCTCAAACTGCATTGCGAAATAGCGCTGACCAGTCGCAAAATCCTTCCTAGTTGCTCACTGGTGCCAACTTTGCTCAAAACGGGCTTGCAGTCTCAATATGCAAACGGGTTTGATGGACGGGATGCACCAACTGCAAGCTATGCGCATGCAGCATCAAGCGGTTAAATGACTGTGTGCCCGATGCATGCCCTGCATAGAGCAAGTCGCCGCAGATGGGGTGACCCAAAGCCAGCATATGCACCCGTAACTGGTGTGTGCGACCCGTGTGTGGACGCAACAGCATACGCGTACTGGCGTTTTGATGGTCTCTGCCAAGCACTTGCCAGTGGGTAATCGCGGGTTTGCCATTGGCCAGATCAATACGCTGCAGTGGCCTGCGCGGCCAATCGGCAGCCAAGGGTGCCTCTATCACACCCGAGTCATTAACCACAATGCCATGCACTACGGCGATATACGTTTTGTCGATCTGACGCTGCTCAAATGCCAGCCCCAGGGCGCGTTGCGTACCGGCGTTCAGTGCAAACAACATCAACCCGCTGGTAGCCTCGTCTAAACGGTGCACAACTTGCGCGTGTGCAAAACGCTGGCATACGCGTGCAGCCAAGCAATCTTGTAATTGCGCTGTACGGCCCGGCACGGCCAGCAAACCGCTGGGTTTATCGACAGCCAGCAAGTCTTGGTCAAGGTAAGCAATCGTTAGCCCGTTGTCGGGTGGTGGTGCATAGGGTTTTACACGCGCGGGGCGCACATCGGTCATGGACATCGCATAATTTTGACACTAATCATAAGATAGTTGACACAGGAGCCCGTCATGACGCATCCGTTTGCCCATACGCTACAAACCATCCAGCTGGCGAACGGTCAAGGCGCGCAGATATTCTCGTTGCCCGAACTGGCCAAGCAGTTTGCAAACATCAACAAGCTGCCAGTGTCGTTGCGCATTGTTCTGGAGTCCGTATTGCGCAATTGTGACGGGCAAAAGATAACGCGGGAGCATGTGGCGCAACTGGCCCAGTGGCAAGCACAGCACGCACGGTCAGAAGAAATCCCGTTTGTGGTGTCGCGTGTGATCTTGCAAGACTTTACTGGGGTGCCGCTGTTGGCCGACCTGGCCGCCATGCGCAGTGTAGCTGCCAGTCTGGGCCAAGACCCTCAGCGTATTGAGCCTCTGGTGCCGGTAGACATGGTGGTGGATCATTCTGTGACCGTGGACCATTACGGTACGCCCAACGCGCTCACACAAAACATGCAGCTTGAATTTCACCGCAACCGTGAGCGTTACCAGTTTATGAAGTGGGGCATGCAGGCGTTTGACACCTTTGGCGTAGTGCCTCCGGGCTTTGGCATCGTGCACCAAGTGAATCTGGAATATCTGGCGCGCGGTGTGTTCAACAAAGACGGTGTGCTGTACCCCGACAGTCTGGTTGGCACCGATAGCCACACCACCATGATCAATGGCATTGGCGTGGTCGGTTGGGGCGTAGGCGGCATCGAAGCCGAGGCCGCCATGCTGGGCCAGCCGGTGTACTTTCTTTCGCCCGATGTGGTGGGTTTTGAATTTACCGGGCAACTGCGCGAAGGGGTAACGGCTACAGACTTGGTACTGACGGTCACTGAGCTGCTACGCAAAGAAAAAGTCGTAGGGCAGTTTGTGGAGTTTTATGGTGAGGGCACGGCTTCTTTGTCGGTACCCGACAGGGCCACCATTGCCAATATGGCGCCCGAATATGGTGCGACGATGGGTTTTTTCCCCATAGATGAAAAAACCATTGACTACTTCAAGGGCACAGGCCGCAGCCAAGAGTCTATCGACACCCTGGAGGCGTACTTTAAAGCACAAGGCCTGTTTGGTGTGCCTCGAACAAAAGCAGCGCCAGACAGTTTGCAAGACATTCGTTATTCGCGCGTTATCAAGCTGAATTTGAACAAGGTGGCACCGTCGCTCGCAGGGCCAAAGCGCCCACAAGACCGCATTGAAATTACCCATGTGGCCAAGCAGTTTACAAAGTTGTTCAGCGAGCCGAGTACGCAAGGCTTTAACCAGTCGACCGAAAAATTGAGCGAGGTATTTGCCACCAGCAATGGCGTGCTGGTAAAGAATGGCGACGTACTCATTGCCGCCATTACCAGTTGCACCAACACCAGCAACCCGCGCGTGCTGCTGGCTGCGGGCCTCTTGGCGAAAAAAGCGGTGCAAAAGGGTTTGAAGGTTGCGCCGCACATCAAAACATCGCTGGCTCCCGGCTCGCGTATCGTCACCGAATACCTCAGCGCCACCGGCTTGCTACCGTATTTGGAGCAATTGGGCTTTGCCGTGGTGGGCTATGGCTGCACCACCTGCATTGGTAATTCAGGCGACCTGAGCGCCGAGCTGAACGACGCCATCAACCGCAACGATTTGATCTGCGCAGCGGTGCTCTCGGGCAACCGTAACTTCGAGGCACGTATCCACCCCAATATCAAGGCCAACTTTTTGGCCAGCCCGCCGCTGGTGGTTGCCTACGCCATTGCTGGCAACATGACGCGCGATTTGATGACCCAGCCTGTGGGCAAAGGCAGGGGTGACAAAGACGTGTACCTGGGCGACATCTGGCCCACGAGCGGCGAAATTGATGCATTGATGTCCCAGGCCATGAAGCCCAAAGCCTTTATGGCCAACTACACCAAGATCAAAACCGAGCCTGGCGATTTATGGCAAGGCATCAGCGCGGCAACGGGTCAGGTGTATGCATGGCCGGCCAGTACCTACATTGCACAACCGCCTTTTCTCAACGGGTTTGCTATGGAATCAGTAGCTGCTCACGCACATTCTGCGCTGGCAACTAGCCAATTTGATCTTCAAGGTCTGCGTATCATGGCGCTTTTTGGTGATTCGATTACTACCGACCATATTTCTCCCGCTGGCAATATCAAAGAAAATTCTCCCGCTGGCCAATACCTCATGGCCCACGGCGTAAGCAGGGCCGACTTCAACAGCTATGGCGCGCGCCGTGGCCACCACGAGGTGATGGTGCGCGGCACCTTTGCCAATGTGCGCATCAAAAACCTGATGCTGCCCGCGCTGCCCGACGGATCGCGCGAAGAGGGCGGCAACACGCTGTACCAGCCCCATGGTGACAAGTTGTCCATCTTTGATGCGGCGATGCACTACCAGGCTGCTGGCGTAGGCACCGTGGTGTTTGCCGGTGAAGAATACGGCACAGGGTCAAGCCGCGATTGGGCGGCCAAGGGCACGCAGTTACTGGGCATCAAGGCCGTGGTGGCACAAAGCTTTGAGCGCATTCACCGCAGCAACCTGGTGGGCATGGGCGTGCTGCCGCTGCAGTTCATGCCAGGCGAGTCGTGGCAAACATGGGGGCTGAAGGGGGACGAGCTGATCGACATCGCTGTGGGCGATGTCATACGCCCGCAAGCGCTGGCCACAATGCGCATCACCAGCGCTGATGGCAAAGAGCGTAGCGCCCGGCTCAAGCTGCGCATCGACACGCCCATAGAGGTAGACTACTACCTGCATGGCGGTATTTTGCCTTTTGTGATGCGCCAGTTGCTGGCAGCATGATTACCGTACACTATAAATTTAATAGCTGCTTGCGCATTATTTACGCTGGCTACAGCCTAAATAGGGCACAATTTGGCTGGTGAAGTCTTATCAACTGGTTATTGCAGGTGCGGGCATGGGCGGCTTGGCTGCGGCGCTGTTTCTTGCGCGCGCAGGCCAGCGCGTCACGCTGATCGAGCGAGCCGCAGAACTTACCGAGGCCGGGGCGGGTATTCAGCTTGGCCCCAATGCCATGAAGGTGCTGGCTGGCCTGGGGCTTGACCAAACCGTGTTGCAGACTGCCTGCGAGCCGCAAGCCATCGCCGTGCGCGATGCTGCCACCGGGCGCAGCATCAGCCGCATGCTGCTGGGCCCTGCGGTGCAGCAGCGCTACGGTCACACCTATTGCACCTTGCACCGTGCAGACTTGCAAACTGCACTCTTGCAAGCGGTTCGCGCAGAGCCATTGATTGATCTTCAACCCGGCACCACCATTCAAAGCTTTGAGCAGCGCGGCGGTGGTGTGCAGATGACTTTGCACGGCGGTACAAATTTGCAGGCCGATGCGTTGATTGGCGCCGACGGCCTGTGGAGCCAGGTGCGCTCGCAGTTATGGAACGACGGCGCGCCGCGTGCGACAGGGCATGCCGCGTTTCGCACGCTGATACCTGCGTCTGCTGTGCCTGATACCTTGCGCACAAACGAAGTTGCTGTCTGGTGGGGGCATGATGTGCATGTGGTGAGCTACCCCGTGCGCAGCGGGGCATTTTGGAACGTAGCGATTCTGGCCGAAACGCAAGATGCCTTGGCGCAAGGCTGGAGCCTGCAAGCCACAGCTGCCGATGCACGCAAGGCGCTTGGCCAAAGCTGCACCGAACTGGCAGCCTTGGTCAACGCGGCAACCGACTGGAGGCGCTGGAATTTGTTTGACCGCCCTCCCGCTGTGCAATGGGGTCAGGGCGCAGTAAGTTTGCTGGGCGATGCAGCCCACCCCATGCTGCCATATTTAGCCCAAGGCGCGGCTATGGCACTGGAAGATGCCAGCGCATTGGCACATTGCATGCAAACCGCAAGCAACATTCCCCAGGCCCTGCGCACTTACGAGCAACTGCGCATGCCGCGCACCCGTCGCGTGGTTAACGCGGCAAGGCGTAATGGCCGCATCTTCCATCTGCGCGGCCCACTGGCCATGGCACGCAACGCCGTGCTGGCGCTCAAGGGAACCAGCGTAGTGGGCTTGCCGTGGCTGTACGGTTATGAACTCATTTAATTGCTATAAATAAAGTAGCTGCTCGCGCATATTCTGCGCTGGCTACAGCCGATTTTATGCATCGTCAAAACTGCACAGTCTGGCCTTCTGACATCGGTACCACCTTGATACTGCTACCCGCCATGGCTGCCTGAAACTCAGCCAATGTGCCACGCGTCAACGGGTTGGAGTTGTAGTGCATGGGGATCACGTTTTTAGGGTTGATCCAGCTACGCGCGGCATACGCTGCATCGGCAGCACCCATGGTGAAGTTACCGCCAATGGGCATGAGCACTAGGTCGGGTTTGTAATATTCCGCGATAAATTTCATATCGCCAAACAAACCGGTATCGCCCATGTGCCAAATCTTGAAACCGTTTTCCATCTCGATGATGTAACCCACCGCCTCGCCCGCAGGGTGCGATTCGTTCTTGCCCGTAGCCGGGTTGTTCCACACCAGCAAAGACGAATGCTCGGCGCTCACAGCAGTCACCTTGATGCCAGGCACCGGATTGACGCTACCCGTCTTGTTAAAACGGTGACTCAGATCCGCTGGAATGATCCCCAGCGTAATGAGGGGCGTGACCATATCTGCCGGGCCATACAGCTTGGTGTTGTTCAGCTTGGCAATGGCCGGCGCGTCGCCCAAATGGTCTACGTGAGCGTGGGTGACCAGCAATACATCGACCTTGCCCAGGGCCGACAAGTCGGTTTTGTAAGGCGCTGGGGCTTTGGGGCCACCCGTCAACCATGGGTCAATGACGATAGTTTTGCCGCCTGGCGTTCTGATGCGAAAACCGGCTTGACCCAACCACAGCAGTTCGGTTTTTTCGGCTGCCAAGGGCGCTGCCGAGGGCGCAGCTGTGTGTGACGTTTGCGCGCAGCCAGCAAGCGTGGCCCCTAGCAATATCAACACGCTTGCAGCCATGGCCGCAGGTTGGGTAGCAAGACGTTTCAGATAAGTCGATGTCATGGTGATTTTTCGCAAGTAAGTAAATAAAGTGATTTAGGTTTTTGGCTCATGCCACAGCACGGGTTTGCGCGTCTTGCCCCACTGCTCAAAAAACGGCTCATAGTGCTTTTCTACCACGTTGCGTTTGATCTTGAAAGTGGGGGTGACAAAACCCGCTTCTACCGTCCACTGCTCGGGCACCACGGCTACAAAGTCCAGGCGTTCGTGCGGGTCTAACTGCTCGTTGACGACTTTGAGGTGGGCGGACAGCTCGTCGGTGAATTCTTTGCGTGCATCAGGCGCTTTCAGCGCGTCCCACTGGCCCAGAGGCAGCATGGCCAGTGCAAAGGGCTGCGGGTGGCCTGCACCTGTCACCATGCACGCTTCAATACGCATAAACGACGACAGCTTGCCTTCAATCGGCGCAGGGGCCACGTACTTGCCTTTGCTGCTTTTAAACTGCTCTTTGGCACGCCCGGTGATGCGCAGCCGTTTTTGTTCGTCAAACTCGCCCAGGTCACCTGTTTTGAGCCAGCCGTCATCGGTCATGGTTTCTTTGGTTTTTTCGGCTTCCTTGTAGTAACCCAGCATGTGTGCAGGGCCGCGTGTGAGTATTTCGCCAGCCTCGGACAGTTTGATCTCGCAGCAGGGCGTTGCCGACCCCACATAGCCAATGCGCGACTGGTCGGGCATATTGCTGGCGGCGTAGGCAAACTGCTCGGTCATGCCGTAGCCTTCCAGTAGTTCAAGCCCCAGCTTGCGGTACCAGGCCATTACCTCGGGTGGCAAAGGCGCTGCGCCCGTGCCCGCAATACGCACGGAATCGAGCCCCAGTTGTTTGAGGATTTTCTTTTTCACAATGCCACCCAAAATCGGGATCGACATCAAGCGGTTCAGTTTTTTGGCAGGCACTTTGGACAAAACGCCTTGCTGAAACTTTACCCACAGCCGCGGTACAGAGAAGAAAATCGTGGGCCGCGCACGCTGCAAGTCGGCCAGAAAAGTGTCCAGGCTTTCGGCAAAGTAGACCCTGCAACCGATGTGCAAGGACTCGCCCTCGACCAGGCAGCGCTCAGCCACGTGGGCCAGCGGCAAATATGACAGCACGCGCTCGCTTGACGTGTAGTTGAGCGATTGCGACAGCCCTTTGGCCGTGTGGGCAAAAGCCGCAAAACTGTGCATGGCACCTTTAGGCATGCCCGTAGTGCCCGATGTGTAGATGATGGTGGCCATGGCCTGCTCGTCAAACACGGGGCTTGCCTGCATGGGCTGCGTGGCCTGGATGATGTCGTCCCAAGGCTTGAAGTTTTTGGCATCGCACAGTGGCGTGCTGATGCAAGGCAAACCTTTGGGAATACCCGGCTCCATGGATTTCCAGTCATCCAGCTTGCCTACTATGCACAGCTTGCATTCGGCGTGTTCCATGATCTGGCGCACGGTCTCGGCCACCAGGTTGGGGTAGATGGGTACGCTGATATGGCCTGCCATCCAGGTGGCCAGGTCGGCCATAAACCACCAGGCGGTGTTTTTGCTCATGATGGCAATGCGCGAGCCACTCTCCCAGTTTTGGGCTTTCAAATACGCGGCCATGCGCCGCGTCTCGTCCATGGCCTGCGCCCAGGTCCAGTCGCGCACCACGCCACCGCCCATGGGCTGGGTCAAATATATGTCGTTAGCGCGCTCTTTTTCCCAGCGGTAGGCGCGTTGCAAGGGGAGGTCGGAAGGTTCAATTTTGGTGGTCATGCTGGCTCCAGTTAATCCACCATGCTAGCTTTTGTAAGCTTTGCTGCGTACCGGGGAAACCAGAGGTTCCATTAGACTGTTACCGCTAATAGTGGACGGATCAGATAGTGATTTGCTATTTATTTAGTAGCTGCTTGCGCATATTCCACGCTGGCTTAGGGTTGTTTTTATCGGTAAATCACTGTTTTTGATCAAATCTTCCTGTCTTGGTGCTTTGGGGAGTTGACGAGCTTGGTTGGCATTGGGCATGCTTGGTGGGCTGGCTTTGGACTCGGGGTAGGCGCTGCAAAAAGTTTTCATCACCTACCCGCTCCCCCAAAGCTTGCGAGGATGGTTGGTCAACCTTTGAATACCAAATACCGAAGACCAGAGAACACAGAACAGAGAACAGAATGCCGAGACCACAAGCCTGTGGCGCGATGTGGGCATGGTTAACGAACTTCTGGTACAGGTTTTAGCGCTCAAATATGCCGATAGCCAGCGTGGAATATGCGCGAGCAGCTATGAAATGCATAGTACTTGCAAGACTGCAAAGCTACAAAACCCAGCCCCACGGGTTTGCGGTATCCGGTATTCACCAGCAAGCCAACCCATCATGCAGGCGACGGGTGAGCGGGTGTGCGATGAAAATTTTTTGGGAAGGCGCGCGTTGTCAAAGATCGAGTGCTACAAGACACCGTTCGCGCGTGTTTTCCAAAAACATTTTGCAGCGCATACCCCGAGCGCGGCGCTCGCCCTCCAAGTTAGCGCATCCCCTTACCCGGAGAGAAGCGGCTCACAAATCCGTGCGCAAAGCCCAAATTTCAGGAAACAGCACCACGTCGAGCATTTTGCGCAAATAGCCTACGCCGCTGGTACCGCCTGTACCGCCTTTAAAGCCGATGATGCGCTGCACCGTGGTCACGTGGCGAAAGCGCCATTGGCGAAAGGCGTCTTCCAGGTCGGTGAGTTCTTCGCCCAGTTGGTACAAGTCCCAGTGGTGCGACGGGTCGCGGTACACGGTGAGCCAGGCGGCTTCTACGTCTTTGCTTTCCTGGTACGGTTGCGTCCAGTCGCGCTGCAAATGGCTGGCGGGCAGAGCCAAACCACGACGCGCCAACAGACGTAGCGCCTCGTCGTACAGGCTGGGTGCTTGCAAGGCGGCGTCAACTTGAACCAGCAGGTCAGGGCGGTGCGCATGCGGTGTGAGCATGCCCGCATTCTTGTTGCCCAATGCAAACTCAATGCACCGGTACTGCGCACTTTGAAAACCACTGCTCACGCCCAGATACGGGCGAATGGCGCTGTATTCGGGGGGAGTCATGGTGGCCAGCACGTCCCAGGCGTGCACCAGTTGCTCCATGATCTTGCTCACCCGGGCCAGCATTTTGAAGGCGCTTTGCAGTTCGTCTTGGGCTACGCAGGCAATGGCAGCGTGCAGCTCGTGCAGCATCAGCTTCATCCACAGCTCGCTGGTCTGGTGCTGAATGATGAACAGCATCTCGTTGTGATCGGGGCTGCGCGGGTGTTGTGCAGACAAGATCTGGTCGAGCGCGAGGTAGTCGCTGTAGCTCATGCTGTGGCTAAAGTCGGTGTGTGCGCCCGATGTTTGTGAAATGTCTTGGCTATTTGGCATATGCGCCTCCTTGAGCTTTAACAAAGTTTGTGCAAGCTGATGTCAAGTCACCGCGGTACGGGTGTTAAACCGGGCTTCGCGCCATTCGCCAGTCTCTAGCACCTGGCGCAGGTGTTCTACGGCGTTCCACACGTCTACAAAGCCGATGTACAGCGGGGTAAAACCAAAGCGCAAAATGTCGGGCGTTGCTGCACCGTCGCCTGCGCGGTAGTCGCCGACTACGCCGCGTGCAATCAGCGCTTGCACTATCGCAAAGGCAGATCCATCGCCCTCGCTGCGCGACAAACACACCTGCGAGCCGCGCTGCGCATGCGTGCGCGGGGTAACCAGTTGCAGGTCATGCCCGGCGCTGCGCTGCTCCACCAGGTCAATAAACAAATCAGTCAAAGCCAAAGACTTGGTGCGCAGCGCTGCCATGCCGCCCAAAGGCTGCGCGGCCAGCACGCTGTCTAGCCCACAGTCCAGCGCGGCAAGGCTGATGACGGCAGGGGTACCGCACAAATAGCGCGACACACCTTGCGCAGGGGTGTAACCGGGCGTAAAGGCAAAGGGCGCGGAGTGGCCCATCCAGCCTGCCAGGGGTTGTTCAAACGCGTTCACGTGGCGCGGGTGCACCCAGATGAACGCGGGCGCGCCAGGGCCGCCGTTCAAAAATTTGTAGCCGCAGCCCACGGCCATGTCGGCATTAGCCGCGTGCAAGTCCACGGGCACCGCGCCTGCGCTGTGCGCCAAATCCCACAGGGCCAACGCGCCCACGGCATGGGCTTGGGTGGTCAGCGCGGCCATGTCGTGCATGGCACCGGTGCGGTAGTTCACGTGGGTCAGCATCAGCACGGCAACGCGCTGGTTCAGCGCTTCAGGCAGTTGGGAAGCATCGTCTACCAGTTGCAAAATCAGCCCATGCTGGGCGCACAGGCTTTGTGCAATATACAAGTCAGTAGGAAAGTTGCTGCGCTCGCTGAGTACTATATTTTTAGAAGGTTTTTGGGCTGATGCCAGCGTGGAATATGCGCGAGCAGCTATCAAAATAGCAGCATGAAGGGCTTTGAAAAGGTTAACGGACGTGCTGTCGGCGCACACCACTTCACCCTGTTGTGCACCAATCAGCTGCGCCACCTTGTCGCCAACACGCTGCGGCATGTCGATCCAGCGCGCGTCGTTCCATGAACGTATCAAACCCTGGCCCCATTCTTCGCGCACCACCTGCGCCACCCGCGCAGGCGTGGCGGTGGGCAGCACGCCCAGCGAATTGCCGTCCAGATAAATCAACCCGTCGGGTATATCAAAAAGCGTACGCAGGTTGCGCAGCGGGTCAGCGGCGTCTAACGCCTGAGTGTCTTGCAATGTCTTCATAAGCGTAGAAGTTACCACCCTTGTTGTGGGTGTGGTGTCGGTTCGTTACGACATTGGCAAATGTCTTGAGCATTAGCTAAGAGATATCTTGTAACTGAGTTTTCGAGGCACAAACCTCACCTCAGTAAACCTTCATGACCCGAAGATATGTCTGTAAAACCTGACGTTAATACGTGGCATAGATCACGATCACATAGTTAAATGTGTAAGAAATTAGTTATTTGAAACTAAATGCTTGTCTAGTAAAAGTGTTTACCCTAAGCTTGCGATTCTTGTAATAAATAGGTAAGCGACGGTGAAACTTCTAAGCGTAAAACATGGGCTACTGCAAGCAGCAACAGCATGCATCTGGGTAATGCTGGGTGCAGTCACGACCGTGCAAGCCCAAGCCATAGCGCCTGTTACATCACCTGCCAACTCCGCAGCAGAAACCACCGCAGAAGGTCTGCGGCGTGCAGAAGAACGAGAAAAAGAACGTCTGCGTCTGCAGCAGCAGACCCCCGACACACTGCGACCAGAAGCTGCGCCCCGCATTGACACAGCTTTACCGGCAGAACCTGTGTGCTTTTTCGTTAGCCAAATCGAACTCACCGGTTCCGACTTTGCACGCTTTATCTGGCTTAAAAACAGCGCAGAAGTTTACTTAAACCAATGCATCGGCGTCAATGGCTTAGGCAAAATCGCCGCTAAATTGGACGCAAAACTCATTGAATTTGGCTACGCCACCAGCAAAGTGACCTTGCCCGAGCAAAGCCTGCGCGAGGGCAAACTCAAGTTTTACGTACATACCGGGCGTATCGCCGACATTCGCATGGTCAAAGCTCAAACGCAAAATGCGCCTCAAAATCCAGACAAAAAACCGCCTGTACTAACCAATATTGCCGACGACAACTGGGGCACCTGGCGCAACGCCTTCCCCGCCAGCACAGGCGACGTCCTGGACATCCACGCACTAGAGCAGGGCGTAGAGCAAATGAAGCGCCTGCCCAGCCAAACTGTTGTGACGCGGCTGGAGCCCGGTGATGCCCCCGACACCACTGTCGTGTACATTGAGCGCCAAACTGGCAACTGGAGTGAACGGGTGCGCGGCGGTTTAACGCTGGACAATTCGGGCGGCCGCGCTTTGGGGCGTGTCCAGTTCTCCGGCTATGTGGCCTTGGACAACCTGGCTGGTTTGAGTGACATCCTGAATGTCAGTGTCAACAGCAATGTAGAACAGCTGGCCGCAGATCATAAAAGCCAAAGCACCTCGGTCAGCTACAGTTTGCCATGGGGTTACAACACTTTTACAGCCAGCGCCAGTAAAAGTAAATTTGCCCAGATGGTGCAGGGCACCACCGTCAACTTTCTATCCAGCGGCTCGAGTCAGTCGGCAGATCTGCGTTGGCAACGCACTTTCCTGCGCTCGAGCAGCAGCAAGTTTGGCATGTACGCTTCTATTTCAACACGCCGAGCAGAAAGCTATCTGGACGATGTGGAACTGATCGTGCAGCGCCGCCGCACCACCGGAGTGGAGTCAGGAGTCACCTATAAAAAACTCTGGGACAAAGCCACAGCCGAAGTAGACCTGGGCTACAAACGCGGCATGCCTTGGCGCGCTGCCCAAGATGATCTGCCTAGCGCCGCTACCGGTGGGCTCACCCTGCGCCCCAAAATCTGGACACTGAACGCCAGCTTTAACACCCCACTGAGCGGCTCTGGTGGAGCTGAACCTGCAGAGCAAGCTAGCCAAGGCCGCCCACCCATGAAATCAAGCCCTGTCCAGTACAGCGCCAGCTTGCGTGGCCAACACACCAACGACACCACTTTGTCGAACGACCAAATAGCCATTGGCGGACGCGGCAGCGTGCGTGGCTTTGACGGCGAATCCGTCTTGATCGCAGAAAACGGCTGGTATCTGCGCAACGAATTCAGCACTCCCGTTAGCCTGGCGCCAGGGGTAGACGCCGTAGCATTTGCAGCCATAGACTTGGGCCGCGTTTGGGGCCCCGGCGACATTAATTTAATTGGCGACAAGCTCGCGGGCGCTGCCCTGGGCTTGCGCGGCAAATACAAAGCGGTTCAATTTGACGCAACCCTTGCCATGCCGCTGTACAAACCGCAAGGTTTTAAAACCAAAAAAGCCAGTTTTTACGCGTCACTGACGCAAGCGTTTTAACCGACTGCCAGACAGTATTGGAGACTCCATGAACCGTTCTACTTTGCAAAACTTCGCTGCATTAGCCAACAAACCCAGCGCCTACGATCTGGCGCTGCAAGCCCAGTTGGATGCACCAACAAGTACAGACCTGCCGCGCAACCCTTGGTTGATCAAAACAGCACGCGTCTTCACGGCGGTATTTTCTCTGCAAACCCTGCTGGCATTTATGCCGCTGTATGCGCCTATGGCATATGCGCAGGTTACCGCAGCACCAGGTGCAACCTCTGGCCAAAAGCCGTTGATCGACGCCGCCCAAAACGGCGTGCCCATTGTGCACATTGCGCCGCCTAGCACTGCCGGTGTCAGCCGCAACCAATACAAAGATTTCAACGTCGGTACCAACGGCCTGATCCTGAACAACAGTACAGGTAACGTCAATACCACCCTGGGCGGCATGATCACGGGCAACATGCAGTTGGGTGTTACCCCCGCGCGCATTATCCTGAACGAAGTCGTATCTTCCAACCCCAGCCAATTGCGCGGCACTATCGAAGTGGCGGGTCAACGTGCCGACATTGTTATTGCCAACCCCAACGGTATTACCTGCGACGGTTGCGGCTTTCTAAATACCCCACGTGCCACCCTTAGCACAGGCCCTGTGCAGTTTGGTGCGGGCGGTGCAATCGACGGCTTCAATGTGCAGCAAGGTCAACTGACCATTGGCGGTGCTGGTCTGAATGCCACCAATCTGGAACAGTTAGATCTCTTAGCGCGCGGCATTGTGATTGAAGGTGAAGTTTGGGCTAAAAAACTCAACGTGATTGCCGGTGCCAACCAGGTGCTGTACGGCACCTTGCAAGCCACAGCGCAAAGCGGCAACGGCGTTGCGCCGCGCTTTGCTATCGACATCAAAGACCTGGGCGGCATGTATGCCAATCAGGTTTATTTGGTTTCTACCGAAAAAGGCCTGGGTGTCAATAGCACAGGCCGCCTGGCTGCGCTGCAAGGCAACTTGCAACTGTCCGTCAATGGCGACCTTACCCTGAAAGACAGCTACGCCAAACAAAACATCCAGATCAAAAACACGGGCAACGCTACGCTGACAGGGCAGACCTCCAGTCAAGGCAGCACCAGCATTCAAACCAGTGGCGCACTGGTTCAAACCGGTACGCTTGATTCTGCAAGCCAATTAAACGTGAACGCTACCAGCTTGACCAACAGCGGCACCATGGCCCAGCGCAGTGCTGGCCAAAGCATGAATCTGCAAATTACAGGTAACAGTACCAACCAAGGCACGTTGTACAGCGCGGGTGATCTGACGCTACAAGCCCAAACAATAACTGACAATAACGGCGAAACTTTAGCTGCAGGAAATCTTGGCATCACTGCGCAAAGCGTTACCACCGTCGGTGGTCGCATAGCCAGCGACAAAAATATCACCATCGCTGCAACACAGGGTGGCGTGAATGCCAATCAAACTAGTGTGTATGCAGGCGCTAATTTGAATATTAACTCGGCCAAGCAGGTCAGTAACAAAGATGGCGCGTGGCAAGCAGGCCAGAACGTTCAAATTCAGTCAGCATCACTGACCAATGCAGGCGGTACGATCTTGGCCACGGGCGCTCTGGGAATTAGTGCCACAGACAGTCTAAATAACACCGGCGGCAAGCTATTGGGAAGTGCTGCAGTCAATCTGTCTGCTGCCAACCTGATCAACGACAGTACCGCTTCCAATCAGGCCAGCATAGTTAGTGACCAGGCCACCCGTATCACGACCACGGGTGCTGACACAGCAGGTAACGGCATCAGTAACAAAGGTGGCGTAATCTCCGGTAAGACAGATGTCACCTTGCAAACCAATGGGCAAGGACTGCGTAACGCCAGCGGCACCATCGTTTCAGATAGTACCCTGACAGTCAACGCTGGCAACTTGACCAATACGCAAGGTCAAATTGTCTCCCGTGGGCAAAGTAATGCAGGTGTCATTTTAAATGTGGCTAGCCTAGACAATACACAAGGTGCCATAGACGCCGCTGCGTGGTTGCGTCTTCAAACCCCAGGTACAGTGAACAACACCCTGGGCAGCATTCAGGCAGGTACAAACGCCAATGCGCCTGCTGGCCAGGCCAGTGCCAACATCCAGTCATCCAGCATCAACAACACGGGCGGTCAGATCACCAGCCGCGACGCACTGATCGTTCGCACCGGAAATATCATCAATGATGCGAGCAGTGCCCAGCGCGCTGTGCTGGCATCTACAGGCGCCAACACAGACATTCAGGCACAACAACTGAGCAATCAGGGTGGAGTGATTAGCGCCGCCACCAACACCACACTCAACACGCAAGCGATCAATAACACATCTGGCGAAATCAGTAGCAGTGGCAACTTAAGTGTCAACACCAACGGTCAGCAGCTCACCAATACCGCTGGCAGGTTGCTAGCAGAGGGTGACCTACGCCTACAAGCAGGCCAAATCAATAGCACAGCAAGCGCAGGCCAAGGCGCGTTCATTGTCAGCCAGAAAAAGCTCGACATCCAGGCGACAGGGCTGAACAACACGGCTAGCACTATCAGCGCCAAACAAACTAGCGCTATTGATGTGGGCGGTGGCATATTGACCAACGACCAAGGGGTCATCACTGGCCAATCCATCGCACTCTACGCGGGTGTTGCCAGCAACCAAAGTGGCCAAATTGTGGCTGACCAGAGCGTGATTGCTACGGTATCCAGTTTGAACAACAGCGCTGGTGTAGTGTCTGGGGGTAGTGCTACGGCCATCACCAGCGCAGCAGGTATCAACAACACCAACGGCAAATTACTCAGCAACGATACCGTTACCGTGTCAGCCAGTAGCCTGAACAACACTGGAGGCAGCGTCAGCGCCAAAGTTACCAGCATTGCTTTGGGTAGCGTTACCGCGCCAGGCACTCTTAATAACAGCAGCGGTGAAATTATCGGTGCGCAAACTTTAATGCTGCAAGCGGGCAATACCAACAACACACAGGGCATCATTGCTACTGGTGGAAATTTGAGCTTCAACACACAAGGCCAAACCCTCAATAACAGCCAAGGTACGATCCAAACTACAGGCAAGTTGGACTTGACAACAGGGCAATTGAATAACACGCAAGGCTTGATCACCAGTGCAACAGAGTTAAGTATCAACAGCGCAGCGCTAGACAATACCCGTGGTCAATTGAGTGCCGCCCGTCCCGCAACCAATTCGATGTCGACAGGCAATGTCACTATCAGCACCAACGAACAAACGCTCACCAACGCTAACGGCAGCATCATTGCTGAGGGCGGTGATCTCACCATCAACACGGGTAACTTTAACAATAACGCAGGCACACTCAATGCCCAGCAAACCATAGCCATTACCAGCGGCGTCATGAGCAACGTGCGCGGCAGCGTAGGCGCAGGTACCACCGCAAACCTGGTGACTACCAGTCTGGACAACAGTGCCGGCAGTATTGTTGCAGGTGGTAACCTTGGCATTAACACGCAAGGCGGTAAGTTTATCAATAACGCAGTCTCTGGTCAGCAAGCTGTCGTATCGTCAGCCAACCAGTTAACCTTGACCACAGGCAATGCGGAAAATCGAGGTGGTTTGATTACGTCTAAGAAAGCGCTCGCCCTGAGCACACAAGCGCTTGACAGCACGGGGGGTGAAATATCCAGTAACACCACACTTGCCATCAACACCAACAACCAAGCCTTGAACAACACGGGCGGCAGCATCTTGAGCAACAACGCGCTGCGCATCGCATCGGGTGTTGTCAGCAACCGTGACGGCGGTCAAATACTGTCCAACACCAACGTAATGGTTGACAGCCAAGGCCAGGGCTTCGATAACCAGCGCGGCACCGTTCAGAGTGCAGGCAGCATCACCTTTGCCGTGGGCGCATTGAACAACCAAAACGGCGCTATTACCAGCGCCACCGACAGCACCCTGAATACACAGGCGTTAAATAATACGGCTGGCAATATCAGTTCTGACAATAGTATTCGCATCAACACCAGCGGCCAAGCACTTATTAATGATGGCGGCAAGCTGGTCGCTCAAAATACTCTAGACATTACTAGCGGCGCACTAATCAATGCATCTACCACGGCCAATGGCACCACGTCCTATGGTTTGATCGCAGCCAACCAGGACATTGTGCTTACGAACACCAGTTTGGTAAACAGCGGCACTGTGCAAGCCGGACGTGACTTGACAGTCAATACAGCCAATCAGGTAACGAATAGCGGCGGTGCTATGACCGCTGGCCGTGACCTCAATATCACTGCAGGCAATGTGAGCAACACTGATTTAGGTGCGGCCACAGGTGTGTTGGCGTCTACCCGCCACACCCGCATCAATGCCACTGGTGCCATCCGTAACAGCGCCGCTATCCAGGCACCCGGCAATATCAGCTTGACCGCTAACAGCATTGACAACAGCGCGGGCAGCGTGCAAACCAACAGTACACTTTCTTTTGTTGCCACCACCAGTATTACCAACAACAATGCAGGCCTGATTGCATCTGACAACCAGCTAAACCTGGACAGCGCAACGCTAGACAACACCCAAGGCCGCATACTGGGTAACCAGGCGGTTGCCATCAACACCCGTGGTGCGTTAGTCAACAACGCTGGCATTGTCAACGCCCAACAAGACCTGCACATCAACACCAATGGCCAGGCGCTAAACAATACCGCTGGTGCCTTGCAAGCCGCAGGTAACCTGTCGATACAAGCAGGGGCCATCACTAACGGCACCATGTCTGCCGACAAAACCCTCAATATCCAAGCCGTCAGCCTCAATAATGACGGCGGCAGCATCAACAGTGCTCTAGCCTTGAGCATCAACTCTGTAGGTGACGTGTCCAGTGTGCAGGGTCAAATCCGCACCAACGATGCATTGCAAATTACCGCTACCCGCCTGAACAACAGCCAAGGCACTATCAGCGCTGTAACAACGGCCAACGTCACCAGCAAGGGTGGTCTAAACAACCAAGGCGGCCTGATCGTGACAGACAGTGCGTTAACACTTGACACGGGAGCACTGAACAACAACAGTGGCACGCTGGCTTCTGTCAACAGCGCACTGGACATCAACACCAATGGCCAAGCCTTGACCAATAACAGCGGTGGCCGCATCCAGGCCCTGGGCAACACCACGCTGCGCGCTGGTAGCACCAACAACCAAAACGGCATCGTTAGCGGCAACAATTTGAACCTGACTACAGCAGGTTTGAACAACAACGCTGGCACCATCAGCGCGGCAGGGCAATTAGACATCAACAGCCAGGCGCTTAGTAACAACGCAGGCTTGGTGGAATCGGTGGGCAACGCCACTATCAACACCAACGGGCAAGCGCTGAGCAACACCAACTCAGGCCTCACAGCCGGCATCGTCTCTGGTGGTGGTTTGGATATTAACGCAGGCAGCCTGAACAACCAGGCGGGCTACATCGCTTCAAGCGGCAATCTCACCATCACCACCACAGGCGACATTGACAACCGTAACCTAGGCACCAGCAAAGGCCAAATTCTTGGCAATGGCACAGCCACACTCACAGCGGCCAATATCCAAAACCAGGGTGGCCGCATCAACGCACTGGGCGACTTGAACCTGAACGCCACCAACAGCGTAAACAACCAGGCTGGTGAGCTGGCTTCTAACGGCAAGCTAACGGCAACGGCCAGCGCCTTTAACAACAGCGTGGGTACAGTGGACGCAACCGATGTGACCGTTACCGCCAGTACCATCGACAACCAAAACGGCAGCATCAAAGCGACCCGCGACTTGTCTGCCAAGGCTACCAGCAGCCTGAACAACACGGGCGGCACCCTGACTGCCAAAAATACGCTGACGGTGGTAGCCCCCACATTGCTGAATACGGGTGGCACCATCGTGGGTGACAACAGCGTCAGCGTCAGTACCAGCAGCAGCGCCTTGGGCGGCACTATTGCCAGCGCCAACAACGTCACCTTGAACGTCAATGGCGACTACGCCAACACGGGCCTGCTATCTGCCCAAAAGAACCTGACCATCAACGCTACCAATATCGACAACAGCGGCGTGCTCAAGGCCAACGACACCTTTACCGCCAACACCGGTAACCTCACCAATTCGGGTGAAATCAGCGCACAAACCACCATCATCAATGCCAGTGGTACCGTCAACAACACGGGGTTGATTGACGGCGTTGACACCACCATTAACGCAGGCACCCTGAACAACACAGGGCGCATTTATGGCGACTTGCTGGTGCTGAACGCTGGCACTACCAACAACAACGGCAGCGGCACACTGGCTGCGCGCAACAATTTGGTAATCACCGGTGGCGTGCTTAACAACACCAACGGCGGCTTGGTTTACGCCATCAACGACATTTTGGTCGCAGGCAGCCTGGACGCTAATGGCAACACACAAGGTACTTTTGGGTCGGTCAACAACATTGCCAGCCGTATAGAGGCGGGTGGCAATATCAGTATCACCGCCAACAACTTGCTCAACCAAAACGTGGGTTTGCAAACTACGACCAGATTGACCAATAGCACCGACGCCAGCTTTTTCTTTCCTGAGGGTTCGTCGCAACCACTTGCGCTGTACCAACTGTCCACGCCCATTGCTGGTGCAACGCCATACTATGCAGACAGCGCCAGATTTCCTATTCCCAGCTTTGGGGTGGCCAAATACATCAAATATGGAACCCTGCTCAGTGGCGGCCCATCTGTATGCACGGGCGGGTCGAACGTTGACATCTGCACCACTGCATCGCCCGAAGTACGGCAGGTATATGGCACAACCGACCCTATCTGGGCCAAATTTGCAGTGGCACCGCCCAGCTATGCGGACTTGGTGCTACCTGTCTTGCCTGCAGGCCAAAGCACCTGCACGTATTACAGTCCTGACTCTAATGGCCAATTTGTAGAGACGCGCAGCAATTCTGGCTCCTGCGCTGCCTATTGGGTTACTTACGATGCGTATTCATCCACCATGACGGCGCGCACTAACGTAGCAGCCAGCGCGCTGAACGCAGTCATTGATAGCTTTAATGCTGACCTGGCCAGCCGCTTTATGGGTGCAACCAATGACTGGACCCAGTTTGTAGTAACCCGCAACACCACTGAAACCACCTTGGCAAACCCGGGCGTTTCTGGGCAAATTTTAGCCAGTGGCGACATTACATTGCGCACGACTACCGCCAACAACAACGACAGCCAGATCATCGCTGGCGGTACCTTCAAGGGTAACAAGGTGGACAACAACGCCACCCCAGGCCAGCGTACTGTTCAAGACAGTGGAACCGCACAGTTTACAAACCACACATGGAGTGGCGGCCCTTTTGGTAGCGGTGATGGTCGCGATTGGGGCCCATTGCAAGCCTACAACCCCGCCCCAGTAGTTGACAACCCGCCCCTAAACATCGTCGTCTATTTAGACAAGACCAATAACAAGGTAGGTTGCAGCATCCCAGGCACCAACCCCAACGCACCCTGTCCTTTGGCAGCCTCTGCTGCTCTGGCAGACACCAGTGCCGCTGCCAACGCCGCGTTAGCCCAATCTGGCAGCCTGGCCATTACCGGCAACAGCCAGGCCGTTGCCATCGTCGAAGCTTTGCAGTCCGACGCTAAAAAAGCCGCCAACATCGACGGCCCCACGATTGACAGCAGACCCTTGGGCAACCTGCCATCCACAACGATTACCGCTGGGCGAGCCAGCACGGCCGCAGTAGCCGCACAGACCGTGGCTACCCAAGTGCGCGGCCCTGCCGCTGCCCAAACTGTCAGCTACGCCCCTACCGTTATCCAAAAAGTCACAGCCAACGGCACCGGCGAACGCGCCCGCGACGTCGTCTTGACCACCGTGCCCCGCCTGACCCCACCGGCCAACAGCCTGTTCATCATTCACGCAGAACCGGGCAGCCGTTATTTGGTAGAAACCGACCCACGCTTTACCAATGGCCGCACCTTCTTGAGCAGCGATTACTACCTGGCCCAGCTCAACCTGGACCCCTCACGCACCGCCAAACGCTATGGCGACGGCTTTTATGAACAGCAACTGGTCAACGACCAAATTCTGGCCCTGACAGGCCGCCGCTTTATCAGCGGTTTTAGCAGCACCGAAACAGAATACCAAGCCCTGATGGACGCGGGCATTGCCTACGCCAAGCAATACAAGTTAAGCCCCGGCGTCAGCTTGAGTGCCGACCAAATGGCCAACCTCACCACCGACATCGTCTGGCTCACCGCCCAAACCGTGACCCTGGCCGACGGCAGCCTACAACAAGTACTGGTACCCCAGGTGTACCTGCGCCGCCCCCAGGTGGGCGACCTGCAAGCCAGTGCCAGCCTGATCTCGGCCAAAGACATATATATCAAAAGCACTGGCGACATCATCAACAGCGGCACCATTGCCGGTGCCAACAGCACCACCTTGCTGGCCGAGCACGACATCATCAACCGTGGTGGTTCCATCCGCGGTAACGACATCTACGCCCGCGCCAACAACGACCTGAAGAACCTCTCAGGCTCCATCACTGGCAGCGACGCCAACGGCAACTACACCAGCAGCAGCAAAGTAGCCCTGCTGGCCGGGCGCGATGTAGTGCTAGAGACGATGACCCGCAATACGGTAGGCACCAGCGGCACCCGCACCAACCTGGACCGCATAGCCACCCTGCAAGGGGGCAACGTACTGGTCAGCGCCGATAGGGACGTCACCATCCGCGCAGGCCAGGTAGACGCCGCAGGCACCTTAAGCATCAGCGCCCAACGCGACATCAACCTGGCCACCCAAACCACCGCCAGTAAAACCGCCACCGTATTTGACGCGCGCAACTACATCAAAACCGCCAACACCCAAGACATAGGCTCCAGCCTGACAGCGGGCGGCAACATCACCTTAAGCGCAGGCCAAGACATCAACACCCGCGCGGCCAACATCGACAGCGCCAGCGGCCAAACCAGCCTGATCGCCAAGCGCAACATCGCCATCACCCAAGGGCGCGCTACCAGCGAATTTGACGCAGCCAACTACACCAGCAGCAAAGGCCTGCTTGGCAGCAAATCTAGCCAAAACGACCTGAAAGAAAGCACCAACACCAGCATAGGCAGCAGCATTGGCGGCAACACCGTGCTCATCAACGCTGGCAAAGACATTAGCGTCGTAGGCAGCGAAGTGATCAGCGACACCGGCACCACCCTGGTAGCTAAAAACAACATCAGCATCGTAGCCGCCACCAACAGCCAAACACAAAGCAAACTGCATGCAGAGCAAAAATCGGGCCTCATGGATAGCGGCGGCATCGGGTTTACCGTAGGCAAACGCGAACAATCGGCCGACACGGCCAGCCAAAGCACCTCAGCCGCAGCCAGCACCATTGGCAGCAAAACCGGCAACGTCAACATCGTAGCGGGCAACCAATACACCCAGACAGGCTCGGACATCCTCACCCCCGGCGGGGACATCACCATCTTGGCCAAAGACATCGCCATCCTGGACGCGCAAAACACCAGTGCCAGCCAAAGCGAGAGCAAATTCAAGCAAAGCGGGCTGAGTGTCAGCGTCACCAACCCCGTGCTCGCAGCGGCCCAAACTATAGACTCCACCACGCAAGCGATGGGCCAGACCAAAAATAGCCGCATGCAAGCCCTGGCCGCCGCCACCTCCGCCTTGGCTGTCAAAAATGCAGCCGATGCAGTGGCTACCAATCCTGCCAGTGCAGGCGGTGTGAACGTCAACATCGCCTTAGGGAGCAGCCGCAGCCAATCGAACAGCAGCGCGACAAGCTCCACCAGCCAAGGCTCAACGCTGGCCGCGGGTGGCAACATCACTTTGCAGGCCACAGGGGGCGGCAAAGACAGCAACATCTTGATTCAAGGCTCCAAAGTCAACGCCGACGGCAACGTATCTTTAAGCGCCGACAACGACATCAGCTTACTCGCAGGCATGAACACCGCCAGCCAAACCAGCACCAGCAAAAACAGCTCTGGCTCCATCGGAGTCAGTGTGGGCACGGGCGGCATGGCTGTGAACGCCAGCGCCAGCAAAGGCCGAGGCAACAGTGATGGGCAAGACACCAGCTACACCAACACCCAAGTCAGCGCAGGCAACCGACTGTCCATCTCTAGCGGCAATAACACCACCCTGCTAGGGGCTACAGCCGCAGGCAAAAGCGTGATTGCCGACATTGGCGGCAACCTGACCATCACCTCGCTGCAAGACAGTAGCACCTACCAAGCCAAGGAAAGTAGCGTAGGCGGCTCAGTGGGCATCCCGATTGGCGCAGGTGCATTCAGCGCGAGCGCCAACGCCAGTAAAACCAATATCAACAGCACCTTCCAAAGCGTCACGCAGCAAAGCGGCATCAAAACAGGCGATGGCGGCTTTGATATCGTGGTAGCTGGCAAGACAGCCCTCACAGGCGCCGCCATCACCTCCACAGACAAGGCGATCCAGGACAATAAAAACAGCCTCATCACCGGCAGCCTGAGCACCCAGGATATCCACAACAGCGCCAACTACAACGCCAACAGCACCAGCATTGGCGTGAGCTACAGCGGCGTGCAGCAAGACAAGAACGGCAACCCCGTGATTGATCCTAAAACCAATGCACCGTTACAAAGCGGCTACAACGGCTTGAACGCCAGCCCACCTGTAGCCCTGAGCGCCAATGGCAGTGCGGCCAGCACCACGGCTAGCGGCATCAGCGGCAATGCAGCAGGTACCCATATCGTCATCACCGACAACACAGCCCAAGTGCAGCTCACCGGCAAAGACGCAGCCACCACGGTGGCCAGTGTGAACACCAAGGTCAGCACCGATACGAATACGACCAATGCGCTTAAGCCGATCTTTAAGGAGACGGAGATCAAGGCGGGGTTTGCGATTACGGGTGCATTCGTACAGCAAGCCAGCACCTTTGTGCAAACCCAGGCTACACAAGCAGAAACAAAAAAGAAAGAACTCTCAGAGCAACTGCTCAAAACGGACGACCCTGCAGAAATAGTCCAACTACGCGGCCAAATTGCTGATCTCAACAAATGGAGCACAGGCGGCACCTACCAGCAAATCAGCACCGCCTTTATCGCCGCAGTGGCAGGCAACGTGACCGGCAGCAGCGCACAAGTGATACAAAGCGCGGGGATCAACTACCTCCAGTCCCTAGGCGCACAGCAAATCAAAGCCATTGCAGACACAGCAGGCAGTGAGACCCTACGCGCAGGCTTGCATACGTTGCTGGCCTGCGCGGGCGCTGCCGCCGGTACCGGTAGCTGCACCAGCGCAGCAGCAGGCGCAGCTGCAAGCAGCGTCATCAACAGCCTGCTCAGAGACGATAGCAACGCCACCGCCGAGCAAAAAAATGCGCGATCGAATTTACTGTCTAGCTTGATGGCGGGCATTGCCGCAGGCGTAGGCGGCGATGCGGCCGCAGCCAGCAACGCAGCACGCATCGAAACAGACAACAACGCGCTGTACCGCAATCAAACAGCCGTCTCCAAGGTCATCACACCCAAAATACAGGCGCTTGAAGATCAGCTCGTCAAAAAGCAAATCACCGCGCAGGAATTCACCCAGCAGCGCCAGCAGCTCGCGGCCTCAGCAGCCAAGATTGACGCGCTGACCACCATCTACAACGCCAGCGACAAGATGCCTCTGGCTAACCTGATGGGACAAATGAGCCCGCAGCACGCACTCATGGCAGGCGAGGCAGTAGCTGGCTTGCTGGTGGTGCCCGGTATGGCAACGTCTGCCTACGAGCTCATCAATGGCAAGAGTGTTTCAGGCCAAGAGGCTAATTACTTCTTTGCAGCGCTGGGTATGACGCCTGCGCTGGGGGGCGCAGCCAAAGGTGTGGCTAAAGCTGCTGAGCTGACCAACGCCATGAGCCATTTGCCGAGTGTGACTGCGGCGGCGCGGATTGCGGAGAATCAGGCGAAGGGGGCTACGTTTGAGAAGGCGGTGATTGAGTACTTGGGGAGTCCACTTGCTAAAAATAAGGAGGCGTTTACGATCACAACTACTAGCGGGAAGTCAGTCACAGTGATCCCAGACGCGCTGCTCGGCGGTGAAAAAATCCTGGAAATCAAGAATGTTGCCTACTTAGCAAACAGTCCACAGCTTCGTGCCTATGTTGAGTTGGTTCAAGCTGGCGCAGCGACTAAGGCGGGGGCAACCTTATCCGGAACTGAGCTTGTAGTGACCACGGGGACGGTAATATCAGCGCCTTTGCAACGCATGCTCCTAGGTGCGGATGCAACAGTCAAAGTATTTGACCCTATCGCAAAAACCATGAAGAACTTTGTGTGGACAGTGGCGGCAAGATCATGAAAAAAGTACCCGGACTCAAAGACGCAAATTTAGATTTCTACCACCACGGCGCTTTTAATACAGAGGAAGCATTCATGCCTTTGGTGGAAGACTTCGTAAACAACCTACCCGAGCTAATGCCTGATGTATGGGGCATCACAGAGCCATATCGCGATCCTTTTGATGTTCAAAAAATTCGTGACATCATGATCGCAGCGCCAAAAAATGCGATGGGTCTATGGGATTTTGACTGGCGGCGCAAGGGTGCACCTAAGTCATGGGGCGGCTTTAAAAAGATGGTGTGGCCAGTTCGTGGTCCTCAGCATGCAAGCAGCTTTCTGTACGTTCATCTGCCTATTGAGCTTGAGTCGCGTTTGATTGAGTTCACAAAGCACGCCAGTCAACGTTTCAACGCCGATTACGCGGTATTTAGCTGGGGGCTGGACAGCTACCTGACAAGCGAAGCGAGCAATGCATGGTTACAGGCTAATCACAATGTTGTTTTGCTTCGCTCCGTTGACATGGTCAAACACCTCCCCGCCGTCTACTGGAGTCAAGTCTTCGGCTCCCCCTACGTACGCCTATTCGGTTTAGACAAGTTGCTGTCTGCACCTGCCTACAAAGTCGAGCAACTAGGCCCTGAATCGGTTTACATCCAGCTCACAGAAAGTTTGTTTGATGTACGCGAACGCTATGACCATGTGGACGCAATCCGCCAGCAAGTCAAAGCACACATTGACGACAACATCATCTTCAACCCGAACAACCCACCCGATCACGTTTATCGTGTGCCAGACTTTCAGTTTCCACCCAAGCCCCTGTAATGTTCACCACCCGCAACCCGTTGATCTGGAACAGAAACCCCCCGGACACCACAGCTTTCTCACCTCCAAGCCACTTACAAGCTATACATTGTAATGTCCACCTCTCGTAAGTCGTTGATCCGAAATATAAAAACCCTGGACACCGCTACATTTCTACCTTCAAGCCTGCAGTTGCAAAACCGCAGGCTTTTTTGTTTTTCGCGCGCGAAGCTGAGCAGCTAGTTTTCATGTGGAAAAGCAATGAATTTTTAGACTCTTTATGAGCTTGCGCGCATAAACCGATTTAAAGCGCAAAACCTCTACCGCCGCTGTAAAAACTGCGAAATTTGCTATTGAATTGAGAGTGGAGTGAACGTTTGAGCTACGACGTGTCAGGCTTTTCGTTCTTCATCTTCCCCGACATCTTTTGTTTGCGCTCTTCAAGCCTCTGGCTCCACACCTGCGCCGGAGTCTTGCCCTTCAAAGCCTGGTGCGGCCTGCTGAAGTTGTAGAACGCTTGAAACTCGCTCAGTACCTCCTTCATGGTTACAAAAGACGCAAACCGATACTGCTCCTCCAGTACCTGCAAGCCATGTCTAAACCTGCGCTGCTTGGTGCCTAGCGTCTCCTTCAAAGTTCTCCAAAAGCGTTCAATCCTGCCGTTTTGCCAAGGACAGTGAAGCGCCGTGAATTGTTGCTTCACGCCCAGCAGCCAAAGTACCGTGCGAAACGCCAAGGTCTTAAATACTCGGTCGTTGTCGCTGCGAATGGCTTTGGGCTTTCCATACTCGCCAAACGCCTGAATCAACTTACCCAGCAGAATCAAACTGTTGTACCTCTTCAGCGGCTCCAGCTGTAGTACTGTCCGACTTGCATGCTCAAAGACTCCCCACACCGGCAGTACGTCACCCGTGGTGAGCAGCAAACCTGTCAAATCCACGCCCCACACCCTACCAAGCGCCTCTGAACGCGCCACGCGCGGTAAACGCAACCGCGCCAGTGCCAAGGCATGCGCACGAGCTTTGAGCCGCTCATAGACCCAGGTCTTGGAGATCGACTGTCCAGTTTCCGAATAGAGCAGATTGAAACAGTTGGCCAGTGTCCGACAGCCCGCCAGCGGTGAGGCCGCCGCAAGCTCCAGCAAAGCGCCAAGCACCCAGGCAGGCTTGGCCTGCGGGTGGCCGCTTGCGCCTTGGCTGTGAGTGAAATTCCCCCAGAGCGTTACCTGGCGAGAGACAGGCTGCAGGCGCGGGCCGCGGTAGGGGGCAGGCTTGAATACGCCCAGCCATCGTAAAGCAACGCGCCAAACTCGTAGCAATTTCCTACAAAACCGCGCCAAGCCCATCAACACCGCCATCTACCGTTCTCCCTAAAACTTCGGATTTGCACGTTGCTGGATATCCATCCAATCGGCAAACTATGCAATAAACGCCAGGCCCCTCGCTAGAAGCCAAATCATCCCAAGCCATTACAAAATATGCGCGAGCAGCTATGCAATTCGCAGCGAATATTATTGCTTAGGCGCAGGATTGACAAGCGGTGCTTGCCAGCCAAAAGGCCGTTTTGGAGCAAAGTTCATTACTTGGCGGGCGCTCTTGGCCTCTAGGCGCTGAAAATGCAGCACGATGGCGTGCAGGTCATTACCGTGCTGCTGCGCTAGTGCCTCGCGCACTAGGTGAAGCTCTTCTACAATCGGGTCTTTCCACATGGTTATTCTCCAATCATTTGCAAAGGGGTGATGATGCGCGGGGGTTCAAACCCGCATTGCCTGCAAACGGCTTCTGCTTTCAAAATGGCAATCGCATTGGCCAAATGCTTGAAGTTCCAGGTCAACAGCAAATCCATACCTTGCACGGCGCTAATGGCTAAATGCAAGGCGTCCAGACGGCTATTGGTCGGCAATGCTCCGCGCTCAATCAGCACGCCTGCCAGCATTTCTACATCGCTGCTGGTAGCAATCTCGGGCAAACCTTCTAGTGCTGCCATGCGCTGGCGCGCTGCGTCAGGGTCGCCCTGCGATGCCTCGGCCGTTACATACTCAGAGATATACAGCTCATACTCAGATCGCCCCTCATTCCACCATTGTTGGGTGATCTGCTGGTGGGCCAAAACCGTGTGGTCGCGACTGGGTCTGCCAGTTAGATAGCTGATCACTGAGGTTTCGACATAGACACGAAATTTCATGCATCTATTGTAGGCGTTGGGTAGCGAGGCTGCAGGGGTTGTAATATCCAACCTTCAAAGTGATTGATCTACAAAAAAATCCGCCTGAACGCATGCGTAGGACTATGTGTAGAAAGCGAATTCAGAGGTGAAACTGCCTCAACCCAGCGCAAGATATGCGCGAGCAGCTATGAAATTCGGCGCTAGTTTATTCTTCGATTTAAACCAGACGCAGTGCAGCCAAAGCCTCCGCATCCGTGCGATACGTCTTCAGCAGCGGCCCCACAGCCAGTTCGCCCGCGCGTAGCAGCACCGTTTCTACGGGTAGCTTCATGCCGCTGATGTGCAGGGTAATGCCGCGCTGCGCCAGTTGTTTGCGTAGTTGGGCAAAAGTTTCTACCCCCGTGGCGTCTATGCGATTGATGGGCTGGGCAAACAGGCAAATGTGGCGCACATCGGGGTGCGCGGCCAGGTGTTCGGTGATGGCGCGTTCAAAGTCGCTGGCGGCGGCAAAGTCCAGCTCGGCGTCCATGCGCAGGGCGTACAGGTGCTCGGCCAGGGGCGGCAGCTTCCACAAATGGCGGTCGCGCAGGCTGCCGTCGCCGTGTATGCCCACTTCGATGATGCGCGGGTGCAAGCGCTGGTACAAAAAATGCGCCAAACCCATCAACACGCCTGCCAGCACGCCCCAGTAAATGTGCGGCGCAGTCAGCAAGGTAACGGCAAAGGTGACCAGCGCCGTGATAGCCTCTGCACGCGACACTTTCCACAGCCACGCAAATGCACGCGGCTGCACCAGGCCCATCACGGCAGCCACCACCACGGCTGCCAGCACCGCGCGAGGCACGTGGTAGAGCAGGGGGGTAAACAACAGCAGGGCCAGCAGCACACACAGCACCATCAGCACGGCAGCCCAGCCGGTACGCGCACCCGCATACAAAAACAAGGCAGACCGCGATAACGAGGTGCTGGTGGCAAAACTGCCGCACAGGCCAGACGCAATTTTGGCCAAGCCCTGGCCGATCAAGTCCTGGTTTTCGTTCCAGCGTTTGCTACTGTGTTGACTTTCTGCCCGTGCGCTGGAGGCGGTTTCCAAAAAACTCACCAGTGCAATCACCATGGCGGGCACAATCAGTTGGCGCAAGCTGTCCATAGGCAGCAGGCTAGGCCAATACAAACTTGGCAAGCCTACTGGCAAGTGACCAATCACACTGCCGCCCTGGGCTGCAAAGCCCAGCGCCCAACTGGCAGCGCCCGCGCCTGCCACCACCAGCATAATCATGGGCAGCTTGGGCCACCATTTGCGGGCGGCAATTAGCAGGGCCAAACTGGCCAGGCCAAAACCCAGCGCGCGCATGTCGATCACTGGCTGGTTCCACAAGCTACTCACCCCGCCTTGCAAGCCCAGCAAGGCAGGCAACTGCGAGGCCATGATCAGCAAACCCGCCGCTTGCGTAAAGCCCGTCAGTACCGGGGCGCTGATCAGGTTGAGCAGCCAGCCAAACCCGCCCAGCCCTAGCAACAATTGCAGCGCACCCGACAGCAGTGCCAGCCACACCGCCAAGCTGACCCACTGTGCGCTGCCTGGTTCTGCCATGCCGGTGAGCGAAGCCGCAATCAGCAAGCAGGTGAGGGCGGCGGGCCCTACAGACAGGCGTGTGGACGCACTGAACAACACGCCCAACAGCGCGGGCAGCAAAGCCGCGTACAAGCCCGTCACCAGGGGCATACCCGCCAGTGCGGCATAGGCCACAGCCTGCGGCACCATAACCAGGGCCACCGTCAAACCCGCCAGTAATTCACCGCGTAGCAAGGCGGCATCAGGTTTGGGCCATTGGAGAAAGGGAAAGTAGCGTTGCCATAGAGTCATCCAGCGATGATAACCAGCCAGGAAGCATCAAAGATGGCCTGGGTGGCCATACATGGTTTCCAATTCGCGGTGATGCGCAATCCACTGCGCATCCACTGGCAGTTTGCCCGAAATGGTGGACTGCGGCTCGATCACGCGCCAAAAAGGTGTGACGTCTTGCAGCGCCTTGCCACTGTTGAGCTGCTCTATGGCAGCCTCTGCACTGATGCGCAGAAAAATCGCCGTGCTCACAGGGCAGGTCGCATCGCACTGGTTTTTGCGTGCCAACTCGCGGCGCATACGTTCTATGGTGCGTGTTTCACCAGCAGGCACACTGCGCACATAAGCGTCAATGATTTGCGGCGTGCCAACAAACAGCATGCTGCCTGCCTTGATGCCTGCAAAATCCTTGTCGAGCTTGTCGAGCTTGTCGAGATTGACGCGCTTGGGAAGTTTCTTTACCTGAAACTTGGCGTTCCAGGGGTCTTGGGGCAAAGCGGATGCTGGGAGTTTTTTCATGCCCCGCAGTTTGCCAAAAATTCTTGGTTTTGCAAATAAAGCCTTAAAAAACCTTTGCAAATCAATTACTTAGACCTTGCCCAGCAGCAAATATTCCATCAAGGCTTTTTGCACGTGCATGCGGTTTTCGGCCTCGTCCCACACGACTGACTGCGGGCCGTCGATCACTTCGGCTTCTACTTCTTCGCCCCGATGCGCGGGCAGGCAGTGCATGAAGAGTGCTTCGGGTTTGGCGGCTGCCATCATCTTGCGGTCAACGCACCAGTCGTGGAAGGCTTTTTTGCGCGCTTCGTTCTCAGCTTCAAAGCCCATGCTGGTCCACACGTCGGTCGTTACCAGGTCGGCATTTTTGCATGCGTCTAGCGGGTTGCTATAAAAATGGTAGCTGCTCGCCCTTTTAATACCGAGGTTTCCAAGCAATTTCTTGTCAATCTCATAGCCACGAGGGGTACTGACGTTGACTTTGAACCCCAAAATACTCGCAGCCTGCAACCAGGTGTTGGCCATGTTGTTGCCATCGCCGACCCAGGCCACGGTTTTACCGGTAATGCTGCCGCGCTGCTCTTCAAACGTGAAGATGTCTGCGAGGATTTGGCAAGGGTGAAACTCATTCGTCAACCCATTGATGACCGGCACGCGGCTGCATGACGCAAACGCCTCGATCTTGGTTTGTTCAAAGGTGCGGATCATCACCAGGTCCACCATGCGGCTAATCACCTTGGCGCTGTCTTCAATCGGCTCGCTGCGTCCCAACTGGCTGCCTTCGGTCGTCAAATGCACCACGCTGCCGCCCAACTGGTACATGCCCGCCTCAAAGCTCACGCGGGTACGGGTAGAGGCCTTTTCAAAAATCATCGCTAGCGTACGGTCTGCCAGCGGATGGTATTTTTCATAGGCCTTGAACTTGCGTTTGATCTCGGTGGCTCTGGCAAAAACATGCGCGTATTCGTCAGCGGTCAGGTCGTTGAACTGGAGATAGTGTTTCATACGGGGCTATGTACTTGGGGCGTACCGAAGAGAAAGAAAAGGAGTTTGAACGCGAAAGGCGCGAAAGTTACGCGAAAGTCGCAAAAGTAGAAAAAAAAGAAAAAAGAAAACCCCCATTTTTGATTTATATAATGCTGCCAAATAGTTACAACATTTGAATTATTTTTTAAAATTTTGCGATCTTCGCGTAACTTTCGCGCTTTTCGCGTTCAAAAAATCCCCATCCCCATCCCCATCCCCATCCCCCTCACCTCTCAGCCAACAAAACCTTCACCAAAGGCACAAGGATAGCCACAATTTCATCTGCCTCGGCAGCAGTCAAAATCAGCGGTGGCACCATGCGGATCACCGTGTCTGCCGTCACGCTGATGAGCAAGCCTGCGTCAGCGCAGCGGCCTACCAGTGCGCTGCAGGGTTTGGCAAGTTCCACGCCCAGCATCAGTCCCATGCCGCGAATTTCTTGCACGCCCGCTATGCCAGCCAACTCGCGTTCTAAAGCGGCCTTCAAATGCGCGCCCACGGTTGAGGCATTGGCCAGCAAGCCTTCTTCTTCCATGATGCGGATGGTTTCTACCCCCGCGCGCATGGCCAGCGGGTTGCCGCCAAAGGTGGTGCCGTGGTTGCCCGGTGCAAAAATGTTGGCCGCCTTGGGTCCAGCCACCACAGCGCCAATCGGCACACCGCTGCCCAGGCCCTTGGCCAGGGGCATCACGTCTGGCACGATGCCTGCCCACTGGTGCGCAAACCATTTGCCGGTGCGGCCCATGCCGCATTGCACTTCGTCAATCATCAGCAGCCAGTCCCGCTCGTCGCACAGTGTGCGCACGTCCTTCAAATAGTCCATGTGAAAAGGGTTGACACCGCCTTCGCCTTGAATGGCTTCAAAGAAAACGGCGACGACGTTTTTATTGCCATCGGTTGCTTTTCTCAGAGCCTCCATGTTGTTTACCGGCACGCGAACAAAACCTTCTACCAATGGGCCAAAGCCTTTTTGGATTTTCTCGTTCGCAGTGGCCGACAAGGTGGCAATGCTGCGCCCATGAAAAGCTTTTTCATAGACCACGATCTCGGGCCGCTCAATGCCTTTGTCGTGCCCAAACTTGCGCGCCAGTTTCAAGGCCGCCTCGTTCGCCTCCAGCCCCGTAGAACAGAAAAACACATTTGTCATGCCCGAGCGCTCTACCAGCAGCGAAGCGAGCTTTTCTGCATTTGGACAAAAATAATAGTTGCTGCTGTGGATGATTTTGCCCATCTGGTCTTGCAGCGCGGGCACCAGTTTGGCGTGGTTGTGGCCCAGCGTGTTGACCGCAATACCGCCCAGCGCGTCCAGATACGACTTGCCGTTCACGTCCCACACGCGGCTGCCCTGGCCGTGCGACAGCGCAATGGGCACGCGGCCATAGGTGTTCATCACGTGGGGCTGGACGGTGGCAGATGAGGTGGTGGCGGTCATAGTCGGGGCTTTCTGGCTAAAACGAAAAAACAGCCCAACATCATGGAGCCGTTGACAGTTGATTTTAGGGGTTTGCGCATGCTTTTTGCATGTCAGTTGTTGCAATGCTCGCATCGCTGCGATGTCTGCGATGGTGTCCTGTAAGGGACACCCAAGTCTTATATAAGATACAATTCTTGTGCAATGCAGCAAAGGCGATCCCCATGCCGCATTGCAGGCGCAAATTCGCTGAATAACGCGATACACCGCGAAAATCCATGGCCACCCCCAGCTCCAAACAAGTCTTTATCCAAGGCATTACCCAAGACGGCAAAACCTTTCGCCCCAGCGACTGGGCCGAGCGCCTGTGCGGCGTGATGAGCCAGTTTCGCCCCGGCGGCGCGGTGCCCGGTTCGCATCTGGGCTATTCTGAATGGTGCGTGCCTACCAATCTGGGCGAGATCAAATGCGTTGTCGTGCACCGCGACCTGAAAGACTTTGAGGTCATGGCCTGGGACTTTGTGATGAACTTTGCCAAAGACAACCATTTGCTGGTGACTGAAGCTTGTCTGTTGCCAATTTAGTGACGAAAAAGACCCAATGCCAGCGTGGAATATGCGCAGGCAGCTATTGAATATGTAGCAATATTATTTTTGTATTGCCGGTAGATAAGCAAACCCAACCCATCCCAGGATGGATCATCACCAACAAAAAAGCCGTCTTTCGACGGCTTTTTTGCTCTTTGCTGCAGCGCACCCGTTTCAAACGGCTGCTGGTTTTACGGGTTAAGGTAATTCCAGCAGGGCTGTTTTGGTTGGTTTACTTGGCCAATTACTTGGCAGCCAGGGCCAGAGTCTTGACCTTGGTGGCCAAACGGCTCTTGTCGCGCGCAGCCTTGTTCTTGTGGAAGATGCCTTTGTCAGCCACGGTGTCTACCACGGTTTGCATCTTGCCAAAGAGTTCGGTGGCTTTGGCGGTGTCGCCAGCGGCAACCGCTTTTTCCACGTTCTTCACGGCGGTGCGGTATTTGGAGCGCAGCGAGGTGTTCGCAGCGTTGATTTTGGTGTCTTGGCGAACGCGCTTGCGGCCAGAGGCCAGGCGGGGGTTCTTTTTCTTCGGCTTGGTAGATGCCATAGTGTTTCTCGATTCTTTAGGTTTGAGGATGTTGCAGCAAAGTCTTCTATTATATGCGCTTGTGGCTTACTTGCTGTAAGCGCTGAGCGCGCAGTTGGCATGCTGCTAAAAAGCCGCTTTTTAGGACCTAAAGTAGGGGTGTTTTGGCAAAAACCACCCCATCCACCCGCGCCGCCCCAGCTTGGCGCAGTGCCTGCGCCGCCGCCGCCAGCGTAGCGCCCGTGGTGCTCACGTCATCCACAATCACCACCCGTTTGCCGCGCAAGTACGCCGCGCGTAGCGGCTCTGCTGCAAAAACCCCGCGCACATTGGCCAGGCGTTGGTCGCGTGGCAGGCGCATTTGTGGCGTGCTGTCGCGCAGGCGCAGCAGCAAACGGGCGTCGATATGCAAGCTGTGCCGCCCCGCCTGCGCCATCCATGCCAGGGTGTGGGGCAAGGCACGGGCGATTTCCAGCGCCTGGTTAAAGCCGCGCTGGTGCAGGCGCTCTACTGACAAAGGCAGCGGCACCACCACATCGGCAGCGGTCAAGGCCTGCACTATGCCAGGCTGCTGGGCCATGATGTCGGCCGCAATGCCTGCCAGGGCGGGCTTGCCTTTGCCAAATTTAAACTGCGCAATGATGTCGTCCCACGGGTAGGCGTAGTCCACGGCAGCCAGGCATTTGTCCAGGCCCAGCGGCGCGTTCAGGCAAGCACCACAAAGGGTAGGCGTGTTGGTGCCCACTAACCTGGCCGCGCAGCCGTGGCAACGGGGCAAGCTGTCTACAAACCGGTCGTAGCAAGCCAGGCAGACCCGTGCCTGGCCCCAAATGCGGCAGACAGCGCACTGGCTGGGCAAAGCGTGGCTGGCGCGGATCAAGAGCTTGCGGAACATAAATTGGTAGGTAAAAGTGCTAAATGCCAGCGTGGAATATGCGCAAGCAGCTATTAAATTTGTAGCGTTTGTATTTTTTTGAATGCCAAGGGTGTGGGTACTTTAACGCCTATTGCATGGTGGGTTCTTGTACGCCGGGCTCTTGTACGCAGGATGAGCGTATGCTGCAGCCCCTCATGTAAGAGTACCTAAAATCGGGTCAACAGCATACGCTCACCCTGCGGCGATGGTGGTTGGCGTTCTGATAGTCACAGCGTTGGAGCAGGCGGGTATTTAACCATCACGAACTACTATTTTTGCGGCTGGGAGAGGCTTTCACGACTCCCGCGATTTATGCGTATGTCGCATCATGAGCGGGATCGTGAAAGCCTCTCCCAGCCAGCGACCCGCACAGGAACGAAACCATAAACACCTCACCAAGCCCGAACAAAAGCGCACCCCGAACCGTGAATACCCAACCAAGCCCGAACAAAAGCGCCACCGCAACCGCGACTACCCGGCCAAATTCGAGTAAAACTAGCCTTCCATACTCCAAGCCATGACCGATAAGCTCCCCCCCACGCTAGACGCCCAAGCTGTAGCCCGATGGCACGCCATGGCCGCGCACAACGTCAAAAGTGGCCGTTTACACGCCCCCTGGCTGCACGAAGAGGTAGGCAACCGCATGCAAGAACGCCTGGGCTGGATCAAACGCAGCCCGCAAGCCTGGGCCCACTGGGCTCCTGTGAACGGTGGTTTGCACAGTCATCAAAAAGTAGCCACTCGCTACCCCGATTCAAGCTGTTTTATGGCGGATACCACCGCAGATAGTGCGCGAGCAGCTATTAAAAATGTAGCGCCAGCCTGGTGGAACCCCAAGCGCCTGACGGCCGCAAAGCTGCACGCCGGGCCGCCCGGTGACGGCGGTGTGCAACTGGTATGGTCCAACATGCTGCTGCACATGGTGGCCGACCCCCAAAGCTTGATGCGCCAGTGGCAGCGCGCTTTGGCGGTGGACGGGTTTTTGATGTTTTCGTGCTTGGGGCCAGACACACTCAAGGAATTGCACGGTGTGTACCAGCACCTGGGCCTGGGCCCGTGCGGCCACAGCTTTACCGACATGCACGACTGGGGCGACATGCTGGTGGGCGCTGGTTTTGCTGAGCCGGTGATGGACATGGAACGCATCGTGCTGAGCTTTGCCACCCCTGAGCGTGCCCTGCAAGAGCTGCGCGGGCTGGGTCGCAACTGGCACCCGGCGCGATTTGCGGGGCTGCGCGGGCGGATTTACCAAGAAAAGTTGCACGCCGCCATGCGCGACCACCTGTGCAACCCGCACGAGAACGGCCAAATCACCTTCACGTTTGAAGTGATTTACGGCCACGCCTTCAAGCCAAAACCGCGCATCAAGGTAAGCTCAGAGTCAGCAGTGTCCATGCAAGACATGCGGGCTATGCTGGCGCAGCGGCCTGACAGGCCTGATAAACAGGCAGCCAAGTAAAACGCTGCTATTTCGTGACTATCCAGTCACGTATTGGTTAATCCTAGGGTCAACCCGCGCTACAATATGTGGTTGCGAGAATTTTGGGTATATTCCCACGCTGCTTGTAGCGTTTAAAAGCGCCAAGCTTGTATGTGAAGCGTCATCCGTGTCGAATTTTGCTTTCCGGTTCGCTACCGTCTCCGACCAGCAAATTGCTTGGCGGCTACTGCGTAATTGCTCGGTTACACCGGCCCAGTTGGGCTTGCTGTATGCCTCGCTGTGTGTGGTGTCTTTGGGGATTGCCAGTGCGTTTTGGATGCAGGGTGCTACGATGATCATGCCGTTTGCTTGGTTAGAATTGTTGATGGTGGGTGCTGCCTTTTTGGTGTACGCCCGCCACGCAAGCGACGGCGAACGCATCGTTTTACAGGGTAACCAGCTCATGGTTGAACAAACGCTCGCAGGCAAGTTGCTGCGCTCTGAGTTCAACCGGGAATGGGTTCGTGTGGAGCCGCAGGCAAGCGACCGCTCGTTGATCGAGTTGTCCGGCCAGGGGCACAAGGTACATATTGGCCGCCACGTTCGCCCCGAGCTGCGCCCAGCGCTTGCACGTGAAATACGCATGGCCTTGCGCGTTGCTTAAAACGCGCAGGCTGGTTGGATAGATTTGAGTGAATTGTTTGTATTTAGAAATTACTGAGGCATCAAGAGTGAACACGGTGAAAAGCATCTCCAGTACCTTGCAGAACCTTCTGCTTACAGCGGGCATTGCCCTTTCTACAGCGGCCCATGCTGTGAACGACTTGCCCGGTGGCCCGTCCGTGCGTCAGCTCAATCTGCCAGAATCTTCTACCAAAATCGGTGCTGAGCAAAATTGGCTGCACTGGTACATGATGGCCATCTGCCTGGTCATTTTCTTCGTGGTGTTCGGTGTCATGTTCTATTCCATCTGGAAACACCGCAAGTCGGTGGGACACAAGGCGCAAGAACTGCCAGAACCTTTGTGGGTCGAAATTGGCTGGACGATTGTGCCTTTTCTGATCGTGATCGGCATGGCCTTGCCTGCTACCAAAGTGCTGGTGGCGCAAAAAGATACCACCAATGCAGACCTGACCATCAAAGCTACCGGCTACCAGTGGAAATGGGGTTACGACTACATCAAGGGCGAAGGCGAAGGCATTGGCTTTGTCTCTACGCTGGACAACACGCACCGCGAACTGTCCAACTCCGGCCTGCCTAAAGGCACCCAGGTGCCAGACGACTACCTGTTCAAGGTTGACAACCCGATGGTGGTGCCCGTGGGTAAAAAAATCCGCATCATTACCACCGCCAACGACGTGATCCACGCGTTTGCCGTGCCGCAGTTCGGTGTGAAGCAAGACGCGATTCCCGGCTTTGTGCGCGACACCTGGTTTCGCGCCGAAAAAACCGGCACGTTCTACGGCCAGTGCCAGGAACTGTGCGGTAAAGAGCACGCCTACATGCCGATCAACGTGAAAGTGGTCACTGCCAAAGAATATTCGGAATGGGTCGATGGCGAGAAGAAAAAACTCGCAGCCAAGGCAGACGACCCCAGCAAGGTCTGGACGCTGGACGACATGACCAAGCGCGGTGAAAAAGTCTATGCATCCAATTGCGCAGCCTGCCACCAGGCCAACGGCAAGGGCGCGGGCCCCATCAAGCCGCTGGACGGTGCTGCCGTGGTGCAAGACGCCGACAAGTCCAAGCAGATCATGGTTTTGCTCAACGGCCAGAATAATGGTGCCATGCCTGCCTGGAAGCAATTGAGCGATACAGAAATTGCAGCGGTGATTACGTTCACCAAAAACAACTGGTCGAACAAAACTGGCCAACTTGTGCAGCCCGCTGACATTACAGCCGCACGTAAGTAATTGAATTAACCCTTTGCCCGATTAAAGGTACGAAAAAATGAGCGCAGTTCTAGACAATCACGGACACCCCACTGCCCACGGGAGCGACCACGCACACGATGACCACCACGACCACGCCCCCACTGGCTGGAAGCGCTGGGTCTACGCCACCAACCACAAAGACATCGGTACCCTGTACCTGCTGTTCAGCTTCACCATGCTGATGATTGGTGGCCTATTGGCGTTGGGTATCCGCGCAGAATTGTTCCAGCCCGGTTTGCAGTTGGTCAACCCCGAGCTGTTTAACCAGCTCACCACCATGCACGGCATCATCATGGTGTTTGGCGCCATCATGCCGTCGTTTGTGGGCTTTGCGAACTGGATGATCCCGCTGCAAATTGGCGCAGCCGACATGGCCTTTGCGCGCATGAACAACTTCAGCTTCTGGCTGATGATTCCTGCGTCCTTGATGCTGGTAGGCAGCTTCTTTATGCCCGGTGGCGCACCCGCAGCTGGCTGGACGCTGTACGCACCGCTCACGCTGCAAATGGGCCCCTCGATGGACGCTGGTATTTTTGCCATGCACATTCTGGGTGCCAGCTCCATCATGGGTTCGATCAACATCATCGTCACCATCTTGAACATGCGCGCCCCTGGCATGACCCTGATGAAAATGCCGATGTTCTGCTGGACCTGGCTGATTACCGCCTACCTGCTGATTGCCGTGATGCCCGTGTTGGCAGGTGCCATCACCATGACGCTGACTGACCGCCACTTTGGCACCAGCTTTTTTAACCCCGCTGGCGGCGGCGACCCGGTGATGTACCAGCACATCTTCTGGTTCTTTGGTCACCCCGAGGTGTACATCATGATTTTGCCGGCTTTCGGCATCATCAGCCACATCATTCCGGCCTTTTCACGCAAACGCCTGTTCGGCTATGCATCCATGGTGTATGCCACGGGTTCAATTGCCATTTTAAGTTTTGTGGTTTGGGCTCACCACATGTTTACCACTGGCATGCCGGTCACTGGTCAGCTATTTTTCATGTACTCCACCATGCTAATTGCCGTACCCACCGGTGTTAAGGTTTTCAACTGGATCGCCACGATGTGGAAGGGCTCCATGACCTTCGAAACCCCCATGCTGTTTGCCGTTGGCTTCATCTTTGTGTTCACCATCGGCGGTTTGACGGGCGTCATTTTGTCGGTCGCGCCGATTGATACGCAACTGCAAGACACCTACTACGTGGTGGCGCACTTCCACTATGTGTTGGTTGCAGGTTCGCTCTACGCCATGTTTGCTGGCTACTACTTTTGGTCACCCAAGTGGACAGGCGTGATGTACAACGAGACACGCGGCAAGATTCACTTCTGGTGGTCGCTGATTTCGTTCAACGTCACTTTCTTCCCGATGCACTTTTTGGGCTTGGCTGGTATGCCGCGTCGCTACGCTGACTACCCGATGCAGTTTGCTGACTTCAATGCGATTGCTACTGTGGGCGCATTCTTTTTTGGTTTTGCGCAGGTTTACTTCTTCTTCTTTGTCGTGTTGCCCACCATGCGCGGTCACGGTGCACCTGCCAGAGCTAACCCGTGGGTTGATGAGGACGACAAAAATGCCAAAGGTGCTGAAGGCCTGGAGTGGGAAGTACCGTCACCGGCACCTTTTCACACCTTCGAAACTCCTCCGAAGCTGGATGTAACTGCAACCCGCGTGATTGGCTGATGGATAAATCAAACAGCATGTCAACACCTCAACAAAAGAAAAACAACCTGCGGCTGGCGTTAATCCTGGCTTCGGTCGCGATTGTCTTTTTTGCGGGCTTCATGGCCAAGATGGTTTTCTTTGGTCGTTAAGCCGACTGTCATGTGATGCTTATCAAACGCGAAAATATCAAAATGTTGGGCAAGCTGGGCGTGGTCGTGCTGGCAATGTTCGGCTTCGGTTACGCGCTGGTGCCGATTTACAAAGCAATATGCGAGATGACCGGCATCAATGTGCTGGCGCTTGGCGACAGGCAAATTCCAGGTGCCACGCCCAAGCTGCCCGCCAATACGCAGATCGATGTGTCACGTACTATCACGGTTGAATTTGATGCTAACTCGCGCGGGCCGTGGCATTTCAAGCCCGCCGAAAATACGCTGAAGGTTCATCCGGGTGAGCTGACCACGGTGATGTACGAGTTTCAAAACACGCAAAATCGCACCATGTCAGCGCAAGCCATCCCAAGTTATGCGCCTGCGCAGGCCGGGGCACACTTTAATAAGCTGGAGTGCTTCTGCTTTCAGCAATACACACTGGCTCCAGGTGAAAAAAAGCAGTGGCCCGTGGCCTTTGTGATTGACCCCAAGCTGTCAAAAGATGTGAGCACCATCACGTTGTCGTACACATTTTTTGAGGTCGGTGGCCGCACACCTGCTGCTCCGCAGGCTGCCATTGCCATCGACAATAAAGCGTCTGGTGTATGAGCAAGTTTGAAAATACGTCAGTTCAACAGAAAGATCAACGTAAAGTTTCGATTTTCCGCACGGTCAAAGCGGTGATGTGGTCTTTTGTTGGCCTGCGTTCGCGCGGTGGCTATGAGCAGGATGTGGCCCAGCTCAACCCTGTGCATATCGTCATTGCTGGCCTTGCAGGTGTTTTTGTTTTTGTCGGTAGCTTGATATTGTTGGCTACTTGGGTTGTAGGCAAATAAGCCCGCAGTTGAATAAAAGAATTTAGAGAAAGCAGGAGTTTAAAAATGTCATCAGCCGTTACAACAGGTACCCCGCACTATTTTGTGCCTGCACCATCGAGCCACCCGGTGATGGCCTCGATTGGCCTGTTATTTGTCATCGTGGGAGCAAGTCAGTGGGTCAATGGGACAGCCTGGGGTCCTTATTCGGTGGCCTTCGGTATGGCGTGGTGGCTGGGTACTTTGTATCGGTGGTTCAGCGAATCAGTACGCGAGAGTGAAGGTGGCTTGTACGGCCACAAGATTGACTTGTCGTTCCGTTGGTCCATGAGCTGGTTTATTTTTTCTGAAGTGATGTTCTTCGGTGCATTTTTCACGGCATTGTGGTGGGCGCGCGTGCATTCGGTGCCTGAACTGGGCGGACTTGAAAATGCGCTTTTATGGCCAGACTTTAAAGCGGTTTGGCCGACCCTTGCTGTAGGCGCAACGGCTTCGCCAGCTGATATCGTGGAGCCCTTCCAGACGGTTGGGCCTTTCTGGTTACCGACCATCAATACCGCTTTGTTGTTGACGTCCGGTGTGACGATGACGATTGCCCACCATGCCCTGCGCGAAGGCCATCGCGGCAAAACCATTGCCTTCATGTGGACGACTGTTGCCCTTGGTTTTACATTCTTGTGTGTTCAGGGCTACGAGTACTACCACCTCTACACTGACTTGAACCTCAAGCTGAATTCAGGAATTTTTGGTTCAACCTTTTATATGTTGACTGGTTTTCATGGTTTTCACGTTTTTGTTGGTATGTTGATGCTGTTTTTCATCACATTACGTCTACAAAAAGGCCATTTCACGGCCGACAAGCATTTTGGTTTTGAAGGTGCTGCGTGGTATTGGCACTTTGTCGACGTGGTGTGGCTGGGTTTGTACATTCTGGTGTACTGGCTTTAATAAAGCTTTGCGCCCAACATGAAAAAAGGCCGCATTGTGCGGCCTTTTTGTTTAAGTCATAAAAATCACTTACCTACAGGCAAACCCGTTGGCTGGATGTACCCCATCTTCCAGGCAATCAGAATGCAGACAAACAGCAGCACTGAAAATCCAATCCGGAAAGCCAGCGCGCGTGCCATATTGCTGGTTTTGGCTTTGCCATTGGTGCCATCTTTCATCATGAAAAAAAGCGCTGCAGCCAAACTGCCGAGGATGGCTACAAATGCCAGAACTACTAAATATGTCATACAAAGGATTATCGGCTGATGGCTAAACTTTCGCTTAAAGCAAGGTTTTGGTTGCTCACTGCGGCAGCGTTACTTGTGGCGGGCGTCACTTTCTCGCTGGGTCAGTGGCAGTTGCGCAGGGCTGCACAAAAGCAAAATTTGCAATTGGCCATTGAATCGCAAAGCAGCCAGCCCACTTTAGATGCGCAAGACCTTGCGGATCTGAAAACAGTGACAGAAGCTGTGCATCGTCGTGCCGTGCTTAAAGGCGTATGGCGGCCAGAGCATACGGTGTTTTTGGATAACCGGCAGATGAATGGAAAGCCAGGTTTTATCGTGATCACGCCGCTTGTGCTGGACGGTACCGGGCAAATCATTTTGGTGCAGCGTGGCTGGGCACCTCGCAGTTTTGCCAGTCGTGCGGCGCTGCCCGAGATTCAAACGCCGCTAGGCGCGGTAAGCGTGGGTGGCCGCATTGCCCCGCCACCATCCAAGTTATATGAGTTCAAGGGCGCTGAGGGAGGGCGCATACGGCAAAATATTGACGTAACTGTTTTCAGTCGTGAAATAGCTTTACCCTTGATGGCTGTATCCATGGTGCAGCTGGGGCCGGCCAGTGAAGGGCTGCTACGTGATTGGGCCGCGCCTAATGTTGGCATCGACAAACACTATGGCTACGCGTTTCAGTGGTTTGGCTTGAGTGCACTTATTGTTGGTTTGTATATCTGGTTTCAATTCATTAACCCTAGGCGCATCAAGCGTAAAACTTTTTTCAATGTCTGAAACACTTCACAATGCAGCCGTAGTAATCAAGGACGAACCGCTTAGCCTGACGGTGCACACCATGCCAGTGCCAGATGAAGACAGTCCTCGCAGCAAAACGGGCCGCTGGAAAATGATTGCCGTACTGCTGGTCTGTGCATCGCCTGTTGTTGCGTCGTACTTCACCTACTACGTGGTACGACCCGAAGGCCGTCGCAATTATGGTGAACTGGTCACGCCGCAGCGGCCGTTACCAGCCATCGCCACGAGCGACCTGAACGGCAAGACGGGCGAGCTTACAGCACTTAAAAATCAATGGCTGTTGATCAGTGTTTCCAGCGCAGCATGCGATGCGCCTTGTCAGCAGCGCCTGTATTTTCAAAGGCAGTTGCGTGAATCACTGGGCAAAGAAAAAATGCGCGCCGATTGGGTTTGGCTGGTGACGGATGCTGCCCTGGTTGACCCGCAACTCAAACCCGCACTGGCTGAAGCTACAGTGCTCCGTGTGTCGGCTGATGCGCTGGCGCGGTGGCTACCTGAGACCACTAACCAGCGTCTAGAAGACCACTTGTACGTGGTTGATCCGCTGGGCAATTTGATGATGCGATTTCCTGCCAATATGGATGCCCCAGGCGCTGCAAAAGCCAAGCGTGATCTGGACAGATTGCTACGTGCTTCGGGTAGTTGGGACAAAGAAGGCCGCTAGGATGTTTACCCCCACGCTTTCCCACTTTGTGTGGACGCTGCCCCCCGGGGGGGCCGCTGCGCCTGCGGCCTGGCAAAGCCAGCTCCGCGGCTCCGGCTTGACGGGGCACACGCCCATGCCACGCGCATCTCTTTATATCGACTGATATGGAACAAGATCTCTACAACCTCAGCCCCGCTCTACGGTTGATGATCATGGGCATGATCGTCGCTATCGGCCCGCTGATTTGGGTGTGGCTGAAAAGCCGCGGCGCGCGACCAGCGCAGCGCTTGCGTACGCTGACTTGGGTCACGCTTTTTCTCACGTTTGATCTTGTCATTTTTGGCGCTTTCACCCGCTTGACCGATTCTGGCTTGGGTTGCCCCGACTGGCCAGGCTGTTACGGTCATGCCAGCCCGCTGGG
>JAYVTG010000005.1:0-11485 GCA_043774625.1 Polaromonas sp. | reverse complement strand
GTATAACTTTCAGTGGACACCAATCAATCCAGGAGAAATTGCCAACAGAGGCATGTATGGCGGCGTTTGGAATGGCAGTGCCAACCTCACCATGAATATTAATCGCGGCTACTTTGGGGAAGGTGTGCAGCCCAAAGTAGATCCGGCTACTGGCCTGTATATTGGCATCAGGTTTGTTGGCAAGGTAGATCCTGCAAGTGGTGAGTTAGAGGGCGTTTGTGTAGAATGTTACATAGCAGGTTTGCCTGCCTTATTTAGAGCGATAGCTGGGAGAATTTTTGGAGGCGCGGTTAGGGCGGGGGCGCAAGCGGCGACAACGTCCTTGTTCCGCGCGGTAGGCCCTAGCGAGTTAACAGACATTGGTGCTACAGGTGTATTTCGAAATCTTGGCTCGGCGGAGGGTAAATACTTCACAACCTCTGCCGAAGCTGCATCTTCCTATGGCCAACAAGCGGTCAGAGGCTTTGGTGATGCACCATATACCTTGATTGAAACTCGTGTTTCCGACAGTATTTTTAAAGGACTTACTCCTGCTACCGTAGATCGAGGCATTCCGGCTTGGGTAATACCGACTGACAGACTGCCAGGGCTTACACCTAGAGTCCTTGATTCAATGCCTATTCCCCGCTAACTGGAATGAATATGACGCCTGATGCTTATTTACAAGTTCGATTTAAGACTCATGACGAAGGAGGACGAAAAACGTCAGTAAGCGGCGACTATTACGCATGTCCTCTGTTCGTGGATGGTGAATGGTTTGAATGTAGGCTGCTAATTGATGGCAAGACGTTGAGTTTAGGACAGTGGTACGAATTGCCCGTTAAGTTTATGAACAAAGAATTGGTTTTGCCAAAATTAATCGTTGGAAAGTTGGTGACGCTTTGGGAGGGGAAGGACGTAGGATTAGGTAAGGTTATGAAGCTGGCCTGATATGGGGTACTGTTCGAAGTGCTAACGTAATTCCGGTAAGGTGATGAAATGAGCAACATCCGTCAGATTTTGGAAAGCGCTGCCATACACCCAACATTGGTGGAGACTGCGCGCTTGGCGATTGCAACTTTAGATGGAGAATTGGTGCTAACCCAAGGGGAAGGTACTCCGCAGTCGTCCGCAGATTTTGCCAAATCCTATGCTTTGAGGCGCGATATTGGTTATTTCGGTAAGCACAAGGTTTATGGGTTGAATGAGACCATCGCGCTTCTTGGTAGTGCTGAGCGAGCGGTAAGTCTTTCCTATGCTCAAGCGGCTGCGGGACTAGTATCAATTTGGCGCGAAGCAAAAGACCAGTCGATTTGTGGGCTGCTGTTCATGCAGTGTATTTAACCAACCGTCTGGACTTGCCAGCGGTAACGATTGCTGCCATCTGCAAGGAGCGCTGGCAAATTGAAGTTGAACCTTTTTCACGGACTGGAGTGTTTCCATTTATGCAAACAATTCACTGTACGAGTCATTTACCTGCCAATACAGCCTGTAGCCAGCGCAGGATATGCGCAAGCAGCTATTAAATTTATAGTAAGTAGAAATCCTGAACTGCGTGCGTTGGGTATGCCAAAGCGCGTCAACCAGCTTTGTCGAAAGCTACCGCTGTGCACTTCTGCGCAGCTTTGCAAGTCAACACAGCACAATCAGCCATCGGTGAATGCAGTGCAGACTAACCGGGTCACTTCATCATCCCAGACTGCAAGCCGATTGCTCTAAAGCGGGATGCGACTAGCTAGCCGCCTCAATCAACTCAATATCCTTGCGAAGTAAATCATTGACCAAGTGCGCCAGGTCAATACCTTTGGCACGCGCACGCTCGCTCAAGTAGCTTTGTACCTGCACATCTAAGTAGAGCGGTATTTGAAACACCGCATTTGAGCTATAAAACTTGCCACGCACCCCTTTGGAAAAGTCAATCTCAGTGGGCATGTCGTCATCATGATTATTGTCGTGGCTTGTAGCTTGTGTATTCATGGTTTCACCTTCTCTACATGGATTGATCGTCTTCATCGAGGCTCATTCTCATAGCTACGCCGCTCCTGTTTGGTAGCTACTCTTGCTGAAATAAGCCGTACCTTGGCACTCACATCACTGGTCCGCGCAAACGTGTGTGAGACTGCAAATAGTTGCCCGTTTGCACTTAAACCCAAGGTAAACCAGCGCTCTTCAAGCGTGCGGTGCGCGGCATCGAACACCGTGAGCGACAAATTATCATGCAGCACCGTGGCAGCTTGCTCAAATGCCACCCATGCTTGGCCAGATTCGATGCGGCTTTATTCGCATCCCATTCAAACTCAAATTCCATCCCGCCGTCCATGCTTGTGCTTACCCCCGGCTATCATCATATACCCGTAAAACGATTCAACAGTAAGCCTAATGGGGTTTAAGCCAAAATCTGGCGGTAAAACTCACGTCGATGCCTTTGCTCTGCACCGACACCTCGACGACGTGGGCGTGGTCCACATGATGAGGTCGGAGCTGCCCCGTTTACACGGACAATTATCTACACAGGTGATTTACCTGCCGATATGGCCGGTAGCCAGCACAGAATATGCGCGAGCAGCTATGTAATTTATAGTAAATAAAACAGGCCGAGGCGTTTAGGTTAAGAGGCTCGCCTTCACACTCTGCCTGCAAGATGCAGTGAAGCCCGCAGCATCTGGTTAATGCGGGTTTGCCAGCCATCGCCGCTCTCGCGCAAGGCGGCCAACAAATCTGCGTCCAGCCGCAGTTTGACGGGCTCTTTGGGGCTTTCTTTCACACTGCCTACCGGTCGGCCCCGTCGGCGGGCTTTGATTTGGTCGGGTGTATGTATGCTTGCATGCACTCCATCACGCGCTTCGCGCAGGGACTGGCGCAAGCCAGTCAAAGGCTGGCCCGTATCGGCCTCAATGGCGGCAGCCACTTTGGCCACATTGAGTTTTTTTAAATCCATGGCATCAACTCCTTTTAATTTCATGCGCACTCATATTGGCCTGGTCGGCTTTGGCGTACACGGCGATCAGTAGCACCCTCACATTCGTCTATGGCCCCGAGCACCTAGAATTGAAGTTACCCCATTTTTACAAGCTGTTCGCTGCACTGGTGATTTACCTGCAAATACAGCCTACAGCCAGCGCAGAATATGCGCAAGCAGCTATGCAATATATAGTAAACAGCAATACTTGTGTTACGTGTTTTGGGTATGTCAAACCACGCCAACCAGCTCTGCCACACTGCCGCCGTGGACAACTCTGCATCTTTTGCAACCCGCCAGTGTTCAGCTTTCTTTCGAAGAATATTGTGCAGACTAACCGAGCCACCGCTTACACCGAGATATGCAAAGGCTGCCCGGTACGCACTACCATATCAATCAAAGCATCTACAGTAAAGTTACTGTTTTTATGTCGAATCACATCCGACACCCGGGGGCGTGACACGCCCAGCAACGTTGCAGCTTGTGCTTGGGTGAGTTTTTCAACTGCCATCCAGTTAGCCAAATTATTCATCAGTTGTTCTTTGATGGCCAGTTTTTTGGCAATGACTTTGCGCGTCTGCGCTTGCAGAGCATTGGCCTCGGCAGCATCAAAACCTAGATCAGCAAATACATTACCCCCTGTGGGCGTAATATGGCCTACAGCGTTGTCGGATATTATTTTATTCTTAACTTTCATTTCTGACTCCTTTCAGCGATTACTCCGTCATACCGTACTTTAGTCAGCGCTTTATCTTGTTTGCTTGTAGCGTTCGTTTTTTTCTTGAAACAATGCAAAACATACACCGCGTCTGCAAACTTGGCTACATACATCACACGATACCAGCCATCCTGAAAATCGATAATGATTTCCCTGGTGCCAACACCCACATCATTAAACGGTTTCCAATGGTCTGGCTCTAGCCCAAACTGCACTTGGCTCAATTGCCTACCTGCCTCACGCCGTGCCTCTATAGAAAATACACTGCCATCGCACAAATCGCGGTACGATGAACCGCGCCAATTGATGGGTTTTTCTTTGGTTTGCATGGATGGTTAATTGTATCAGTACTTATACGCAATGTCTTGTGCCAACGCGCCAAAATAACAAGCCTAACGCTCTACAAACGCTCAAAATAACTCTACCGCCATACTAGCTGGAGCAGGTGATTTACCTGCCAATACAGCCTGTAGCTAGCACAGAATATGCGCAAACAGCTATGCAATTTATAGTAAATAGAAATACTTGAATTGCACCTGTTGGGTATTTGAAAGCGCTAAACCAGCTTATGGAGGCACTTCTATCCCACCTCTAAAAAACGTTGTGACACTACTGGGTTTTGTTTTTACCGGCCAAGTTTGGCCGTTCGATTACATAAAACGCCAGCAAAGCCAGCGCCATTAAAAAGCAGGCCAAGACCAAGGCTACATCCATATTGATAGCACCTGGTCTGCCCAGGCGCTGGTAGATCAGCGTAGTGAGGGTTGCCCATTCGGGGCGCGACAAAAACAGGGTGACTGCAAATTCACCCAAAGCCGTAGCTGCCGCAAACGCCATACCCCGGCGCAGGGCGGGGCTGACCAGGGGCAGTGTGACGCGCCAAAAAGTGCGCAGGGGGCTGGCCCCCAATGTGCGTGCGGCATACGCCAGGTGCGTGGGCAAACTGTCTAGCCCCGCTGTCATGGACTTGGTTACAAACGGGTAAGCCAACACGGCATAAGCCGCCAGCAGTAACCCCAGGCTGGCAGACCATTGTGGGTACAGCAGCAACAAACCAAACGCCACCGTAATGGGCGAGACTACAAATGGCAAAAAAGCCGCTGCTCTCCAGAGCAACGACGCTTGCGCAGCCATGGCGTGGCACACGCCCAGCGCGGTAGCAGCCAGCAAAGCCATAGCCGTAAAGCGCAAGGTATTCCACAGGGCTGCCAGTGTCTGCGCGTCAGCCGCCTGTGCCCACACCTGTGTGCCCGCACTTGCAGCACGCCACACAATCGCCAGCAAGGGCGCAGCACAAAAGATGCCCAGCACGGCCAATGCCGCAACTACCGCCCACCATTGCTGCCCTTGCGGGCGTACCAAAGCCATAGGCTCTGGGCGTGCAGGCATGGCTAAACGCTTTTCCATGTACGCATAGGCAATGGCTACAGCGCCTGTTAACAGCAGCATCCACAGCGCCAGAGCGCTGGCTTCGGCCAGCTTCAGCTCGTGCGCAACCAGGGTGTAGATTTCGACCTCAATGGTGGCGTAACGCTGCCCGCCCAGCACCAATGCCAGGCCAAAGCCTGCAAAGCAATATAAAAAAACCAGGCACAGACTAGAGGCCAGCCACGGCATGATGGTTGGCCATTCCACCCGCCAAAACGCACGCCAGGGCGCAGCACCCAAGCTGCGCGCAGCGTCCACCCGCCGCGCACTTACCTGCGACAACGCATCTACACCTGCCCGCACCACCAGGCACAGGTTAAAAAACAGGTTGCCCAATAAAAGCAGCCACGGTGTGTCTTGCAAATCAACACCCCACCAGCTGCTGATGATCCCGCGCGGCCCCCACAGCGCTAGCATGCCCAAAGCGGCTACTAAAGTAGGAACCACAAAAGGCAGCATGAGCAGGCGCAGTACCAGCAATCGACCCCAAAATTCAAAACGCGCCAGAACCCAGGCTACAGGCAGGCCCATCAAGAGTGCCGCTACACAGGTAATGGCGGCTTGCATAAAAGACCACACCAAACGCCAGCGCAAGTAGTCATCTTGCCAAAGCTGCCAGCCCATGTGCCATGCAGACGTGTCTGCAACAGGTGCGTTCAAACTAGCCGTGTCACCAACCAGGCCCCAGCCTTCCAGTGCTAAACGCAGCACGGGTGCTACGAGCAACGCGCCCAGCGCAGCGCAGGGCAGCAGCCACAGCAACGCCCTGGGCAAGCGCGCCCACATTTACTTTAAAACCACCTGCGTCCAGCGGCTCACCCACTGGCTGCCTTTGTTTGCAATGGCTTGCGCGGGCAGGCTGTCAAATGCTGTGGGTTCTGGCGCGTGGCGCATCACTTCTGCGCGCGGTGTTTTGCTGTCAACCGGAAACATCCACATGCTAGTTTGCAAAGCTTCTTGCACTGCGCCCGAGCGCATAAAGTCTATAAATTTTTGTGCAGCTTTGCGTTGCCCGCCGCCTTTTACCAGCGCCACACCTTCTTCCTGGCGCAGCACGCCACCTTTTAAAAACAAGCTGGCTGTGGGTGATTCGGTGATTTTTTCTTTGCTGTAAAACACTTCAGCCGCAGGGCTGGTCGCATAACTAACCACGATGGGGTGCGTGCCACCGCCTCGGGTAAATTCGGTGTAGTAGGCCTCGCTCCAGCCCTTGGTCACCTTCAAGCCGTTGGCACGCATTTTGGCCCACCATGCAAAGGCTTTTTCTTCGCCCATGCCCGCAATGGTAGCCAGCAAAAATGCATAACCGGGGCTAGACGTGGCCGGGTTTTGTACCACCAGCCAGTTGCGGTAGGCGGGCAGGGTGAAGTCGTCCAGTGTTTTGGGTAGCGGTGTACCAGTTTTGGCTACGGCAGCCTTGTCGTAGTTAAGGGTTACAAAGCTGTAGTCAATGGCGACCTGCTGGGGGCCCAGTTTGCCGTTCAAGTTGGCTAGCGTGGCTGGCAATGCGTCCAGCACCTTAGCGGCCTGGGCTTTGGAGTCCAGCGTATTGTCTATACCGTACACCACATCGGCAATGGGCTTAGCGCGCGTCAAAATCAGTTTGTTCAACATTTCACCTGCATCCCCCGCTTTGATAATGCTGAGCTTGACGCCAGCTTGCGCCTCAAACTGCGCCAGCAATGGCTTGGGTAGGTCGAAAGAACTGTGCACGAGCACGCGCAGTTCTTCAGCCGCTAGCGCTGGCGCGGCCAGCAGGGTGCACAGAGTGGACGTCGCCACCAGACGGAAAAAAATACGCTTCAACATAGTTTGCCTTTCATTGCGCCAGGCAGAGGATGTGAGACGAATCAAGTACAGCTGGCAACCGTTGGTTGTCTGTGTGCTTTAGCCTTCACACTCCCTACGCTGGCATTACCCAGATCAGGTTTGGGGTATTTCTCAGTCAGCGCTACAGCCAACACCCCCGGTGAATTTGCATTTTAACTGGTGTGCTCAGTTTTGGCGCACGGCTCAAGACTTATGACTACTACCCGTGCGTGCCGCGCAAAGCTCAAGTGAGCACTGGCCCAGTCAAACAGCACCACCAACCGGTTGCGAAAACCAATCAAAAAATAGATGTGTGCAAACAGCCAAAACAGCCAGGCAAAGTAACCGCTGAATTTGAAGTGGCCCAGGGGTGAGGCTAAATCGACCACCGCAGCGTTGCGGCCAATCGTGGCCAGGTTGCCATAGTCTGCGTAACGAAAAGCCTGTGTTGGCTGGCTGTTGATGCAGCGCAGAATATTGAAAGCGGCGCAGCGCCCCATTTGCTTGGCGGCAGGGGACACGCCAGGCACGGGGCTGGTTTTGCCGTTGTGATGGCTCAGCGCAGCGGCCAAGTCGCCAATGACAGAAATATTGGTAAAGCCCTTCACGCTCAAGTCTGGTTCCACCAAGACGCGACCTGCACGGTCCAGCGCGCAGCCTGTGCTGTTTGCTAACTGTTTACCCAGCGGCGATGCTGCCACACCAGCTGCCCAGATTACCGTTTTGCTATATATTCGATAGCTGCCTGCGCAGTATTCGTCGGCAATAGCAGCAGAAAAGGCAGGTAAAGAATCTGTGGTGATGCCTTGATCGTCAATATTTGTCACCTTGCAGTTCAGCAATACCTGCACCCCCAGTTTTTGCAACTGCGCCAGCGCTTTGTCGCTCAGGTCTTGCGGCATGGCTTGCAGCACGCGCGGCCCGCCTTCTACCAGCAGCACGTGGGCGCTGGCGGGGTTGATGCGGCGAAACTCGCCCGCCAGGGTGTGCTGCGCAATCTCGGCCAGGGTGCCCGCCATCTCCACGCCAGTGGGGCCAGCCCCAATCACCGTGAAGGTGAGCAGTGCTTCACGGTTGGCGGCGTTGTCCTCCCGTTCAGCAGCTTCAAAGGCAAACAAAATCCGCTCGCGCAGCACCATCGCATCTTGCAGCGTTTTGAGGCCCGGTGCAAACTGTTCCCAGCCATCGTTGCCAAAATAACTGTGCGTAGCACCGGCGGCAACGATCAAATGGTCATAGGGAATATGCGTTGGCGTTTCTCCGTCCATAGTGACCGTCTGCGCCTTCGCGTCAATAGCTGTCACATGGCCCAGCAGGGTGGTCACATTGCGCTGATGGCGAAACATAGAACGTATGGGCGCAGCAATCATCGGGGCAGCAAGCCCTGCGGTCGCCACCTGGTAGAGCAGGGGCTGGAACAGATGGTGGTTGCTGCGGTCAATCAGCGTAATGTCCACATCGGTTTTTTTAAGGGCTTTGGCGGCTTGCAGCCCTCCAAAGCCACAGCCTATGATCACAATATGTTTTTTGTTGGCTGTGTCCATAGCCGCATTATGTGCTGCACTGTAATATTTTTGCTTTTTATCCACCAGTTTTATCCGTGACTGTTCATGCGCTTATCTGCTTTAGACCAATCCGCTGCAGCCCAAGGCCGCATCCAGGCTATCGCGTGCACGCCTACCCGTACAGCGCAGCCGCGCAAAAGCGCTAGTATGAACCCCTGACCCAGTCTTTCCATTAAAAACACCCGGTTGTCAGCGTAGAATATGCGCGAGCAGCTATTAAATTCATAGTAAAAGGAAATCACCATGTTCCCCACCTCGATTGCAGGCAGCCTGCCCAAACCCGCCTGGTTGTCCGAAACCAACAAACTCTGGCCACAGTGGAAGCAGGAAGGAGACGATTTAAAGCAGGCCAAGCTGGACGCTACCTTGCTGTGGATCAAGGCACAAGAAGACGCGGGCCTGGACGTGATTGGCGATGGCGAGCAGTCGCGCCAGCATTTTGTGCACGGCTTTTTGGAGCAGGTCGAAGGCATCGACTTTGAGCACAAAGTCACCATGGGCATTCGCAACAACCGTTATGACGCGCAGGTGCCCCAGGTCGTGGCCGCGCTCAAGCTCAAGGGGCGTGTGCACGAGGCAGAAGCCAAGTTTTTGCGAGCCAATACGAAGAAGAAAATCAAGTTCACTTTGCCTGGCCCGATGACGATTGTGGACACCGTGGCCGACCGTTTTTATGGCCAGGGCAAGGAGGGCAGAATCAAAATGGCTTTCGCTTTTGCCGAATTGCTGAACCAGGAGGCACTGGCTTTGCAGGCAGACGGCGTGGACATCATCCAGTTTGACGAACCGGCCTTCAACGTTTACATGAAAGACGCGGCAGACTGGGGCGTGAAGGCGCTGGAACGCGCAGCCCAAGGGCTGACCTGCACCACCGCTGTGCACATTTGTTATGGTTATGGCATCAAGGCCAACAATGACTGGAAAGAAAAACTCGGCCAAGAGTGGCGGCAATACGAGCTGGTCTTTCCGGCGTTGGCCCAAAGTAGCATCAAGCAGGTGAGCCTGGAGTGTTACCACTCGCACGTGCCGCCCGATTTGATGAAGTTGCTGGAAGGCAAAGACGTGATGGTGGGTGTGATCGACGTGGCCAGCGACGTGATTGAAACACCAGAGCAGGTGGCCGCCACCATTGGCGAGGCCATGCAATACGTGCCCAAAAATCGCATCTTTCCGTGTACCAACTGCGGCCTGGCACCGATGTCACGCGAGGTGGCGGAGGGCAAGTTGAAGGCACTGGCAGACGGTGCGGCGCTGGCGCGCAGGCGTTTTGGTTGAACGCGGTTCGGGGTGGCCCTTTCACCATTCGAGCCGAACACTCCATGGTTCGGGCCGAATACCCCACCGTTCGGGCTGAGCTGCCTGTCCTGAGCCTGTCGAAGGGGTCGAAGCCATGCTTCCCCTGCGACGTCCGCCCGCCAGCCAAGCCAGGGCGGCTGGCTACGTGTCACCCGCCGCGACAACCGCTCGTTCACCTTGCACAAGCCCCGCGCGCGGCTCCTTCTTTACCTCCGCCATCCGCCCTGGCTTGGCTGGCGGGCTTGGGGGTGCAGTGTCAGAGGTCTTTACCGCCGATAGTGCTCTTGAAAACAGCTTCCTCACTGCATAACGAAGCAGGAGTCGTTAGCTTGATTTCGGCTTCCAGGCCCGCGCCGCTGCTTGCGCATCGGTGCGCTGCTTCGCAGTAATTAAAGTCTCAACATGGTCGCGCATTTTCACAGCATCGGAATCCCCTTTCGCACTCGAAAGTAGAAACCAAAAATATGCTTGTCTATTGTCTGTGGGCAAGCCCCGCCCCCATAAGTAAATTTGCCCCAGCCTGAATTGAGCATACCCATGTCCCTGCTCGGCAGCCAAGCGAAACCACTCGATTGCCAACACGTCGTCTCGCGGTGTACCAATCCCATCCGCATAAACATCTGCCAAATGACTTTGACCACCTGGGTCACCACTTTCACCAGCCTTACGCGCCCAGAAAAAAGCCTTGCTAACATCTTTAGGTACTACTGCACCGCTCAGATAAGAAAGGGAAACAAAGGTCTGGGCGACAACATCCCCACGCGCAGCAGCTTTCAAAATATTTTGGAAATCTGGTAAATCTGGTTTAACTGGCGTGTATTGCGACCAGTCCGTTTCTTGGCGCCTCGCCACGTCAACAGATGGCGGCGACTCAAGAACAAAACTCCCCTTCCTATTGCTACCACTCTCGCCAGCCGTTCCGTGGGAAATCTGTGTGTTCTGAGTTTTTATGTATGCAGGAATTCCGATAGCGGCCAGTACGCCAATAAGCACAAATCCCGCCAGCACTTTCGGTATCCACGAAACCGTTCCCGATCCAGATTGAAATCGGGTGACCGCAGTAGAATTTTCGTCCGCAGAATTGATCAAGGTGATTGAGCGATTTTTAACCTTGCGGTGGTACAAAGCGTTTGCATATATTGCGAACCAAATCCAAAAAAAAGAAAAAACGAGAAAGACCAATGCACCCGCCGCAGGGTCTTTTTTATTCACAATGCCAACGACTGTCGTTGCGAGCCAGAAAACAAAGAACCAGCCGTACATGCGCCTGTATAGCGCCCAAAATCCCGTAAAGGCAAAAGCAGCCCAGTTCCAGCTTCCTCGCAGCTTTTCTCCCTTTTTGTCAAATGCCAAAAATCTCTTCAAATAGTAGTCGCGATTTGACTCACCAATTGCAGTCTCATAGAGGCCAGCGGGAATTGAAGTAGAAGATTCAGACATGTGAGAAATTCAACTGCGAAAAGGTCTCAAAGAATCCAAAAAATTAAAGTAATACTAGCCGAATCCTGAATTTGAAACCAGTGAATCAATTATCCAGCGAGCTCGACAGCCCCGTGCCAGACCTCAGCAGCCGGGCTATCGCCTCAAGGGCCACACGCCTTCACAGAAATGTCTCGTCAGCCCGGGATGTTACGCAGCCAATCGCCTGGCCTGCGTCGATGATGGAAGCAGGACACCACGACGAGTTCTGATTCTGAAGTGTGGTAAACGATTGAGTAAGGAAATTTGCGC
>JAYVTG010000004.1:0-19523 GCA_043774625.1 Polaromonas sp. | reverse complement strand
ACTCAGATCGACATACTGCTTGGGAACAATCAAATGCCCGAACGTGAACCCGAGCAATGCGATCAGCAAAGCCTGTTTACAACGTTGGGACACTAGTGTGATTTACCAGTAAAAATAGCCTGTAGCCAGCGCAGAATACGCGCAAGCAGCTATGAAATTTATAGTAAATACAAATACCTGAACTGCGGGTATCGGGTATTCCAATGCACGCCAACCAGCCAGCCAAGCGTCGGGTGAGGGGTGTGGGATGAAAAAATCGCAGAAAGGCGCGTGGCTACAAAAGTCAAATTATTGACGACCGCAGTCCGCGCGTGTTTTCGGAAATTTTTTGCAGCCCATACCCCGATCCCGGCGCGATACTCACTCACTGCGAGTGGGCTTGGTTTCTCAAACCACCCAAACCCAGACGGGCAAACCTACCAAAGCTTCCACCAAGGGTCGTTGGAAGACTTAAACCCTTTGGTCAAATACTCGCTTTGCGGATACGTTTTCTCCAGCACGCGGCGGCTGTCTTCGTGCAGTTTTTGCATGCCCAGTGCTTCGTAGCTTTTGGTCAGAATGAACAAGGCCTCTTCTACAGCGGGCACGTTTTGGTAGTCGGTCACCGCGGTTTGCGCGCGGTTGATGGCGGCTACATAGGCACCGCGGGTGTAGTAATAGCGGGCCACGTTCACTTCAGACTGCGCCAGCGAATTGATGATGTACGTCATGCGCGCACGCGCGTCTGGCGTGTAGCGTGATTCTGGAAAGCGGGTGGCCAGTTCTTTGAACGACTCGAAAGACTCTTTGCCCGCTTTTTGGTCACGTTCAGACAAATCTTGCCGCGAAATAAAGCTAAAAATGCCCAAGTCGTCGTTGAAGTTGATGATGCCCTTGAGATACAGCGCATAGTCCATTGCCGGGCTGGCGGGGTGCAGCTTCATAAAGCGGTCCAGCGTGGCCTGGGCTTGCGCGTTTTCGCGGTTTTTGTACTGGGCGTAGGCTTTTTCTATCTGTGCTTGCTGTGCCAGTGGCGTGCCTGCGGCGCGTCCTTCGAGCTTTTCGTACAGCGGAATAGCTTTGTCAAAAGCGCCAGAGCTGACTTCGTCCTTGGCCTCGCTGTAGATTTTGTTGGCGCTCCAGCCCTCGGTTCTGTCCTGGTTGATAGTGCTGCAGGCGGCCAGCAGTGTGGCCAGCAGCAACGCGCCACCTGTGCGCATGCCGTGCGCGCTTGCCAAACGCAGGCCTTGCAGAGCATTTGCTTTCACCACCGATAATGCAGACAGAACCATAAAGTTTTCCAAATTAGCCAATTGCAAATGATTATATCGACCGATGCCCCCCTGCACACCTCTCATGAAGAACCGGGAGACGATGCGCTGGATGCGGCAGACCTGAACGCCGTAGAAGAAGAACTGCGCGAGTTTGACGTGCCCATTGCCCTGCACGGCCAGCGGCTGGACAAGGTGCTGGCCGACCTGGTGCCCGAGTTTTCGCGTAACTATTTGCAGCAATTGGCCGATGACGGCGCGGTGCACGTCAATGGCGTGTTGCTACGCAAAAACGCGGCCAAACTCAAGGTGGCGGACCATGTGGCCGTCATGCTGCGCCCCACGCCGCAAAGCCTGGCCTTTAAACCTGAGCAAATGCACCTGGACGTGGTCTACCAGGACGCTGATATTTTGGTCGTTAACAAACCCGCTGGCCTGGTGGTGCACCCTGCTGCGGGCCACTGGAGCGGCACCCTGCTCAACGGCCTGCTTGCGCACGACGCGCGCTGCGCCACCATGCCGCGTGCGGGTATCGTCCACCGGCTAGACAAAGACACCAGCGGCCTGATGGTCGTGGCCCGCACCCGCCAGGCCATGGACCTGCTGGTGGCCATGATTGCCGCGCGCGAGGTCAGCCGCAAATACATCGCCATTGCCCACCGCGCCTGGATGGGCGAACCCCAGCGCACGGTAGACGCGCCGATTGGCCGCGACGTGAAAAACCGCCTGCGCATGGCCGTGGTGGACTTGCTGCGCAGTCCCGGCAAACTGGCCGTGACAGACTTTGACTTGCTACAAAATTCGGAGCTGCTCGCGCATATTCCACGCTGGCTAGAGGCTGAAAACACCCCTAAAAAGCCCGCGCGAACCGGTTATGCCGTACAAAATGGCCCCAAAAGCCTGTCTGAACAGCAAGACGAAGATGAACGCCTGTTTTGCCTGTTGCGCTGCACCCTGCACAGTGGCCGCACCCACCAGATTCGCGTGCACGCAGCCAGCATCATGCATCCCCTGGTGGGCGACGCGGTGTACGGCGGCTCCCCCGCTGCGGGGCTGCACCGCCAAGCGCTGCACGCCTACAGCCTGGGCTTGACCCACCCCATGACGGGCCAGCACATGCACTGGACAGCCCCCCTGCCTGCCGACCTGCGCCAAACTTGCGACACGCTGGGTCTGCGCTACAATGATTTGGACGACTGAAACCGGTTGTCCCGACGGCACTTGCACTCCCATTCTCAAGCGTTGTGCGGCACAGACCCGACGCCCCCCTTGATGTGACCCGATAGACAAGCTGCCAAACCCATCAATTCAACCCATAGGCCACGGGCCATTGACACTACGAAACATGAGCAAACCATGAATACGGTAGATGCCAAACGCGTTTTAGAAACCGCACTGATCTGCGCGCCCCAGCCCCTGCCGGTGCGGGACTTGCGCGTTTTATTTAATGACATGCTGGGCGCAGACACCATCAAAACCCTGCTGGACGAACTGCAGCTGGACTGGGCGCAGCGCGGCGTGCAACTGGTGCAGGTGGCCAGCGGCTGGCGCTTTCAAAGCCGCCCCGAAATGCGCGAGTTTTTAGACCGTCTGCACCCCGAAAAACCACCCAAATACGCCCGCGCCACGCTAGAAACGTTGGCCATCATCGCCTACCGCCAGCCCTGCACGCGCGGCGACATGGAAGACATTCGCGGCGTCACCATCAACTCGCTCATCATCAAACAACTGGAAGACCGTGGCTGGGTAGAAACCATTGGCCACCGCGAGACGGTAGGCCGCCCCGCCCTGTTTGCCACCACCAAACAGTTTTTGGACGATTTGGGCATTGCGTCGCTAAACCAACTGCCCGCGCTGGACAACCCCGCTGCGCAACTGGGCGCCATGGAGCAATTGACCAGTTTGCAGCCTGATTTGCAGGAGCTGGACGACAATGCAGATCCAGATCCAGATCCAGTAGATGCACCCATATTGTCGCTTCAGTCCCCTGCTGACGCCGCCTCCGCCGACCACACCAGTGCCCAAACGGCCACTGTTGCCATGCATACCCCACACGAGCAGCCCACGCCATGAGCGAGCACACTACACCAGCGGTTCCCGCCATTCCAGCGGCCATAGAACCATCGGACAACTCTGTCATACCAAAAATAGAGGCAAATATGCCTGAAGCCAGCGTGGAATATGCGCGAGCAGCTATTGAAAGTGTAGCGGATGGTACTCAAGATGAAGCTGCGCCTACAGCTTCAAATACGCCAGACCAGGTCTACCAGTTCACCGATATCGTCTCGGGCCAGTTTGACGCAGACGAAGAGGTGGTAGACCTCACACCGCCTAAACGCGTGCTGGCTCCCATGCCTGAATCGCCCAAACTGCACAAGGTGCTGGCCCAGTCGGGTTTGGGTTCTCGGCTAGAAATGGAGGCCCTGATTCTGGAAGGCCGTATTTCGGTCAACAACGCGCCTGCCCACATCGGCCAGCGCGTGCAATGGGGTGACCAGGTGAAGGTGAATGGTCGCTTGCTCAAAATCCGCATCGACCCGCCGCCCGCCCGCGTGATCGCGTACCACAAGCCCACTGGCGAAGTGGTGACGCATGACGACCCGCAAAACCGCCCCACAGTGTTTCGCCGCCTGCCCAAGCTGTACCAAGGCAAATGGCAGTCCGTAGGCCGTTTGGACTTGAATACCGAAGGCTTGTTGCTGTTTACCAATTCGGGTGAGCTGGCCAACCGCCTGATGCACCCGCGCTTTGGCCTGGAACGCGAATACGCAGTGCGCGTGCTGGGCGCCTTGAACGCCGAAGAAAAGCAAAAACTGCTGGACGGCGTGCAACTGGAGGACGGTTTTGCCCAGTTTGGCAGCATTGAAGAAGGCGGCGGCGAAGGCAGCAACCACTGGTACCGCGTGACTATTTCTGAAGGCCGCAACCGCGAAGTGCGCCGCATGATTGAAGCCGTGGGCCACGCGGTAAGCCGCTTGATTCGCATTCGCTACGGCGCAATGATGCTGCCACGCGGCTTGAAGCGCGGCGCGCACATGGAGCTGGACGATGCCGACATTCGCGCCCTGGTGAACGCAGCTGGCGGGCCGCGAGATGCTGCCCCACGTGATGAACGAGGGGAAGGACGTGAAGGACGAGGTAATGACGCGCGAGGTAACGACGGGCGCGGCAACGCACGCGGTCCGCGCAACCTGCGCAATGGCCGCCGTAACCAGGGCCCCAACCCGAACCGGCAGAACGCTGGCGGTTTTGACAGCCAGCCACCTGTTTTTGTGCCCAACCCATCCCCGCAGCAAAACCAGGTTCAGCAGCCACCTGGCCGCGAGTCGCATGACGACTATGACGACGATAACCACAGCCAAGCCGGTGTAAGCCACGAAAACGGTTTTGCGCGTCCGCAGCAACGGGGTAACCGCAACAGCGGGCGTGGTGGCAATGCAGGTGCTGGTGGCGGGGGCAACTTTCGTGGCAATTCGGCCAAGCGCGGCCCCAATCCAGGCGCGGGAACAGGCGCGCAGCCTGACCCCATGCGTACATCGCAGGGTTACATTGGCGCTGACAGTCTGCAACGCCAACGCGCAGCTCCCTCTAGTGGCGGGCGCGGCGGGCGTGGTGGTGGTGGTGGCGCCAGAGGGCGTTCTGGCGGGCGCTAGGTTTTGAGTTTTGTACAGGTTAGAATAGAAGGCTAACGACAAAAGCGCAAACTGCTATTTGTCATCCGTCTTTTTAGACCCCCATTTCTCTGGGAAATTAACACCATGGCTATCGAACGCACACTCTCCATCATCAAGCCAGACGCGGTTGCCAAAAACGTCATCGGCCAAATTTACGCCCGCTTTGAAGCTGCTGGCCTCAAAGTCATCGCCGCCAAAATGGTGCACCTGTCACAAGCCGACGCAGAGCAGTTTTACGCTGTGCACAAGGCACGTCCTTTCTTCAAAGACCTGGTCAGCTTCATGATCTCTGGCCCGGTGATGATTCAGGCTCTAGAGGGCGAAGGCGCAATCCTGAAAAACCGTGACCTGATGGGCGCTACCGACCCGAAAAAAGCGGCTGCTGGCACCATTCGCGCCGACTTTGCCGACAGCATCGACGCTAATGCCGTGCACGGCTCTGACGCTGCCGAGACCGCCGCCGTGGAGATTGCATTCTTCTTCCCCGGCATGAATGTTTACTCGCGCTAAGGCGTGAGGGTGTATTCGCACTAACACAGGACTTGTCGGCGCATGCCGACACACCCAACACCATGACGGCCAACCTCCTTGATTTTGATCTCGAAGGTCTGGCCGTTTTTTGTGAAGGGCTGGGCGAAAAGCGCTTTCGCGCGACCCAGTTGTACCGCTGGATCCATCAAAAAGGCGCGTCTGACTTTGGCCAGATGACCGACCTGGCCAAATCGCTGCGTGAAAAGCTCGCTGGTACAGCCCACATTCAAGGCTTGCAAGTCATCAGCGAACACAAGTCTGCCGATGGCACGATCAAGTGGTTGTTTGACGTAGGGCAGGGCAATGCGGTCGAGGCCGTGTACATACCCGAGTCTGACCGTGGCACGCTGTGTGTGTCGTCGCAAGCTGGTTGCGCAGTGGGTTGCCGTTTTTGCTCGACAGGCCATCAGGGCTTTAGCCGTAATTTAACCAGCGGCGAAATCGTCGCCCAGTTGTGGTTTGCCGAGCACACGCTGCGTAAACTGGCAAACGAAGCGCGCGGGAACGCGGGAAAAGACGAGCGCGTCATCTCCAACGTGGTGATGATGGGCATGGGCGAGCCACTGCAAAACTTCTCGGCACTCGTGCCAGCTTTGAAAACCATGCTGAGCGACCACGCCTATGGGCTGTCTCGCCGCCGCGTTACCGTGTCTACGTCGGGCGTAGTGCCGATGATGGACCGTTTGGGCGCCGAATGCCCCGTAGCACTGGCTGTGTCATTGCATGCGCCCAACGATGCATTGCGTTCAGACCTGGTGCCACTCAATAAAAAATACCCTTTGCATGAGCTGCTGGCGGCCTGCAAGCGTTACCTCGAATTTGCACCGCGAGACTTCATCACGTTTGAATATTGCATGCTGGACGGCGTGAATGACCAGCCCGCACATGCCCATGAACTGGTGGCCCTGGTCAAGCAGGCGCAGTTGCCTGTCAAATTCAATTTGATTCCTTTTAACCCCTTTCCAGCCTCGGGGTTACTACGGTCCGGTGCAAAAGTTGTAGCAGATTTTGCCAAAATTTTGCTGGAAGCTGGTATCGTCACCACTGTGCGCAAGACCCGTGGGGACGATATTGACGCCGCCTGTGGCCAACTGGCGGGCGACGTGCAAGACCGTACCAATGCGTCGGTGCGCATGGCCGAGCGCAGAGTCGTGGTGATGCGAAAGCAAATACCATCAGCCCAGACACAACCTGTGACCCACACCGAGGATTGACAAGCATGGTGCATACAGCAAAAAGCAGTGGCAACAGCACAGTGGTTGTGCGTAGCCAGGCAGCTTTAGATACTTTCAGGCTTGCGTGGATGCGTGCCAGCCTGCTGGTGATGGGCCTGGTCGTGTATGCCAGCATGTTTTTTTTGACTGGTTGCGTCAGCACTACAAATGCGCCTAACGCCAGTGGCACGGGTGCCAGGACCGACATAGTGACCGACTCTGATGAGCCAGAACTGCGCCGTCGTGCTCGTATCCGCATGGAACTGGCTTCAGGCTATTTTTCTGAAGGCAAAACCACGGTGGCTTTGGACGAGTTGAAGCAAGCCTTGGCAATCGACCCGACTTTCCCGGACGCCTACAACCTGCGCGGCCTCATTTACATGCGCTTGAATGACCAGCGCCTGGCAGAAGACAGTTTTCGCCGCGCCTTGACATTGAACCCGCGTGACGCGAATGCTGCGCATAATTTTGGCTGGATGCTGTGCCAACAAAACCGCTACCCCGAGTCTTTTACCGCTTTTAACCAGGCCTTAGGCGTGCCGCTATATGGTGACCAGGCCAAAACCTTGATGACCTTGGGTTTATGCCAGTTGGCAGCCAAGCAAAAACCAGAGGCTGAACGCAGCCTGGTGCGCTCGTATGAAATTGACCCAGGCAATCCCATCACGGGCTATAACCTGGCTACGCTGATGTACGAGCGCAGTGAATTTAGCCGTTCGCAGCTTTACCTGCGTCGTATCAACAACAGCGAATACGCTAATGCCGAAACTTTGTGGTTGGGTGTCAAGGTGGAGCGACGGTTGGAAAATCGTGAAGCTTCGCAACAATTGGCCGACCAGTTGCGTCGCCGCTACCCCAATTCGCGCGAATTGGCTGCTTACGAACGAGGTGCTTTTAATGAGTGAAGGCTTGGTCATGTCCAACAACGGGTCGATGGCTGATGCCAGTACCAATGGGCCTGCGGCAGGTTATCTGCTGCGTGCCGCGCGCGAAGCGCAGGGACTGCACATCGCCGCATTGGCTGTATCGCTGAAAGTACCGGTTAAAAAGCTGGAGGCCTTGGAGGCGGGTCGCTTTGAAGACTTGCCAGATGCCGTATTTGTGCGTGCGCTGGCTTCCAGCGTTTGCCGCGCCCTGAAGGTGGATGCAACGCCCATTCTGGAAAAATTGCCCCAAACCATCAAACCGCGCTTGAGCCATACAGAGCAAAGCATCAATGCCCCATTTCGCGCTCCGGGCGATGGGCCAGGCCCGAGTTTTGTTCGGCAATTGTCCAAGCCTATGGTGTTAGCCGTATTGGCTCTGTTGGTGGGTACTGCATTGCTCTTCGTGATGCCAGATATCTCGCAACGCTTGGGCAGCAGCCTGAGTCAGGCAACCAGCACAGACACTGCTTCCGGTCAGGCAAATAGCTCTGGTGCAACAGAGCAGGCTATTGGTACGCAAGTGTCTGTAGCAGACACAACCAGTGCCAGTCTCACTGCCAATTTGCCAGCGATTAGCAGCCCCAGTTTGATGATTACTACCAATCTGAGTGGCGATGCATCATCTCAAACTACAGCAGATGGCATCGTGGTTTTCAAAGCCAGCGGCGAAACTTGGGTAGAGGTGACCGATAGCAGAGGCAAAATCACCCTGCGCCGTTTGTTACAAGCGGGTGACACTGTGGGAACCAATGCCACGCCACCCTTGCGCGTCACTGTGGGCCGCGCCGACCAAACCGAAATTACTGTACGCGGCAAAGCGTATGACTTGGCCGGTAAAGTGCGCGATAACGTAGCCAAGTTTGAGGTGAAGTGATATGTCTACAGCCTGCTTACCCGATTCTTTAGAAAACCCCATTGGCATAGCCCTGCCCAAGGCGCGCCGTTCGCAGCAGGCGCAGGTAGTTTGGGGGCCACGCATAGTGACCGTGGGCGGTGATGCTCCTGTGCGTGTGCAGTCCATGACCAATACCGACACGGTGGACGTGATTGGAACAGCCATACAAGTCAAAGAGCTGGCAATTGCGGGCTCCGAGATGGTGCGTATCACCGTCAACACACCCGAAGCCGCGCAGGCCGTGCCGTTCATTCGCGAGCAATTGGACAAAATGGGCATTGACGTGCCCTTGATTGGCGACTTTCATTACAACGGCCACCGATTGCTGACCGACGTGCCCTCATGTGCTGAGGCCTTGAGCAAATACCGTATCAACCCTGGCAATGTAGGCAAGGGCGATAAGCGTGACAAGCAGTTTGGCCAGATGATTGAAGCGGCCATCCGCTGGAAAAAGCCGGTGCGCATTGGCGTGAACTGGGGCAGCCTTGACCAGGAGCTGTTGGCCGATTTGATGGATACCAACAGCCAGCGCAAAGACCCCTGGGACGCCAAGCAGGTGATGTATGAAGCGCTGATTACCTCTGCCATTGAATCTGCCAAGCGCGCCCAAGACATGGGGCTTGCCAGCAACCAGATTATCTTGAGCTGCAAGGTATCAGGCGTGCAAGATTTGATCAGCGTGTATCGGGAATTGGCCAAGCGGTCTGACTACGCGCTGCATCTGGGCTTGACCGAAGCCGGCATGGGCACCAAGGGCACGGTAGCCTCTGCTACGGCCTTGTCGATCTTGCTGCAAGAAGGTATTGGCGACACGATCCGCGTGTCCCTCACGCCGCAGCCAGGCGAGGCGCGCACGCAAGAGGTGGTGATTGCGAATGAAATTTTGCAATCATTGGGCCTGCGCATTTTTGTTCCCAGCGTTACCGCGTGTCCAGGTTGCGGGCGTACAACCAGCAGCACTTTCCAGGAACTGGCCAAACAGATAGATGACTTTTTGCGCATGCAAATGCCACTGTGGCGCAAGAAGTATCCCGGTGTTGAAAACCTCAAGGTAGCCGTCATGGGCTGCATCGTCAACGGACCTGGCGAGAGCAAGCATGCTGACATCGGCATCAGTCTGCCGGGCACGGGCGAAGCGCCCGCCGCGCCCGTGTTTATCGACGGTCAAAAAGCCTTGACACTGCGCGGGCAAGACATAGCCAACGAGTTTCAGGCGCTGGTAGAAAACTATATCAAAAAGCGCTTCGGCCAAACCGCCGAGGCATAAAACATGGCTGAAAAGAAAGCTGCTGCAAAGCAGGACATATTGCCCGTGGCTGAAAACGAAAAATTGCCGCTAGCCAAACCCGATAAATTGACTGCTGTCAAAGGCATGAACGACATTTTGCCGCACGAGTCAGCGCGCTGGGAATGGTTTGAAGAAAACGTGCGCGAAGTGATGGCGCAAAACGCGTATCGCAATATCCGCACGCCCATTCTTGAATACACGCCACTGTTTGTCAAAGGCACAGGCGAGACGACAGACATTGTTGAAAAAGAAATGTACGCGTTTGAAGACCGCTTAAATGGTGAGCAGCTCACCTTGCGGCCAGAAAATACCCCTGGCGTTGTGCGCGCTGCGATTGAACACAACATGACCTATGACGGCGGTAAGCGCCTGTATTACATGGGCCCCATGTTTCGCCATGAGCGCCCACAACGCGGGCGTTTTCGCCAGTTTTATCAGCTCGGTGCAGAAGCGCTGGGTTTTGCTGGCCCTGAGGTGGACGCTGAGTTGATGCTACTGGTGTCACAACTTTTCAAACGTCTGGGTTTGAACAATGTACGGGTAGAAATCAACAGCCTGGGGTTTGTGGCCGAGCGCCAGGCGCACCGCGCACAATTGGTTGCGTATTTTCAAAAACATGAGGGCTTGCTGGACGCAGATGCCAAACGTCGGTTGCAAACGAATCCGCTGCGCATTTTGGACACTAAAAACCCGGCGATGCAAGACATGGCGGCTCAGGCCCCCAAACTGCTGGACTTTTTGGGAGAAGCCTCACTCAAGCATCTGGAGACTGTGCGCCGCCTGCTCGATGCGTGTGGGGTAGAAACCACCATCAATCCCCGTTTGGTGCGGGGTCTGGACTATTACAGCCATACCGTTTTTGAGTTCATCACCAGCGAACTGGGCGCGCAAGGCACTTTGTGTGGCGGTGGTCGCTACGACGGCCTGTTTGAAATTTTGGGCGGCAAGCCCACCCCCGCCGTGGGTTGGGGTATGGGCATTGAACGCGTGCTGGACTTGCTTGGCACCCAACAGGCCACGCCGGCTGTGCCAGTGCCCGATGCCTACGCCATAGTGCCCGACAATGCCAGCATGATTGTCGTTATGCCGGTGCTGCAAAGCCTGCGTGCGCATGGCGTATCGGTGCAAATGCATGCCAACCCAGAAGGCGTTGCCAGCAGCATGAAAAACCAGTTCAAAAAAGCCGATGCCAGCGGCGCGCGCTTTGCGCTGATTTTTGGCGCTGACGAGCTGGCGCAGGCCAGCGTAGCGCTGAAGCCTTTGCGTGCACAAGAAAGTGCACAGCCTGCTGCACCACAATTGCTTTATGCCCTGGCGCAACCCGAAACCCTGGCGCAAGCCATTCGCTCTTGACTGTAAACCCGTAACCTCGCAACCTCGTAATCTCGCAACCTCGCAACCTCGCAGGGTGGGCAGTTCGTCAGCCTACAATCACACCATGGTACTTAAACACTTAGATCTCGAAGAACAAGAGCAACTTGACCAGCTCAAGGCTTTTTGGAAGCAATACGGCAACCTCATCAGCAGCCTGCTAATCGTGGTTTTTGGCAGCATTGCCGCCTACAACGGTTACCAGTACTGGCAGCGCGGCAAAGCGGCGCAGGCGTCCAGCATGTACGACGAAGTTGAGCGCGCAGCACAGTCGGGTGACGTAGCCAAGCTGGATCGCGCCTTTGCCGACATGAAAGACCAGTTTGGCAATACCAGCTACGCCCAGCAAGCCGGATTATTGGCTGCCAAACATTTTCAGGACAAAGGCAATGCAGACTCTGCCAAGGCTGCGCTCACCTGGGTAGCCACTAACGCTAACGATGACAGTTACAAAGCCATTGCCCGCCTGCGTCTGGCTGCAGTTTTGTTTGAAACCAAAGCCTATGACGAAGCCTTAAAGCAGGTGGACAGTAATTTCCCCAAAGAGTTTGCTGGCTTGGTGGCCGACCGCCGTGGCGATATTTTGAGTGCACAGGGCAAAAAGCTAGAGGCCCGTGCTGAATATGAAAAAGCCTTCAAAACACTGGACGAGCGCACCGAATACCGCCGTTTGGTCGAGGTCAAACTCAACTCCATGGGTATTGACCCAACCGCCGTGATAGCTGCAGCTGCATCGCCAGTTGTGGCCACTGCGCCTGCTGCTGCCAGCGCTGTAGCCGGAGACAAAAAATGAGTGGTGACATGCTGCAAAATCAGGTCAAGATCCCTTTTTATGGGCTATTTACCCGTATTGTCAGCGCCAATACTGCGCAAGCAGCTATTATTTGTGTAGCAAGCATCATCACACTGGCAGCCTGTTCGGGCGGCGGCAAACGCCCGCAGCCTGCTGATCTGGGTGCCAATACGCCATTGATGGGTGTCAAGCAAGTCTGGACCAATCGCGTGGGCGAGGTGCCTGCGGGCGCTACGCCTGCCGTGGTGGGCAATAGCGTCGTTTTTGCTGCCGCAGATGGCACCGTAGCTGCTGTAGACGCCCAGACTGGCCGTGACCAATGGCGTGCCAGTCTGGGCATTGCGCTGGTCACGGGCGCTGGCAGCGATGGCAAATTTTCCGCTGTGGTCAGCCGCAGTAACGAAGTGATTACGCTGCAGGCCGGTAAAGAACTGTGGCGCGCAAAACTGCCAGCACAGGTCTATACCGCGCCTTTGGTGGCGGGTGAGCGCGTATTTGTATTGGCTGCTGACCGTTCTGTCAGCGCTTTTGATGCCGCTACGGGTGCCAAGCTTTGGCAACAGCAGCGTCCCGGTGAACCACTGGTGCTCAAACAACCCGGTAGCCTGCTGGCTGTGGGCGACACCCTTGTAGTGGGTCTGTCTGGCCGTTTGGTCGGCTTAAACCCCAACAATGGCAGCATTCGCTGGGACGCACCCATCGCCTCGCCGCGTGGCACCAATGATGTAGAGCGTCTGGTGGACCTGGTCGGGCGCACTAGCCGTGTGGGTGACGTGGTCTGTGCGCGCGCTTTCCAGGCAGCGGTGGGCTGCGTGAATACTGCCCGTGGCAGCTTGTTGTGGACTCGCCCCGCCAATGGCGCAGAAGGCGTACACGGCGACGATAAGCTGGTTTTTGGTACCGAGAGTGATGGAAAGCTGATTGCTTGGCGCAGAGCTGATGGCGAACGCATGTGGACCAATGAGCGCCTGTTGCACCGTAGCCTCAGCGCCCCGCTGGTCGTGGGCCGTTCTATCGTGATAGGTGATGGCACTGGTGTGGTGCACATGCTGTCGCGTGAAGACGGTTCGCCACTGAACCGTTTGAACACCGATAACTCCGGCGTAGCTGCCAGCCCCGTTTTGGCGGGCGATACCCTCGTTGTGCTGACCCGCAATGGCGGTATTTTCGGGTTTGTACCCGAATAAGCACACCCTATAAGAATCTAATGAAACCAGTTATCGCCTTAGTTGGCAGGCCCAACGTCGGTAAATCGACACTTTTTAACCGCCTGACCAAGACACGAGACGCTATCGTGGCTGACTACGCGGGTTTGACGCGTGATCGCCATTACGGCAACGGCAAGCAGGGCAAATACGAATACATCGTCATTGACACCGGTGGTTTTGAACCTACGGCAGAGTCAGGCATTTACAAAGAAATGGCCAAGCAAACCCGCCAGGCGGTAGCCGAAGCCGATGTGGTGATCTTCGTTCTGGATGCCAAAGACGGCATTTCAGCGCAAGACTACGACATTGGCAAATACCTGCGCAAGCTGGGCAAGCCCACAGTGCTGGCAGCTAATAAGGCAGAAGGCATCAAAGCCGGCAGTCAATTGACGGATTTTTACGAACTGGGTTTGGGCGAAGTATTTCCCATATCTGCTGCGCATGGGCAGGGCATTCGCGAACTGCTGGACCTGGCTTTTGCCCCACTCAATCTGGTTGACGACGAGGAGTTGGCACCCGAAGATGCCGGTGCCATCAAGCTGGCTGTAGCGGGGCGGCCAAACGTCGGCAAATCCACCCTCATCAACACCTGGCTAGGCGAAGAGCGGCTGGTAGCGTTTGATATGCCAGGCACAACGCGAGACACTATTTCTGTGCCTTTTGAGCGCAACGGTCAGCGCTTTGAACTTATCGACACGGCTGGCCTGCGCCGCAAAGGCAAGGTGTTTGAAGCGATCGAGAAATTCTCGGTGGTGAAAACTTTGCAAGCTATAGAGAACGCTAACGTGGTCTTGCTCCTGCTGGACGCAACCCAGGGCGTTACTGACCAGGACGCACATATTGCAGGCTACATTCTTGAATCTGGCCGCGCCGTGGTGGTAGCCATCAATAAATGGGACGCCGTAGACAGTTACCAGCGCGAAACGCTGCAACGCTCTATAGAGCTGCGTTTGTCGTTTTTAAAATTTGCGAATATTCACAACATTTCTGCCATCAAACGCCAGGGCTTGGCACCTGTGTGGGCCTCCATCGTCCAGGCGCACAAGGCGGCTACCTGCAAAATGTCTACGCCCGTGCTGACGCGCTTGCTACAGGAAGCAGTGCAGTTTCAGTCGCCCCAGCGTGCGGGCATGTTCCGCCCCAAGCCGCGCTATGCGCACCAGGGCGGCATGAACCCGCCGGTGATTGTTGTGCACGGAAATTCGTTGGAACACATCACTGCCACCTATAAACGCTATCTTGAAGGGCGTTTTCGCAAAGCCTTTGACCTGACAGGCACCCCGCTACGGGTGGAAATGAAGTCGTCCAGCAACCCTTATGCCGAGGATGAGAAACGCTAAAAATCAACCTGTTTTTTACCAAAGCCTTGGGTGAACAAAATGTGAGGTTATTCACACTGAACTTTTTGAGTTTTTATTCACTCTATGGTATGTTCGAGATTCCCTTAACTATTACTCTTGAACACGGAGAATATCGTGAGCAATAACAAAAGCCAATTATTACAAGACCCTTTCTTGAACCAACTGCGCCGCGAACACGTTCCAGTGTCCATTTACCTCGTCAACGGTATCAAATTGCAAGGCCAGATTGAGTCGTTCGACCAGTATGTTGTGCTACTTCGTAACACTGTGACACAAATGGTTTACAAACACGCCATTTCCACTATCGTTCCAGGCCGCGCAGTGAACTTCCAGAACATCCATACGGATGAGGCATCAGGCTCTGAGCAGCCGCACCAGTGAAGTTTTGAGTAACAACACCTCTGTTGCGTCAGGCAACAAGCCGTCAGTCATTCTTGTGGGTGTCGATCTGGGCGCTAATCACTTCGATGCGCAACTACAAGAACTTGGTCTGCTGGCACAAACTGCTGGCCTGAACCCCATTGCGCGCATCGCCTGTAAGCGCAAAGCGCCTGATGCAGCGCTGTTTGTGGGCAGTGGCAAAGCCGACGAGATCAAAATGCAGGCCGAGGCCAGCGGCGCCAGTGAAGTGCTGTTTGACCAGTCGCTCAGCCCTGCGCAGCAGCGCAACCTGGAGCGCCACATTGGCCTGCCTGTAAATGACCGCACGCTGCTGATTTTAGAAATTTTTGCCCAGCGCGCCCGTAGCCACGAAGGCAAGTTGCAGGTGGAGTTGGCTCGCCTGCAATACGTCAGCACGCGACTGGTGCGGCGCTGGTCGCACCTGGAGCGCCAAACCGGCGGCGCGGGTGTGCGCGGTGGCCCAGGCGAGAAACAAATTGAATTGGACAAGCGCATGATTGGCGAAGCCATCAAGCGCACCAAGGCGCGTTTGGTGCAGATGAAAAAGCAGCGAGGCACGCAGCGCCAGCAACGCAGCCGTGCGGGGCACTTTGGCATATCGCTGGTGGGTTACACCAATGCAGGAAAGTCTACGCTTTTCAACGCCCTGGTGAAAGCGCGCACCTATGTGGCCGACCAGTTGTTTGCTACTTTGGACACCACCACCCGCCAGCTGTATCTGGGTGAAAGTTCAGATGGGGCGGCTGTCAAGGCCAGCCTGTCAGACACCGTGGGTTTTATCCGCGATTTGCCGCACGGGTTGATTGACGCGTTTGAAGCGACCCTGCATGAAGCTGCAGACGCGTCATTGTTATTGCATGTAGTGGATGCTGCCAATCCCAACGTATTGGAACAAATTGCTCAAGTTCAAGATGTATTGACCGAGATTGGGGCAGCGGATGTACCCCAGGTTTTGGTGTTTAACAAGATCGATGCTCTTGAAAAAGACCGTTGGCCGCTCAAGATGACGGATATGTATGATGTGGATGGTAATGAGACCCCCAGAGTATTTGTCAGCGCGCACGATGGCACGGGTCTGCCTGCATTGCGTCAACTGCTCTGTGAATTGGCGCAAACTGCATTCGACAAGGCGCAAGACAAGGTATTAGCCACACAAACAGACGCACAATCTGCATAAAGTTCTTGAATCAGTGTTTTGATTAGGCACAATTCACACTGCAAATGCTTTCACTCTATGAATCCAATCATTCTTTCTTCTCGACTCGCCACGGTGCCGCACGCTATTGCACGCGGTTTGCGCGGCATGTTTAACCTTAACGACGGCAAATGGGGGCGTGGTGACGACAAACCGGCCAATGGTCCCAGCGAGCCCGACGCTGGGGGTACCGCTCCAGTTGCGGCACCTACTCCTGCACCCGCGCCTGCGCCCAGCCCAGCGCCAGCGCCTGCGCCCAGCCCAGCGCCAGCGCCAGCACCGCTGCAGCCCAATAATGTGCGTCCAATAGGCGGTAGTGGCAATTCTGGTGGTCAGGGGCCCAACCAGGGACCGCCTGATCTGGACGAGCTGTGGCGCGATTTCAATAAAAAGCTGAGTGGCCTTTTTGGAGGCAAGAAGCAAGGTGGGAACAACCAAACCGACTGGAACCGCCACAACAAAGGTGGTGGCGATAATGGCGGCGGTGGTAACAGCGGTGGTGGTGGCTTTCAGCCCGACATGAAATCTGCTGGCATTGGTGTTGGATTGATAGGTATCGTCGCCTTACTGATTTGGCTGGGTACTGGCTTTTTCATCGTGCAAGAAGGTCAGCAAGCGGTTATCACCCGCTTTGGCAAACTGGACAGGGTTGTGGACGCAGGTTTTAGTGTGCGTCTGCCGTACCCCATCGAGCGCCACGAAACCGTGGCATTGACACAGTTGCGCTCGGTCGAAGTAGGGCGCAATAGCGCTTCGCAGTCTGCAGGTGTGAAAGACTCGTCCATGCTGACACAAGACGAAAACATCGTGGATATCAGATTCACCATTCAATACCGCCTTAAAAGTGCTGCCGATTATTTATTTGAAAACCGTGTGCCCGACGACGCTGTGATCAAGGCCGCAGAATCTGCCATTCGCGAAGTGGTGGGCAAGGGAACCATGGATACAGTGCTCAACAAAGACCGCGAATCTATCCAGCGTGATGTGGTTAAAAGCGTGCAGGCTCAACTGGACCGCTATAAAACCGGCATTCAAATTCAGACCGTCAACATCCAGAACGTGCAGCCACCAGAACAGGTGCAGGCTGCGTTTGACGATGCCCTGAAAGCGGGCCAAGATCGCGACCGCCTGAAAAACGAAGGCCAAGCGTATGCCAATGACGTGATTCCACGTGCCAAAGGTGCTGCAGCCCGTTTGAAAGAAGAGGCCGACGGTTATAAAGCCAATGTGATTGCCCGTGCAGAGGGTGACGCACAGCGCTTTAAGGTGGTGCAAGCAGAATACCAAAAAGCACCCCAAGTTACACGCGACCGCATGTACACCGACGCCATGGCCCAGGTCTACAGCGGTGTGACCAAGGTGATGGTCGATAGCAGCAAGGGTAATAACCTTTTGTATTTACCGCTGGATAAAATCATGCAGCTCAGCGCCAGTCCGGGTGCAGAAATATTAACAATTCCGTCCAATTCCGGCGCCAGCAATGCGCCAGCAGCTAGCAATTCAATAGCGCCCGTGCCTGACCCACGCTCACGTGATGCTGCCCGCACACGTGACCGCGACGGCCGATAAGCAGGGAAAAAATCATGAATAAATTAGGACTTATCGCTTGCACCCTGTTGATTGGCATAGTCATACTCGCGTCTACCCTGTTTGTGGTGGACCAGCGGCAGTTTGGTGTGTTGTACTCTTTTGGCCAGATTAAAGACGTGATTACCGAGCCAGGACTGCGCTTCAAGTGGCCCCAGCCGTTTCAAAACGTGGTGCTTCTGGACCGCCGTATCTTGACTCTGGACAGCCCTGAGACGGGCTCCATCCAGACTGCCGAAAAGAAAAACCTGGTGGTTGACTGGCTGGTGAAATGGCGCATCAATGATCCCCGCCAGTTTATTCGCAACAACTCTGGCGGTGCGAATGTGGTGACCGCCGAAGCGCGCCTCACGTCTGTCGTGCAAGACGCACTGAACTCTGAAGTGACCAAACGCACGGTCAAAGACGTGCTCTCGACAGACCGCGAAAAGATCATGCAGGGCGTGCAGCAACGTTTGGTTGACGATGCCAAAACTTTCGGTATTGAAATCGTAGACGTGCGCATCAAGCGCGTGGATTTCCCGTCATCGGTGGCAGATTCGGTTTACCAGCGCATGAAGTCTGAGCGCCAGCAAGTCGCCAACGAGCTGCGTTCTACGGGTGCAGCCGATGGAGAAAAAATTCGTGCCGACGCAGAACGCCAACGCGAAGTGATGATTGCCGAGGCTTACCGCGAAGCGCAGAAGGTCAAGGGCGATGGCGATGCCAAAGCGGCTGCCATCTACGCTGAATCCTTTGGTCGCGACCCGCAGTTTGCCCAGTTTTACCGCAACCTGGACGCGTACAAATCAACTTTCTCCAAAAAGAGCGACGTGATGGTGCTGGATCCATCGTCTGAATTCTTCAAGACGATGCGGGGTGGTGGCCCTGCTGCGAAGTAAGGTCTGCCCACGTTTAAACGCTGCCATGGACACGATGTGATGGAGAATTTGTGGGCCGCATTGGCTTTGGTACTGGTCATCGAAGGCGTGCTGCCCTTCTTTTCTCCAGCAAGTTGGCGGCGCATGTTTGAGCAAGTGCTTAAACTGCACGATGGGCAAATTCGCTTTTATGGCCTCGGAAGCATCGTGGCCGGACTATTTTTGCTTTGGCTGTTTAGCTGAGAATGCTATTTTATTAATAGCTGCTCGCGCATATTTGACGCTGGTATTGGGCAGTTTTATCGGGGAAATCTCTTCTGCTGGTGTCTTAGATAGCACGCCAGCTTGGCTTGCATGCTTTGGACTCGGGGTATGCGCTGCAAAAAGTTTTTAGAAAACACGCGCGAACGGTGTTTTGCAGCGCTCGACCTTCAACAACGCGCGCCTTCCTAAAATTTTTTCATCACACACCCCTCCCCCAAAGCTTTCAAAGTATGGCCGGTTCGCCTTTGAATACCAATACCGAAAACCGAAGAGCAACTACTCAAGATGCAACACCAAAGTTTCGAGATCGAGCACTGGCAGCCTGCAATTCGACCTGGGTAACGCTACGGAAGCGTTTTGACGCGCTTTAGCACTCAAATATGCCTGTTTCCAGCGTGGAATATGCGCGAGCAGCTACTAAATACATAGCAACTGCACAGTAAATGTAAGATTACAATACGGTAAAGTCACAGGTCACCAAGCTGCAAAGTTACAGGTTACTGAACTGCAAGTCGCCAGTCATTGAACGACTAAGCTACCCAACTGCCAGACCGCAAAGCTACAAAGCCAAGCCCCACGGGTTTCGGTATTCACCAGCAAACCTAGCAGGCGACGGGTGAGCGGGTGTGCGATGAAAATTTTTTGGGAAGGCGCGCGTTGTTCAAGGTCGAGTGCTACACAACGCAGTTCGCGCGTGTTTTCCA
>JAYVTG010000003.1:0-38419 GCA_043774625.1 Polaromonas sp. | reverse complement strand
ATTCGATGTTCAAATCGAAACCAGACTGAAATGCATAATTTGGCAAGTAAATCATTGACTTACGATGTTCTGATGTGAAAACGTTGGGATACTACTGATCCAATTTCAATCCGAGCCTACAGATCAAGTCCTGTGAAGTCATAAGTTTTTCAGCATTGCCCCAGTGGGTAATTGTCGAATTTATTTAAACTTCAGAGGACCGGAGCAATAGTAAGTTGACAATACCGATTCAACTTCTCTCGAATCCCCTGACTAACTCCCAATCAGTAACGCGCCGATCGTATTCGAACTGCTCCCATCGCGCGGCATGCACGTAATGATCGACGACCTCTTTCCCCAACACCTCGCGCAGCCACGTCGAATTCGAACTGATGTCGGTGGCCTCCCGCAGCGTTTTCGGAATTTCTGGTAGTTCGGTGTCCCTATAAGCGTTGCCGACAAACGGGCTTGGCAATGCCAGCTTTTCGTCGATGCCCGCAAGGCCCGCCGCTATCAGGCCCGCAAAAGCGAGATAAGGATTCAGATCCGCACCGCCAATGCGGCACTCCACGCGGACGGCATCCGAGCTTTCGCCGCAAACGCGGAAACCAACTGTCCGATTGTCGTGGCTCCATGCGACCTTGGTCGGCGCGAACGTGTCAATCTGGAATCGCTTGTAGGAATTAATGTAGGGTGCCAGAAAGAGGGTGATGTCTTTCGAATATTTCAGCAGGCCGCCAAGGTAATGGCGCATCAGATCGGACATGCCGTGAGGCGACTTACCGTCATGAAAAAGCGGCTGGCCGTCTAGCGACCACAGTGAGGAGTGGACATGGCTGGAGGAGCCAGCCATGTCATAACTCCACTTGGCCATGTAGGTGATCGCCTTTTCATGCTGCGCCGCGATCTCTTTACTGCCGTGTTTGATGATTGTATGGTGATCGGCCATCACCAGTGGGTCGGAATAGCGGACATTGATTTCTCCCTGACCCGAACCGCCTTCGCCTTTGGTGCATTCAACGGCGATTCCCGAGTCGTACAGTCCGTTTCTGATCAACCGCATGACGGATTCTTGGCGCGTCGTCGACAGGATGTTGTAGTCTTGGTTGTAGGCGCCGAATGTCTCCAGTTTATTGTATTTTTTCTTCGCTATTGCTTCGTAGGGTTCATTGAACAAATAGAACTCCAACTCAGATGCGAAGCAGGCGCGCATGCCTCGATCGGCCAGCCGGCGCAACTGTTTCTGCAGAATCTGTCTCGGCGAATGGGCCACCGGACGCCCCTGATGATCGAACACATCGCAAATCACCAGTGCGGTCGCATCGAGCCACGGCAACCGCCGCAAGGTGGAGAGGTCAGGCTTGAGCAGGAAATCCCCGTAACCCTCCGCCCAGCTAGCGCTGGTATAACCGGGCACCGGCAGCATGTCTATATCATCGGCTAATAAATAATTGCAAGCGTGCGTTTCCTGGTAGCCGTGATGGACAAAAAAATCGGCATGATACCGCTTTCCCATTAGACGCCCCTGCATGTCCACCATGCAAACAAGTACGGTGTCAATGGCGTCGGAGGCCACTGCGAGTTTCAATTCATCAAATTTCATGCTCATGTTTTCACCCATCGATCATTAAAAAGGTGTCATTTCAATCAGCTGCACTGCTGTCCCCTGGGGGAGGAGGTGGTTTCTTCCGTATCGGTGCAAATCATCTGGCGGCGGGCGGGCATCATCTATCGTTGCCAATCCTGCCCGGATCGGACGGGGTGGTTTGAAAAATCTGGGTGATCCAGTTTCCGAACAACAAATGTGCATGACTACGCCACCGGTTTCTTGGCGAAAGTGTTGCGCAGTCGTCGGGAAAATAGTTTCTCGGAAGATGGATGCCTCTGCCCGCTTCTCGATCGCGGAAGTATTCGTCCGCAAGCGTGTGCGAGTCGTACTCGATGTGATTGAAGAAATGAAGTGCGTGATGTTTGGGGTCGTTGAGCAGACAAAGGCCAGTTTCCGGCGAGTCAATAAGCACGGAGATGCCGCTGTCTGCCGGAATGTCGGTGTGCCGCATTTCCGTCCAGCGCGACACTGGGATATCAAAATCGTCAGAAAAGCCTTTGAGGTACGGCGAGTCGATTTTCAGGCCCTGATGCCTGAACACACCAAAAGCTTTTTCATTCAGCGCGTATTTCGGCATACCATGAAAATGGTGCATTGCCGCCTGGGCACCCCAGCAGATGTTGAAGCAGCTGTGGACATTTGTTTGCGTCCAACGGAAGATGCTGATGAGCTCATCCCAGTAACTGACTTTATCAAAGGGGATCGTTTCGACCGGCGCCCCGGTAACGATAAATCCGTCGAATTTCTGCTCCTTGATGTCCGACCAGTCGTGGTAAAACGACGCGAGATGTTCGATCTGCGTATTCTTGGGCACGTGGTTCGTGATCTTGACAAGCGACAGATCGACCTGCAATGGTGTGGCACCGAGCAGGCGGGCAATTTGGATTTCCGTATTGATCTTGTACGGCATGAGATTCAGCAAACCAACGCGCAGCGGACGGTGATGCTGATATACCTTGCTCTCTTCGTTCATCACCATGACGCCTTCCGTCTCGAGTGCGGACACGGCGGGCAAACCTTTGGGAATTCTGATCGACATGGGCTTCCAGCCTCCGTTATTAGTCAAACTTACGCCACGTGTCAAAACGATTTGATCCGGCTTTCGCAGCTAACGGCATCGATCACGTAACCAAACTGGAATTGCAATTTATTCAGTAAAGTATTCACACGTTTTTCCTGCTTCAGCTTGCGACTGACATGATCCCGACTCGAGTATCTGGCCGAAATCGGCATCGGTCGGCCAGATACTCATTAATCCATGCTTGATTAGCTGCATGTTTCGGCCAAAGCGAACTGCCTGGCATCGGAAATAATCAGATCTGCGGCTTTTTCTCCAACCATCATGACGGTCGCATTGATATTGACCGACACCATCGCCGGAAACATGGACGCGTCGCAGACGCGCAGCCCGGAAACGCCCTTGACCTTCAGATCGGGGGTGAGGACGGCGTTCGGATCGTCGGCGGATCCCGCTCGACACGTGCCGGAGGCGTGATAGTAGGTCTGGCAGTTCTTCCGGATGTATTCGCGCAGATCGCTCTCTTGAATAATTTCTGAGCCGGGCAACAATTCCTTGTGGATAATTTTTTTGAAGCTTTCCGTCTGGGCCAACAATCGGCAGAACGAAACACTCGAGAGCAGAGTATCCTCGTCGTAACGCTCGGCATCCGAGAGATAGTTAAGATTGATCGTTGGCGCGACACGGATATCGGGAGAGGTAATTGTCAGAACCCCATGGCTGCGGCTTCTGGCGACGTTCGGCTCGAGCGCAATGATGGATCTCGCTTTCGGGGCCGATGCTTGGTATTCGTCACCGAACCGCCCGTTGACCCAGCCGGCCGTCAGGCCGAGTTGCACCTGGCTCTCTGCCGATTCACCCGGTCTGGTGTTCAACATGGCGATCGCCTCGTAAGGCGTGATGTCCCAGTCGGGTACCGGGACCGCCGTTTCGAAAATCACCGGCACCGAGTAGTGATCGATCAGGTGCTTGCCGACACCGGGGCTGTCGTGGACCACGTCGATGCTGAGTTCAAGCAGATCAGCCGCATCGCCGATTCCCGATGTTAAAAGAAGCTGCGGAGACTGGATGCTACCTGCGCAAATAATGATTTCTCGTCGGGCGGCAATGCGTCCCCTATCGGTAAGGCAGGCGCTGGCAACGCAGCCGGTGAACTCAATCCTGTTGACGAGCGTGCCGGTCATGATCTCCAGATTAGGGGGCAAGGACGTCAACGGATGTAGGTAGGCAACGGACGATGAACTCCTCAGGCGCCCGCGCGCGTTCAAGGTCAGCATGCCGATGCCGGACTCGACCCTTTTGCCGAAATTCACCTTTGGTAATCCGAGCTCGACGCCTGCCTCGATAAACGCGCGGGAAACGGGGTGGCACTCCGGACGTTGCTCGATCGTGAGGCGTTCTTTCAGACGATCGAAATAGGGCTTGACATCTTTTCCCGACCATCCATCAGCACCAAGCTCGCGCCATGAATCAAAATCCACTTCCGGCGGTACCAGATAGGCACAATCGTTGTGATTGCCGCAACCGCCCAGCATCCTAGCTCGCGAGTATGTGAGGAGGCGGCCGGAATGTTTCGTGGTTTCGGCCAGGAACCCCCAGTCCGTACTGGAGTCGAGTTCAAACAGACGAGAGATATCCATCATCGCGGGAACTCCCTCGTCAGGTGGGCCTGCTTCGATGAGCAGGACCGAGCCGATATTTGCATCGGCGAGCCGTCGCGCGATAATCGATCCCGCGCTTCCACCGCCAATTACTATATAGTCGAATATCATGGTTTTCCTTGTTTTTCGTTCTGTCGATCGATATGCCGTCGGTGATTCCAGTCAATCAATAAGGAAGCAGGATCAAGCAAAGCGCGACTAGCATGTAAATCAGCCCTGTTATCCTATTAAGCATGGATTTGTTGTCGAAAGCCGCGCGCGCCTTGTGTGCAAGGAACATATACCCACCATAAATCGAGAGCGAAATGACCATAGCCATCAGACCCAAGGAGATTGCTTGGGTGTTGTACGAAAAACGTGGGCTGATGAAGCTCGGGTAAATGAGCAGGCTGGCCAACCAACCCTTCGGGTTGGTCAAGGAGACGAGCAGCGAATCGATGAACATCTGCTTCGAGCTCAAATTACCGATCTTCCCATCGCTCGGCCCGGCCTTCGCGAAGTAAGCGCTGAACGCGAGGTAGGCGAGATATATCGCCCCAATCCATCGCAGATAAGACAGGACCCAGCGATGGTCGCTGATGATCAAACCGACACCCGATAGGACCACCGTTGCATGAATGGCTGTTGCCAGTCCGAAACCGAATGCACCGGGAATGGTCGTTTTGATTCCATACTTGAGTGCCTGCGCAACTGCAAACGCAACGTTCGGTCCGGGAACGGCGACTGCGGAGGTGAAGGTAACGAAAAACAAGAACAGCAAATGTAAATCCATAAATCCGCCAATTAACCAGAAAATGCGATTGAAATGGACGGGAAACGAGATTCCCGAAAACCGGCCAGACCGCTATCTCGACAATGGCCCCGTTGATTGGTAAGCATGGCATGCGCTTCCGAATGCCCTGAATATCTTCCGGCTCGTGGCATCGGTAGCGGCGTGCCATTCGGGGTGCCACTGCACCGCGAGCTGAAAGACCGCTGACGTCGTGTAGGACAGCGCCTCAATCACACCATCCTCGGCGACCGCCTCCATCTGAACACCAGATGCCACCGAGGTGATGCCCTGGTTGTGCAGAGAGTTGACGGATAGCTCACTATCCCCGATGATCGATGACAGTAGTCCGCCTGGAACGACCTGGATCGTATGAACAGGGAGATACTGCTGATCGCGAGGCAAGCTCGGGTTCTCGCTATGCACAATGCCCTGGCCCACCGCCGACAAATCGGCATGCAGCGTGCCTTTCCGATGAACGCTCATCTCCTGCAAACCGCGACAGATGCCGAGGATCGGCATTTCGAGTACGATGGCGACTGACAATGCGGCACACGATAAACGATCCCTCGGCCGATCCCGCTCTCCGGGAATAACATCATCTTCTGCGCGACTCCAGACGCGTTGCTGCTCGTTAAAGATACTGGGATCGAGATTCGATTCGTCGCCGGTCAATACCAGGCCGTCCAGGCGCCGCATCACTTCGCGGAATTTGCGCACCGTTGCTTCCCAAGGCAAATCGCCGTCGATCGTCGGCAGAATCACGCATTCGACGGATGCGTGCCGGTCGAGCGCCTCGATATAGCGCCGCCGCAACCAGTCACGATGAACGCCGTCATAAAGGTGACGATTGGCCGTTACGCCGACGACGGCGCGAGCCGCGTCACGAGGTTTGTCCATCATTGCTCTTGCTCCGCCGTTGTGGGAGATGCATGCCGCGCGTCGTAGAGACACCGGTTCCGCTCGAGCAACTGACTGATGACGCTCGGTTGCCCCTTGGGGCCCCGCACAAACAGGCCGCCCCAGGAAGTGGCGATCTCGGCATAGATCGGATCGCGCATGCGGATGTTCTGCGCGCGCCTTAACAGCCAGAACGGAACGCCGGGCGACAGATGGTGTTCCAAATGGTATTCATCGAAATTCACGCCGAACAGCAGCCGTTCGATCAGGTTGCCTTTTCGGTTACGCGTGAGATGGACGTTTTCGACCTCGTTCTCGCACATCGGCGAGTGCTCGGCGATCTCGGTGAACCAGCCTAGTATCTGGAAAGTGGTCAGATAGGGAATTAGCCAGAACAGCGCCAGTAAATGCAATGCCCCGGCCGCGGTAAAACCGGCAATGATGATTACCCAGAAAGCCGCGAATCCATAGGAATCGATGGCGGCACCCCGTTTGTCGATGCACTTGTAGTCCTTGTTCGAGATCAGAAAGCGGTTTTGCCACAAGTACTTCAGATAGCGCAGCGTAGCCCCGCCCAGTATGGCCTTCCAGACGATCGAAAACGCATACTCGCGGGGCTCGCGGACCTGATAAACCCCGGACAAGATGAAAAACTGCAGGTCCGGATCTTTCTCGGGATCGCCGAGGTGTGGATGATGAAGATGCACATGGGAAACGCGATAGGCCCAATGCCGTTGAAAGATTGGGTAGGCGGCGAACGTAGTGCCGAGGAAATGGTTCCACCTCGTATTTTTCGCGAGTATCCGGTGAGCGGCATCGTGCGAGATCGTCGTCAGCCCGCGCTGATGCGCGCCAATTATCAGAACCGCGATCGGGTAAAGCCACCAGCTGAGCTGAACCGTGGCAACTGCACAGGCCAATATGACCAGGTAATCTTTCAGCACGTACAGCGCGCCAGTGGTATTGTCTGGTCGCAATTGGGACAGCTCCCACATGATGTCGCGGGAGAAATGGACTGTATCGAACCGTTTGTTCCGCAGTGTCCACATCTGAGACTTTTTCATGATATTTATCTTCCGTGTAGGATTGGGCATCAGATGGCATCGAGCCCGCGTTGAATATCGACAATCACGTCTTCCACGTTTTCGATGCCGACGCACAGGCGAATCGATCCGTCGAATATTCCTGCAGCCTCGCGTTGCTCTTTCGGAACGGTGGTGTGAGTGGTCGAAACGGGATGCGTCACGAGTGTCCGCGCATCACCCACATTCGAAACGTGATACATGAGCCGGATGTTCTGGATGAACGTCCGTCCGGCAGCCTCGTCGTCCAGTTCGAACATGATCATGGCACCGTAACCGACGCGGGCATCAATCAGTTCGTCAACAAGTTCCCGATCTCGTCCGGTGGCGTGGCCCGGATACGAAACGCGCCTGACCTTCGGGTGCTGGCTCAGGAAGCGGGCCACTAATGCGGCATTTTCGCAGTGGCGTTGCATGCGTAGGTGCAGTGTCTCTAAGCCTTGAATCAATTGGAAACTGGAGAACGGGCTGATCGCTGCACCGGTATCGCGAAGCCAGGTCATCCGAGCCTTCAGCAGATAGGCGCTAGCGCCAAGGTCGCCCAGTTTCTGGACAGCATCGCGCCAGAGTATTCCCCCATGCGCTTCGTCGGGCTCGTTGAACAGGGGAAAGCGGGAAGGATTGTCGAAGGCGAAGTTGCCGTTGTCGACTATCAACCCGCCCAGCGTCGTGCCGTGGCCGCAGATGTATTTCGTCGCCGAATACGTGGTGATGGCGGCGCCAAGCAAAGCGGGGCGGCACACTAGCGGCGTGATCGTGTTGTCGACTACGAGTGGAATGCCATGGTGCTGGCCGATTTCGGCAAGCGCCGAAACCGGTAACGGTATGAGACAGGGGTTGGAAAACACCTCACCAAAGATCGCGACGGTTCTATCGTCGATCTGCGATTCGAACGACGATAGATCTCGCGGGTCGGCCGATCGCGCCTCTATGCCCAACCGTTTAAACGTGTTGAACAATAAGTTCCATGAATTCCCGTAGAGGTACTTCGATACCACCACGTTGTCGCCCGGCCGCCCGCTGCACAGATTCACGAGGGCAAGGAACGTCGAGGCCTGTCCCGATGCCACGGCAAGCGCATCGGCGGCGCCATCCACCGTGGCATATCGGTGTTCCAGAATGCGCGTGGTCGGATTGATGATACGCGTATAGGTGAATCCGTCTTCCTTGACGTTGTAGATGTCGGCAATCTTTGACAGATCGCCGTCAAGCTCATATGCGGTGGATTGGTAAATCGGCACCGCCACGGCTTTGGTGACGGGGTCGTGCCGGTAACCGGCATGCAGTAGTGCAGTTTCTCTGGCCATTTCCGAGCTAGGAATATTCAGTGACATGTTACGAGCCCCCTTTGATAAGTTCAGATTCGAGGTGGATTAACGCCTTTGCAGTACTCTTAGACCCGTCGAAGAAATCGCGAAATGCAATCATCAGCAGGTGGATCCATGCCGGTTTTATGGCGCCGATGCATCCGATCCTGAAGCTGCGCGTCTGAAGATGCAGCTTCGAGTAGATGTAGAGGTTGTATTTGGCGAGATGCGCGTAAAGCGCATCGAAATCCTTCTGGGTATTAATGATGCCGTTCACTGTTAGCGCCAGACACACGGGCGAGCACACCCGGGCGTTCAGAAGCGGCGATGCGTATCGTTCGGTCGCGCGGACGATTTCGTCACGCACCGATCCGTAACGTTCGCCGCGGCGAATCACGCCTTCAATGGTCAACACTTCAAGCGCTTTTGCGCATGCCTGGATTACGTGCGTTGGTGGCGTGGATCGCCATTCGCCGGTCTGCTCAAAATTTTGCCACTGGTCACGGACATCGAGGACAAAGGAATTGACCGGATTACCCTTGCTCTTGAGAAGATCCAGTGATGCGATAACGAAAGCTACACCTGGTGGACCTTCGATGCATTTGTTGCTGGATGTCACGAGCACATCAAAAGCAATTCGCTTGGCACTGATGTCGATGGCGCCAAAAGAACTCATCGCATCGATAATCGTCCTGACACCGCGTCGTTTTGCGAGATTCACGATCGCATCGAGTGGATTGATGACCCCTGTAGTAGTCTCGCAATGCACGAAGCAAATGTGGGTGATCGTGCTGTCCTGCTCCAGATACGCGGCGATGTTGACGACCGAGAGCGGTTGATCACTCGGCACCTTCATGCTGACGGCCTGGATGCCTCGCAGCTCCAGTATCTTTAGTATCCGCTCGCCATAAATTCCGTTGATGCAAACGAGTGGCCGATCATGCGGAGAGATGAAGGAAGCCAACGCGGCTTCGATGCCGTAGGTACCGCTACCCTGGATTGGGACGACCGAATGCGTGTCGTTCCCGTCGGCCAGATCGATAATCAGTTCGCGCATCAAAGCCGTGATGTTTTTGAAGCTTTGGTCGCGCGAGCCCATATCGAACTGCATCTGCGCCTTTACTTCATCGCTTAAGGCCAATGGATCTGGTGTCATTAAAAAATGCTGCCGTCCAGACATATAACACTGATTATTTTTGGATTGGAAAGCACCACATGAACCAAGCATTTCGTTTCCTTAAAAGCAAGTTCAATATCGAACACCGTCATCTTATTTCCATCATCAAGAAATTACCTTGCTATTTATTCGCGTGACAGTCAAAATATCGTAAAAATCCACTAAAGATTTTAAAAAAATGAGAGAATCATTCAAACTAGAGAGCTTAGATCGTGATCTTCTAAATCTATTGCAGGAGAGCGGAGGTCTAAGTAATGCCAAAATTGCGGATGCGGTTCACCTCAGTGAGACGCCATGTTGGCGTCGTATCAAGAAACTTGAAGAAGAGGGCTTCATTGACTCTTATACGGCTCTGCTAAACAGAAAACGACTTGGATACTCTTTTCAAGCAATAGTAAGTCTGTGCGTTTCTTCACACACACCAGAGATAACTAGGAATTTTGAAGCCACAATTGCGGCTTATCCTGAAGTTTTGGCCTTTTACAATATGACAGGTGAGTATGATTTTGTTGTCATCGTCATTTCTAAAAATGTTGATACCTATCGAATTTTTATTGAGAATGCATTTCGAAAATTGGACTGCATTACAAAGATATCAACATCTGTTGTGCTACATAAAATAAAGGAAACCACGAAGCTTCCGACCGAGATCCCGCTTACCGACACCGGGGTGCCTCGAATGCACCGAATTTAGCAGGCTGCACAAATATCCAGCACAAACATCTGATCTACCCGCTCAATCCCACGCACCATCACGTGCGATATTGCCCTCAGTCTTGGCACAACCAAAGCCTAGCTTGATGAGTTTTCGGTTTTGCTGCGAGATGGTGTACCCCCCGTATGCACTATCCATTCTTGACAATAGTTTTGCCGGGGCCGACGGCCCTTCGTTGTTATGTGGAACTTGACATGCCGTTTCGGGTGGAGTAGACGCTTTTGGACTTGCCCGCGACCGAGTCAAGACTAGACGAAGTCCACCGAAGGGCTAGGCATTGATGCGGTTTATGGGGAGCAGGTCAGCACGGCTGTGACAATTGAAAAAAGCTTGTCGAATCAAAGTTTTGAGACGACAAGCCTTGGTAAACAAGGGTTGCGTCTCGCTCGGTGGCATACATGCTGTAAACCAGTGTTGGTCTTTCTCAGGGTGCAGTTGTTCCACATCGGTGGTTGCCACAAATTGGCCAATGATGCAACTTCCACACAAAACGGCATACAGCCAGGCGGATTGCCTCAATTTTCTAGCTACTATGCGTGGGAGAACTACTATCAGCAGCGATCGAATCTATCCGTAGCAAGGTAAAAAGTGTGCCATCAGCAATAGATTCAACTACGATGGCGACCCCGGAATCCGAATCCTCTTGTTGCCGCATCCAGGTTGCGCTGGGCTCCGTTCAAGTATGACAAACCGTCCCCCAAATGAGCCGTGTTGACGAGTACATCGAAGCAGCCGAGCGCAAAAAAACGCGCATCAGTTACGCCTCGGGCATCCGTCACTTCGAAATCGAGTGGGAGGGCTTGCTGCTGACGACCAGTGAATCTATCGCATGCTACCTGGCCGATTACGCCGCGACCCTATCCATCAGCACCCTGAGACGACGACAGGCGGCGCTGTCGCAGTGGCATCTGGATCAGGGTTTCGCCGCCCCCACAAAATCGTCCCTAGTTCTCCAAGATCTCAAGGGAGTTCGCGCAGTCCACACCACCACTGAAAAATTTGCACCGTCACTGGAATTGAACGTGCTACAGCAGATCGACCAATGACTCGCGGTGGCCATTGCCAAACCCCCAGCGTTGTGGCGATCAACTCGCTTTGCTTCGACTCACCCGTTTCGCAGCTCGATTCTGCTGGGGTTTAGGCGGGGTTTTCGCTAAGACGAACTGGTCCGACTGCGCATGGAAGACGCCCAGGTCAGCCCGGGCAATGGTAAGTCCTGTTAAGAACTTGGTTGTTGCCATGGCAGCGTTTGCGCCACCAACTGCGGGACAAACCACGTTGCCGGCCAGCTATGAGGAAAGCTTGAATCCGGTGATTGTGGCCAATTGGCAGTAGTTGGTTGAAAGAGAGCTTGCAGCATCACTTCAGCGGGCCTCCGGCCGGCTGGCGATGATCTGTTTGAAAAAGCATCAAATCAGAGATCCCGAGGTCAAGCCACCACGACCTTGCAACTGGACTTGTGTGTATCCAGCAGCAGATGATCAATACCAAGATGGTTTGATCTGCTGGTCAGCCGAATGCAAGATAGCTTTTTTGAACCAGAATGACTGGCAATGTAACGACCGGAATGGTTGGTTTTTTTGAATCAGAACGACTGGTTTTTTTGACCGGAATACACACCCATCTTTGAAAACGCCAGCCTGGCCACCCCAAAACCTGGCGCACGTTACCTCATTGCCGCACTGCTGGCCTGTTATCTGGTCTGGGGGTCTACCTATCTGGCCATCCGTTACGCCCTGATCAGCTTTCCACCTTTCTTCCAAATGGGCACACGCTTTCTCACGGCTGGGGTGCTGCTGATGGTTTTGATGCTTTTACGGGGAGAAAAATGGCCTCAAGTGATGTATTGACGCAACGCTTTGATCGTGGGCAGTTTGATGCTGGCCGGTGGCATGGGTCTGACGGCATTGGCTTCAAAAACCATTGGCTCAGGCCTGGTCGCTACCTTTATTGCCGTAGTGCCGATGTTGGTCAGTAGCTGGGGTTTGCTGTGGGGCAAGCGTCCCAACCGGCTGGAAATGGCGGGCATGGCGGTCGGCATGGCTGGGGTGCTAGTCTTGGTACGCGGAGCCAGTTTTACGGCCTCTACGGTGGGTTTAATGGCCATTGCGGGGGCAACTTTGCTATGGTCTTTGGGCAGCGTGCTGCAAACCACGTCGCTACCACTCGCGCAAGGGCCTATTGGCTTTGCTAGCGAAATGTTGTGTGGTGGCGCGGTGTTAATGCTGATTTCTCTTATTTTGGGTGAGCAATTGACCTGGCCACCGCAGGCGCTGTCTGTTGCAGCGTGGGTGTATCTGGTGGTGTTTGGCTCGCTCATTGCCTTCAGCGCTTACCTGTATCTGCTGGCCAATGCATCGCCCGCATTGGCCACCAGTTATGCGTTTGTAAACCCGCTCATCGCGCTGTTTTTGGGCGTCGTTTTAGCGGACGAAATGGTGACAAAAAACGAATGGATAGCCAGTGGCATCATCTTGGGCGGGGTACTTTTAATCTTTGCAGGCAAGAATAAAAGCTGACTCAACGGCCAGCAAAAACACCGTTTGCTTTGCCTATAGGGCGCCTATAGGAAAGCGCAGCTGCAAAAAACTACCAAAAACAGTATTTTTCGCTGGAGCAATTGCTATTTTTACAGTAGCATCCGCTTGTCTGAGTAGCAAAAGAAATTCAGGCAGTTAATTAACTTCAATAAGGATTCATCAATCATGGCAACTGCGAAAAAAGCCCCGGCTAAAAAAGTCCCTGCGAAGAAAGCTGCTCCTGCTAAAAAAGTAGCAGCCAAGAAAGCCCCTGCGAAGAAAGCTGCTCCTGCCAAGAAGGCAGCCCCAGCTAAGAATGCCGCTCCTGCTAAAAAAGCAGCTCCGGCTAAAAAGGTTGCTGCCAAAAAAGCAGCTCCTGCTAAAAAGCGCACTCCCAATGCCGCTTTCATGCGCGCATTGGCTCTGAGCCCCGCACTGCAAGCAGTGGTTGGCGCAGCAGCTTTGCCACGCACTGAAATTGTCAGCAAGCTGTGGGTTTACATCAAGAAAAATAATCTGCAAGACAAAGTCAACAAGCGCATGATTAACGCTGATGTCAAGCTGAAAGAAATCTTCGGCAAAGCACAGGTCAGCATGTTCGAGATGGCTGGCCTGATTGGCAAGCACGCCAAGTAATTGGCCAGTACTTATTGGTGCCAAAAAGCCCCGCTTGCGGGGCTTTTTTTATTGTCTTTTGGTTTATCTTGTATCGCCTAAAGCCGTTGCCGTAATCGAAGCCAAAGTCGTGCGCGTAGAAATCACTTGCGGGCTGATCATCAGTTCAATCAAGGTACCTTGCTCTCGCGCCATGGCAGCTTTGAGAGCAGGTTCAAACTCGTCCGCATGCGTAATACGCACACCTGCATACCCATAGGCACGCGCCAGTGCCGCAAAGTCTGGGTTGGCAAGTTCTGACCCGCTCACGTGGGTGGGATACTCGCGTTCCTGGTGCATGCGGATGGTGCCATAGGTGCCGTTGTTCAGCAGCAGTACGATAGTTTTGGCCCCGTGCTGGGTGGCAGTGGCCAGTTCCTGACCCGTCATTAAAAAATCACCATCGCCTGCAATGGTGAAGACTACGCGGCCCGTGACCAGGTGCGCCGCTATGCCTGCGGGCACGCCAGCACCCATGCTACCTGCAGTGGGTGCCACCTGCGTTTTATGACCTTTGGCCAAGCCGTGGTGCACATAGTAACGGTGCATCCAGCTGCTGAAATTGCCCGCACCATTCGTGAGCACAGCATCGGCTGGCAAGTGCTTTTGCAAGGTTTGCACGATGTGCGGCATGTTGATGCTGCCAGCTTCACCACCATCGGTGTCCCAGGGTAAACCGGGCAAAGCCTGCGGTTTGATGTTGTCACGATATTGCTGGTTAGCCAGCGCAGCTTCTGCAGTCCACGCTACAGAAACAGGAGCAGTCAGCACTTCCAGGCTGCGCGCGGCTGCGTTCATGGTGGCACAAATGGCCAGGTCAGCCTGGTACACGCGGTTTAATTCTTCTGTAGATGCGTGAATGTGCACCAGCTTTTGCAGCGGCTTGGGCGCTTGCAGCAGTGTGTAGTTGCCCGTCGTCATCTCACCCAGGCGCGGGCCAATGGCGATGATGAGGTCTGCATTTTTTACACGTGCAGCCAAAACGGGATTAATGCCTATACCCACTTCGCCTGCATACAAGGGGTGGTGGTTATCAAATGTGTCTTGAAACCGAAATGCATTCGTTACAGGCAGTTGCCAGTTTTCTGCAAAGCGCTGCAGGGCTTGGGCGGCTTGCGGCGTCCAGCCACCGCCCCCAGCAATGACGATGGGGCGCTGCGCTTCTAATAGCATCTCGCGCAATGCGCGCAAGGCTCCAGGGTCACTCCAGGCTTGTACGGGTTCTATGTAGGGCAAAGCTTCTATATTCGCTTCTACGACTTCTGTGAGCATGTCTTCTGGCAACACCAAGACCACCGGGCCGGGTCGGCCATTCATGGCTGTGGCATAGGCGCGAGCGATGTATTCTGGAATGCGATGCGCAACGTCGATACGCTCTACCCGCTTGGCCAGGGACTTGAAAAAACTCAGGTAATCAACCTCCTGAAAAGCCTCGCGGTCACGGCAGTCGCTGGCTACATCGCCCACCAGCAAAATCATGGGGGTGCTGTCTTGAAAAGCAGTGTGCACGCCAATTGAAGCGTTGGTAGCTCCAGGCCCCCGCGTCACCATGCACACCCCTGGGCGACCTGTGAGCTTGCCATGCGCCTCGGCCATAAAGGCTGCGCCGCCTTCTTGCCTACAGGTGATGAAACGGATTTTGTCCTGGTGCGCGTGCAGGCCGTCTAAAACAGCCAGATAACTTTCACCGGGCACGCCAAACGCGTGGGTTGCGCCTTGCGCGATAAGGCATTCGACCAGCAGGTGGCCTGCCAGGCGGGGAGATGTAGTGGGATAAGAATTAATAGCCATGCGCAATTATGGCTGCTTGCTGTTTGCGCTAAACCTTACCGCTTGCCACGCTCCACACCAATCACTTGCAATGTGTGCCTTAGCCCGTTTTCGTAAATCTGGTCAAAGGGCATAGCCTGGCCAGAGTTAGCGTCAGCAGCATATTCTTGGCCTAAAAGGCTTACCTGTTGACCCAGAGCATTATCCATAGCATTACGAAGTGCAGACAATTGCACCATCTGATCTTTACCCGAAACGGTGCGCACGGCGATACCAGCCAAACGCCCTGCTTTGTCCAAGACTGGGCCGCCGCGTTGACCAGCGGGCAGGCTGATGCCCAACTGGTTGGCAACATGGATGGGTTTGACTTGCTCCACAGGCGCACCCAAAAAACCACTGATCAGCACTGGCCAGCGTGGGCTGGCATCAGCTGATGTTGAATATTCCAGCGTAATTGCCAAGCTGCCAGCAAACGCATCGCGCCTAGTCAGTGACAAAGTCTCTGGCTGTGGCAGTGCGCTACCCAAGCGCAACACGGCCAAGCCCACGCCGGGTAATTGCTTTTCAGTATGGGCCGTTGATAGTTGGCCCAACCCATTGCGCACCCATATTGACTGCATATTGGCAACAGCATTGGCGGGGACTAAAGCACGTTTGCCTTGGTCAAACAATATGGCAGTGCCCACAGTTTTTGCATTGGTTTCCAAATCTGCCATGCTGCCACCTGGGGCCATACGTACAGGCGTTTGCAGCAACAAACCCGTGGCCAACGGCAAAGCGGCGGCAGGCTGAGCAGGTAATTCTGGTGGCAATTGCAAGCGCGTAGCCTCCACCACCGGGTGGCCGGGGTGGCGAGACTGCGCCTCAGTCAACAAACGCTGCGCAAATGCCCTCTGGCCACCCACATGAAGCAACCAAGCATACAGAGCTGAACCACCCGCCACGTCAAGATGAGCACCGGCTGTGTGTGCGCCAAAGGCAAGCGCACGACGGTACTCGCCAGCTTGCATGTAGGAACGCACCAAGCCCATTTCAGTGTCGGCGGCATGGCTGATGAGGGCTGCGCGCTCGAAGGCCATTTGACCCTCATCAGCATTGCCTGCGGCTAGGGCCGCTTCACCTTTTTCCAGATAAGTCTTGCGCTGAGCAATGCGTTCAGGCATCAAAGCGCTTGTTAATGCTGAAGCTGTGGATGGTTGTGCAGGCACTGTGCGCTGCTGCATCAACTGCTCCAGTTTTTGTTGGCTTTGCGCGCTTTGTGCTGCTGCCAAAATGGGTAGCAGCACAAATACAATACCTGCAAGCTCACGCTTTTTACGGGTCAAATATCCTGGCATCAAGGCACAAACACAGCGCCAGTGGGGCAGCTAGATGCCGCTGCTGTGCTAAGACGGCTGATGCGCGGCGTTGCGCCATCGTTTGGCACAATAGCTGGCGTATAGGGGGCAGCGGGTGCCTTGAAGTTCGCCAACAAAGCAACCATCGCGTCAATGTCTTGCGCACCACCCAGGCGGTTGGTGCCCCCTATCAGCGTGGAGTAGCCATCGCCACCATCAGCCATGAAGCTGTTCACCGTTACGCGGTAAGTTTTGGCAACAGCGGGCACCCCTGCAGTATCCACAATCACTTCTGTAGCAGTGCCTTTGGTTAGGGTAACGTTGGTAATGCGCGCATCACAAGCCTTGGTGCCATCCCAGCTATATTTAAAGCCAGCAGAAGGGATGGCAAAACGTGTAGCAGTAGCAGACTGCCCGCGGCATCCCGCAAACTGCTCCTCCAGCATATTTTTGATTTGCTGCGACGTAAGGTCCATGGTGACCAAACTGTTGCCAAACGGTTGCACGGTAAATGCTTCACCATAAGTCACATTGCCATCGCCTTCATTGGCGGTGCTTTGCGCGAAAGTGTAGGGGGCTCGCACTCCACCGCCATTCATAAAGGCTATCACTGCTCCGCCAAAAGTGGGAGCCTGGGTAGCTGCCAGTTCTGAGTCTGCAATCAAATTACCTGCTGTCATGTTGCAAGCAGGGTCTCGTGCCGTTGTCAGCGTTCCTGATATAGACCCCAGCACCACGTTAGCTACGGGTGCCACCAAGGTCTTGTAGCCTGTTACGATGGCTGCCACGGTAGCATGTGCAAGCACCGTGGGGTCGTTGCGTACTACCAAGCGGTTGGTAGGGGTCACGGTGGTAATGTCTTTGGTTGCTGGGTCAATCACAACGTCAATGTCAGTCAACACCCGACCAAATGCGCTAGCACTGGTAACTGATATTTTGCGGCCAGTTGCGTTGGGCAATTTGCAGTTGTAGGCGGAATGCGTGTGGCCACTGATTACCAAATCGACCGCATTGTCCAGTTTCTTCACAATGTCCACAATCGCAGAGGGTTGCAAGTCACCTTCGCAAGCGTTGATGTCGCCAAGCGTACCGCTTTGAAATCCCCCCTCATGCACCAGCACCACAATCGACTCTATGCCCTGAGCGCGCAGTTCGGGTATCAATGCGTTGACCGTTTGCGCTTCATCCTGAAAATTCAATCCCGCCACGCCTGATGGGGTAACAATAGCGGGTGTGCCCTTCAGGGTCATGCCGATGAATGCCACCTTCACGCCATTAAATGTTTTGATGCCATACGCAGGCAGCAACGACTTGCCCGTTGTTGTGTTGATAACGTTGGCCGAGAGCCACTTGAACTTGGCACCTTCAAATGGCACAGGCGTACCCACCGCGGCCCCTTTGCAACTGTTGGGGTCTGTCTGCCCGGCCGTGACCTTGCAGCCACCGTTTTGCAAGCGCAGCAGTTCGGCTGTGCCTTTGTCAAATTCATGATTGCCCACAGCATTAAAGTCCAGGCCAATGCGGTTGAGCGTTTCAATCGAAGGTTCGTCCAGAAAGGCTGCCGATATCAATGGCGTCGCGCCAATAAAATCACCCGCACCTACCACCACGTTCAGCGGGTTTAGGCTCTTTAGCCGTGCAACGTGCGCAGCCATGAATTCAGCACCACCCACTGGTGGGCGATTTGCTGCAATCACTGCTGTGCTGGTACCAAACACGCCCGGAGATTCCAGATTACCGTGGTAGTCATTAAAGCCAATGATCTTCACGGTAAACGGTTTTTCCGCCGCAGGTGGTGCTGGCGTTGCAGGTGCATCATCAGACCCCGAGCAAGCCACCAAGGCTGCTGCTACCCCCGCCATAACACCTAAACTAAATAAAAGTTTCATCAGTTGAATCCTATGGTTATGCCGCGCAACCATACTGCGCTAGACACATTCATTGTTGGATTCAGAGGATGACAGTGGTATGACAGGGTAAGTTTTTGTTGATGGAGTGGTAATCAACAAAGCGCCAATTAAGCAGCCTTCAAACCCATCACATTGGATGTAGCAGGTCGTGTAGACGTTGTACTCGATGCGCCGTATTCAATCTCGCCAGACAACTGTCCACCCTCTTCTATCACCAGTTTACCGTAGCGAATTTTGCCTTTGACGCGGCCCGTGTTGTGAATAGTGAGCTTTTGGCGCACAGTCAGTGTGCCGTTAAACTCGCCACGAATCTCGGCAATGTCGATTTGGACTGAGCCGGTGAATGAGCCGCGTTCCGAAATTTGAATCACGCGCGAATCCATCGTAGCTTCTACGGTGCCTTCCACTACCAAGGTGTCGCAATCAGTAATTTCTACACCCTTGAGTTTGATATTGGGGCCGACCGTCAGTTTGCTTTCGGCTTCTTTGGGAGTCACCGATGTATCGGACGAGGTAGAGCCTGAAGAAGTGCTCGCCGAGGGCGTAGCACTGGTGAGCGACTGCGTGGATGATGGAGATGTTGTCGTGCTGCTGCCTGGGCCATAGCGGTTGGCTGGGGGTTCAACGGCGTCACGAGATTTGTTAAAAAAGGGTGATTGCAGTGCCATAGTAAAGATACTCCGTATGTAGTGTGAAGGAGTCTCTATGCTAAAGCCCCAGGCGCTTACATTATGTGCCTATAACGAAAAAAACGTAAGTGAATACATCTGAAGCCAGCGCGGAATATGCGCAAGCAGCTATACATTTTGTAGCAAAATAGTGCGTAAGCTATAGCGCTGCACTATGCAGACTGCACAGTGCGCTTACCCACAGCCATGGCCGCGCCCACAGACATTAGCAACACAAAGGCAGCCCCCAGTAACGTGGCGCTGTACCAGCCGCGGTCCATAAACTGGCCAAACACGATGGGAGACAAGGCAAAGCCTACATCCAGGCCCGAATACACCGTGCCATACACGCGGCCCGTCGCGCCCTTGGGTGTAGCCTTCTTGATCATCATGTCGCGGCTGGGGCCGCCTATACCTACTGCAAAACCTGTAGCGGCCAGCACGACCATCGTACCCACGCCACCCAGCCAGCCTGTGGCACACAGCGCCAGGCTGCATGCCGCTACGGTCATGCATAGGGCAACCACCTGATTGCTGCTGCGCGGGTAACGCGCCGCTACCACACCGCCCACCAGCATGCCCACTGCACCGCACAGCATGTAAGCCGTGATGGTGGTGGACGCCGCTTCAAACGACACGCCATGCAGCGCTTTCAAGATAGACACAGAGAAAGCCTGAATGACGGCCAATGTCATGGTAGATAGCAAGAAAAAACCAAAACACCACCACACGACGGGCAGCTTTAAAAACGCCAAGTCGCTGCCAGCGGCATGTTTACCATCTGCCCCACGCACCACCACGTCGGTGCGCAGTTTGTCGCGGTTAATCACCATCGTGATCAATACCACGACCATCATGGCCGCTGCGCAGTAATAGGCCAAGCGCCAGTTGGAAAGCGCCGTAATACCCACAAAAAACGCCGCAGCCAGCGCCCAACCCAGGTTGCCGGTAATACCGTGAAAGCTGAACGCATAGCCCAGGCGCGGTGCAGACACGCGCTGGTTCATGATGGTGAAGTCAACCGGATGAAAAGGCGAATTACCCAAGCCAGCCAGGACTGACACCGTGATGAGCCAGGAGTAACTGGTCGCGTTCGCCGCAATCAAGCAAGCCATAACAAACAGGCACAGCGAGCCAAACAGGACTGGCCGAGCACCAAATCTATCGACTACAAAACCCGCCGCTGCCTGACCAATGCCAGAGACGACAAAGAACACCGTGGTGAGCAAACCGATCTGCGTGAAGCTCAGCCCAAAGTCTTTGATAAAAATAGGAAATAGTGGCGATAGCAGCATATGCGAAAAGTGCGAACTGGCATGCGCCAAACCCACCAGACCCATGACTTGTGCGTCTTTTCGCAGGGGAACCGCGCTAGGTATGGATGTGGGTTGACCGGTTGTAGGCAAGGTAGCAGTGTTCATACCTGCCATGTTAGGGTATTTTTGGTAGTAAAGCAGGCGCGCGTCAGCTGTGGGGGACCAGGGATGTCACGCAATTGACATCAAGCATGGGTACAACAGATAGGCTGTCTCGTTTTGATTCAGCCCCCCACTCGCAGGAGATCTCAACATGCAAAGCTTTTTACTTTACCGAGCAACATCCCATCCCACCAATATCTGGGCATGGGCACTCTTGCTACCGTTTTTGATGGCGGTCCTCATCAGCGCTGCCGTGGCTGGCGACAACAACGACCAGCCTAAAGGAGAGCGTGAGCCCTATGCCATTGGGCTATGGGGCGACCTGCCGTATTCTGCTGTGCAGGAAACCGTGGGCATTCCCAACCTAATAGCCGATATGAACGCCAACCGCTTGAAGTTCAGCGTACATGACGGTGACTTGAAGCAAGGCTCGGGCAGCCCCTGCGACAACGCCTTATATGCCAGGTCTTTGGCTATCTTTAATACGCTCAGCGCCCCTGCGATGTTCACCCCTGGCGACAACGACTGGACAGACTGTGACCGTGCTTCAAATGGCAGCTACAGCTCACGCGAACGCCTGGACTATGAGCGTTCAGTCTTCTTCTCAACCCCCAATTCGCTAGGCCAGCAACGCATGCTGCAAGACGTGCAGCAAGGCAACTTATGCCTCGGGGTGAATGGCTTTGTGCAGTGCGTAGAAAACCGCCGCTGGACGGTAGGCGGCGTGACTTACGTCACCTTCAATATTGCAGGCTCGTGCAACAACCTGTGCGATACGGCGCCCGACCCAGCCGAATACACCGCCCGCAACTTGGCTAATCTGCGCTGGTTGCAAGACACTTTTGCCTACGCCAAACAGCGTAATGCCGTGGCCGTCATGGTCATTTCGCAGGCCAACCCTGGCTGGGACCTGACTGACGCCACGCTAGCACCGCTGCGTGACCCCAAAACTCTGGTGCAAACCGATGGACAACCCGACGGCTTTGGCGAGTTTTTGAAAGCATTGCGTGCTGAAGTCATCGCATTTCGCCGCCCGGTGGCCTACGTGCACGGCGACTCGCACTACTACCGTGTCGACAAGCCTTTTCTAGATGCCACCGGCAAGCGCCTAGAAAATTTTACCCGGGTGGAAACCTTCGGCAACAATGTGGCCAACGGTACCAATGACGTGCAGTGGATCAAGGTTAAAGTCAATCCCAACAGCCGCGAGGTCTTTGCCTACGAAGCCATGATCGTTCCTGGTAACCGGGTGGCCGTTCCTGCCCCTTAAAACTGACAGCGCCATTGCAGAATATGCGCAAAACGCCAGAGATACACCCAGTCGACACCAGCGCAATATAACCTAGCCACAAAAATTTAAGCTGCGGCAGGCAGTAGCGTCATTTGAGCCAGCAAACCGTAGCGTTTGCCTGGCAACGGGGATATCAACTCTAGAGTGCCACCGTGCTTTTCCACAATGGTTTTCACAATGGATAAGCCTAGGCCATAGCCCGTTTGGTTGTCGCTTTTTCTGACGTGCCTTTTCGTCATGGTGGCCAACAGCTCAGCGTCAACGCCTTGGCCATGGTCGGTAACGCAGATTGTGGCAGGGCTGCTTACTTGCACCAACACACCTGCATTACCCGAGTAGCGCAAGGCGTTTTCAATCAAATTGCGCAGAGCTAATGCAATGGTGTCAAAGTCGCCTTTGGCCATAGGGGCACTGTCGTCGGGCGTGACCAACTGCAGGCGGTCAAATCCGTCAGGGTGGCTCCAAAATTCTTGCGCTACCGCGCTGGCAATACTGCTTAGGTCTACCGGCTCACGTGTCAAGCCCAGCGAAGACTCTGCGCGCGACAGTTGCAGCAGCTTTTCAATACGCCGGCCTAATTGCTCAAGCGATGCACCAGCAGCGTCAACCTCGGCACGTGCCTGGGGTGACAGGTCGTGCGCCAGAGCATTGCTCAGGCGTAGCCGTGCGGCGGCAACAGGCGTGCGCAGTTCGTGCGCTGCGTTGGCAGCCAACGCACGTTCACCGTCCATGGCGTCTTGCAGGCGTTGCAGCAAATGGTTGGTGTTTTCAGAAATAGACGCCAATTCGACAGGCAGGTAGCCGCCTTGAATGGAGCTTAAATTCTTGCCTCCACGCGCTTGTATTTCCTGTGCGAGCCCCGTCACACCAGACAACTGGTGGCGCACAATACGGCGCACCACGTACCCCAGCAATGGCAAGAATGCCAGCAAAGGAAATAACAACCACAGCATGGCCTCTTGCTGGGCTACTGTGCGGTTGCGCACAGGGTCAGCAACGTGAACATAAAAAGACTCGGTGGGATGCTTGATGGTGTAAACCCGCCACAGAGCACTTTCTGTAAAGCCTTTTGCCAAAGATGTAGTGAAGACTTCAGTCGGTGCATCTACCGACCGAATAAAAATTCGTCCCTCAGAATCCACCACCTGGTACATCAAATACTGCCCTTCAATATGCACTTCCATGTCAACGCGTGCGCCATGCTGCAGTGGGTTGTGAGGGTTAAGGTGGTGTCCCAACTCGTCCATTTCCAGCTTGGCCAGCTGCAAAATACGGCTGGCGCTTTGTATCAGGGTACTGTCAAAACCATCATTGATTTCGTCATTGACGTACAAGGCCACCGCGACGGTGCACACTGTCCACATGCTGAATATCCACACCAGCAAAGAGCGGCTGAGCTGGGTGATTAAACTAGATGGTTCGCGTATCAATTGCTGCCCCCGGTAAGGCGGTACCCTTGCCCACGAAACGTTTGAATACTGCTGTGCCCCAGCTTGCGGCGTAAACTGCTGATAAACACTTCCAGCGTGTTGCTATTGACGTCATCGTCAAACCCGTAGAGTGCACTGCCCAGGGCTTCTTTGCTGTGAATGCGGTCGGGCCGCGCCACCATGATGCGCAATACACTCCATTCTTTGGCTGTCAGGTCTACCGGAAAACCTTTGACGCTGACGCGGTCACGCGACAAATCTACCACCATGTCCCCTACGGTAACCACCGCGCTGGCATGACCACTGCGTCTGCGGTCTATGGCACGCAGGCGCGCCAACAGCTCGTCGGGGTCAAAAGGTTTAACCAGGTAGTCGTCTGCGCCTGTGTCCAGGCCACGGATACGGTCTGATATTTGATCGCGTGCGGTCAATATGATGACGGATGCCTCAGGCACGTGTTTGCGGGCAACGGGTAGCAGACTTAACCCATCACCATCGGGCAGGTGCAGGTCCAGCAAAATGGCACCCCAACTGGCAAGGGTCATGACCGATCTGGCGCTGGCCAAAGAGTCGGCCACATACACACCAAAGCCCTTGTTTTTAAGAAAACCCTCCATGGCTTGCGCGAGCGCCGCATCGTCTTCTACTAAAAGTACCCTCACGAAAAGCTCCTTTTGTACTTTGTTTTTTGGTTTCTTTTTGTATTTAACTTTACCAAGATGAATTAAACCTGAATTTACTTTTCAGTAAGCCATCATGCTAAAGCTGTAGATTTGGTTGATGGTTAATAGTGCATATTTATTCAAGCTGCAAGACAGCTTATTATCCAGCGATTCTTTCGCTTGCGATCCTGGAACCGGTGGCACCGGACACTTGGTGGCATAAGTACTGTGTTTGTTTGGATCTTTGAGGGATTCAAAACCTTTTCGCGTAGCGCCTGCGCAAATGTGACGGTGGCGTTTGATGCAAAATCAGACTTTAAGTTGGCCTGCACCGCCACCAGAGGATGAACCATGTCTCGCACCTCCCACCCTGAACTACACCACACCGACCGCATAGGCTGGCTGCGCGCCGCCGTGTTGGGGGCCAATGATGGCATTGTGTCTACGGCCAGCTTGCTGGTGGGTGTGGCTGCCGCCAATGCCAATACCCAAGCCTTGCTGCTTACGGGTGTGGCTGGTTTGGTTGCAGGCGCCATGTCGATGGCGGCGGGAGAATATGTGTCGGTCAGTTCGCAGGCTGATACCGAAGAGGCTGACCTGGCGCGTGAACGGGCCGAACTGCTGGCCCACCCGGCGCATGAAGAACAAGAGCTGGCTGGCATTTACCAGGCACGCGGTTTGACGCCCGAGCTGGCAGCGCAAGTGTCCAGACAGTTGATGGCGCACGACGCGGTAGGTGCACATGCGCGTGACGAGCTGGGTATTTCGCACACCATGAGCGCCAAGCCAGTGCAAGCTGCGCTCACGTCTGCTGCTACGTTTGCGACTGGCGCTGCGTTGCCGCTGTTGGCAGCGGTGCTATCGCCTGCGCAATATCTGGTGCCTGTCATTGGCAGCACATCTTTGTTGTTTTTGGTGCTGTTGGGCGCGGTGTCTGCCAAAACTGGTGGGGCTGCGGTGCTTCGAGCCTGCGTTCGCGTAGCGTTTTGGGGAGCGCTGGCCATGGCGATAACTGCAGGTGCCGGAAAATTGTTTGGCGCTTCTGTTTAGGCATTAAAACCGGTCATAGCCAGCGTGGAATATGCGTAAGAAGCTATTAAATATATAGCATTTACATGCCTTTGCACAAGCTTTACCAAACTACTGTCAGCCAAATTGGAGCTTGGTTCGTTAGATTGGGACGAATAAATGTGATGACCAAGACTTCATCCTAAGTCTGGCTAAATCATACTGAACCGAGGTGACGCATGCTTACTGAAACACGGACTCCTGAGGCGCCAGCCCTTGACCGCCCTGACCGAGCCACAGCAAAACCGAACCCAAACCCAAACCCATCACGCACCGAGTCGCTTGCTTTAAGCGCCAGCTTGATGGCCTTTTTAAGTGCTTGCGGCGGCGGCGGAGGCGGTGTTGGAGATAGTGCACCGCCACCAGGCCCACCCGCTGCTCCCGTCAGTCAAACCAGTGCAGCACGCTTCTTGCTACAAGCGCAACTTTCTGCCAGCGACGCAGACATTGCAGCCGTGCAAAGCCAAGGCTACAGCGCCTGGCTACAAACGCAAATGAATACGCCTGTCAGCACCACCGGTTGGGACTGGTTGATAAGCAAAGGCTACAACACAGTCGTGGCCGTCAACACCCTAGCCCCTGCTGATTACATGGTGTGGAACCAGTTGATTGCCAGCCCGGACGCGCTGCGCAAGCGCTTTGCTCTGGCGTGGTCAGAGATCATGGTCGTGTCCAGCAATAGCATGGCCATTGCGTCGCGCTCATTTGCCATGGCTGCTTATTGGGATCTTCTGAACGCTGATGTTTTTGGCAATTACCGCAAACTGTTGGAAGACATCACACTCAATCTGGCTATGGGCGTTTACCTGAACACCCGAGGCAATCAGAAAGAAAACCCCGCTACCGGCAGCCAGCCAGACGAGAACTACGCCCGCGAGGTCTTGCAGTTGTTCTCTATCGGTCTGTACAACCTTGAATTGAATGGCGCACTCAAACTGGAAGGCGGTAAGCCCAAAGAGTCGTATGTGCAAAGCGACATTACCAATCTGGCCCGCGTTTTTACAGGTTACGACTACGATATAACTGACGATACCGGCGCTACCAACCCCCAGCGTGTGCGCAACCCGATGGTGTTGATCCCCAGCCGCCATTCAACCGTAGACACCGTATTTTTGGGTACGACTATTTCCAATACAGATGGAAAAGCTGCCCTGAAAACTACGCTAGACATCATCTTCAACCATCCTAACGTAGGCCCGTTTGTCTCCAAACAGCTAATCATGCGCCTGGTGACCAGCAACCCCAGCCCTGACTATGTGGGGCGTGTAGCCAGTGTATTTAACAACAATGGATTTGGCGTGAGGGGCGACTTGCGGGCAGTTACCGCCGCTGTGTTGCTGGACAACGAAGCCAGAGGCGACGCAGCACTGACAGCAGCCGCAGGTGGCAAGCTGCGCGAGCCCATTGTGCGGTTTGCCCAGTGGGCACGCAGCTTTAATGCAGCGTCAACCACGGGTGACTGGAAAATTGGTGACTTGTCCAGCAGCTCTGACCGTTTGGGGCAAAGTCCGCTGCGCAGCCCGTCGGTGTTCAACTTTTTCCGCCCAGGCTACGTGCCACCCAATACCGCGTTGGCAAATCAGCAATTGGCTGCGCCAGAATTTCAAATAGCCAACGAATCAACGGTGGCTGCCTATGTCAACTTTATGGTCAACGTTGTGCGCATAGGCTTTGCAGATGTGCAACCCAAATACGAAACCGAACTGGCACTGGCGGGTAGCCCCGCTGCCTTGCTTGCCCGCCTTAACTTGCTGCTGTCAGCCAACCAGGTGTCTGCAGCCACCTTAGCAGTGATTCAAGACGCCATTACCCGCATGCCCAACGCCAACGCCACAGACCAGAAAAACCGCGTGCAGGCGGCTGTGCTGTTGATCATGGCTTGCCCAGAGTATTTGGTTCAAAAATAAGGAGCGCACCATGTTTATCAACAATACACAAAAACTGGCACGCCGCGCCTTTATGCAGCGCATGGGTCACTTGAGCCTGGCCGGTGTAGCGGCACCGTGGGCGCTGAACTTGGCCAGCATGGGCGAAGCCGCCGCTTTTACCGCCACAGACTACAAAGCCTTGGTGTGCATTTTCTTGTACGGTGGCAACGATTTTGGCAATACCATCGTTCCGATTGACGCCACAAACTACGCCAGCTACCACAAGATCCGTGTAGGTATAGCGACAGCGCAAGCAGCTTTAGCCAATACAGCGATGACTCCACTAGCTAGCGCTGCTCCCCTGCCCTATGGTTTGCAATATGCGCTGGCACCAGAGCTCTTGCCCCTGAAGTCTTTGTTTGATACGGGCAAACTTGCTGTGCAATTGAACGTAGGCACCTTGGTACAACCCACTACCCTGGCCCAATACAACGCAAAGTCAGTGGCCCTGCCCCCCAAACTCTTTTCGCATAACGACCAGCAGTCGGTATGGCAATCGTCCAAACCCGAAGGATCTGTACAGGGCTGGGGCGGGCGTATTGGCGACATGGTTTTAAGCAATAACGGCAATTCTTTGTTCAGCTGCGTTTCCGTCACTGGAAACTCTGTTTTCCTGGCGGGGCAAACCGCTTTGCAATACCAGTTGTCAACCACTGGAGCCATTCCCGTTGCTGGAATCAAAAACCCACTTTATGGTTCCAGCGTTGCCAGTGCAGCGCTCAACACACTCATGACGCAGCCACGCAGCCAAACGCTGGAAAACGAATACAACACCATTTCCAAGCGCAGCATTGGCGCAGAAGGTACCGTGAACACGGCGCTAGGCAAGGTGGGGCCATTTGCCACTGCCAATTTCAACATAGCCAATCCATTGGCCATGCAATTGCAAACAGTAGCCAAAATGATCGCTGCGCGCAATGAACTGGGTGCCAAACGCCAAGTCTTTTTTGTATCGCTCGGCGGTTTTGACAACCACGATTTTCTGGTCAATAACCATCCGGGTTTGCTGGCTAATGTGGCTGATGCAATGGCTTCGTTTTACCGAGCCACCGAAGATCTCAACATAGCCAACGCGGTAACCACGTTCACAGCGTCTGACTTTGGCCGTACTTTTGCGTCGAATGGCGATGGTTCTGACCATGGATGGGGCAGTCACCACTTTGTTTTGGGTGGTGCAGTCAAAGGTCAGCAGTTTTATGGCACCGCCCCGCAGGTGTCCATCACATCAGACGACCAAGTGGGTCAAGGCCGATTGTTGCCCAGTACATCGGTAGACCAATATGCGGCTACTTTGGCTACATGGTTTGGGGTGACAGATACTGAGCTAAGACTGGTGGTACCCAATATCATCAACTACAGCCAGCAGAACATGGGTTTTGTGTAACGCAGATTGCGTTGCCTCACTTCACTTCTACGTCTGTCACGTCTTTAAGTGTGTCGCGCTTGCGCGGCACTGCCTGGGCATGGTCGCTTTGTCCAGCCCGGTATACCTTTCGCCAGCCCTCGCGCGGGTCTACGCGCATTACCCACGGCGTAACGGGTTGACCCGTCAGGCGTGCCCACACAGCGCGCAGGCTCCACAGCAAAGCAATGGCGATAACAAATACCAGCAAGCTGGCCGCAAAAACCAGGCCAGCGGCAAACAGCACCATTCTCAAAACCCAGCGAAATACAAAATTCAACATGCATACATCCTACCCCTGTTCACACCCGCTTTATTCAAACTTGAAAACGCCAGGGTCACGTATAGGGTCTACCGAGACGGTGATGGTGCTCTTTGGCAAAAACTTGCCTTGCAAGATCAAGGTAGACAGCGGGTTTTCAATCCGCTGTTGAATGGCGCGCTTCAAGGGCCGCGCACCAAACACCGGGTCAAAACCCACCTTGGCCAGTTCGGCAACCGCAGGGGCCGACACTTGCAGCGTCAAGTCCATCTTGGTCAAACGCTCCATCAGTGTTTTGAGCTGAATCTTCGCAATTGCTTCGATGTTCTTGGCATCCAGCGCGTGGAAAACCACCGTCTCGTCGATACGGTTTAAAAACTCTGGGCGAAAGTGGTTCTTCAGCTCGTCCCACACCGCGTCTTTCATCTCTTCATAAGGCTTGCCTGCCATGCTTTGAATGATGGGCGATCCGATATTGCTGGTCATCACAATCACGGTGTTCTTGAAGTCCACGGTGCGACCCTGGCCGTCAGTCAAACGGCCATCGTCCAGCACTTGCAGCAGCACGTTAAATACATCAGGGTGGGCTTTTTCTACCTCGTCCAGCAAGATCACGCTGTAGGGTTTGCGGCGCACGGCTTCTGTCAGGTAGCCGCCTTCGTCATAGCCCACATAGCCCGGAGGCGCGCCAATCATGCGCGCGACGCTGTGCTTTTCCATAAATTCGCTCATGTCGATACGAATGAGATGGTCTTCGCTGTCAAACAAAAAACCTGCCAGAGCTTTGCACAGTTCAGTCTTGCCCACACCTGTGGGGCCGAGGAACAGAAAGCTGCCTGTGGGGCGGCTCGGGTCAGACAGGCCCGCACGCGCGCGGCGAATGGCGTTTGCCACGGCGGTAATGGCTTCTTCTTGCCCCACCACGCGGTCATGCAGTTTCGTCTCCATCACCAGCAGTTTGTCGCGCTCGCCTTGCATCAGTTTGCTAACCGGAATGCCAGTCGCACGCGCCACCACTTCGGCAATTTCTTCGGCACCAACCTGGGTGCGCAACAACGTAGGCTTGCCCTCCAGCTTGGCATTCTTGGTTTTCTTGTCTTCCTTGGCCTGCGCATCTTTGAGTTGCTTTTCCAATTCTGGCAACTTGCCGTACTGCAGTTCAGCCACTTTGTTGAAGTCACCTTTGCGGGTAAATTCTTCCATCTGAAAGCGCATTTTTTCAATCTCTTCCTTGATGTGCGCACTGCCCTGGGCCTGGGCTTTTTCCGCTTTCCATATTTCTTCCAGGTCTGCGGCTTCTTTTTGCAGTTTTTTAATTTCTTCTTCAATCAATCCAAAGCGTTTTTTTGACGATTCATCTTTTTCACGGCGCACCGCTTCGCGCTCAATCTTCAATTGAATAATGCGCCGATCCAGCTTGTCCATCACTTCAGGCTTGGAGTCAATTTCTATTTTGACTTTGGCTGCGGCTTCGTCGATCAAGTCAATCGCTTTATCAGGCAAAAAGCGGTCGGTAATGTAGCGGTGGCTCAGTTCTGCTGCGGCCACAATGGCGGGGTCGGTGATCTCTACGCCATGGTGCACTTCGTACTTTTCTTGTAAGCCTCGCAAAATAGCGATGGTCGCCTCCACCGTCGGCTCACCTACCAAAATCTTTTGAAAGCGCCGCTCTAACGCAGCATCTTTTTCAATGTATTTGCGGTATTCGTCTAAAGTTGTAGCGCCCACACAGTGCAGCTCGCCACGCGCCAACGCGGGCTTGAGCATATTGCCTGCGTCCATGGCACCTTCGGCCTTGCCTGCGCCTACCATGGTGTGCAACTCGTCAATGAAGACAATGGTTTGACCTTCGTCCTTGGCTAGGTCTTTCAGCACGTTTTTCAATCGTTCTTCAAATTCACCGCGGAATTTGGCACCGGCCAAAAGCGCAGCCATATCGAGGGACAGCACGCGTTTGCCTTTGAGCGATTCTGGCACTTCGCCACTGACAATGCGTTGCGCCAAGCCTTCCACAATCGCGGTCTTGCCTACGCCAGGTTCACCAATCAACACCGGGTTGTTTTTGGTGCGGCGCTGCAGTACCTGGATGGCGCGGCGAATTTCGTCGTCGCGGCCAATCACCGGGTCCAGCTTGCCCATGCGGGCACGCTCGGTCAGGTCGATGCAGTATTTTTTGAGCGATTCACGCTGCTCTTCAGCGTCGGCACTATTGACGTTTTGACCACCGCGCACGGTGTCGATGGCAGACTCCAGGCTCTTGCGTGTCAGACCGTTTTCTTTAGCGGCTTTGCCCAGGTCGGTTTTGCTGTCGGCCAAAGCCAGCAAAAACAATTCGCCCGCCACAAACTGGTCACCACGTTTGATGCTTTCCTTCTCGGCCGCTTGAATCAACGACACCAGGTCGCGCCCCACGGTCACTTGTTCCTGGCCTTGCACTTGTGGCAATTTTTTTACTGCTGCGTCAGCGGCTGTTTGCAAGCCTGCAGTACTCACGCCCGCACGCTGCAGCAAGGCCTTGGGGCCATCGTCCTGGCGCAACATGGCAGCCAGCACGTGGGCGGGTTCGATGTAGGCATGGTCGCTGCCCAAGGCAATGCTTTGCGCATCGGCCAGGGCTTCTTGAAATTTGGTGGTTAACTTATCTAATCGCATAAAAACTCCACGTCCTGTGCGGACATATCTTTACTTTGTAGCAGATGGGGCAGCACAGGGCAATTTCAAGCCATAAAATCAAGCGCATGAACATCCACCAGTTATCTGTCAATTACATCCAGGAGCAAGACCGTATTTTGATGCGCATCAACACTACGGCAGATGACGAACTGCGTCTGTGGTTTACACGCCGTTTAAGCCTGGGCCTGCTACCCTTGCTGGGCAAAATTGTGGCCGACCACACTGCCAAGCTGGAAGCGATAAAACCTGGTCACATTTCGCTCAGTGCCGCGGCTGACGCACAAACCAGGCAAATGCTGACCGAGTTCAAGCGGGCAGAATTACTGCAAAAATCAGACTTTGCAACCCCCTTCAAGGAAGTACCCAGCAAGCTGCCCCTGGGTACTGAACCTCTACTGGTCACCGAAGTCTCGGTTACACCCTTGCCCACCGGGCAACTGCAATTGAAATTTAACGAAACTATTCCCGGTGCAACCGCACCTCGCGGCTTTCAGGTATCACTGGAACAAAACCTGGTGCATGGTTTCTTGCATTTGCTGGACAAAGCTGTAGAAACATCGCTGTGGAGGCAGGCGGTGGGCATTGCCCTGCCTGTTGTTACAGACAAGCTGCCTGGTGAGCAGCCTGCAAACACCGATAAACCGCGATATTTGAACTGATTTTTAACTAAACCAGGCTGTAGCCAGCGTAATACACGCGCGAGTAGCTACAAAATATATAGCGACCATCCAGGTGTTTGGTCAAACACCCACATTGTTGGCCACAATGCCCCATTTGGCCAGCGCAGCATCGTCACTCACCCGCGCGTCTACCCAGCGCGCGCCCTCTGGGGTTTGCTCTTTCTTCCAGAATGGTGCCTGGGTTTTGAGATAGTCCATGATGAACTCGCAGGCCTTGAAGCTTTCGCCTCGATGCGCCGAGGTGACCGCCACCATAACGATCTGGTCGAGCGGTTGCATCACGCCTACGCGGTGGACGACGCGGGCACCATAAATGTCGAACCGCTGGTGTGCCTGGTCGATCATTTTTTCTATCGACGATTCGGTCATGCCGGGGTAGTGTTCCAGTTCCAGCGTGCTCACCGTCAGTCCGTCGTTGCGGTCTCTTACCGTACCAATGAAGCTGCAAACGGCTCCCACCCTCTTATCCATTGCGCGAAGCGCTTCTATTTCTGTAGCAGAGTTGAAGTCTTCCGTTTGAATGCGAACGCGGGCGGCGACGGGCGTGGGGCTCATCTTGGCTCCTTACCCGCCAGTAACGGGTGGAAAGAAGGCGACTTCTGCACCGTCGGTCAACGTCACTGCCTCATCACCCATGGTTTGGTTCACCGCTACGCGCACGGCTTTGTGGGAGGCTAAAACTTCTGCATACGCGCCTCCGCGTGCCAGCAACTCTGCGCGCAAGGCGGCTACTGTGGCAGCTTGGGTGCCCAGCGCTTCGCTGCCCTGCCCAATGGCCTCGCGAATGGAGGCAAAGTATTTGATGGTGATGCTTTTCATGGGTTGAGTGTAGGTCAGGCCAACAGGTCTGCAAACGGCACAAAGCGTACCGTGTCGCCCTGCGCGATGGTGCTGCCCGCCGGGTTGTCTACCAAACCATCGGCCCACACGACAGATGTCAGCACACCCGAGCTTTGGTTGGGGTACAGATCCAGCCCACCTTGTGCGTTGTAGCGTGCGCGCAAGAATTCTCGGCGTTTATCGGCTTTAGCCAGCGTAAAATCTGCGCGAGCAGCTATGGAATATATAGCGCCTGATACATTGCTTTGACCTTGCAACCCGGCCAAAAAGGGACGCACCAGCAGCAAAAAAGTGACAAAGCTGGACACGGGGTTGCCCGGCAAGCCGATGAAATGGGTTGTACCGACTTGCCCATAGGCAAACGGCTTGCCCGGCTTCATGCTGATGCTCCACAAATCCAGCCTGCCCAGTTGCTGCACGGCGGGTTTGATGTGGTCTTCTTCCCCCACGCTCACGCCACCGCTGGTCAAGATCAGATCGTGGTTCAACGCGGCGGTTTGCAAGGCCTCTACGGTGGCGGCGCGGTTGTCAGGCACGATGCCCAAGTCCGTCACCTCGCAGCCCGCGCGGTGCAGCAAAGCGCGCAGAAAAAAGCGGTTGGAGTTGTAGATGGCGCCGCGTGGCATGTCTTGCGGGGCTACGTCGCCAGGCATGACGAGTTCGTCACCCGTGGAGAACAAGGCCACGCGTGGGCGGTGGGTTACGCTGAGTTCTTTCAGCCCAATACTGGCCGCCAGCCCAAGCGCAGCGGGCGTAAGCAGCTCTCCTTTTGCTAGCACGGCGCTACCCGCGCGAATGTCTTCGCCAGCGCGGCGAATCCACTGGTTGACTCGTGGCGTGCTGTTAATGCGTACGCTGCCGTCGCCCAAATCAGTGCAGTCTTCTTGCATCACCACCGCGTCAGCCCCCTCGGGCAAGGGCGCGCCGGTAAAGATGCGCGCTGCCTGGCCAGCGCTTAAGCGTGCGCCAAAATGCCCGGCTGCAATGCGTTGCGTCACCTTCAACACGGCACCCGCTTGCGCGTAGTCTGCCGCCAGCACGGCGTAACCGTCCATCGAGCTATTGTCAAAACCGGGCACGTTGATGCTGGAGACCACGTCTTGCGCCAGCACCCGGCGGTCTGCGTCAAATGTGCTGACCTGCTGCGTGCCTTGCAGTGCCTGGGCGTGCGACAGCAGCTCGGCGAGGGCATCGTCCAGGCTGCGCAGGGGTTGAAATTGGGGTGCCGTCATGGTGTGAGATCAAAGGTACTTAGTTGCATCGTACTCAAAACGCGCGGCATTGTCTGTCAGCCAGTGGGCAATGCCTTGCACGTCGTTCACGTCCAGCACGGGGCGCTGTAGGTCGGCTGGCAGCGCAGTAGGTGCGTCTGTGGCAATAGCCGCAATGAAGCTGTCGTCCACATGCAGGGTGGGTTTGCCGGTTCCGGGTCGCCAGACCTCGATTTTGAGCAAATCGCTTTGCTTGAAGCCTTCTACCAACACCCAGTCCACGCCGTCCCACAACTCGGCCAAGACTTGGTGCACGCTCAACTCGCGTTCGCGTTCAAATTCGCGAATCAGCGCCAAACGCTTGGGCGACGCAACAACCACTTCAAACGCGCCCGCCTCGCGGTGGCGAAAGGTGTCTTTGCCAGGGTGGTCAATATCAAATTTATGGTGCGCATGCTTGACCACCGACACACGCAGCCCGCGCTGTTTGAGCACCGGGATGAGCGCCTCTACCAAAGTAGTTTTACCCGAGCCCGAGAAACCGGCAAAGCCTACAACCTTCATAACCACCCTATTCCTGAATCTGCAAACTGCAACTGTGTACTATGAATTTTATAGCTGCTTGCGCATATTCTACGCTGGCTAGCGGCATATTTACTGGGTATGTTTAACAATGTAGGCCTTTAGCTGTTCCACATCGGCCCACATGCGCACCACACGCTTGGGCAGTGCTTCTATGCCTTCAAACTTGGCGGGGCGGTCGGGTTCTTTGCCCAAAGCCTCTACGATCGTTTCGGAAAATTTGATGGGCAAGGCCGTTTCCAGCACGATCATGGGCACGCCGGCTTGCACATGTTCACGCGCCACCTTCACGCCGTCTGCAGTGTGGGTGTCGATCATCTTGCCGTGTTTGCTGTACACGTCTTGAATGGTGGCCAGGCGGTTGGCGTGCGTGCTTTTGCCGCTCTGAAAGCCGTACTTGGCAGCAGCGTCTTTAAACGCCGGGTCAGCGCTCAAGTCAAACATGCCTGTGGCATTGATCTGGGTGTGAAACAGGTCTTTGGTTTTGGCGCCATCACGGCCAGTTAAGTCAAACACAAAGCGTTCAAAGTTGCTGGCCTTGGAAATATCCATCGACGGGCTGGACGTTTCATGCGTGTCGGCACTGCCGCGCACGCGGTACAGCCCGGTGCGAAAGAACTCGTCGAGCACGTCGTTTTCATTGGTGGCAACCACCAAATTTTCAATCGGCAAGCCCATCATGCGCGCCACATGGCCTGCGCAAATGTTGCCAAAATTGCCTGACGGAACGGTGAAGCTGACTTTTTGCTCGTTACGCGTGGTGGCTTGCAAATAGCCCGCAAAGTAATACACCACCTGCGCCAGCAAACGCGCCCAATTGATGCTGTTGACGGTACCAATCTTGTACTTGCGTTTGAATTGCAGGTCGTTCGACACGGCTTTCACCATGTCCTGGCAGTCGTCAAACACACCGTCAATGGCTATGTTGTGGATATTCGCGTCCATCAGGCTGAACATCTGCGCCTGCTGAAACGGGCTCATGCGCCCGTGCGGGCTGGTCATGAAGACGCGCACACCGCGTTTGCCACGCATGGCGTATTCGGCAGCGCTGCCCGTGTCGCCACTGGTGGCACCAAAAATGTTCAGCTCTTCGCCGCGCCTGGCCAGTTCGTATTCAAACAAGTTACCCAGCAATTGCATGGCCATATCTTTAAATGCCAGCGTGGGGCCGTTGGACAGTGCTTCGATAGTGATAGCGTCGTCCAGCTTAGTGAGCGGCACAATCTCGCGGGTGCCAAACACTTCTTGGGTGTAGGTTTTGGTGCACAGGGCTTTTAAATCGGCAGCAGGAATGTCGTCGATGTACAGCGACAAGACTTCAAACGCCAACGCTGCGTAACCCTGGGTTGACAACGTGGTGCGCAGTTTGGTTAACGCGGCAGAGTCGATTTGCGGATAGTTCTCGGGCAAATACAAGCCACCATCGGGCGCCAGGCCTTCCAGCAAGATTTCGCAAAAACGCTTGCGACTTGCAGAATCAGCGGCACCAGCGCGTGTAGAGAGGTATTTCATTCGGGAGTAATCAAATTAACTTGGGGAAAATAGGTGCGAATGCGCGACGGATCACGGGTGAGCAAGGCATAGTTTTCATGTTGCGCATGTGCCCCAATAAAAAAGTCTGGCAAGGTCGAGCTTTTATTGCCTCCAGCAGATCGGTACACCAAATGCGCACGCGCCGCCAAAAACGCAGCCTCATTAGAAATAGGGATCACTCTGATGCTGGCTTCTTTCAAAAACCGATTTTGCAATTCGGCAGTCGCAAAAGTTCGGGACACCTCTGCATAGACCATGACATTGATAGCCAAACCTTGCTGTAAAGAGTATTTTGTTAATTGCGAAGCGCTCCAGTGTTTCCAGTCTGGCTTGGCTTCAATGACGTCGATGAGTACGCTAGAGTCCACCAAAATCATCGCATCGCGTCCTCGCCACGCGTTTCACGCAAAATTTCTTCTGTGGTCATGCCCGACACCCCAGTCCCCATCCATTTTAAAAACGGGTTCTCACCCACAGCCGGTTTTTTGGCCGGAAACATCAGCACCTTGCCGTCCGCCTGCGCCACAAATTCCAGCTCCTGCCCCTGCGCCACACCCATGTGGTCGCGCATGGCTTTGGGGATGGTAATTTGCCCCTTTACCGTCAATGCATGCCCCATAAATACTCCAAAAATAAGTAATACCTTGATTGTATTACATTGGCAAATTGTATTCACGGCTTTCCCCAAAAGTTCGCCACGTAAAATACTCCCATGACCGATCTACAAACAGCCCTGGCGGCACTTAAAGCGACTGTGGGCACCCCCGCAGCAACTTCCCCCTCACCCACAGCAGGCGCGCCCCGTGCAAACCGCAGGCCCGCTGGCCACGGCAAGCCACCATCCGCCAGCCAGCACGCGCGCCCCCGCCCTGCACCAGCTAGCCAGCCCGATAACCCGCTGGCCCAGGGTGCACAAGCCGCACCAGACGCAGCCGGCCAGGCAGCCGCCACGTCCGCCACCCCAGTTACCCTAGTTACCGCCACTAGCCCGCGCCAGCCCCCGCGCTGCATGCCCACGCTGGAAAAACTGGCCACCCTGTACCCCGCATTGTTTGGCGAAGTGTTTTTGCCCATGAAGCGCGGTATTTACCAAGACCTGCTGGCCGCGCACCCTGAAGACATCGACAAAGACATCCTCAAAGAAGCGCTGGCCTTTCACAGCCGCTCCACCCGCTACCTGGTAGCCGTGGCTTCGGGCGCGCAGCGCCACGACCTGAGCGGTGCGCCCGTGGAGGTGATGGCACCCGAGCATGTGCACCACGCGCTGATGGAAGTATACCGCCGCCGCCAGGGCCGCAGCAACAGCGCACAACCCCAAACCGACCCGCGTGGCCGCCCGATGGAAGACCCGCGCGCCAAGCTTATCAAACGCATCGTCGGCGCACTGGACGCGTCTGGTCTGGACCGCGCAGCCTATACCGAGCTGGTGCGCGGCAAAGACGAAGCCGCCAACGCCATTTTGGACGAGGCCATGCAGCAGGCAGCCGAACGCGCCGCCAAAGACGAAGCTCTACAGCGTGCGTATGTGGCCAGCGGGCAGACCGTGCAAGCCTTTGCCGATGCGTATGGCATGAATGTGGGCACCGTGACGGCCAGTTTGAAGCGGGCTGAGCTGGTTGCTTGAGTTTTGCAATTTTGCAGCACCCGCTACACATTCAATAACCAGCTGGTTAGAAAATTGGTTAAAGTAGCAGCATGGCACCCACCATTGTTCGCGACGGCCAGTTTCGTCTTTTCTTCTTTTCTCGTGAAGAAACGCGCATTCATGTGCATGTTGCGCACCCAGATGGCGAAGCTAAGTTCTGGCTTACCCCGCAAGTGGATTTAGCCAATCACACGGGCTTGTCTGCTACGCAAATTCGTCAAGCGCAAGCAGTTGTGAATACACATTTAAAGGAGATTCAGGATGCCTGGAACCACCACTTTGGCGGCTGAGGTTACCCACATTTCGAAACACGGGTTTTGGCTGCTGCTTGCGGACGAAGAACTGCTCGTTCCGTTCGACCAATTTCCCTGGTTTCGAAAGGGCACGATTGAGCAAATATCAGAAGTTCAATGGCCTTCCCCCGACCATCTGTATTGGCCAGGGCTGGATGTCGATTTGTCGGTGCAGTCCATACGGAATCCGGCGGCTTTTCCGTTGGTATCGGGCGCAGTTGGCTAATTCCATTTCCAGATCATTCGTGAACGCGAAGGCGAAGCGACGACAGTACTAACGTACGGCTAGCGAAGCCGACAAAGTGCACGGATGATCTGGAAATGGAATAAGCTGTTGTTCGTCACGGACAAGCAGTATCAGGTTGCCGCTTCGCGCTACGTGCTGCGTGCTTGGCCGCGCCAACGTTATCCCGCATGACTAGCCCT
>JAYVTG010000002.1:0-2281 GCA_043774625.1 Polaromonas sp. | reverse complement strand
ATGGCTGGCGGTGCAGGCTCTAGCATTGGTCGTGGTGGCATGATTACCAAGATTTTGGCTGCCAAACGTGCGGCAGGCTCGGGGGCTTCCACAGTCATTGCTTGGGGCGCAGAGCCCGAAGTCTTGGTTCGCTTGTCGCAAGGCGAATCCATTGGTACGCTACTGATCGCACAAACCCAGAAAAACCAAGCTCGCAAGCAGTGGATGATGGATCATTTGCAGCTGCGTGGCTCAGTCACCGTTGATGCAGGCGCTGTGAGCAAGTTGCAAAGCGTGGGTACCAGCCTATTGCCGATTGGCATGACGGGTGTCGATGGCGATTTCTCGCGCGGCGATGTGATTGCTGTGCGCGATGCTGCTGGTTTGGAAATCGCTAGAGGTTTGGCAAATTACGCTAGCTCAGAAGCCCGCTTGATCTGCCGCAAAGCATCCAGCGAGTTTGAAAAAGTCTTGGGTTATGCAGCAGAGCCGGAGATGATCCACCGCGACAACATGGTGCTGTCTAAAATCACCTAATCAGATTAACTCTGAATTTAGGGTGCAGCCTTGTTTTTGAAGACAAGGGTCGTTTTCTTGAGTGATGTGACGATTTCATTCACGTTTTGAGCGGCAGTGTCGCCTGTGCAAACACCTTGCTTTGCTAACTCTAAAGCGTGCTTTGAAGGTATGCCACGCAAAGGTTTCCATTGCGGATCTGAAACGATAGTCCAGTTTTTTGTAGCTGCATCGCTCTCGTTTGCAACAATCCGGGCATAGGTTTTTAGCGTGCCATTGCTGCAATTGATCACTTCGTATAAGGCGCTTAGCACGCCGCTTTGGCTGCGTGCCACGGCTACGTAGCGCACCAGCCCATCGCCAACTATCGTCACCGCTGTGGGGTCAAGCGCCCACCTTAAATTTGATGCTGCTGATACTTCAAACGGCACCAAGCTCTTTAAATTTAAAGCTGCTGGTGCAGGTGCATCGCTTTCTTTCCAGTCTGGGTCTGTCGCTAAAAGCTGCGCAAAGCCAGAAGAAGCAAATACCGAGCTGACCACCAAAGATGCGGCTAGTCGTATGAAAAATGTCATAACGTAGATTTTCGTAGAGTTGGGTCAGCTGGCGTGGGCTCTGGCAAATTGGCTTCGCTGGCATCGTCGTCCGAAGCCGACTGCACTGAGCTATAGCTATCCTGTGGATCGGGCTCGTAGCTGCCGCCTGGTGGCATTTCCATGTGGGCAACCTGGCTGTTCAAGCCGTGGTAGCTGTGATGCCCGTCATGGCCACGGTTATCTCCATGCTGTGAACCATGTAAATCGTGCCGCAAATCTGCCCGCAGATGTCGCGGTCCATAGTCACTACGCGGTAAGTAACGTGACAGCTCGGTCAGCGCCATTTCGTAAACACCGCGTTTGAACTCAACCACCGCATCCAGCGGCACCCAAAATTGATTCCAGCGCCAAGCGTCAAACTCGGGGTGGTCGGTCGCACGCAGGTTAACACTCGTGTCAAAGCCGGTCATTTGCAGCAGAAACCAAATCTGTTTTTGGCCTTTGTAAAAGCCACGCGCATCGCGTCGTATGAACCTGTCTGGCACCTCGTAGCGCAACCAGTCACGTGTTCGAGCCACAATTCGCACATGCTCCGGATGGAGGCCCACTTCTTCATGCAACTCCCTGAACATGGCCTGCTCGGGGGTCTCACCCCGATCAATGCCACCCTGCGGAAACTGCCACGAGTGGGTACGAATGCGTTTGCCCCAAAATACCTGATTCTTCTGGTTGAGCAAGATGATGCCGACGTTGGGTCTAAACCCTTCGCGGTCAAGCATAATCAAACCCTAAATTTTTATATTGAGTACATTATGCACAGAGCGTTGCCTCTCGCAAGAGATTCACCTAAAAATTCTAAGAAATTACAACCAAGCTAGTCAATTATTTTTAAAATAAATTCCTTTAAATTTCCAAGTCCTTTAAAAAACCCGCCATGAAAGCCTCCCAATTCTTTATTTCCACCTTCAAAGAAGCCCCAGCCGACGCTGAAATCGCCAGCCACCAGTTGATGATGCGCGCCGGTATGATTAAAAAGCTGGGTGCTGGCATTTACACCTACATGCCTATGGGGCTGCGCGTGATTCGCAAGGTAGAAGCCATTGTGCGAGAGGAAATGAACCGCGCTGGCGCTGTAGAAGTCTCCATGCCCGTGATTCAGCCCGCTGAATACTGGCAAGAAACTGGTCGTTTCGACAAAATGGGCGACGAGCTGCTGCGCATCAAAGACCGCCACGACCGTGATTTTGTGG
>JAYVTG010000001.1:0-45893 GCA_043774625.1 Polaromonas sp. | reverse complement strand
TTCACGTCGATTTTCTCCATCATGGGAAAGCTCACGCCATAGTTGAGCTGGCAGAACTCGGCGATCTCGCCGTTTGACCCAGCGTCTTGCGCGCCAAACTGGTTGCACGGGAAGCCCAGCACCACCAGCCCCTCGCCGCCATAGGTTTTGTGAAGCTCTTCCAGCCCGGCAAACTGCGGCGTGAAACCGCAGGCGCTGGCGGTATTGACAATCAGCAGCGGCTTGCCCTTGAACTGGTCAAGTTTCACGGGTTTGCCAGTGATGCTGGCGGCAGAAAACTCATACACAGTAGACATGAAGGGCTCCAGTGAAAAACTGTATTGTGGCAATTTTCTACAGTTTCTGTGCCCCACTCAGCTTTGCCAAAGCTCTGTCAAATGTACCCAGTGGCAGGTGTCCGGCTTTGCGGGCAATTTCCAGAACCAGGCAGTTTGAGAAGCCCAAACTCGGCTTCGTCTCAAAGTGGTCGAGTGCGGCGCTGACTGCATCTGCGTCCTGCATTACCAGGCTCTCATGCGCCAGCATCAGCCGCAGGGCCGCAGCAAGCTGAACGGGTGTGCGTGCATAGACCGAATCCAGCACGCAGACGCTCTCTGCCAGCACCAGATGGGAAACCCAGGCACCTTTGCCTGCAAACTGATCCGCCTGCCTGGCCTGCTTTTCATCATCCCGCACCAGCATGCGGACCAGCAGATTCGTGTCAACGGCGAGCATGGCGCAATTTGATGTGGTCACGAATCCCCTGCTTCAGTTGTGCCAGGGTTTTAGGTTTGGCCAGGGCGGCCTTGGCAGGCACCAGGGCAGCAAACAGCGCCTCGTGCACGGCTGCTGTGGAGTGGCGCACGGCCCGCTGCACGGTCACCTGTCCGTCTTCCTGTGTCCAGACCAGTGTCGAGCCGGGTGAGAGCGCCAGCGCCTGGCGAATGGCGGCGGGCACGGACACCTGCCCCTGCGAAGTGAGTTTGGATTGAATTTGCAACATGGCTGCATGATACCCGGCAAGCGAAATATTACCGGGGTAATGGAAATTCGTCCACCTACCCATGCCACCTGATTACAGATCCTGCCGCCGTCGCACCGGCAGCACCGGCAGCACCGCCATCAGCGACGCCAGCAGAATCAGCGCGCCCCCCAGCAGCGTGCGGGTTGACAGCTCACCGGCGCCCAGCAGCACCGACGACACGCTGGCAAACACCACCTCCAGCAGCATGATGAGCGACGTGGCGCTGGCGCTCAGGCGCGCCGCGCCATATTGCAGTGCCAGGTTGCCGGCCAGAAATGAAAGGCTCAACACCAGCGCCACCACGACCCATGCCATGGCGGGCACAGGCGGCGGTGCCACCAGGCCCGCACCCATGCCCACGACGGCCGCCACAACGGCCAGGCTGGCACCGCCGCCAAACATCGCCAGCATGCGCGACGGCTCGGGCGTGTGGTTGAGCTTGCGCAGCAAAATGTTGGTCAGCGCGAAGCTGAAGCCGCCCATCAGCGCCAGCCAGTCGGCCAGGCTCTCGGGCACGGGCCAGTTCGCACTGGGTGTCTTGAGCACAATCACCACGCCAGCCAGCGCCAGGGCCAGGCGCAGCAGCGAGCCCGCAGTGGGCTTTTCGCCCAGCAACGGCCAGGCCAGCAGCACCACCCAGCCCGGCATCAGGTAAAACAGCAGCACCACGCGCACCACGTCGCCCACGGTGACGGCCCAGTTGAAGCCCACATTGGCCAGCCCCGAGGCCAGCACCAGCCACCACAAAGCCGGGTATTGAACCAGGCCACGCCACGCACCGGGCCGAAACACAGCCAGGCAGGCAATCGCAAAAATGTAGATGATGGCGGTCGCCCACATCGGGTGCAGGCCATTGCTTTGCAGCGTGCGAAACGGCCACCAGGAAACGCCCCACACCAGCGCGTTGAGGGCCAGCGCCAGCGCGGGCAGATAGACGGTTTCCCGGGGCAATTGCGTTTCCAGTTCAGTGCGAGACTAGGCGCGCCGCCGTAGACAGCACTTTAGTGCGGCAAGGCGGAGCAACAACGTATCGTGCTGGACTGGGAACGCAATCAACCGTGCGAATTGTCATTTCTTGCGATGTCCAGCAGGTGCTCCACCTCGGCCCTGTGCTTCACGCAATTGCTTTTATGCCAGCGGTAAATCACGAACATCACACCCGCCACCACCAGGCCAAATCCCGTGATGGCACCAAAGGCAGACAAGCCCATGCCGGCCGACAGGCTGTAGGCCGTGCCCAGCACCAGAATTGAAAAATTTTCATTGAAGTTCTGCACCGCAATCGAGCGGCCGGCGCCCATCAAATTGTGGCCCCGGTGCTGCAGCAGCGCGTTCATCGGCACCACCATAAAGCCGCCCAAAGCGCCCAGCAAAATCAGGAAGGGCGCTGCTACCCAGACGTTGTCGATAAAGATCAGCGCGATCACCGCGCCACCCATCGCAATGCCCAGCGGGATGACGCGCGGGCCGTCTTCCAGCCGCATGCGCAGTGACGCGACGATGGCCCCCACCGCCATGCCGATCGCCACCACCCCCTGCAAGGCCGACGCCTGCGTCACGCTGTAGCCCAGAGCCATAGCGGCCCACGTCAGCACAATGGTTTTCAGGTTGCCCGCAGCTCCCCAGACCAGGGTGGTGGCGGCCAGTGAAATTTGGCCCAGCTTGTCGCGCCAAAGCCGCATGTTGCAGGTCCAGAAATCAGGCAGCAGGGTCATCAAACGCTTGGGCATGGGCCGCATTTCAACGCCGGTGTCGGGGATGTGGGTGTTGAACCAGGCAGCCAGCAGGTACACCAGAATCAACACGGCGATTGCGGCCTCGGGCGGGGTGTCAATGCCCAGGTCAATCAGCGGGATGTCAATCGACAGCAGCATGTTGGACACCACGCGCCCTACCAGCTGGCCGCCCAGCAAAACGCCCAGGATGATGGAGCCGATCGTCAAGCCCTCAATCCAGCCATTGGCCTTGACCAGTTGCGACGCGGGCAGCAGCTCGGTGAGGATGCCGTATTTGGCCGGGGAGTAAGCCGCAGCGCCCAGGCCAACGATGGCGTAAGACATCAGCGGGTGGGTGCCAAACAGCATCATCAGGCAGCCTGTGACCTTGATGAAATTGCTGATCAGCATCACCTTGCCTTTGGGCATGGCGTCGGCAAACGCGCCCACAAAAGGGGCCAGGATCACATAAAACAGCGCAAACATGGGTACCAGGGCGGCTTGCTGCCAGCTTGGCGCGCCGCTGGTCCTGAGCAACTGGATGGCCGCAACGAAAAGCGCATTGTCAGCCAGCGAGCTGAAAAACTGCGCCGACATGATGGTATAAAAACCGCGTTTCAAAAGAATGTAACTTTCATGTAACTTGGTTCAGATTGTACTTAAACCCAACTACCCAACTGAGATTTGTCTTTATAGCATGCGGGGGTGACGATGTTGCGCCGCATGGACTGTCCTACACTAGTGGCTAGTCTGTGATTAACAGACCGTGAATAGCCGCCCGACACGACCATGCCCCGTCCCATTCTTGCCACCATCCACACCGCTGCCCTGCGCCATAACCTGGCCCGCGCCCGCGCCGCTGCGCCCGATGCCAAGGCCTGGGCCGTGGTCAAAGCCAACGCCTATGGCCACGGCATTGAACGCGCGTTTGACGGTTTGCGCGCTGCTGACGGGTTTGCACTGCTGGACCTTAACGAAGCGCAACGTGTGCGCAATCTGGGCTGGCGCGGGCCGATCTTGCTGTTGGAGGGCGCATTTGACATCCGTGACCTGGAGCTGTGTTCGCGCCTGAACCTGTGGCATACGGTGCACTGCGACGAGCAAATCGACATGCTGGCGGCACACAAAACCAAAGAGCCGCACCGCGTCTTTTTGAAAATGAACTCGGGCATGAACCGCCTGGGCTTTAAACCTGAGAGCTACCGCAGCGCATGGACGCGCCTGAACGCACTGCCCCAGGTGGACGAGATTTCGCTGATGACGCACTTTAGCGATGCTGATGGCCAACGTTTTGGCCAAGACGGCATCGCGCACCAGCTAGCCGTTTTTAACGCGGCCACCGACGGATTACCCGGTGAGCGCAGCTTGAGCAACAGCGCAGCGACTTTGCGCTACAACCCGAATGATGTGCGCACGGACTGGATTCGCCCAGGCATCGTGCTCTATGGCAGCTCGACCGACTACCCACAGCACGATAGCGCGCACTGGGACTTGCAGCCCACGATGACATTAGCTACTAAAATCATAGCTGCTTGCGCAATATCTGCGGGCGAAACCGTGGGTTATGGTTCTGCATTCATCGCTGACAAACCGATGCGTATTGGCATAGTCGCCTGCGGCTATGCAGACGGTTACCCGCGCATTTGCCCTACAGGAACCCCCGTATTGGTGAACGGTACGCGCACCCGCACGGTGGGCCGCGTGAGCATGGACATGATCACGGTGGACATTACCGATTTACCCACTGTAGCTATTGGTACCGAGGTCACGATGTGGGGGCGGGCGAGCAATGGTACGGTGCTGCCGATTGACGAAGTAGCCGCCAAAGCCCAGACCGTGGGGTACGAGCTGATGTGTGCGTTGGCGCAGCGGGTGCCCACCGTGGTAGGGGATTAAGCGCAGTAGTATTTTGCTTAATTGCTATATATTTAATAGCTGTTCGCGCATATTCCACACTGGCAATCGGCGGTTTTATGGGTGTTATTTAATCCACAACCGCAGCGCGTCCCAGGTGCGGCCAAACCAGCCCGCCTCCCCCACCGCTTCCAGCGCTACCAGGGGAATGTCGGTATAGGCCTGCTCACCCAGGCTCACCTTCAGGCTGCCCACAGCCTGGCCTTTGGCCAAGGGCGCAACTAATGGGTCTGGCCGCTGCACAGCGGTTTTGATTTTGCTGGCGCTGCCAGCAGGCACCGCTACCACCAGGGCTTGGGTGCTGCCCAGCTTGGCTACAGATTCAGAGCCCTTCCACACACGCGGCGTGGCAACTGCCTGATTTGCATCAAAAAGCTTGACCGCTTCAAACGCGGTATAGCCCCAGTTCAAGAGCTTTTGGCCTTCGTTGGCGCGGGCGTTTTCACTGGCGGTGCCCAGCACGATGGTGAGCAAACGGCGCGAGCCTACATTGGGCACGTCGCGCTTGGCGGTGGCTATCAGGCAATAACCGGCGGCGTCGGTATGGCCGGTTTTCAGGCCGTCTACCGTGGGGTCACGAAACAGCAGCAAATTACGGTTGCTGTCGTTGGCAGCGGGCGTGCCTTCGAGGCGGTATTTCTTGATCGCGTAATAGGGCGTGTAGTCAGGAAACTCGCGCATCAGCCGGGTGGCCAAAACGCTCAGGTCGCGCGCCGTGGTGGTGTGGCCTGGCTCGGTCAAACCTTCGGGGTTTTTGTAGCTGGTCTTATGCATGCCCAGCGCCTGGGCTTGCTCGTTCATCAACTGCACAAAACGTTCCACACTGCCCGCCACGCCTTCCGCCAGCGCGATGGTAGCGTCGTTACCTGACTGCACGATCATGCCTTTGATCAAATCTTCCACGGCCACCTGCATCTTTGGGTCGATGAACATGCGCGAGCCGGGCATCTTCCAGGCGCGTTCGCTCACGGGCATCTTTTGTTTGAGGTCAATTTTTTTGGCACGCAATGCGTCAAACACGATGTAGGCTGTCATCAATTTGGTCAGCGATGCAGGCTCTACCGGGGCGTCGGCCTCTTTTTCAGCCAGGGTTTGGTTGGCGGTCACGTCGATCAGCAAATACGCCTTGGCGGCGATTTCGGGTGTTTGGGGCAGGCCAGCAGCGGACGAAGCGCTGCTGGTAGCAGTAGCGGCAGGCGCAGACGCTGTAGCGGGGGAGGCCTTGGTTGCGGCGGGTTTGGCCTGCAGGCTGGTGCACACCACTGCAAAAGCCAGGCAGCACGACAAGGCAAGCGCGGCGCTATAGGCGCGCGGGGAAGAAAACATCAACATAATGGTGAGACAACTTGAATGAGAGAAATTAGCACAGGTGGCGCAGCACCAGTGACTTGAGCAGTGGCAATTGTCCATGAAAGAAGTGCCCCCCCGCCGGAACGACCGTAACAGGGAGTAGCTGGGGCCGCGCCCAGTCCATCACACTGGCCAGCGGCACGGTGTCGTCTGCCTCGCCGTGGATGACCAAAGTGCGTTCATGCAAGTCGGCAGGAATGGGGGCGATGGCAAAGCGCGACGCAGCCGTACCTACTAATACTATCTTTTCAATAGCGCCTCGCGCATGTTCCACGCTGGCAAGAGCCGAAATGACATGCGAAGTGACGAAAGAACCAAACGAAAAGCCTGCCAAACACAGCGGCGTGCCTGGGGCTGCGGTTTGTTCAATCACGGCCAGCATGTCTTGCGTCTCGGCGCGGCCCTCGTCGTAGGTGCCTGCACTGGCACCCACACCGCGAAAGTTAAAACGCACGGCTGTAAAGCCCGCTTGTACAAAAGCGCGCGCCATGGTTTGCACGACCTTGTTGTCCATGGTGCCGCCAAACAGCGGGTGCGGGTGCGCAATGACAGCCACGCCGCGCCCAGGGTGCTGGCTGGCATCTGGCGCATCGCGCAGCGCTTCTATCACCCCGGCAGAACCCTGCAACTGTAGTTTTTCTGTGGCGTTATTCATGGTGGGTGTTTGCTATTATAAATATAGCTGCTCGCGCATATTCCACGCTGGCATTGGCACTTTTTACCACTTATTTACCCACATGGGCTGGTACTAGCAGGCGCTCGACCACCTGGCCGTTTTTCAGGTGCGATTGCACGATCTCGTCTATATCGTGGTTGTCTACGTAGCTGTACCACACGGCGTCAGGGTAGACCACGCACACGGGGCCAGCGGCGCAGCGGTCCAGGCAGCCTGCCTTGTTGACGCGGACTTTGCCAGGGCCGTTTAGGCCAGCGACTTTCACGGCTTTTTTGCAGTGTGCTGCTGCGCCTTCAGCATTGTGGTCGGCGCAGCAGGCTTCGCCTTCACCACGTTTATTGATGCAAAAAAAGATGTGGCGCTGGTAATAGCCGGGTGCGGCGTTGTGGGCTTGGAGTTCTTGGGTCATACATGGATTTTAAGTGGTAGCGTGGCGCGTGATTTTGGGACGTAGTTTCTGTGGTTTGTTGGGGTGAGCTTGGTGTTTGGGCTATTTGTTCTGGGCATGGTTGCTTGGTTTTGAGATGCGGTGATCTAGTGTGTATGAGCGTTTGTGCTGTCAGGCACTGTGGGTACGCGGATACCGTAGGTAAAAGGAGGAGCCAGGTACAAAAGCTGACAAGAAGCCAAGGCCTATACCCTGGCGGGGGACACGAAGGTATCCGCGTACCCACAGTGCCTGATAGCGCAAACGCTCCCAGCCCCAAAGGTATCCGCGCACCCAGAGTGCCTCACAGCGCAAGCGCGCTGCCATCTACATGCGCCAGCGCGTAAGTGATGAAAAATTTTCGCGGTACACCCCCACCACGCTGTCATAAAAAAATCAGTCCCGCCGCGACAAGTTCAGCACCGACAAGACCAGGGCTACATAGGGCCAGAGCCAGCCGATCCACTGTGCCAAGCCATTAAAGCGGATGAAACGCCCCTGTTCCCAGCCTTGCAAAGTCTGCGCAAAATACGGGCTGCTGGGTGCCAGATTGAGCATGCCCAACTGCCACACCAAGGCCACCAGCAACAGCGCCAAGCAGGCACGGCGAGGCAAGGTCAGACAGGCAGCAGACAACAACACACCCAGCACCCAGCCATATTGCACCGGTTGGCTTAACCACTGCCAAGCATGGTCAGGGCCATAGCTTAATGCATTCGAAAGGCCGGTAGCCATTATGGATAGTGCGCAAGCAGCTATTAAAAAGATAGCTCGCCGCTGAACACCTTGCACTATTGCGTACCCCAGCAAACACGGTGCCAGCAGGCCCAGGCCCACGCAGGTCATCTCAGCCAGGGGCACCAAGGGCTGCAGTTCCAGCGAGCGCACGGGCAGCCAGTACAAAAAGGGTGAACCTGCCAGCAAGTTTCCCATCGCAGTTTCAAGTCGCTCAAATACCTGGCCCAACCCCAAGGGCACCGACGCTGGAAAGAGCAAGGCCACAGGCCAGGTAGCCAACAGCACCAGGCTGGCGCTGGCGTCGCGTATGAACCAGCGCCCACGAAAGCGGCTCCAGTTGTCTACTGCGCCCAGCCGTTCCAGCGCGCTGGCCAGCCACGCGCCGCACATAGCGCCCAAACTGTTCAGCAGCCAGTCAGACAGCGCTGGCACGCGATGGGGAATATAGGTTTGCAGGGTCTCCATGCACAGCGACAGGGCACTGGCTGCCACGGTGGCCAACAGCACCGGGCGAGGCAACAAGGTGGTGCGCAGCACACTGAGCGTCATCAAAAATCCCAGTGGCGCGTAGCCAAAAAAATTGGCTGCCGTGTCAAACTGGCTCCAATACTTTGGCCAGGGTGCAAAGAGAAAATCAAAAGGCATCAGCCCCTGGTCGCGCCAGCCGCTAAACGGATACAGCGACGCATACACAATCAGCAGCAGGTACAAACCCAGCAAGGGGCTGGCTGAGCTGCGGTGGGCTTGCGGCATGCGGTGGCTGAATTTAGAACGGTTTAACGATGACCAAAATCACAGCTATTGTCAGCAGCACCACGGGCACTTCGTTGAACCAGCGGAACCACACATGGCTGCGGGTATTGGCATCGCGTTCAAACTTGCGCAGCAGCACCGCGCAGGCGTGGTGGTAGCCAACTGCCAGCAGCACGATAAACAGTTTGGCATGCATCCAGCCATTGCCCGGCCCCTTGCCAATACCGTAGCCCAACCACAGCCACACCCCCAGCCCGATAGCGGGCACCGACAGCAAGGTGGTAAAGCGCAAAAGCTTGCGTGCCATCAACAGCAAACGCAGGCGCTCGTTGGGCTGTGTGCTGGATATGTCGGCCTGCACCTGTGCCAAATTGACAAAAATACGCGGCAAATAAAACAAGCCTGCAAACCAGCTGGCCACGAAAACGATGTGAAATGATTTAACCCAGAGCATATGTCAGAGTTTACGCTCCACCGAGTTTACGGACAAATGCTGCGGGCAAAAAAAAGCCCCAGACTAGCTGGGGCAGTAAAACCTTTTTGCTGTCACACATTAAGGTGCCCGCTCAGGGAGGAAAAGCGGGGAGTGGCAAGCCACCCAAATCAAATGTACCAAATGCGCAAGGACTTTTCAAGTTATTTATTGCTTAAATTCCGCTATTAGTTATAACAATTTTTGCAGGTGTATGGTTCGTTACGGCATAGAAACATTGAGATGCACCTTTCTGTGGTTCCAGCAAAACGCATAGGCAAGTCCTGACGGTTTGGTCAACTCTGTCGCCGTCCATGTATGCGGCACAATCCCGAATATGAACGCAAAAGCTCTTCCCTCTCAAGTCACCCCATTTGCTCCCTTTCCGCTAGGTCGCCCGCGTCGTTTGCGGCGTGATGCATTCACACGTAACCTGGTGCGAGAGCATGCAGTCACCCCGCATGACTTGATTTACCCTGTTTTTGTCTTGGACAATAAAAATCAGCGACAAGAAGTTGCCTCCATGCCTGGTGTGCAGCGCTTGAGTGTCGATTTGTTGCTGCCAGTGGCCGAGCAGTGTGTCAAGTTGGGCATTCCGGCGATGGCATTGTTTCCGGTGATAGATGCAGCGCTGAAAACGCCTGATGGCAAAGAGGCCTGGAACGATCAAGGCCTGGTGCCCCGTGCCGTGCGCGAGCTGAAAAAACATTTCCCTGATTTGGGCGTGATGACCGACGTGGCGCTGGACCCCTTCACCTCACACGGTCAAGACGGTGTTGTGGATGCCAGCAACTACATCATGAACGACGAGACGGTGGAATTGTTGGTCAGGCAAGCTCTGGTGCAGGCAGCAGCGGGTGTAGACATTGTTGCACCCAGCGACATGATGGACGGACGCATTGGGGCGATTCGCAGCGCATTGGAGGCCCATGGCTTCATCCACACGCGCATCATGGCCTACAGTGCCAAATATGCATCGGCCTTTTACGGCCCTTTCCGTGATGCTGTGGGCAGCGCGGCCAACCTGGGCAAGGCGAATAAAAAGGTCTACCAGATGGACCCCGGTAACAGCGACGAAGCTCTGCGCGAAGTGGGCCTGGACATTGCCGAGGGCGCAGACATGGTGATGGTGAAACCTGGCATGCCTTATCTGGACATCGTGCGGCGCGTGAAAGACCAGTTCAAGGTGCCTACTTTTGCCTACCAGGTGAGCGGCGAATACGCCATGCTCAAAGCGGCTGCGCAAAACGGCTGGCTGGAACACGACGCCGTGATGATGGAAAGCTTGCTGGCTTTCAAGCGTGCGGGCGCAGACGGCGTGCTGACCTATTTTGCACTTGACGCGGCACACTATTTGCTATTAAATAAATAGCTGCTTGCGCATATTCTGCGCTGACAATTGGCATATTTGTTACCTGAAACTACTCTACCCATGCAAATCATCGAATTCACGGCTGACAGTCTGCGCTTTGCAGACGCACTGCCAGCGCAGGCACCTGCCGATGGTTTTGTGTGGGTTTTTTTGGACCGTGATGAGTTCGAGGCGCAGCGCCCGCAGTTGCAAGAGGTTTGCCAAAAAGTAGGCGGCTCTGCGCTGCTGGACTTGCACTGCATCGACTTGGCCAGCGCGGCGCACCCTTCGCACTATGACTACACATCGGTGTATGACATTGTGATCTTCCGGCGTCTGGCAACACAGCTAGAAGTGCAGGCTGAAATACAAAAGGACGATGCGATAACCGCGTACCATGGCCAGGGTGGCACGCCTCGCGTCAAACCAAAACGTGGTGCACCTGTATTCAGCAACATCCGCTCCAAAGCCGTGGGCTTTGCCATTTTTGACAAATTGCTGATCAGCGTGCATCCGCTTGGCTGCTATTCGGCCAAAAACTTTATCGAACGCTTTTTGTCTGACACCAAATTCAATGTGGACCTGGTTAGCGCGCGCGGCCGCCGTCCGCTCGACCCGGCCGACCTAGTGCTGCGCATGGTCAATGCCATGGTGGACAGTTATTTAGACTTGCGCAAAGAACTCAGTGCCCAGCTGGAGCACTGGCAAACCGAGCTGCTCAAACCCAACTCGCGCTTTAACAACTGGGCGTCGATCATGACGGCGCGCAGCCAGTTACATGTACTAGAAGACCTGTGCGACGAGCAGCGTGACGCCATGCAGGAATGGCTGGACAGCCTGCGTGAACTGCCCTTGTCCGACATGCCCAGCTATGCCAGCGACCCGCACCTGGCGCAGGCTCAGCATGACCAGCTCATCGCCCGTGCACGCGACGTTATCGAGCACATCGACCGCGTCGTGCACCACGCACGGCGGTTGGAGCAATCGGCAGAAACAGTAGTGCAAATTCACTTCAGCGCGCAGGGCAACCGCACCAACGACATCATGCGCACCCTGACTGCGCTGACGGCGGTGTTCTTGCCACTCAATTTAATCACCGGCTTTTTTGGTATGAACTTTGAGTTTTTGCCACTGATTCACACCAGCTATGGCTTTGGCTTGGCGGTGGCTGGCATGGTGTTGGTCGCGGTGGTGCTGATGGTGGTGTTTTGGCGTAAACGCTATCTGGCGCGAACCCGTGGGTAAATTAACGGTGCACTAGAGTTAAACTTCTCGCGTAACCTCTATTGCTGGGTGGTTGGCGGCACATGGTTTGAAGAATGAGAAGAGGCCAGGTTTCAGGCGTGGTAGCAAAAAGTAACGTGTTAGTTACTTTGATGTAAATTTTTACATGACTTCAATGCGAACGACATGGTGCAGTACGCGCTTGGTATCAATAATCAGGTTTTGAAAGAAGCAGGGATTTGACTTATGTGGAGCGTTACAGTGCAGCAAGTCAACGCGCTATACACTACGAAAATGCGTGCGTTGAAAACAAAAGCTGGGGCGTCGGGTCAAGCTGGTCTACACCAGCTGTACGTTGGCATGCTCGTCACCGGTTTTGTTAGCGCTGCGATGGCTCAAAATGTGGACGCTGGGCGGATCTATGATTCGCTGCAAAAACGGCAGCCAGCAGCGCAGCAACCCCCCCAAGCCAGCGTTAATATTCCGTCTGAAACGGTTCCTGTCAATCCAGCGCCCGACCCAGGCGTGCAAGTAGACATCAAAGAATTTCGCATTGAGGGCGTGCGCCTGCTTGCGCTACCCAAGTTGGAAGCGCTGGTTAAACCTTATACAAATCGCAAACTGACCGTAGTGCAACTACAAGAAGCCGCAGACCTGGTGACCCAAGCCTACCGTGATGCTGGGTATTTACTGGCGCGTGCGGCTGTTTTGCCTCAACCCTTGGCCGACGGCGTCGTCACCATCACCGTGCGTGAAGGTAATCTGGAGCGTCTGAAAGTGGACGCCAAAACCCAAAGAAAACCTCCAGGCATCGCACAAACCGGGTTGCAGCAATCGCAGCGGCTGGGTGACCCAGTCAACATATTCACACTTGAAGAAACGCTCTTGCGCATCCATAACCTGCCTGGTGCGGGGCGGGCGTCTGCAGAAATAGTGCCTGCTTCGCAAGGCGATAGCAGTGAAGTCAATGTCTTGTATGTGCCCGCCCCGCGCGTGTCTGGCAGTGTGCAGGCTGACAATAACGGCAACCGGTATACCGGGCGTCCACGGTTGTTTGGCAGCCTGGCTGTCAATGAACCATTGGGCGGCGGTGACCAGTTCAGCTTAGCCGCGCTCAGCACGGGGCAGTTGCTGACATATGCGCAAATGGCCTACCGCGTGCCTGTGAATTTGTCCACCACGGTCGGCCTGTCTGCATCCACGCTGCGCTATGACCAGTGCTGCCAAGCACCAGGCCCAGATGCCAATGGTCGCGCCAATGATGTGTCGTTTGAGCTGGCATATGCCATGCTGGTGCGACGCAATCAACAAGCAGCGTTGTTTGCCAGTGCAGATCAGCGCCGTCTGCAAAGTGGTCTGAATAGCGTCAACCAGACAGACCGAAAGATCAAAGCCCTGACTCTGGGTGGGCGCGGCTACTGGAGTGGCAACGACGCTACGCTCAACAGCTGGTCGCTTGCGGTGCGTGGCGGCCGTGCAGACTTGAGCAAAAATGTATCCGACGACATTGCCGATGCAAGCGGCGCGCAAGTACAGGGAGATTTCTCCAAACTGGTTGGCAGTTATTACCGGTCTCAAGCCGTGGGCAGCAGATGGGTCTGGCTCATTAACCTGCGCGGCCAAACCAGTCTGGGCCGTAATTTAGAGAGTTCTGAGCGCTTTGCCTTGGGTGGGGCTGACGGAGTGCGTGCCTATCCATCTGGCGAGGGGGTGGGCGATAGCGGCCTGCTTGCCAGTGCCGAGCTGCGTTACGCAGTGTCATCGTTCCAGGGCCTGTCTCTGGCCGGATTTATGGATGCGGGTGGTATCAAGCGGCTCAGTAAAAACGCAACGGTACTCGCCACCAGCGTGCCCAACGACTACGCGCTTGCTGGCCTGGGCGTAGGCGCGCGCTATGAGCTGGCACAGGCATCAATTTTGTTGTCAGTCGCTCAACCGGTAGGACGCAACCGCGGCGTTGATGCCGCAGGTAATAACAACGAGGGACGACGAGACGGTGGAACGCAAGCCTGGGTGAATGCCGCGTTTCGCTTTTAGTGGCAGAAAGCCTCAGCGGCCAAAGAATCGCGCCCCGTTATCCCACGCAATGCCGCGCGCCACGTCTGCAGGCAAGTCGCCCAGCCATACACGATAGCCGCGCATCGTTTCTTCATAGTACTGCCAGCGCTGGTTGACCCAGGTGTCTGACCCTAGCAAAAAGCGGTCGGGGTATTTGAGCAGCAGGGCGCGCCATTCGGGGCAGAGTTTTGCTCCATCACAGGTCAAGCCGGGGCGGTACGACAGTTCGCCCATCAGTAGGGGGTATTGCGCCATCAGCGCGTCTACCCGCGCGGCAGGTGCGCCGCCAATGCCGCTGTGCGCCCAAATGAGTTTGGTTTTTTGTCCTTTGCTAGGGGTGTGGGCCATCAGCAAATCTATAGCTACGTCGTCTACATGGGCCAGTACGGCCAGGTTTTTTTCATCAGCCAGGGCCATCAACTTTTTAGCTACAGCACCATTGGCATTGGTGCTGTCGTACAGGTGAAATTCACCAATGCCTTGGTACGGCCCCGCGTCTGTGCCCTTGGCCAGTTCGGTCAATACCATCTGGTAAATGGATTCGTCTTTGAACCATCCGTTGTAGTCGTCGCGGTTGCGGTACAGGCGCACGAAAGGGATGACGGTCACCCCCGCTTTGGCTGTTTCTGTTTTGGCCGCAGCCAAAGACTTGGTGCCGTCGTTGGGACGCGAATTGGCGACGATAGCTCGCACGCCGCTTCTTTGCATGCGGCCGAGCACGTCAGCCAGTGGGTGCGCGGTTTGTGCTTCGTCGTTGTAATGCAGGTGCGCGTCAAACAGCGGGCCGCTGTAGTCGGCAGCGGCTGCAACCGTGCTGCCCAGCGCATAGACCAAGATGCTCGCACAGTTTAAAAATTGCTTTGTAAAGTATGAGATTACTACAAATTTCATAGCTGCTCACGCATATTCTACGCTGGCAATCAGGCTAAATGCTTCCCAAAAAACTCCAATGTGCGTTCACGCGCCTGCAAGGCTGCAGCTTCCTGGTACGCGCCACGCTGGTCGCAGTTAAAGCCATGCGCAGCGCTGTACAAGTGCACCTGCACAGCGGGGTGTGCCTTTTGCAGAGCGGCCACGCCGTCCATGGGCACCGACTGGTCGTTGTCGCTTAAATGTGCCATGGTGGGACAGTCGGGTACCAGGTTCAGTTCGCGCGTCATGCCGCCGCCGTAATAGGGCACGGCCGCACTCACGCCGCTTAACTTGGCAGCAGCGCGCCAGGTCAGCAAGCCACCCCAGCAGTAACCCACCACGCCGACTTTGCAGCCGCTGTCTTTGGCCGCATAGTCGATGGCAGCTTGCACGTCTTGCATGACCTTGTCGGCCAGTGCTTCGGCTGCCGCTTTCAGGGCCATGCCTTGCTGCATGTCTTCTGGCGTGTAGCCCAGCTCAATACCAGGGCCAACGCGTTGAAACGTGGCAGGTGCCAGTGCATAGTAGCCACGTGCGGCATAACCGTCCACCACACTGCAAATATGCGTGTTCAGGCCAAATATTTCTTGCAGCACCACAACAGCACCGCGTGGCTTGGCCAGCGGGGCTGCTTCGTACACGGCAATCTGTGTACCGTCCTGGCTGGTGATGTGGAATCGGGTAGCCATGCTGTCTCCTTATTTGTTTTGCAGTTTGCGCTCTACAAAGTCCAGTCTATCTTGACCCCAAAAAATCTCGCCGTCAACCACGTAGGTGGGCGAGCCAAACACGTTGGCGGCAATGGCCTGCTGGGTGTTGGCGTCATACCGCTCGTGCACCGTCTGGCTGTGCGATTGTTCCAGCCGCGCTTTGGCCAGGCCGCATTCGGCCAGCAGCTCCAGCATCACCGTTTCAGACGCAATATTGCGTTGCTGTGCCCAGCAGGCAGCCAGTATCGCGCCCGTGATCTGCATCGCCGCGTCCGCGCCATCGTGCAAACCCACTGCAATGATGAGCTTGGCCGCGTCATCGCCCCCCACCGGAAAATACTGCGGTTTGATGTGCAAGGGTACGTGCAAAAATTCGCCCCAACGCTTCAGTTCCACCAGCCGGTACGCCTGGCGCTGCGGCGCACGCTGGCCCAGCGGCAAACCACCGCTGATAGGGAAAATGCGGCCACCCAGGTCAACCGGCAGCACATGGATGGCGGCCCCCGCAGCCTTGGCCATGGCTGCCAGCCGGGCGTGGCCCAGATACGTCCATGGGGATTGCGGGGCTAGGTAATAGTCAATCGTGGTGGTCAAGATGCGCTCCAGTGATGTTCGGTTAAGCTGTGCACTGTAACGCGGCTGGCGCTTTTGTGCAGCCGCCTGGCAAACAAAAAACCACGTACAAGGACTTGCGATGGGCAACTCAAAAATCTTACTCGTTACCGGCGCATCGCGCGGCATTGGCGCGGCCACCGCCGTGCTGGCCGCCAGCCAGGGCTGGGCGGTAGCAGTCAATTACGTGGCCAACGCGCAGGCGGCAAATGGGGTGGTGCAGCAGATTCGCGCTGCGGGTGGCACCGCCATGGCCGTGCAGGCCGACGTGGCGGTGGAGGCCGACGTGCTGCGCCTGTTTGCCACGGTAGACAAAGACTTGGGCCGCATCACCGGCTTGGTCAACAACGCAGGCGTTGTGGACCAAAAAGCCCGCGTAGACGAAATGACCGTGGCGCGCTGGCAGCGCATGTGGGCCACCAATATCACCAGCAGCTTTATGTGCGCCCGCGAGGCGGTGCTGCGCATGAGCAGCAAATACGCGGCTCACGGCGAGGTAAGGGGTGGCAGCATCGTCAACCTGTCCAGCGCAGCCGCGCGCATTGGCTCGCCTGGCCAGTATGTGGACTACGCCGCCAGCAAGGGTGCGATAGATGCCTTCACCCTGGGGCTGGCGAAAGAGCTTGCCCAAGAGAACGTTCGCGTCAACGCCGTGCGCCCCGGCATTATTGACACCGACATTCATGCCAGCGGTGGCCTGCCCGACCGCGCCCGCGAGCTGGCCTCCAGTGTGCCCATGCAGCGCGCTGGCAGTGCGATGGAAGTGGCGCAGGCCATAGTGTGGCTGCTGTCAGACGCTGCCAGCTACACGACGGGAGCCATCATCGACGTGACAGGTGGCAGATAAATAAACGTAGCAAAGAACCATGGACACCAATGCCCTCGTCACCCTGCTGGCCATCGCCCACATTTTGGGCAAAACCGGCATCAATGTAATGACACGGCTGATAGGGCTGATATTGGCCGCGCTGGCGGTGGAAGTGATGACGGATGGGTTGCGCAAGCTGTTTCCGGTGTTGGCCAGGAAGCTCCCATACAAAGCGGCTACATCTGTTCCCAAGGCAACCCATCAAACCGCCACCCACTGATCTTTGAGCGGTGAAAGCCTTCGTCCAGCTCGCCTTCAAAACCGTGCAAGATATTGGTCACATCGGTAAAGCCTGCGGCTTCCAGTGCCTGGCCAGCGTCCACCGTGCGTTTGCCGCTGCGGCAAATCAAAAATAGGGGGCGGTCTTTGTCGCCGGCTTCGCGTTCTACGCTTTGCGCAAACTGGGCCGGATGGGTTTGCATGTCGGGGTATTCGTACCAGGGAATGTTCTGTGCGCCGGGCGGGCGGCCCACGTACAGGGACTCGATTTCCATACGCACGTCGATGAACAATGCGTTGGGCGTTTGTTGCAGGGCGGCCCAGGCGGCGCGGGGTTCTAGATGTTTCACAGTGTGTGATTATCCGGCAAGCGGCTGCGGTTTAAAGCAGCCCATCGTGCGGGCTGGGCGTGGATAATGCAGCCATGTCAGACATATTGCACAAAATTGTAGAGGTCAAGCGCCAAGAAATTGCCGCTGCCCAGAAGAAAATGCCCTTTGCGGCCATGCGCTTTGATGCCGAAACCCGCGTGCTGGTGCGCGACTACGTAGGTGCCATGCGCACCAAAATAGCGGCGGGCCAGGCAGCGGTGATTGCTGAGGTAAAAAAAGCCAGTCCGTCCAAGGGGGTTTTGCGGGCAGATTTTTACCCAGACGACATTGCCCAGGCGTATGCCGAGGGCGATGGCACAACCAGTGCCGCGTGCCTGAGCGTGCTGACCGACCGCCAGTTCTTTCAGGGTCAGAGCGACTTTTTGAAGCAAGCCCGCGCCAGCGTGCAAATTCCCGTTTTGCGCAAAGACTTTATGGTCGATGCCTACCAAATTTACGAATCTCGCGCCATGGGGGCAGACTGCATTTTGCTCATCGCCGCCTGCCTGGACGATGCGCAGATGGCCGATTTTCAGGCCATCGCCCTGCAACTGGACATGGCCGTGCTGGTAGAAGTGCACGACCGCGCCGAGCTGGAGCGCGCCCTGAAGCTGAAAAACGTGCCCCATAAAACGATGCTGGGCATCAACAACCGTAACCTGCGCACGTTTGAGGTGTCGCTGGACACGACGCTTTCCATGATGGCGGACGTGCCCAAAGACACGCTGCTGGTGACCGAAAGCGGCATCGCCACCCAGGCCGACGTGCAAAAAATGCGCGCTGCCGGTGTGCATGCGTTTTTGGTGGGCGAGGCGTTTATGCGCGCAGAAGACCCGGGGCTGGCTTTGGCGCAGTTGTTTGGTTAACCCAGCTTATCTCGTGTAGCCAGATGCGCCCACTTTCGTTCAGCCTGAGCTTGTCGAAGGCCTTTTACCCGGCTTGAGCGGCATGGCTTCACTATTAATTTAATAGCTGCTTACGCAGTATCCACGCTGGCATATGGCAGATTTGTTCACTAATTCAGGTTCGCAAGCCGATTTGGCGACTGCGCAGGCTCTTCAGCCCGCCCCCTGGCCCGTGGCCGCTGACTGGCAGCCTGCGGTAGACCGGTTTTTTGCCAGTTCGCCGGGCAGAGCCGTCACCGCCTTTTTGGCGCAACGTCTGGCTGCGCAAGCCGTTATTTACCCTCCCCAGCCCCTGCGCGCCCTACTCAGCACGCCGCTAGCCCAGGTGCGCGTTGTCATCCTCGGGCAAGACCCATACCACGGCCCCGGCCAGGCCGAGGGGCTGGCTTTTTCGGTGGCCCAGGGTGTCAAAATCCCGCCCAGTTTGCGCAATATCTTCAAAGAACTACAGCGGGAAGCGGCTTTGGGCAGTACCCGCCAGTCTGCTGCTGGCGCATCTGCCAGCCCTGCAGCGACTACCGATTCTACAGCTCGCGCCGCCGCTTTTCACCCACCCAGCCACGGCTCTTTGCAAGCCTGGACACGCCAGGGCGTGCTGTTGCTCAACACCACGCTCACGGTAGAAGACGGCCAACCCGCCAGCCATGCCAAGCAAGGCTGGGAAGCGCTCACTGACGCTATCATCCAAGCCTGTGCTCAAAAAACCAGCCCCGTCGTTTTTATGCTATGGGGTGGCCATGCCCAAGCCAAGCAAGATTTGATAGCCGCCCATAACCAAGATAAGCGCCATTTGGTACTGACTGCCAACCACCCCTCCCCCTTATCCGCCCTGCGCCCGCCTGCCCCGTTCATCGGTTGCGGCCACTTTAGCGCCGCACGTGCTTGGCTGGCGGGTCAGTCTGGGGTTGAACGCCTATTTTTGCTATAAAAATAGTAGCTGCTCGCGCATATTCCACGCTGGCGTTGGGCTTATTTGCTTATCAAAAGCACTCTGTCTGTTCATCATGGGCGCAAATCCAAAGTCAGAAAGCGCTAACACACCCAAGCGGTGCGAGGTGAAGCGCAATCAATCCCCCAAATTCCCCATCCGCATATCGTCCAGATAGTCCCGCGCAATATCCACGGTCGTCTTCACCCCAATTTCGTCAAAATGTTTTTTCAGCCAGCGCTTGGCGCATTCACGCCCCAGTTTGTGCAGCCCGTCGATCAGTTGCCCGTCGGCAGACGTCTTGCTGGACGAGGGGTAGGCCTCCAGCGCCTCGCCGCCGTCGATGCGGTGTAGCAACACCTGGCGGTAGCGCTCGGTGTCCAGGCGTTTGCGCTCCAGCATGCGGTTCACAAAATCAATCGCCCGCATTTGCGCCAGCAGACTGGCGTTAAAAGTCAGTTCGTTGATGCGGTCCAAAATCTCGGCGCTGGTGCGTGGCACTTCATTGCGCTCTAGCGGGTTGATTTGCACCAGCACCACGTCGCTAGCCTGGCAGCGGTAAATCAGGGGGTGCATGGCCGGATTGCCTGAAAAACCACCGTCCCAGTAATGCTCACCCTCCACCTCGACGGCCTGAAACAGCATGGGCAAGCAGGCCGACGCCATCAGAGACGCGGCAGACAGGCGTTTGCCACTGAAAATCTCGGCCTTGCCCGTAGCCACCTGGGTGGCAGAAATGAATATTTTGGGGCTGGCCAGTTTGCCAATGGCGTCAAAGTCAAACAACCGCTCCACCAGCTTGCGCAGCGGGTTGATGTCCAGCGGATTGGTCTGGTAGGGCGACAATTGGCTGGCCAGTGCGTCTGCCTGCGCCATGTTCCAGCCGCCCAAAAATACATCCATCACGCTGCGTTGCAGGCTGCTGGCTGCACCCAAAGTGACCACTTCAGCCCAAAACTGAGCCAAAGTCGCGCGCGCCGCTTCACGCGGGTCTTGCTTTTGGCCCCTGGCCAGGGCAAAACCGTGCCCCAAGGCCATCGCGTTCATGGCCCCAGCGCTGGTGCCGCTGATGCCCTCAATATTCAGCCGCCCGTCCTCTAGCAGGGCATCCAGCACCCCCCAGGTAAAGGCCCCGTGGGAGCCGCCGCCTTGCAGGGCCAGACTGATGTTTTTGGTGGTTTTATCCATAAAAAGTACCCTTTTGCTTGTGTTGACGCATATGCCTATCGTTTACCCTAAGCATATAGGATGCCTGCAACTAGCCAGCTACACGGCGACTTGTCAAAAGGATTTGACGTAGTTGCAAAAACTATGGCATAATTCAAGGCTTCGCGCAAAACGGCTGGCTTTGGTATTTCATTGTGACTGTCAAAGCCTTTTAAATTGCGCATATCCGCCCAAACGTTGTTGGGCCCCCTGTGGGGTTTGATGGCGACGGGCCCAAGACTGCTTTGGTTGTATGCAAGTTTTTTGCAATAGCTGAAACAAGTTGGGAAGATTTGAAATGATCCAAACTGAATCTCGACTCGACGTCGCTGACAATACAGGTGCTAAATCCGTGTTGTGTATCAAGGTGCTAGGTGGCTCCAAGCGCCGCTATGCGTCTGTGGGCGACATGATTAAAGTCAGCATCAAAGAAGCTGCACCCCGTGGCCGCGTCAAAAAAGGCGAGGTCTACACGGCTGTAGTGGTGCGCACTGCCAAAGGCATTCGCCGCAGCGATGGCTCGCTCGTCAAGTTTGACGGCAATGCCGCCGTGTTGCTCAACAACAAGCTGGAGCCAATTGGCACCCGCATCTTCGGACCCGTGACGCGCGAACTGCGCACCGAGAAGTTCATGAAGATCGTGTCCCTGGCTCCTGAAGTTTTGTAAGGACTGGCCGTTATGAACAAACTACGTACAGGCGACGAAATCATCGTCCTCGCTGGCCGCGATAAGGGCAAGCGCGGCAAGATCACATCACGCAAAGACGATAGCCTGGTGCTGATCGAAGGCATTAACTTGGTGAAAAAACACACCAAGCCCAATCCTCTGAAAAACACCACCGGCGGCATCGTTGAAAAATCCATGCCCATCCACCAGTCGAATGTGGCCATTTTCAATGGCGTAACTGGCAAGGCGGACCGTGTGGGCATCAAGACATTGGCTGATGGCAAGCGCGTGCGCGTTTACAAGTCCAGTGGCGAAGAGATCAAGGTAGTTTAATCATGGCACGTCTTAAGCAACAATACACCGACAAAATCGCTCCCGAGCTGATGACCAAGTTTGGTTACACCTCGAAGATGCAGGTTCCCCGTCTGAGCAAAATCACCCTGAACATGGGTGTGAGCGAAGCGGTTGCAGACAAGAAGGTTATGGACAACGCCGTTGGCGACCTGACCAAAATTGCTGGCCAAAAACCCGTGGTGACCAAAGCTAAAAAGCCCATCGCAGGTTTCAAAATCCGCGAAGGTTTGCCCATTGGTTGCATGGTCACCTTGCGCGGCGTGCAGATGTATGAATTCCTTGATCGTTTCGTAACCGTGGCTTTGCCTCGTGTACGTGACTTTCGCGGTATCAGTGGTCGCGCCTTTGATGGCCGTGGCAACTACAACATCGGCGTGAAAGAGCAGATTATTTTCCCTGAAATCGAGTACGACAAGGTTGACGCTTTGCGCGGCCTCAATATCAGCATTACCACCACCGCAAAGACCGACGAAGAGTGCAAGGCACTCTTGGCTGGTTTCCGCTTCCCCTTCAAGAACTGAGGTGACACGTGGCTAAGATGGCACTCATCCAACGCGAACTCAAGCGCGACAAGCTCGCTGCTAAATTTGCAAAAAAATATACTGAAGCCAAGGCGACTGCCAAAGACTTCACTAAAACCCCTGACGAGCAGGCTGCTGCCCGGTTGGTGTTGAACAAACTGCCGCGTAACGCGAACCCTAACCGCCAGCGTAACCGCTGTGCGATCACGGGTCGTCCACGTGGCACCTACCGTCAATTTGGTTTGGGTCGGTCCAAGGTTCGCGAGATGGCATTTGCCGGCGAAATCCCTGGTATCACCAAAGCCAGCTGGTAATAGCGAAGGAAAACTGATATGAGCATGAGTGATCCTATCGCCGACTTGTTGACGCGTATCCGCAACGCGCAAATGGTCGCCAAATCCACCGTCTCGGTGCCTGCATCCAAAGTGAAGCAGGCCATCGCACAGGTGCTAAAAGACGAAGGCTATATTGACGGCTTCAAGGTAGTGCAAGACGCTGGCAAATCTGAATTGCAGATCGCCCTCAAGTACTACGCTGGTCGCCCCGTGATCGAGCGCATCGAACGCGTCAGCCGACCAGGCTTGCGTGTATACAAAGGCAGCGGTGCTATTCCTCAGGTCATGAACGGCTTGGGCGTAGCTATTGTTACCACTCCAAAAGGCGTGATGACAGATCGCAAAGCACGTGCTACCGGTGTCGGTGGCGAAGTGTTGTGCTACGTTGCTTAACGGTACATTGAAGGAGAAACTGAAATGTCCCGTATAGGAAAAATGCCCGTGACCATCCCCGCAGGTGTAGATGTGTCCATCAAAGCAGACCACATCAGCGTCAAGGGCGCTGGTGGCACTCTGTCCTTGTCCTCTAATGCCTTGGTGGCTGTGAAAAATGATGCTGGCAAGCTGACTTTTTCACCTGTCAATGAGTCGCGTGAAGCCAATGCCATGAGTGGCACCTTTCGCCAGTTGGTCAACAACATGGTTCTGGGTGTCACCAAGGGTTTTGAAAAGAAATTAACGCTGATTGGTGTGGGCTACAAAGCCCAGGCCAGCGGTGCCAAATTGAACCTGACCGTCGGTTATTCGCATCCTGTCAACTTTGATATGCCTGCTGGCATCAAAGTAGCGACGCCTGCGCCAACCGAAATTGTTATTTCAGGTGCTGACCGCCAACGTGTGGGTCAGATCGCCGCTGAGATTCGTGCTGTTCGTCCCCCTGAGCCTTACAAAGGCAAGGGCATCCGTTATGCGGATGAGAAGATCACGATCAAAGAAACCAAGAAGAAATAAGGGGCTGCACCATGTTGACCAAAAAAGAGCAGCGCCTTCGTCGTTCACGCCAAACGCGTATCCGCATCGCCAACCAGGGTGTGGCACGGTTGAGCGTCAATCGCACGAACCTCCATATCTACGCACAAGTGATCTCTGGCGACGGCAGCAAGGTGCTGGCATCAGTATCGAGTGTCGATGCAGAAGTGATCAAAGAGCTCGGCGCTGCGGGCAAAGGCAGCAACGTTGCTGCCGCGTCTGTGATTGGCAAGCACATTGCTGCAAAAGCAAAGGCTGCTGGAGTTGAGAAAGTTGCATTTGATCGCGCGGGTTTCGCGTATCACGGTCGTGTCAAGGCTTTGGCCGAAGCGGCCCGTGAAGCTGGCTTGCAGTTCTAATCAAGGCGAAAATTACCATGGCTAAATTACAAGCAAATACCGCAGCAAACAAACCTGAAGATGGTTTACGCGAGAAGATGATCGCTATTAACCGTGTTACCAAGGTGGTAAAGGGTGGTCGTATTCTCGGTTTCGCAGCACTAACCGTCGTTGGTGACGGCGATGGCCGCGTTGGCATGGGCAAAGGCAAATCAAAAGAAGTGCCAGTCGCCGTGCAAAAAGCAATGGAAGGCGCCCGTCGCAACATGCTCAAGGCATCGCTCAAGAACGGCAGCATTCACCACAAAGTATTCGGTAGCCACGGCGCCGCCAATGTGATGATGTCTCCCGCTCCAAAAGGTACTGGCATTATTGCTGGTGGCCCCATGCGCGCAGTTTTCGAAGTCATGGGCATCACGGACATCGTGGCCAAGAGCCATGGTTCTACCAACCCCTACAACATGGTGCGCGCCACTTTGGACGCACTGAAGAAATCTACTACACCTTCCGATGTCGCTGCCAAGCGCGGTAAGTCTGTAGAAGAAATCTTCTCCTAATCGGAGCACAGCATGACTGCTCAAGCAAAAGTAAAAGTTCAACTGGTCCGTAGCCCTATCGGCTGCAAAGAATCTCACCGCGCCACCGTGCGTGGGTTGGCTCTGCGCAAGATTGGTTCTGTGTCTGAATTGGAAGACACTCCCGCAGTGCGCGGCATGATCAACAAGATCAGTTATTTGGTGAAGGTCCTCTAAGATGGAACTCAATACAATTTCTCCAGCAGATGGCTCCAAAAAGGCCCGTCGCCGTGTAGGTCGTGGGATTGGCTCAGGCCTCGGTAAAACCGCAGGCCGTGGTCACAAAGGCCAAAAGTCCCGTTCGGGTGGCTACCACAAGGTCGGTTTTGAAGGCGGTCAAATGCCTTTGCAGCGTCGCCTGCCCAAGCGTGGCTTCAAATCCACAACACTCAAGTACAACGCCGAAGTGACCTTGGCTGCCTTGCAGCAACTGGGTGCAACCGACGTCGATATGCTGACGCTCAAAGCCGCTGGCCTTGTGGGTCAAATCGCCAAAGTGGTGAAAGTCATCAAAACTGGCGAACTGTCTATCGCAATCAAGCTCAAAGGTATTGGTGCTACTGCAGCAGCAAAAGCAGCTATTGAAGCTGCTGGTGGCTCAGTGGCTGTGTAATTGTTGAAAAGCAATTGAGTACAAGGAACTACGCATAGTGGCAACCAATCCTGCACAAACAGTAAAAACTGGCAAGTTCGGCGACCTACGTCGTCGGCTCGTCTTTTTGTTGCTTGCGCTGGTGGTGTACCGCATCGGTGCGCATATTCCTGTTCCGGGCATTGATCCAACGCAATTGCAACAACTCTTCAAAGGCCAGCAAGGCGGCATTTTGAGTTTGTTCAACATGTTCTCGGGTGGTGCTCTGTCTCGTTTTACGGTTTTTGCCCTCGGCATCATGCCCTACATTTCTGCATCGATCATCATGCAACTGATGTCTTACGTGGTCCCCACGTTTGAGCAGATGAAAAAAGAAGGTGAAGCGGGTCGCCGCAAAATCACACAGTACACCCGTTACGGTACCCTGGGCTTGGCATTGTTCCAGTCGCTGGGCATTGCCGTTGCGCTGGAAGGTTCTGCCGGTTTGGTGTTGAACCCTGGTTTTGGTTTCCGTATGTCGGCGGTAGTCAGTTTGACCGCAGGTACGATCTTCCTGATGTGGTTGGGTGAGCAGATCACTGAACGCGGTTTGGGTAACGGCATCTCGATTCTGATTTTTGCGGGTATCGCCGCAGGCTTGCCAGGTTCCATTGGTGGTTTGCTGGAACTGGTGCGTACGGGTGCCATGAGCATTTTGATCGCTGTTGTGATCGTAGCCCTGGTTGTTTTGGTGACTTACTTTGTGGTGTTTGTAGAGCGTGGTCAGCGCAAGATATTGGTGAACTACGCACGCCGCCAAGTTGGCAATAAAGTGTATGGTGGCCAGTCGTCACATTTGCCACTCAAGCTCAACATGGCTGGTGTGATTCCTCCCATCTTTGCTTCGTCGATTATTTTGCTGCCAGCGACCGTTGTGGGTTGGTTCAGCACTGGTGACTCGATGCGTTGGTTGAAGGATGTTGCGGGTATGTTGACCCCTGGTCAGCCTATTTATGTAATGTTTTACGCCGCAGCGATTGTGTTCTTTTGCTTTTTCTACACAGCCCTGGTGTTTAATAGCCGCGAAACAGCTGACAATTTGAAGAAGAGTGGTGCATTTATTCCAGGTATCCGTCCAGGTGACCAAACAGCTCGCTACATCGACAAGATTCTGGTTCGTTTGACTTTGGTGGGCGCTGTTTACATTACCTTTGTTTGCTTGTTGCCCGAGTTCTTGATCTTGAAGTACAACGTGCCGTTTTACTTTGGTGGTACATCGCTACTGATTATTGTGGTGGTCACCATGGACTTTATGTCCCAGGTGCAAAATTATTTGATGAGTCAGCAGTATGAGTCTCTGCTGAAAAAAGCTAATTTCAAGACTTCATTGGCTGGCTGATTGACATATGAGTAAAGACGATGTCATTCAAATGGCTGGTGAAATTGTGGAAAACCTTCCAAATGCGACGTTTCGCGTGAAGTTGGAAAATGGCCACGTAGTTTTAGGACATATCTCAGGCAAGATGCGCATGCACTACATTCGCATACTGCCTGGTGATAAGGTAACAGTTGAGTTGACGCCGTACGACTTGACGCGAGCACGGATTGTTTTCCGCGCAAAGTAACGGTTGTTTAATAGTGAATCTTAGGAGAGCGACATGAAAGTTTCGGCTTCGGTCAAGAAAATTTGCCGCAATTGCAAAATTATTCGCCGTAAAGGCGTGGTTCGTGTGATCTGTACTGATCCACGTCATAAACAACGCCAAGGCTAATCGCCTTTAGTTGATTGTTAAAGAATTTAGAGGAACGCTATGGCACGTATCGCTGGCATTAACATCCCGCCGCATCAGCACGCTGAAATCGGCCTGACTGCAATCTTTGGTATTGGTCGTACACGCGCACGCAAAATCTGCGTAGCATGTAGCATCGCTTACTCCAAGAAGGTCAAAGATCTGACTGATGGTGATCTGGAAAAGATCCGCGACCAGATCGCCTTGATCACCATTGAGGGTGACTTGCGCCGTGAAACTACCATGAACATCAAGCGTTTGATGGACATTGGTTGCTATCGCGGTTTCCGCCATCGCCGTGGTCTGCCCATGCGTGGTCAACGCACCCGCACGAACGCTCGTACCCGTAAAGGCCCGCGCAAAGGTGCTCAGGCTCTGAAGAAATAAGTGAAAAGAGAACACTATGGCAAAAGCTCAAGCTACTAGCGCAACCACCCGCGTTCGCAAAAAGGTCCGTAAAAACGTTGCCGATGGTGTGGCGCACGTGCACGCATCGTTTAACAACACGATCATCACGATCTCTGATCGTCAGGGCAATGCCTTGTCTTGGGCATCGTCTGGTGGCCAAGGTTTCAAAGGTTCGCGTAAATCGACTCCGTTTGCAGCCCAGGTTGCCTCTGAAGTTGCTGGCCGTGCTGCCATGGAACAAGGTATCAAGAACCTCGATGTGGAAATAAAAGGTCCAGGCCCAGGTCGCGAATCTTCGGTTCGCGCATTAGGAGCACTGGGTATACGTATCACGTCCATTCGTGATGTTACCCCTGTGCCGCACAACGGCTGCCGCCCGCAAAAGCGTCGTCGTATTTAATCGCAAGTCGTTAGTCTGTTTGGGCTAACGTATTTTGTAAGCCCACCGCTAACGCATTTGTGCGTTAGCTCCCGCAGCCAGTCCTGCGGCAGTTTGATAAAGGAAATTTACTGTGGCACGTCTCTTAGGCCCCAAAGCCAAACTATCCCGCCGCGAAGGCACTGACCTGTTTCTCAAAAGCGCACGCCGTTCGCTGGCAGACAAGGTCAAATTTGATTCCAAGCCTGGCCAGCATGGTCGCACTTCGGGTCAACGCACATCTGACTTCGGCCTGCAATTGCGCGAAAAGCAAAAAGTCAAGCGCATGTACGGTGTGATGGAGCGTCAGTTCCGTCGCTACTTTGAAGAGGCTGATCGTCGTAAGGGCAATACTGGCGCAAACCTGCTCTTCATTCTGGAAGCCCGCCTGGATAACGTCGTATATCGCATGGGTTTTGCCTCGACCCGCGCTGAGGCCCGTCAGTTGGTGTCTCACAAGGCGATTTTGGTCAATGGCCAATCGGTCAACATCCCGTCGTTCCTGATCAAGGCCGGCGACCTAGTGTCTGTACGTGAAAAATCCAAGAAGCAAAATCGCATTGCAGAAGCATTGCAGTTGGCTGCCCAAATTGGCTTCCCGGCATGGATTGAAACCAATGCTGACAAAGCCGAAGGTACTTTCAAGAAGGTGCCAGACCGTGATGAGTTTGGTGCTGATATCAACGAGTCGTTGATCGTCGAACTTTATTCACGTTAATTCTCTTCAGGGCGGCCAAGACGTTGGTCGCTTTCGTTCCCTGCGGCACAGGCATGTGTGGCAGGGTTTTCCAGCTTTACCGGTGTAACGAGCCGGGAGCTATCAAAAGGAAGACTGCATGCAAATCAATCTGCTCAAACCTAAAACAATCCATGTAGAACAGCTCGGCCACAACCGTGCCAAGGTAACCCTAGAACCTTTTGAACGCGGCTACGGCCACACTTTGGGCAACGGCCTGCGCCGTGTGCTGTTGTCGTCGATGGTGGGCTATTCAGCCATTGAAGTTACCATCGCTGGTGTGTTGCACGAGTTCTCTTCGATAGACGGTGTGCAAGAAGACGTCGTCAATATTTTGTTGAACCTTAAAGGTGTGGTGTTTAAGTTGCACAATCGCGACGAAGTGACCCTGAGCCTGCGCAAAGACGGTGAAGGCGTGATCACGGCTGGCGATATCCAGACTCCGCATGACGTTGAGATTATCAACCCTGAACATGTCATCGCCCACCTGTCGCAAGGTGGCAAGCTGGACATGCAGATCAAGGTTGAAAAAGGTCGCGGCTATGTGCCTGGTACTATGCGCCGCTATGGCGACGAGCCTACCAAGTCGATTGGCCGCATCGTATTGGACGCTGCGTTCTCCCCGGTTAAGCGTGTGAGCTACACCGTAGAAAGCGCTCGTGTTGAGCAGCGCACCGACCTTGACAAACTGGTCATGGAAATTGAGACTAACGGTGCTATTACTGCTGAAGACGCAGTGCGCGCATCGGCTAAAATTCTGGTGGAGCAACTTGCTGTGTTTGCGCAGCTGGAAGGCAGCGAACTGGCCGCATTTGATGCGCCTGCTCAGCGTAGCAGCCAGCAGTTTGACCCGATCCTGCTGCGTCCAGTGGATGAGCTGGAGCTGACAGTTCGTTCTGCCAACTGCCTGAAGGCTGAAAACATTTACTATATTGGCGACCTGATTCAGCGTACCGAAAATGAGCTATTGAAGACCCCTAATCTAGGCCGCAAGTCGCTCAATGAAATCAAGGAAGTACTGGCTTCTCGCGGTCTGACTTTGGGTATGCGCCTGGAAGCCTGGCCACCCGCTGGTTTGGATAAGCATTAAAATTCAGCGTTGAGCTTCGCTTAAGAAGCATCAACAATTTAGTCGCCCATCGCAAAGAGCAATCTCGGGCAAGTGCGTAGACAGTACCTGATACGGCTGTCTCGATAATAGAAAGGAAAGCACCATGCGTCACGGACAAGGACTTCGTAAACTCAACCGCACCAGCGAGCACCGCCTCGCCATGTTGCGCAACATGATGAATTCGCTGCTACAGCACGAAGCCATCAAAACCACTCTGCCCAAGGCCAAGGAATTGCGCCGCGTGGTTGAGCCCATGATCACTTTGGCTAAAGAGCCAACTCTGGCGAACAAGCGTCTGGCCTTTAACCGTTTGCGTGACCGCGACATGGTTGTCAAGTTGTTCAATGAACTTGGCCCACGATACAAAACCCGTCCAGGTGGCTATACCCGTATCTTGAAGATGGGTTTCCGCGTGGGTGATAACGCTCCGATGGCCTATGTTGAACTGGTGGATCGTCCAGACACTAACGCACCCGTAGCTGACGCTAGTTAATTTGAGACATGGGAATAAGCGCAAAGCTAAAACCCATAAAGTCAACAATACTTTCATGCTGCGCGGCATTCACCGGCACAAAAGAGTATAATAAAAGATATGACGCGGAGTGGAGCAGCCTGGTAGCTCGTTGGGCTCATAACCCAAAGGTCGTTAGTTCAAATCTAGCCTCCGCAACCAATATACAAACGCCAACCCTCGGGTTGGCGTTTTGCTTTTTGCGGCATATTTTCAGTAGCAGTTACGGCAAAAATTGCTACCTATCCAAACCAAGTGTTTTGAGCATAATTGCACTATGTCCAGCAAATCCAGGCTTCAGTCAGTCACATTAGGCGGTAGCGCGGACGATGTGGAGGCGATGTTTTACGACGCCTTGCAAAAGGGTGATGTAGACAAGCTGATGGCTTGCTGGGCAGATGAAGACGAGATTGTTTGCGTGCACCCTGGTGGTCCGCGCGTAGTAGGTGCTGGAGCCATTCGTGTGGCATTTGATGCCATGTTTGCCAACGGAAGTATCCAGGCTACGCCACTGCGCACCCGTAAAATTGTTGCTTTGGCCAGTGCGGTGCACAGCGTACTGGAGCGCATTCAGATCATGACTGAAGATGGGCCTCGGGAGGCCTATGTGATTGCAACCAATGTGTACCACAAGACGGCGCAGGGCTGGCGTATGGTGGCGCACCATGCCAGCCCAGGCACGCCGCGAGAAATGCATGAACTCGATGAAACGCCGACTGTTTTGCATTGATGAGTCTCAGAGTAATTGGATGCAAAAATATGCCTGATGTCAGCGTCGAATATGCGCGAGTAGCTACTAAATGAATAGCAAATTAAATTATCAGGCGCCGCGTTGGTTGCCAGGGGGTCAGGCGCAAACGATTTGGCCAGCTTTATTTTCTCGCCGCCATTTTGGTGTGCGGCCGCAATACATGCGTGAGCGCTGGGACACGCCTGACGCAGACTTTATTGATGTGGATTTTTCAACCCATAGCGCGCCTGCCGACGCCCCCTTGCTGGTGCTTTTCCATGGTTTGGAGGGGTCGTCGCGCAGCCACTACGCCGAGGCCTTTGCAGACTGGGCCGCGCAACACGGTATTGCCTATGCCGTGCCGCATTTTCGTGGCTGCAGTGGTGAGCTAAACCGCGCACCGCGTGCCTATCACTCGGGCGATTTTGAAGAGATTGGCTGGATTTTGGCGCGTTTAAAGCAGCAAAACCCGCAGCGAAAAATGATCGTGGTGGGTGTCTCGTTGGGTGGAAATGCCCTGCTGCGCTGGGCGCAAGAAATGGGCGAATCGGCAGCACAATGTGCCAGCGCGGTGTGTTCTGTCTGTTCGCCGATTGATATGACGGCCAGTGGCCAAGCGATTGGGCGTGGCTTTAACCGGCAGGTCTACACCCGCATGTTCCTGCGCACCATGAAACCCCGAGCGCTACAGCGCCTGACCTTATACCCAGACTTGTTTGTTAGGGCCAAGCTGGAAGCTGCGCGCGATTTGTACGAATTTGACAACATCTTTACCGCCCCCGTCCATGGTTTTAAGAATGTAGACGACTACTGGAACCGCGCTTCAGCCAAGCCGCATTTGCACCGCATTCGTATTCCAGCACTGGTGGTAAATACGCTCAACGACTGTTTTGTACCCGCCAGCAGCTTGCCTGCCCAGCATGAGGTGGGTCACTATGTCACGCTATGGAAGCCGCGCCATGGCGGGCATGTGGGTTTTCCAGCCGGCAGACCACCTGGCCATGTGAGAAGTCTACCTGATGCGGTGGGTGCCTGGCTCTTAGAGCAGCTATGAGGTAGCAAGATGGACGACATGGTTCAAAAAGCGATGGCCAAATGGCCCCATGTGCCCCATTGCTACGGCTGGCTAGCGTTGGATGCACGTGGTCAATGGTGGATGCGCGATGACCGTGCCCAGGCACTAGGCAGCTTTACGAGCAGCGTTGCGGGTGCCAAAGGCGCAGAACTGAAACATGAGAAACTGATTGACTTTATCAACCGCAATTACGAGTGCGACGATCAGGGTCAGTATTTTTTTCAAAACGGTCCACAGCGCGTGTATGCGGAACTGCAGGCTACGCCTTATATATGGCGTGTGCAAGCCGACTACAGCTTGCTGGCGCATACGGGCGCACCAGCCAGATCGCAGCGTTGCATGGTAGACGAGCAAGGCCGGGTATACATGGAAACCGAGTTGGGCTTTGGCTTGGTACACACCATGGACGTAGGACTGGCGGCCGAGGCCGTAGAGCAGGGTCTGTGGGTGCCAGAACTCGTGCCTACGCGCGAATTGCCCAAGCAGTTTGGCTATGTGCGTAGCCCACAGATGCTGCACAAAGAATTACTTAATCCAAAGCATTTGCTATAAAAATAATAGCTGCTCGCGCATATTCTGTGCTGACAACAGGCGAAAATGATGAAAAAAGCCGCTCAGGAGCGGCATTTTGAATGGAGTGACCAGGTTTACTTGGTGGCTGCAGGGGCAGAGGCCGTTGCTACTGTTGCATCTGCTGCTGGTGCAGCAGTACGTTGTGGCTCGGCAAACTTGCCACCACCCGCATTGGCCATGAATACCACGGCACGGGCCACTTCTACATCATCAAAATCACCACCACCTTGCGCGCCCATGGCACCTTTGCCTTTGAGTGCAGAGTTGAGTAAGGCCTCATAACCTGTAGCAACGCGAGCTCCCCAAGCGCCAGCGTCCTGGAATTTGGGCGCACCAGCCAGACCGGCTCCGTGACAGGTCACACATTGCGCTTTATAAACCTCTTCACCAGCCTTTAAGGGGCGGTTGGCATCGCGAATCTCGACTACGCCCACTTTTTGGATACGCGCAGCCACCGCTTTTTCTGCATCGGCTTGCGTCAGACCGCCTAAAGCCAGAGATTCAGCATTACTAGACCCGGCAGGTTTGGCTGTAGAGGTCACGTAGTACACCAAGCCAATAATGACAAAAATGGGCACTACAAAAGAAAAGAATACCGTAGCCAGTAACTGGCCTGGGGTTTTGATAGGGCCTTCTTGGTGGTCGTCGTGCTGGTCAGTACTGCTCATAAGTAACTCAAACTAAGGTGAACTAGGGTTGTAGGGGAATGGCTTTGGGCAAGATAACCTGCTGTCAAATAGGCGGCAGGCCATGCAAAAAACAACTTTTGATTATAAACCCAGAGCGCCGCCTAATCAGGGCAAACCCTTTGCACACTACAATTGGCACCAATGCGGCTGTAGCTCAGTGGATAGAGTATTGGCCTCCGAAGCCAAGGGTCGTGGGTTCGATCCCCGCCAGCCGCACCAGGTTTTTTTAGAAGCGTGTCCCTACATCGCTTGCCAAGCAGGCATGTCGGGGCAAGCCATGTGCACCCACTGCAGGAAGGTCGATAAACGCGTCCAGGGCCTTTCCGTCAGGGCCGCTACGCACGACCTGTTGGGCGTTGCCCACATGGCCATTGGCAATGCGAAGTTCGGGGTGATCAAATGGCGCTTGCTTGCAAGCCACACGTCGATCGGTCAGCGAGTTGCGCAAAAAAGCTACCAAGTCAGCCTTTTCGGTTGTATTTAAACCCAGCGGGCGCATATTGGGGTGCACGTTCGATGTCCCGCCATTGGTGGTCTTGGGCGAGGTGTGACCAGAGGTGTTGTTATCATCCGTGCCGCGTCTGTCACCGCCGCGGTTGTAAAAGTCCACCACTTGCTCCAGTGTAAAGCGGCTACCATTATGAAAGTATGGTTGCGTTAGTGCAATGTTGCGCAAGCCGGGCGTTTTGAAAGCGCCATCTACACCTACGCGGGCCAATTCAGGGTCTGGGTGTGTCCAGCATTCAATTGCATCTGTTTTAATGGCAAACGAACAGGGCTTGACTTGCAGTGCATCTGGAATTGACTTGCCGCGCAACTGGTCCATATATTGGCGCGCATACGACAGCGAGTTACCAAACGGATCGGTTCCACCCACGCCGACGTCCTCAGCAGTGGGTCGCACACCAATGTTGTAAAAGCCGTTGTCATAAATGCCCAATTTGCCCGCACCCACAAACATGTGTTGTACCAGGTTGTCGTCGCTCAGAGTAGGTTGCAAACCTGTAGCAGCACTGGTGAATTCTGCACCTTTGTGGCAGGCTACGCAATTGGCTTTAGGGCTTCTGAAAATAGCCAAACCACGGCGCTCCTGGACTGACAGCGCATTCGGATCTGCAGGTGTGCCAGCCCAACCTACAAACTTGTCGATAGGCGCTTCGTCAGACACCAGTGTTGACTCGTACATCATGATCGCAATACCCCAGAACATGGAAAAATTGGTTTCCATCTGGGTGTAACCATCAAAGGTCTGTGTAGAGCGCCACCAGTCAGCATCAAACGCTTTCTTGATCATCTCGGTGTACGTTGTATTCAAACCGTTTTGGCGAGTGTGTCGATACGATGCCAGTACCGAGTCTTGTGGGTGCACTCGCTGTGCCGACAGCGCCTGCATGGGCAGCAATTTGCGTCCTAATTGCTTGAATGTTTTGTTGGAGCACGACATTTCGAAGTCGCTCAGAGCAGGGCCCACAGCTTGCGAAGCAAGGCTGGCATTGGGTAATTCCATGGCTACCCAATTGGCGGATCCATCGGCTCGTGCTTCTAATACTTTAGCACCTGTATCGCGGTTACCAAACGGGTTGTTGCCGTTAAAAATGTTATTGGCACGGCCATCCCAAAAATTGCGAAAGTTAAATACAGCGTTAATGACCGTTGGTGTATTGCGCCCGGCCACACGGCGGGTGAGTGTGCCGTGAACATTGAACTCATCAATCGCCCGGTTGCCACATTTCTCTGTGCCGTTTGCCAGTGCATTGACAAAACTACCCGCGAACGTGCCCTGCGAAGACACGACATCATTGCTTTCAAACAAGACCTGTGAATTTCTGTCCAGCGGGTCCAGCAGACGCAGGAATGGAAAGTCAGCGGGTGTGAGTTTATAGTTGGGTCCGCCGCCACCAGTAGCCGTGAGGTTGAACGTCTTGGTGCCATTGACAGGCCCAGGGTTTAACTGGTTTTTTAGGCGGTTGTCTGCACCTGCATTAAAGTGGCAACTGGCGCATGCCTGCCCGTCGCTGCCTACCTTGGAGTCCCAAAACAAGGCCTTGCCCAGTGTAATCGCTGCGCTCTTGTTGCGTACAAAATTTTCTAGCCCCGGCACGGGTGGTATATCCACCGTTTTGAGTGACACCAGTGCAGGTATCAGGTCAATGCTGCCAAAGTTTGCGTTCACCGCTGGAATAGCTTTTCTACCCTCGATGATCGCGTCGGGTGTAACGCCCTCCAGTGGAACCATCAGTTCACCAGACGACGATGTCATGGGTGCACCAAAAACCATGCCAGCAGGGCCGCCCAAAACGCTATCTGCTGAAATGGTGATGCTTTGCGTACCCACCGCGTTTACTTGCGATCCAGGAATAGTGGGGTTGCCGGGCAAAGTTAGTGTAGGGTCAATGTTAAAGAGAAAGTTGGCTGGCAGGTTGGCATTACTGGGTGGCAAGGCATCAGGCTCTTCAACCAGCGCGTCAATACCTGGGCGGCCAGGTGCGCGTGCACCTACCGGGGCATAAGCCATCAACATGGCCAGAGCCAAGGCCAGAGCGCGTTGCCAAGGGCGTACACGCGGGGGTGAATTAGAGGTGTTCATGGTCTGCTCCTAGACTTGCGTTGAAGGATGGATCACAAACAGCCTGCACGGCCACCGGGTCGGCATGCAAGTGTGGTAACAGCATTGGTGAAGGCGGTGCCTCCCAAGCTGGAGCGCACCGATATGGACGTGGGTGCCAACATGGTGGGAATGCCATTGTTGTTTTGGCCAGGCGCGTAGACTATGTAGCCGGGTGCATCAAGCAGCCAGCAAGGCGCAGATGTGGGGCAGATGGCTGCACCACCACGCGCAGGCGAATTTGACACCATCACCATCTCAGAAGTGATCGGGTTTGCAGTACTGCCGGGCATATCGGGCGGCAACAAGTCGTTCCACAGGGTAGCTACCATAAACATGCCTGCGGGTGCCGGTGTACTGGTGGATGTCACCACCAGGTTAACTCGACCTTTGCCTACACGGTTGTCCCACAATGCAGTGGTAATTCGCAATGCGTCTGTCGCCCCCACTACTGTCGGGAAAACTCGCGCTGCGCTGACAGACTTGGCTGCCGGACACAACGTAGAGTGAAAGATAGGGTCGTCCATCGGTGGTGCCCAGGGTGCGGGGTCCAATTGGCCAACGACTGGTGAGCCAGTCCCAGGGCCATCAATCGGCCCAGAACCACAAAACAGAAATGGCAGGTCTTGAAAATTGTTGGGTACCAAAGCTTGGCCGAATATCAAATTTTCAGCAAAGATAAATTCAAAATTAGGCAACAGATATTGACCGGCAATCAAACCATTGGCTACCGGACTTTGCGCAGGGCCGCCCTCCAAATGGCAGGGTGTGTTCTGGTTACCGCACATGGTGCGTGCAATAGCGCGGTAGTTGCGAGTAGGTGGCAAGAAGGCACCGTTGTTATTGACGGGTGTACGAAAACGACCCAGCAAAGGGCTAGACAAAGCGTTTTGTGTGCCCAGCAAACGCTCTGTCACAGTACCTGTGACGGGGTCTTGGTCCAGTGCATACAAGTCAACCAAGCTTGTGACATCGGTGGTGAAACCCACAAACTTTACGCGGCCGGTTACTTCCTGGTGTAAACCTGCCACTGGGCGGCCAGCGGTACCTGCCAGTACTACCTCTACAGCGGTGTACACCGGTGCGGTGTTGGGCTGGGTATATACACCCAGGTTGGCATGCACGGTGTGGGCAGACACATAAACGCCATTGGTGTCGGCCTTGAGCGTACCCAAGAAGGTGATATTGTCACCAATTTCAAACGGCACTTGTTTGGTGGGGTCTGTGGGGCAACGTGGGTCAGGCCCTGGGCATACGCCCACTACGCCAGCGGGTACAGGTGCAGTCGGTGGGTCCATCAAATAAGTCATGCAATAACCCGTGGCCAGATTGGGGAATGCAGGAATACCAGTGTTGGCGGCATAGTTTTTGCAATTTGGCGCCAGGGGCCGGTTGGACTGTGGGCATTCACGATCTACTGCACCGGCAATGAATGGGTTTACACGTGGAATGCACATGGGGTAGCCACTGGCAGCGGCTATGGTGGGGTTGTCAGTGTCTGGTGTAAAGCGTGGGTCAAAGCCTGCTTCTTCCACGCAATTGGGGTTACCGGCGCATGTACCTAGCGGTGCATGACGCTTGCCAAAACGGCCTACGGCATCGTTAATACGCACACGAGTGACACCGCGAGTGAGATTGGGGCAGGTGAACGGCGCCAGCGATGGATCCACCGGCACGCCACCGACTTGCATTTCACCCGTGTTGTAGTCAATGCAACTGATCACGCCCTGGCCAGCGTTGAGCGACTGTTGCGATATAAAAACCAGACCTGCAATGTATTGACCGCTGACCACGTTGCCAACGACATGAATTTCGTACGACGGCAGCGACCCGTTGTAGCGTGTTTGCAAGGTTGTGGACGAGCCGGAAGGGGTGGGCATGGTAAGCAGCCCAGGCTGAGTTTGCGGCACGGTAGAGCCACTCACAGTGCCCAGCAAATCAGTCAGCGCCAGGCCTGTTTGGTTGTTGGGCGTAATGTCCGCAGCGGTCAAACCACTGCCAGGCTTGAACAAGTCTGCATAAGCCATCGTGAAAGCGGGCATTTGCAAAATGGTGTTGCACGGAATGATGATGGTTTGACCGTTGAGCTTGACCGTGCCACCAGCAAGCCGGGGGTGCGATGGCCTGCAGATGGCATTGGTTGTGTCCAGCGTGGCGTCTTGCAAAAACCCGGTAATGTCAAACTGCGAGGGCACCACTGGCACTGGCGCTATCACAGGGGCGATGTAGGGGATGGGTTGTGCCCATACGGCGGTAGCGCTTGCTGCGGCCACCACAAAAATTAGCTGTAATGCTTTGCTGAATTTGCTGATGTTGTACATGATTTGCTCCCGAAAAATTTTCTACGCAATACTTAGATGTGAAATTGACATGTAGTTACTGTAGGTCAGTAATTGTTTCTATACCAGTGATTTATGTCACATTTAGTGGGGAGTAGGGTGCATCCTACGAGGTTAGTAGTACCGCTCCTTTTCGAGCGGAAAGCAGGGAATTTAGGCGGAAAATATGCGTTAGTACCGCAGTTACACATCAGGGCGAAAAACGTACCAAGCGCACGCGCGAAGAGCTTTTTTTGGCGTCATAGCTGGCGCGGCCATCGTTAAAATCCACGCCCCAGGCAAAGTTGTCGTCGTCAGAAAAAGTAGACGAAGACCAGTAAAAGTTGGTGCCCGTGGACGGGAACATCACCGTATTGATGGATGGGCTGGTACAGGCCAGTTCGACCAGTGTGAATAGCTCTTTGAGCGTAGGAAGCCGCCAACCAAGCTCGCGGGACGCAGGTTTGGGCGCATCAGCAACTGCGGGAGGTGACGCGTCATCAGGTTCTGCCATATCGCCATTGTCAGCATCCGATTCCTCTGGCGCATTGGTGTTAGATGTAGCCGTGGGCTGCGGCACCGCCTCTGGTGTGGTCACTTGCGTTTTGGTTAACTTCGGGCTACCCGCGCCATAAACTACGTCCCATTTATAGCCAATAGCCGCACCCAGGCATGTCTTTCCGTTCCACAACTGCCCCATGCTGCAGCGCTGCCAAATCAGTTTGGATACATTGTCCTGAACTTCACTGCCATTACCAAGCGTCGTGTAGCGACTGTTGGGTGCATTGGGAACCTTGTTGGACTTGCACTGCTGAGCCCAAGCTGGCACCGTGATGATCGCAATTGCAATCAGTGCAAAAAATAAGCGAGCGGGCTTCATGGATAAATGGGGCGATAGACCGTGTATCTACCGCCCCGGCGTGCAACAGTTAATTGCGGATCGTCAAAATGAATCCGTTGGTTACCCCACCGCCGCTTGATGTAGTGCTGATGGTACTTCCTGGTGCTGGAATAACAGATGATCCTCGTAGCGCAATCGTCCACACTCCAGCAGTCACGGTAGCGGTCCCAATCACTGGACCCCCGGCACCCAGGCGGACGGTTACGGTCGCACCTTCTACAGAGCTGGTGCCAGAAACGCGCCACTGGGCAGTACCAGTTCTAAACAGCGCAGAGCCAACGGCCAGGTTCTCGACAGCTGTCACATTGACGGTAACGATACCTGTGGCATTGCCGCCGTGACCGTCCGAGATGGTGTAGGTGAATGTGCCGGTGCCAGCAGGGCCGGGTGACGCGGTGTAGGTCACTACATTACCGACTCTGGTGACTGTGCCACGTGTAGCAGGCCCGACACCAGTTACGGACAACACATCTCCGTTGGCATCTGTGTCATTGGCCAGTACATTGACCACCACGGAGCTACCAGCAACTACATTTGCTGTATCTGGGTTTGCTACCGGCGCAAAGTTTGTATTCGGATTGACTGTGACATTTACAACGCCGGTGGCAGTGCCTCCATTTCCGCTGGCGATGTAGGTAAAGCTGTCGATACCCGAGAATCCTAGTGTAGGTGTGTACAGCACAGTAACGCCATTGGTGCTGACTGTACCGTGCGCAGCGAGTCCAACCGCTGCCACTGTGAGCGCATTGGTGTCGTTAGCCAACACAGAAATAGTCACAGGCGTGTTGAAAGCGGTGGTAGCTGCGTCAGTCACGGCTACCGGTGCTGGTGTCGTAGTGGTTGCTTGTGTAATGATCAAATCCACAACAGGCGTGATGGTGATCGGAGTTGCCACAGGATCAACAGGCGGCCAAGCCAGGACGCCCCCAAAGTTACCAATGGCTGGGGTTACAAACCCATTACCTGCAAGCCGGTTTACAGCAGGATTGACAAACGACAAGATACGGGTACGCGCATTGGGCAACGCAGCAGCCGTAAAGTTCAAATCACTGTAGACGCCACTGGGCAAACCCAGCGACAACGGAGGCTGTGGAGGTGCTTGCAAGCGCGGGTCCATGGCCACGCCCTCGAACGGAAACGGATCCAGCGGCTGTGGGGTAGCCTCGCAAGGGCCATTGCAACCACCTGGGCTCAAACGGCGATCCAGGTTCCATGGAATACCCGAGAAGTTGAATGGTGTACTGGTCTGGTCAATATTGATCTCGAAAAAGTTGGGAATATCAATGCCGCCCAAACCAATGCCAAAGGGGAACAAGTACTGCCCGTTGGTTGAAGGGTTACCACTCGCGTCCACCGTTTGCAGTGTCGGGTCAGCCAATTTGCGACCAGTGCGTGATTGAATTTCATGCGGCAAAGGGCTCAAGATACCCATCATTTCCGTGATGTTGCCTTGTGCATTGCCGGCGGACGCAGGACAAATGTTCAACCCTGCCAGGCGGGGGTCGGCACGCAGGTGATCGCAAGGGTTAAAACGCGGTTTGGCGCCAATGCCAAAGTCCACGTCATGGCGAATACGGAAAATGTCGCCACCGCCAGGAATGATGCCTTGGCCAGTACAAGTGCTAACGCCAGCAGCATTGTCACAACCCGTAGTGCTCATCAACGGGAATTCGTGCTTGGAGTTGGTAGCCGGATCGTAATGGATAGACCATACAACAACGTCTGCAGGCGCAACGGTCGAGTAACCAATAAACAAGCTGCGGATGCGTTGATTTTGAAAACCCGGAGCGTCAATAAAGACCTCATCTGGAAAAATGTAGTCTGGTTGACCATTGGCATTGGGACCGGTTCGGGTTGTGAGTGCCTTGGCTACCTTGGTGGTGTGTGAAGACAAGAAGTGCACGCCATTAACCCGCTCGAAGTTACCCTCGGCCGTGATGGTGTCACCCAGCATGATGGGCGCCATGCGGCGCGAGTCGTCTACCGGCTGGCCGCCGTTGACGGTTCGGTTTGTGGTTGGACATAGCAAGTCACCCGTGCCGTTGGCTGCTGCATTGGTGGGGGTTATGCCGGTAGGTGGATTGTTGGTAACGCCACCACCTACAACTACTGGCAAGCCCGGAAAGTTGCGTGACACCGTACTGGGAATGCATAGCGGGTAGCCCGTGGTGAACACATTGGTGTAGTTATCTGGATCTAAAGCAAAACGTGGGTCAGCACTGCAATTGACTAGGGAACCTGGGTCGCAGCCCGCCCCTGACTGAGTGGTGTGTCGTGCACTTGGATCGTTGATGCGCACCATAACGCCTGTGACCGGGTCATTCAGCGTTCCGTTGAGTGCAAACCAGCCTTGGTTGTAGTCGATAAATGTCACTACGCCGTTAACCGATTCAACGCTTTTTTGAATGTAGACATCACCAGCAATGACGTTCCCCCCGTTCGTTCTGTTGGCTGCAATATTGGCTACGCCACCCTTACCGCTGGTGTTGCACTTGTCGCCTTTGGCCAGGCCACTCTCACCTAAAGCTACGCAAGCTGCTGGAGCTTGGTCAAACAATTGGTTGAGCGTTAAGCGGTTAGCTGGCAAGTCCAGCAGCAAGTTACGTGGCAAGATGATATTTTGACCAGAAACCACGATGGTCCCACCTGTCCAATGGTCACCGGGGCTGGCGCGTGTGAGGCTTTGAATTTCGCCTTCAATCGCTGCAATAGTAGGAGCTGCTTGAACACCTGCGCCAAGTGTGCTCAGCACGCCGACTACTAGGGCCAGTGTGACCCTCACCATCGCCTTCGGCATGGCGTATGTTAAAAAATTGTGAGACATGATCGACTCCCTGTTTCAAAAGAATGAAAAACTCAGACACTCAAGCTCAAGACTGCGTCTTTGATCATCTTGGGTGTTGAAAGCGCTGGCATCATGCACCAGCGGTCGTAGGCATCGTTGCCCATGCGCACCATACCGGTGTGCTGTTTTTTGTCGGCATCTTTGGTTTCATCCAGGTCGTAAAAACCCAGCTTGCGACGAATGATGTCGGTGTCAACGGCAGAGCCTGCCAAAAACGTCCAACCTGGTTTCACGCCAAAAGCTTTCGCGTATGCAGCCAGAGTTTTTGGTGTGTCATGCTCTGGCAGTAACGTCATGGAATACATGTGAATGTCTTTGCCCACACGGTCGCCCAACGCCTCTTGTACCCTTAGCAGATTGGCAGTCATGGGGGGGCAAATGCCGTCTGTGCAAATCTCCAGCATCATATTGATCATCACCAGTTTGCCGCGGATCAAATCATCATAAAACTTGACCTTTCTGCCATCGTGCGTTTCAAAAATCGAGTTGGGAAAGTAGTTGGCGCGCCAGCCACCTTGCTCTGGTTTTGCGGCAGTGCGTTCGCTGTTAACCAAGGCGGGTATCAACAGGCTGCCCACGGCAGCTCCGCCCAGACCTGCGAGTAAGTTGCGTCTATTTGTCATGATGAATTCTCCAGAAATTGTTTTGAAAATTTGTGAGTCTTGGGTTGAAGCGTGTTGCGCCATCAAGGAGCAACAATGTCCCATCGAATCATCATGGCGTGGTCTTCGTGCGTCGTGTTGTGGCAGTGCATCATGTACTTGCCTTCAAAGTCTCTAAAGCGCAAGAACACACGCAATTCGTCCCCGGGGCCTAGTACATACACGTCTTTTCGGCCACGCTCGTGTGGCGCAGGTGGCGCGCCATTACGCGATAAAATGCGTCCCTCTTCAAAGTGAATGTGTACAGGGTGTGACCAGTCACCACCGCCCTTGAGTACCCATATTTCTGCCGTATTGCGCTTGGGTTGTGCACTGGCGGTCATTACATCGAACAGTTTTCCGTTGATGGTCCAACCACCGTTGCTCTTGGCAAATTCCCATCTGCGGGTGGTCACTACTTCAGCCAAATTGATCGGAGGTAACTCGCGGAGCAAGGCGGGTACGCGGCTGTTGTCAGGCACAGCAGGTAAGTCGCCTACGCGAAATTCCATAAGCTGTGTGCCTGGGTTCAAAATCTTGCCACTAGGGCCTCGGCCATTAGTTTGGTCCAGTTTGTTGACGATATACAGCTTGGCCCCTTTGGGGTATTTGGAAAAATCGACGACGATGTCTGCACGTTCAGCTACACCCAGGCGCACCTTGGTCATGGTCAGTGGCGCAGGCAACAAGTTACCGTCGTTGGATATATACGTGAAGGCCTGGTCAACACCGTTGTAGGTGATATAAAACTCATAAAAGCGTGATGGCCCGCCGTCCAGCATGCGAAAGCGGTACTTGCGGCGCTCTACGTTGAAGTACGGTTGAATTTTGCCGTTGACGCAAAACTTGTCGCCCAAAATACCATCGGCTTCAAATTGGTTAAAAAACAAGTAACCGTTTTGGTCAAACTGCTTGTCGTTAAAAACCAATGGAATGTCGTACTTGCCTACCCCACTAGGCAAGCGCAATGCGGTGGGGTTGAGGTCGTTTTCGTCGCCAGAATCCAGCTCGTCAAACAACAAATAAAACCCAGCCAAACCTTTGTAGACATTGGGCGCTGTGAAGTCGAGTCGGTGGTCGTGGTACCACAGGGTACCCAAAGACTCACGTGGGTCACCTTCGGTTTGATGCGCAGAGTCATAACCAGCGCGGCAGTTCACATAGTGGTGGTCTTTGTACGCGCCAGGCCCCGTCATGGTGGGGCCAAATTTAGTTTTGCTGTAATAGTCGCCCGTAAAACCGTCGCTCGTAGAACCGCAATGCAAATTGTGCAAGTGGGTGCTGATTTCGGGTGAGCCAAAACCAATAGAGTTTGCAGGCAGTTCGTTAAAAATGCGCACCATGATCGGCTCGCCATAGCGCGCTACAAATGTAGGCCCTGGCACTATGCCGTCATAGCCCCAAACCTTTTGTGTGGGCAGTTGGGGGTGGAAAGAGTGATCGGCTTCCTTGACATGCAATTCGTAGAACTTGTTCGTCTCTTTCTCAAAGTCAGCCCAGCGTTGGTGATTGGGGCGACCGCATTCACCACTTGCGCTGTCAGCCGCAGGCTGTGACACTGGGTTAAGTGCCGCCACGGTTTGCTTGGCTTGGTAAACCGGCAAAGCTTGCACAAATGGAGTTGTTGCTGGTGATGCTGGAAGTCCAGCGCTGCCGCCACCACCGCCGCCAGAAACGACGCCGCCGCCGCTAACACCCCCCTTGGCGGTAACCTCATTCGTTTGTGTGAGCATCAAGCCAGCGCCTGCTGCTGCTGTACCCAGCTTGAAAAGTTGGCGCCTCCCCTTGGTGGACACGCTGGAATCGTTAGATGTAGTCATTTTTCACCCCCAGAAAATCAAAAGCTGCGGAGAAATATCCGTCTTGGGGTTACTTTAGGTTTCTTTTTGTGTTTTTAAAAGTGACTTTCATCACGTTTTAGCAAAGGTAGGTCGAACCCTATCTGAATTTGGAGGGTGTTACTACCGGGCTAGATGCAGGGTGACAACAGTGCTAAAAATTCATTTAATTAATACTTTGGATCTTTTTTTACTGAATTCACACCAAAAACTATAAGCCATGCTGGGGTTTTAAAACCACGCTGTCGAGGGTTTGCGTGGGGATGGCTGAGGACGCTTAGTTTTCAAAAAAGAGCTTACTGCCACAAAGTAAGCCCAAAGTGCAAATATTGTTACTAAAGTTTTCTTAACGGTAAACCTGGCCAAGGCGGCCATGCTGGAGTGGGTTGGACTGACGGGGTTGCTACTGGCGGGTATGTATTTTGCGCATGATCGCTATATTTTTGATAGCTGCTCACGCAGTATCTACGCTGGCATTGGCCATATGTGATGCCCAAGACCACTGTGTGGCCGAAAATTGCCAGGGTTTGCTTGCATTGGGTTCAAAACCCAGGCTGCATCGCTGCAACAGGTGCAAGCAAAACTCTGGCGATGCGTCAGGCGATGCAGGGTGTGGGATTGAGCGTGCTCAGAGGCAGATCACTCACTTCTTGCAGCAAGCGCGCCAGTTGCAAACCCGCTGCGCTGAGCAACGCCTGGCCCTTGTCGGCGGTTGCTGCGCTGGCATTGCCTGCGGCTCCCATGGCGTTGTAGTCTTGCATTTGCCAGCCCAGTTTGGCAGAGCTTCCATTGCCCAAAATGGGGTATTTTGCTGCACGGTCTTGCGCTGTGGATTTGAAGTCGCGCGCCTGCGCCATGTCCACAAACTGCTCACGCAAGGCCAGCATCATCGACGTTTCCATGTCGCCCGCGTGGATGCCAAAGCGGTGTTCTTCCGGGGGGAAGAGGTTCATCACCGCGTCGCCCAGCGGCAGGGTGTACCAGTTGGTGCTGTAGACGATCAAGTCATGCGCAGTGCGCAGGTCGCGCGCCACAATGTCCATCACACTTACCTGGCCACCGTGGCTGTTGAGCAGCACCAGTTTTTTAAACCCCGCACGCGCCACGCAAGCGCCCAGCTCCATCCACACGCTGATCAGCGTTTGCGCGCTTAAGGTGAGTGTGCCGGGAAAGCGAATATGTTCGTTGCTTTTGCCCACCTGCTGGGTGGGTAAAAACAGTACGGGCAGGTCGGCGCGCAGGTGGGGCAGGGCGGCGGCAATGGTGCCGTCTACCAGGGTGGTGTCTACACTCACGGGCAGGTGGGGGCCGTGCTGCTCGATGGCGGCGACCGGTAGCACGGCCACGGCCTTGTGGATGGCAGGGCTGGCGGCTAGCTGGGCAAATTGGCGGCTGGACAGGTCAGCCCAGAATCTGGAAGGCAGTTGCATGGCTACATCTTACTGGTTGGCGGGCTTAGTTGGCGGGCAGTGGGGTTTTGGCATGTCTGGTGGGCATGCTTCGGACTCGGGGTATGCGCTGCAAAAAGTTTTTAGAAAACACGCGCGAACTGTGTCTTGTAACGCTCGAGCTTGAACAACGCGCGCCTTCCTAAAAATTTTGTCTAAGCACACCCCTCCCCCAAAGCCTTCAAAAGGTGGTGAGCACTCCTTTGAATACCAATACCGAAAGCCGAAGACCAAACACCCAAGATGCACACCAAAGTTTCGACGTCGAACACCGGCAGCCTGCAATTCCACCTGGGTAACGCTGCGTAAGCATTTTGACGCGTTTTAGCAATCAAATATGCCTGTTGCCAGCGTAGAATATGCGTAAGCAGCTATGAAATACATAGTAATCACATCGTGCACATATCGTGTAATATCACTAGTGTCCCAACGTTGTAAACAGGCTTTGCTGATCGCATTGCTCGGGTTCACGTTCGGGCATTTGATTGTTCCCAAGCAGTATGTCGATCTGAGT